>JAJDVL010000035.1 GCA_022826155.1 Prochlorococcaceae cyanobacterium jk18x22bins.40 | reverse complement strand
GCGGTGGTCCAGGATGAACAGCTTGCCATGGCCCTGGTCTCCGCGGCAGGTTCGTCCGTCTTGATACGCTCCATGGACTGCCTTTGGACAACCCGTGGACATTCAACTGAGCCAGGTTCGCCATGTGCGACGGGCCTATGGCATTGACGAGATTGCCCTTGTCCCTGGCAGCGCCACAGTGGATCCTTCCCTTGTGCAGACCCATTGGACCCTGGGGGGCATTGAACGCCCCATGCCCATCCTCGCCAGCGCCATGGACAGCGTGGTGGATGTGCCTATGGCCGTGCAGTTATCCCGGTTGGGCGCCCTGGGGGTCCTGAATCTGGAGGGTCTGCAAGCCCGCTACGACGATCCCGGCGCCGCCCTGGAGCGGATCGCCGCGGTGGAGGGCGACGGCTTTGTGGGCTTGATGCAGGAGTTGTATAGCGCACCGATTCGGGAAGAACTCATCCTGGAGCGGGTGCGGGAGATCAAGAAGGCCGGGGGCATTGCCGCAGTGAGCGCCACCCCGGCGGGGGCCATGGCCTTCGGTCGTGCCGTGGCCCAGGCGGGGGCGGACGTGTTCTTTGTCCAGGCCACGGTGGTCTCCACCCGTCACCAGAGCCCCCCTGGCCAGAACACGCTGGACCTCAAAGCGTTTTGCCAGGAGATGCCCGTGCCGGTGGTACTGGGCAACTGCGTCACCTACGGAGTGTGCATGGAGCTCATCCAGGCTGGCGCCGCGGGGGTGATGGTGGGTATTGGTCCTGGCGCGGCCTGCACCTCCCGGGGTGTGCTGGGGGTGGGGGTTCCCCAAGCCACAGCCATTGCCGACTGTGCCGCCGCACGGGACGACGTGGAGCGTAGCGGTGGCCCCTATGTACCCGTCATTGCCGACGGGGGCATCGTCACCGGTGGGGACGTTTGCAAGTGCATCGCCTGTGGGGCCGACGGGGTGATGGTTGGTTCTCCCATTGCCCGGGCAACGGAAGCACCAGGGCGGGGGTTTCACTGGGGAATGGCCACCCCGTCGCCGGTGTTGCCCCGGGGCACCCGGATCCGGGTGGGCACCACGGGCAGCCTTGAACAGATTCTCCGTGGTCCTGCCCAGTTGGACGACGGCACCCACAACCTCATGGGGGCTCTGCACACCTCCATGGGCACTCTGGGGGTGCGCACCATCAAGGAGATGCACCAAGTGGAGATCGTGGTGGCCCCATCCCTGCTGAGCGAGGGGAAGGTGTATCAAAAAGCCCAGCAACTTGGCATGGGCCGCTGAAGGGGGCTGTCTTCTGCTACGCTTAATGTTCCAAAATAACCAGCAACATGTCGAACGCCGCCCCAGTGACCGACGCCTCCTTCGAGGCGGACGTGCTTAAAAGCGAAGTTCCCGTGTTGGTGGACTTTTGGGCCCCCTGGTGTGGACCGTGTCGCATGGTGGCGCCCATCATTGACGAGATTGCTGCCGAGTTGGATGGGAAGATCAAGGTGGTGAAGCTCAATACGGACGAGAACCCCTCTGTGGCCGGTCAACTGGGGATTCGCAGCATCCCTACCCTGATGGTGTTCAAGGACGGTCAGCGGGTCGATACGGTGGTGGGAGCTGTCCCCAAGACCACGCTATCCAGCACCATTGCCAAATACCTCTGATTCCTGCTCCACCCCGTTGCGTCAGCGCATCCTGGCGTTGGCAGACCAGTTGGCGGACCACGGCCATGGAGAGCTGGTGGAAGGGGTATTGCGTCACTTGGTGGCCATCGGCCAGACAACCCGGGAGCGGAGCGACTGGGCGTTTCTTGACGGGACCCTGTCTGATATCAGGGATGGGTTGAGTGTCTTCTGTCCCCACCGTTACCGCCGCAAGGTGGGGGTGGTGGGGTCCGCCCGGGTGCCGCCGGAGACTGCCGTGTATCAGCAGGCGGTAGACCTGTCTCGGCAATTGGCGGCATCGGGCTTTGAGGTGATTACCGGGGCAGGGGGAGGGGTGATGGAAGCTGCCAACCGCGGTGCTGGACAAGACAAGAGCTACGGCCTCAACATTCACCTGCCCTTCGAGTTTGCTGCAAACCGCTACATCGACCCCCAAAGCAAGCTGGTGGTCTTTCGCTACTTCTTCACCCGAAAACACTTCCTGCTGCGGGAGAGCGATGCCCTGGTGGCCATGCCGGGAGGTGTGGGCACGTTGGACGAGTTGTTCGAGGCCCTCACCTTGATTCAGACCGCCAAGACCGTCCCCATCCCCGTGGTGCTGCTGGCTCCTGCCGGTGACGACTACTGGCAACGCTGGAAGAGCTACATGGTGAAGTCCGTGGAGGAGCGGGGCATGGTGTCCCCCGCGGATGCCCGAATCTACGACCAGGTGGACTCTGTGGAGGCCGCCGTGGGGGTCATCCGCCGCTTTTATCGGGTCTTCCATCGCTGCCACTTCCTGGGCGGGGAGCGCTTGCAACTGCTGCTCCACGGAGCGCCCACCGATGAGCAGTTGAAGGGCATCAACCACCTATTCTCCGACTTGCTGCTGGAGGGAGCCATTGAATCCTTCACCCACAGGAGCGAACAAGGAATGGTCCCAGGACTGCAGTTTCAATTTGATCACCGCTGCATGGGGCGTCTCTATGGGCTGATTCACCACCTCAATCACCTGCCCCTATCGAGGGGCACACGCCTGGAGCATCCCGAGCAGCACCAATGACCATCACCAAGCCCCCTCTCCTGGGAATCATTGACTACGGCATGGGGAACCTCCACTCCGTCACCAAATCCCTGCAACGGCTGGGGGGCCACTGTCAGCACCTCTGCACCGGCGCAGATCTGCGCCGGTGGGAGGATTCCGGCGGTGTGGCATTGGTGTTGCCAGGGGTGGGTGCCTTTGATCCCGCCATGACCCAGTTGGCGGACCGTGACCTGATTCAACCCATTGGCCGTTGGGTCTACCAGGACCGTCCCCTGCTGGGCATCTGTCTGGGGCTGCAATTGTTGTTCAGTGGCAGCGCCGAGGGCCGGTTGGCGGGGTTGAACCTGGTGCCAGGCACGGTGGAGCCCCTCAAGCCCACGGCGGATGAACCCGTTCCCCACATGGGCTGGCAACCGCTCGTCTCTACCGACAATTGCCCTCTGTTTCCTCCAGACGAGAACCAATGGGTGTATTTCGTGCATTCCTATGGTGCCGTGCCTGAGGAGGCTGCCATGGTGGCGGCCCACGTGATGGTGGGCCGGCAACCGGTCACCGCGGCCATTGTCCATGGTGCGCTGGTGGCCACCCAGTTCCATCCGGAAAAATCCGGCTCCTGTGGTCAGCGGATCCTGGCCCGCTGGCTGGAACACCTGCCTTGCTGAGGGCCATGCCGCACGGTGGTGGCCATGGAGCGTTGCGCCTCAGTGACGGGCGACGTCTACGGAGTCCACCGGGCACCATCACCCGCCCCACACCGGCGCGGGTGCGGCAGTCGGTGTTTAACCTGCTGAGGGAGCAGGTGGGGGGGACCCGCTGGCTGGATCTGTTCAGTGGCAGTGGCGCCATGGCTTGTGAAGCCCTGCTCCACGGCGCTGCCCATGTCACGGCGGTGGAGCGCCACGGCCGTGCCGCCGCCATGACCTGCCACAACCTGGAGTTGGTCTGCCGTCCACCCCAAACCTTTGCCTTTCACCGTCGGGAGGTGCTGGCCTGGCTTCGCGCCTGGAAACACTCAACAGAGCCACAAGAGCCCTTTGCCTTGGTCTACGCCGACCCCCCCTACAACGGGGGCCTCCATGAACCCGTGGCCATGGCCATCGCCGCCTCGGGTGTCATGACGCCGACCGGCCTGCTGCTGTTGGAATGCACAAGCCGCCAACCACCCACAACCCTGCCCGGCTGGCAACTGGGCAGCCGCCACCGCTACGGGGGCACCACAGTGCTGCTGCTCCGACGGGCCACGGGCGCTACCTAGCCCTCGAACATTCCCCCCTGACGGCGGTATTGGTTGTAGGCGCTCACAAAGAGACCCAGGATGGTGATGGGCACCAAGCCCAGAACGATGCCACAGAGCAGAGGTTCAACCATGGGAGGTGGTGGATTGGAGGAGATTGTAGGCGCAAGGCTGCCAACCTGGCCTTGCCCTTAGCACGCTCCCTGTTGGATTCGAACCAACGACCGACTGCTTAGAAGGCAGCTGCTCTGTCCAACTGAGCTAAGGGAGCTCTTCAGGAGGTTAAGTCCTTTTGCTAAGGTTCGCAGAATTGGACCGTTGAATTGTCTGTGTTACGTCTCGAGGGCATCTCGAAGATGTACAGCACCGGTGAGGTGCTCAAGGATGTGCATTGGGAGGTAAAGGCTGGCGAGCGCCTTGGTCTGGTGGGGATCAACGGCGCCGGTAAGTCCACCCAGTTGCGCATGATCGCCGGGTTGGAGGAGCCCACCACGGGGCAGGTGATTCGCCCCAACGGGTTGGTGATTGCCTACCTGCAACAGGAACTGGATCTGGACCCCCGGCGCAGTGTCCGCCAGGAGTTGTTCCGGGCGTTTGCGGAGGCCAGTGGGGTGCTGGAGCGCCTTGACGTGGTGGAGCAGGCCATGGCCACCGCCACGGGGTCTGCCCTGGATGAGCTGATCCAGGAGTTGGGCGCCCTGCAGCAGCGCTTTGAAGCCCTGGACGGCTACACCCTGGAAAGCCGGATTGAGCGAATCCTGCCCACCATGGGATTTACGGTCACGGACCTGGAGAGGCCGGTGGGCCACTTCTCCGGTGGCTGGCAGATGCGCATCGGCTTGGCCCGCATCCTGCTGCAGGAGCCGGACCTGCTGCTGCTGGACGAGCCGACCAACCACCTGGACCTGGACACCATTGCATGGCTGGAGGGGTATCTCCTGGGCCTGGGGTTGCCCATGGTGGTGGTCAGCCATGACCGGCAATTCCTGGATCGCCTCTGTAACCGCATCGTCGAGATCGAGCGGGGCATGGCCCGCACCTACCTGGGTAACTACAGCGATTTTGTAACCCAGAAACAACTGGAGCGCCAAGCGCAGCAGGTGGCCTTTGAGCGACAGCAGAAGGAGCTGGCGGTGCAGCAGGCCTTTGTGGAGCGGTTTCGGGCCAGCGCCACCCGCAGTAGCCAGGCCAAGAGCCGGGAGCGGGCCATGGCCAAGGTGGAGCGGCTGGAAGCCACCGACAGCCCCTTGGATGGGCCTCGGTTTTGTTTTCCCCCGGCGCCCCGCTCCGGCCGGCAGGTGGCGTGCATTGAGGGCCTCACCCACGCCTATGGGGACCAGATTCTCTTCCTGGGGGCCCATCTCCATGTGGAGCGGGGGCAACGCATTGCCCTTGTGGGTCCCAACGGTGCTGGCAAATCCACCCTGCTGCGGTTGCTCATGGGCACGGAGCAGCCCACGGAGGGCACAGCCCGGCTGGGGCCCCATCAGGTGATTCCCGGCTTCTTTGCCCAGAACCAGGCCGAGGCACTGGACTCCCGCCTCACAGTGTTGGAGACCGTCACCCAGGTGGCGCCAGATTGGAGCCAAACCCGGATACGCACCATGCTGGGCCGCTTTGGCTTCACGGAAGACAGGGTGTTCAAGGTGGTGGCCCAGCTCAGCGGTGGAGAAAAGGCACGCCTTGCCCTGGCCAAGCTGCTGTTGACCCCTTGCAACCTGCTGCTGCTGGACGAGCCCACCAACCACTTGGATCTTCCCGCCAAGGCCATGCTGGAGGAGGCCCTTCAGGCCTACGAAGGGGCGGCGCTGATCATCTCCCACGACCGCTACTTCATCCGTCAGACCGCCAACCGCATCGTGGAATTGCGGGATGGGGAGTTGGTGCTCTACCAGGGGGACTACGCCTTCTATTGCCAGAAGAAAGCGGAGGAGCGGGAGGCGGCCGCCGCCGCGGTTCGCGCCCGAGTTGTCCAGGAGAAAGTGGCAGCCAAGCGGGCCAAGGCAGCAGCCAAAGCCAGCGCCCGCAAGGCCAAGGCATCGGGGCGCAGCGGCGCCGCTGCTTTGCATGGTGCGCCCGGAAGTTGAGATCGAGAAGGAGGATCCAGCCCGTTGGCTGTACTTCGTAACTGGCCGTGTTTTGTTGTGCCCTGGAATTTACGGTTTCCCCAGGTCAGGGAGTGCTTCTCTGCCGGCGTTTCCTTGAAGAACTGCAAAAGCCCTGCCCCTGAACGCAGGATTTACTCCTTCCGTCTGCCAAGCTGCTGGGGGCCCTAACGAGGCCACTTCCCGATGATCCGTGGCACGATTCCGATGAAGCGTCTTGGTACTTGGCTGCTGGCGGCAGTGATGGCCATTGGGCTGCTCTGCACCATGGCGCCGAAGACCGCCCTGGCTGTTGAGTTGCGCAATGCCGCTGATGCCAAATTGGCGGAGCAACAAGCAGGTCTGGTGGACTTGAACAATGCTTCCGTGCGGCGCTTCCAGCAGTTCCCCGGCATGTATCCCACCCTGGCGGGCAAAATTGTTGTTGGCGGCCCCTATGAAAGCATTGACGACGTGCTCAGCCTGGACCTGACCCAGCGGCAGCAGGAATTGTTCGAGAAGTACAAGGACAACTTCACCGTGACGGATCCTGAGGTGGCGCTGAACGTGGGTTTTGACCGCATCAACGACGGTCAGTACCGCTGAAGCCTGATTGCCCCATCTTTGACCAGGCATGGGACGTGGTGGTTGTGGGCAGTGGCGCTGCCGGCCTCATGGCCTGCCTGGCGTTGCCGGTCCAGCTCAACGTTCTCCTGCTCACCAAGGATTCCCGGGCCCGCTCTGCCAGCCGCTGGGCCCAGGGGGGTATTGCCGCGGCGCTGGGTCCGGACGACTCCACTGAGGCCCACTTCCACGACACCTTGGCTGCAGGCGCCGGGCTCTGTGAACCCCGTGCCGTGCGGCTGCTGGTGGAGCAGGCGCCCCGCTGTGTGGAGCGGCTCCTGTCGTTGGGGGTGCGCTTTGATCGCCAGGGGGGGCAGTTGAGCCGCACCATCGAGGCGGCCCACAGCCAGCGGCGGGTGCTCCACGCAGCGGATCAAACCGGTCGGGCCATCGTGGAGGTGCTCCAGGCCAGGGTGCGGGAACGGCCCCGCCTGCACCAGCACAACGACGCCGTGGTGTTGCAACTCTGGCGGGACGGCCGGCGTTGTTGTGGCTTGCAACTCATGGCGGCTGGCGTGGTCGGCTGGCTGCGGGCCGGGGCCGTGGTGTTGGCCAGTGGTGGTGGCTGCCGCCTGTTTGCCCAAACCACCAATCCCCCTCTCGCCAGTGGAGACGGGGTGGTGATGGCCTACCGCGCCGGGGCCGCGTTGCGGGATCTGGAGTTTGTGCAGTTTCACCCCACGGCGCTGATGATTCCGGGAGCGCCCCACTTCCTCATCAGCGAAGCGGCCCGTGGGGAGGGGGCTGTGCTCCACAATCTGGACGGCAGTGATCCGGTGGCTGCCGTGGGGGGCGGTAATCTGGCCAGCCGTGACGAGGTGAGTCGTGCCCTGGCTGAGCACATGGTGCGCCGTGGGGATACCCACGTGTGGCTGGATCTGCGCCCCATTGGCCAGGAGCGCCTGCTGCGGCAATTCCCCGCCATCCTGGAACGCTGCCGCGCCTGGGGCATTGACCCCCTCACCATGCCTGTCCCCGTGGCCCCGGCTGCCCACTACTGGATGGGCGGGGTGCAGACCGACCTGCAAGCCCACACCACGGTGCCAGGGCTCTACGCCCTGGGGGAGGTGGCCAGCAGCGGCGTCCATGGCGCCAATCGCCTGGCCAGCAACTCCTTGATGGAATGCCTGGTCTGCGCCCACCAACTGGAGCAGGGGGATTTGGATCTGGATCTCCCCCGCACCGTTCCCGTACACCGTCTCGCCGCTCCTGTTGCGGTGACCAGCTCATCCATGGTGGCTGCCCGGGACATCAGCCGCCGGATTCGTGACCTCTGCTGGACCATGGCGGGAGTCAATCGCCGAGAAGACGCCATGGCCATGGCCCAGCAGCAACTCCAGGCACTGGCCCATGGGTTGGACCACAGGCCGGAGTTGGCCTGGCTCAAGACCAGCGCTCCCGGTGACCGGCACCCTGTCCTTCCCCAGGCCATGGGACTCCTGCGCCGTTGGGTGGAGGTGGAACACCTCTGTGCCCTGGGGCTCTTACTGCTGGAGGCAGCCCGCTTCCGCCGTGAAAGCCGGGGTGGTCACTACCGCCTGGATCACCCGGCTCAACAGCCCTTCTGGCGCCGCCACAGCCGCCAGCAACAGGGCCGGGCCATCAGTAGCCGCCCTGTGGGTATTGAAGCCTGACCGTTGGGAGCATCTTGGTTGGAGCGCCTTGGCGCACGCCGCTCACTGGGCCACCAGCAGGCTCTCCAACACCCGATCCGGCTTGCCGCTTAACGTCCTCACGCTTGCCCTCAGCGCCACCATTTCTCCCTGTTGCCTGGCTTCGCTGGCCCTGATCTGTTCCCTGAACCCGTCCCTGAGTGTGGCCTCAACGGTTGGGTTGCTGGTATGCCGGAGGCCACAGCACTGCACCAGAAACCCTGGACTCAGATTAGGAACTTCAGGATGTTATGACTGAGGCGAACTGCTGGGTGCGGAAGACCGGGAGGGCAAGGTGGGGAACAGACGTTCCCCTGTGTAACCGGAAATATCCGCTAACTCCTCCGGATTCTTGATCCCCGGTGTGAGCAAGGCCCCGTCAATTTCCCAGGTGGGGTAGGACTGAATCTCCTTCGCCTCGCAGCGCTGGGGCTCTGAATTATAGCCATCCTGGGCACACTCCACAATGGCCAGTTCCTTGGCGGCCTCCTTGCCGAACAACTCCTTCTGCGTGCGGCAGGCGGGACACCACCACGCTGTGTAGACCACGGCGCCACTGGCCGTCAGATGCTCGGCCAAGGCAACCTGGGCCTCGCTGCTGGGGGTGGTGATGGCAGGTGGACGCTTGCCGTCCGGGTTGGCTACCTGACGATCAGGATCACTGGCCTGGATCCAGGCAAAGGAGGCCACCGCCACCACCAGAGCGACGATCAGCGCCCGGAAAACCTGCGCCCCCATGTCGTCCCAACGGTGGCCCACCAGGGCAATCAAGAACAACAGCACCGAGAGGACGGCTGAGAGCAGGCAGAAGAAGCAAAAGGCCTGAATCACCACCACCATCAACCCCACCAGGCTGAGGCTGAACACAGCCATGGCCAGAGACAGGGGCATGAGCAGGGGCCACGTGGTGCGGTTGAGCTGCCAGCGGCTTTGCTTGGGCGCCACCAGGGGCGTCACCGCCAACACCAGCACCGTGGCATAGGCCAGAAAGCCGAATAGCGCCAAGGGCTGTCCCAACACCGTGGCCCAGGGGCTGTTGAGCACGATGTCGCACCCGTCCCCGGTGACGGGGCAAGCCAGTTCCGGTACCACCTGCCATCGTTTGAGAGTGATGAGTCCTGTGTCAACAGCCCCGATGGAGGCCAAAACAACCATGGCCAGACGAGGCCATCGCTCCACAGACTCGTTGCGGTGGCGCCGGATCATCCGTGAACTGCCCATTCAAGCTCCGTAGTGTTCCCCCGTCCTAGCACCAGGATGGACAAGCGAATGGCACAATGATCAGGAGGTCGCTTTTCCTCAGCTCCACACTCTTGATGACCACGCAACCACCTAACCGTTGCCAAAAGGCAGCCCTGTTGTTCGCTGGCGTTAGCTGCGGCATCCTGGCTCTCGGCAGTTGGTCTCCCGACGCATCTGCCCATCCCCATGTCCCCGGTTCCGTCACCGTTCCCCACACCCATGGGGAGACCACACACCCCCAATCAACTGACCAGTTCGCTAATCCAGCCCTGTGGCTGGCCGTGTTGAGCTGTGCCATGTTGGCTGTCTCCACATCCCGTCGTTTACGGTCCCAGGGGCAACCTCAAGGGTGAAACTGGTTCCGCATCTGTGCAACCCGTTGAGGGTCCACCGGATTGCACAGTCGGCCGTCCCGTTTCAGCGCCGAGGCCACGATCACTCCGTCACACAGGGGACCCAAACGGTCCGCGGTGGCTGGCCCGAAGCCGCTGCCAATCAGCACAGGTGCTCCCCGTGATGCATGGCGGGCCTGCTGCAAGACCTCCAGTTCCACTGGAGTTCCTGTGCTGTCGCCTGACACGATGACCCCATCCGCGCCACCCCGCTCCAGGGTGTCCTGCACCGCCGTGTGCATCGGCAAGGGCGCCAGGGGCAAGGCGTGCTTGACCAGCACGTCCGCCAGCACAGCGACGTCATCGGCAGCCAGGAGACGTCGCTGACGCAGAAGCTGGGCAGCGCATCCCTGGATCAGGCCCTGGTCGGTGACCATGGCCCCGCTCAGAACGTTCACCCGGATAAATTGCGCCCCGCTGGCTACGGCCACAGCCAAGGCGGCAGCGCCGTCGTTGCGCAGCACGTTGATGCCCACCGGTAAGGGAACCGCCCGAACCACGGCGGTGGCAATTCGCCCCATGGCGGCAACGGTCTCCGGCGGCACCTGGTGGGGGAAAAAGGGATGGTCGCCAAAGTTTTCCACCAGCACTGCGGTGGCGCCGCCGTTGGCATAAGCTTGGGCATCCGCCAAAGCCCAGGCTTCCACCGCATCCATGTCCCCTCCCCAGCCCGGGGCGCCTGGCAACGGGGGCAAGTGGATCACGCCGATCAACGGCCGCTGCTCCCCGAAGAGTTGGCGCCAGCGGTTCATCCGTGGGTGATTGCAGTCCAGGGTGAGGGATCATGATGGCAACACCACTCTGCCAGTCCCTTGCACGCATCCCATCCCTTCGCGCTGGCCCCTGACGCCATGGCCCGGTCCCGTGGGATGCGTCCCACCGTGGCCTTTGCCCATCTGGGCTGTGAGAAAAACCGGGTGGACAGTGAGCACATGCTGGGCTTGCTGGATGCAGCCGGCTACGGAGTGAGCAGTGACGAGACCGCCGCTGATCTGGTGGTAGTGAACACCTGCAGCTTCATTCAGGAGGCGCGTCAGGAATCGGTGCGCACCCTGGTGCGGCTGGCGGAGGAGGGGAAACAACTGATCATTGCCGGATGTTTGGCTCAACACTTCCAGGCGAAACTGCTGGAGGCCCTGCCCGAGGCGCGGGCCGTGGTAGGCAGTGGCGACTATCAACACATTGTCTCCGTGTTGGAGCGGGTCGTGGCGGGAGAGCGGGTCCGGCAGGTGAGCGCTGTGCCCACCTTCCTGGCGGATGAGCACGTGCCCCGGAAGCGCACCACGACCCATGCCGTGGCCTACGTGAAGGTGGCCGAGGGCTGCGACTACCGCTGCGCCTTTTGCATCATTCCCCACCTGCGGGGCAACCAGCGCTCCCGCTCCATGGAGTCCATCCAGGCCGAGGCCCGGCAACTGGTGGAGCAGGGGGTGCAGGAGTTGATCCTCATCAGCCAGATCACCACCAACTACGGCCGTGACCGCTACGGCAAGCCCATGCTGGCGGAGTTGTTGCGGCTGCTGGGCACCGTGGCGATTCCCTGGATCCGGGTCCACTACGCTTATCCCACCGGTCTGACCTCCGAGGTGCTGGCGGCGTTCCGAGAGACGCCCAACGTGCTGCCCTATCTGGACCTTCCCCTACAGCACAGCCACCCGCAAATCCTCAAGGCCATGAATCGCCCCTGGCAGGCGGACGTGAACGAGGTGCTGCTGGATCGCCTGCGTCAGCAATTGCCGGATGCCACCATCCGCACCACCCTCATTGTGGGGTTCCCCGGGGAAACGGAGGCTCATTTCGCCCACCTGGAGGATTTTGTCCAGCGCCAGCAGTTCGACCATGTGGGGGTGTTTGCCTTCTCTCCAGAGGAGGGCACCACCGCGGCAACCCTGCCCAACCCCGTGTCCAACAACGTGGCCCAGGCGCGCCGCGACCGGCTCATGCAACTCCAGCAACCCATTGCCCAGCGACGGAATCAAGCCTGGGTGGGGCGCGTTGTGCCCGTGTTGGTGGAGGAGGAAGACCCCGCCACCGGGGAAAAGCGTGGCCGTTGCAGCCGCTTTGCACCGGAGGTGGACGGGGTGGTCCATCTGCAGGGGTCGGGCCGGGTGGGCAACCTGGTCCAGGCCCGCATCACCGCTGCCCATCTCTACGACCTGGAAGCCACCACGGTGGACCATGCCGATCCTTGATCAGGCCAATCTCCCCGGAATCCATGGCGGTGAACCGTCCCTCCTGGCCTGAACTGATCCAGGTGTTCTTGGGCATTGGCTTGCTGGGCTTTGGTGGTCCCCAGGCCCACATGGCCCTGATGCGGGATCAGGTGGTCCAGCAGCGCCAGTGGGTGGGTCCCCAGGTCTTTGCCGAGGGATTGGCCCTGTGCGAGACCCTGCCTGGCCCCGCCTCGAGCCAACTGGCCATGGTGCTGGGATGGCGCTGTCGTGGCACCCTTGGGGGCCTGGTGAGCGGCCTCTGTTTTTTGCTCCCCGGGTTGGTGACCGTGCTGCTGCTCAGTGAGTTGTGGCGTCAGGGACAGACCGTGACCGGCCTGGCCACGGTGCTGGTGGTGGTCAAGCCGGTTGTGGCGGCTGTGATCTGGACGTTTGTGGGCAAGCTGTTGCGGCAACAGCGGCAGCCCTGGCAGCAGGCCATGGCCGTCTCCGTGGCCCTTGGCGGTCTCCTGCACCAGTTCAGCCCCCTGGTGTTGCCCGCCGGGTTGCTGCTGCTGGCGGCAGGGGTCGCCAACTGTTGGCGAGCCACCATGGGTGGCACCCTCCTGCTTCTGTCCGGTCTTGCCCCATGGTGGGCGGAGCTGGGGCGGGTGCAGGCGTCATGGTTCTGGCTGGTGCAGTTGGCCGGGGTATTCCTCCAGGCCGGGCTGTTGGTGTTTGGGGGCGGGCTGGTGATCGTCCCTCTGCTGCAGGATCAGGTGGTGGGGCTGGGCTGGCTCAGTGGGGGCCAATTCCTGGACGGCGTGGCCATTGGTCAGGTGTCCCCGGGGCCGGTGGTGCTTACCAGCACCTTCGTGGGCTATCAGGCGGGTTGGGTTGCCGGGGGCGGCCCCACAACAGCCCTGGTGGGGGCGCTGGTGGCCACGGCAGCCATCTTCCTGCCCAGCGTGGCGTTCATCCTGGCGGGGTTGCCGCTGCTGCAGCGCATCCGCCGAGACGCAAGGGTTCAGCGCTTTTTGGCCGGTGTGCTGGCTGGTGTTCCCGGCGCCGTGGCCGCCGCCGCCGTCCCCCTCACCTGGACCAGCCTGCAAGCGGAAGAGCCGCACACCAGCCTGGCCTTGCTGGCGCTGCTTTGCACCGCCCTGCTGCTGGGCCGCTGGCTCAAGCCAGCCCGGCTTGTGCTGCTGGGTCTGGGCCTGGGCCTGGTGGTGACGCTTCTGCAGGGCGTGCTCTGAGCTCAGATCAGCTTGATGCCCCGCAGCAGCTTGAACATGACCACGGCACCGGCCAGGCCCGCGCCCATGAAGATCAGATAAAAGGCAACGCCCACGGTGTGCTCAGACAAGATTCAGAATCCACCTTAGGGGAGCACAGGTCCACGCCTAATCAATCCTGGACATAATCCTGTCCGCTCTCAAGGCAGGCCTCGGCCCGCTGCAACTCACGGCCCAGATAAAGGGCATGGTCCAGTCGGCTCACAGGACACGGATCCGCCTCTTCCACCAGGCGAATGCCCACTTCCTTGGCGGAATATCCCCGGTAGGTGGCCACCGGCTGACGCGGCGCTCCACCACGACATGCCAACACCTCGCCTGTCTCCGGATCCGCGGCCAGGCCCTGGTCGTTAATAACATTGCTGTAGTGTTCAGCAACAATGTCTCCAGCGTCCCGATCCAGAAAGATCAGGACGTAGCCGGAAGGGTCAAGGGCAATTGCGCGGCGGGAGAGATGATCATCATGGCACCGCCGTTCCTGGGGAGTCATGGCCATAAAGTTCATTTTAAGTTCGGAAGGGCAATCAGTGAGGGCAATGTAACGGCATTTGGGCATTTACGCTGTTGATTTGTTCTACCAAACGGCGATTGCTTTGGGGCAGCCAGGCTCGCAACAGTTGATCCAGCTTGGAGTCAAACCAACGGTGCAGACAGGCAAACGGTTCCCCCCGAAAGCCCCGCCGCTGTTTGTGGCTTCCCCCTGCACCAGGGTCAAATTGCTGGATTCCCTGCTCAAGGCCCCACGCAATTGGAGAGTAATAGCAGGTTTCAAAGTGGAGGCCGTTCACCTCCACCTGGCTGCCCCAATAGCGGCCCCAAAGTTGGCGGCTGTTGCGCAGACAGAGGCTCATGGCCACCGGCGTCAAGGGGTCTCCCTCATGGGCGCTGAAGAGCACCAGGTGGTGCCGTAGCCGTTGTTCCGCCAACTGGAAAAAATCCGCCGTCAGGTATTTGCTGCCCCAAGGTCCCCAGCGGGCACAGTGGGCACTGTAAAAGCCGTGCATCTGCTGCAACAGGCCCGGGAGGATCTCCTCTCCCGCCATGGGCGTGAGGCTGATGCCCGCCTGGGCAACAGAACGGCGCTCCCGCTTGATGTTGCGCCGTTGATTGGCATTGAAGCGGGACAGGTAATCCGCAAAACTGTGCTCATCCGTGCGGCGCCATTCGCTGCGGAGCTGGAGCCACGGGGCGCAACCAGCCTGCTCCGCCAACTCCGCCCAATCCTCTGCAGCATAGAGAAAGTTGGCGCTGAGAATACCGTTGCGCCGGCAGAGATCATCCACCAGTTTGAGCATGAGCCGGGTCATGCTTTGCTGGTCTTCCCCGGGCGCCGTGAAGAAACGGTAGCCCATGGCAGGGGTCAGGGGACTCATACCCAGCAGCTTGGGGTAGTACTCCAGCCCCAGTTGTCCCGCCACCTGGGCAAACGCCTGGTCGAAAACAAATTCCCCATAGCTGTGTGCTTTGAGATAGAGGGGCGCCACAGCGATCAACTCCTGGTGACGCCAGAGGCTGAGGTGGCAACTCTGCCAGCCATGGCTGGGCGCAATGGCGCCGGAGATTTCCAGGCAGTGGAGCCAGTCCCAGGAAAAATGGGGCAGATCGTGGGGTGCCACCAACGCCTGCCATGCGGGTTGTGGAATCTCGGCAATGGATGGATGCCAGCGGGCCTGCAAATCCGCCCCCATGAGGCTTCATTCCGTTGTGTGTACATTGTGACGCTGCTGGAGGAATTGGGGATGGCCGGTCTTGAGAACGCCAACGCCACACCGTCAGCCCCATCAGCCAGTGCCCGGCAGGGCTGGAGCTCCTCCCTGGGCTTTGTGCTGGCTGCAGCGGGCAGCGCCATCGGCCTGGGCAATCTCTGGGGACTGACCTATCGGGTAGCCCTGGGTGGGGGCACGGCCTTTCTTGTGCTGTACCTGGTGGCCGTTGTGGTGCTGGGCTTCCCGCTGTTGTTGGCGGAACTGGCGCTGGGGCGCCACACACGACGCTCGCCAATGCTGGCCACAGTGGCGGTGGGCGGTCCGGCCTGGCAGCCGCTGGGTTGGCTCTTTCCCCTGAGCAGTGCCCTGATCCTTGGGTACTATGCCGTCATTACCGGTTGGGTGGGACGGGCCCTGCTGGCGGTGCTCCAGGGCCATGTCCCCACGGACCAGGCCAGTGCCGATGCTTTCTTTCTCACGCTGAGCGGGGGATGGGCCGAGGCGGTGGCCTATGGGTTGGTGTTGGTGCTGACCGCCGCCGTGGTGGCCACAGGGGTGCAACAGGGGATTGAGCGGCTCAGCCGCTGGTCCATGCCAACCCTGCTGGTGCTGCTCATCGGGTTGGTGTTGTGGTCCGCCTCCCTCGCGGAGGCACCGGCCCGATATGAAGAGGTGCTGCTCCAGTGGCGCTGGTCCGACTGGCTGGATCCACGAATCCTGCGACAGGCTTTCAGCCAGGCGTTCTTCTCCCTGGGCTTGGGCAGCGGCGCCATGGTGGCCTATGCGTCCCATCTGGAGTCCCGTGATCCACTGCCCCGACAGGCGGCCATCATCACGGCCCTGGACACGGCCGTTGGTCTTCTGGCGGTGTTCATCGTCGTGCCCTTGATGAGCGCCGGTGCGGTGGGGCACCATGGTGGCGCCGGTGCGGTGGGCACCCTGTTCGTGGCCATCCCCCTGGGCTTTGCCTCCCTTGGCAGTGCAGGTCCGCTGCTGATGGCAGCATTCTTCTTTCTGGCCAGCATTGCCGCCGTTACCTCGGCCGTCTCCTTGCTGGAGGTGCCTGTTGCTGTGGTGATGGACCGCCTGGGCTGGGGGCGAGCAGTGACCACCTGGAGCACCGTGGCGGTGGTGGCCTTACTGGGGCTGCCCGCCTTACTGAGCACAGACCTGCTGATGGCCAGCCATGACCTGTTTGGGGGGGTGGTGTTGATCGGCAGTGGGTTGCTGCTGAGCCTGCTGATGGGCTGGGTGGCACCTCAACAGTTGAGCGAGGACCTGTGCCAACTTCCGTCACCCCTGCTGCGGGTGCTGTTGCTGACCCTGCGCTGGCTGGCGCCCCTGCTGCTTGGGGGGGTGCTGGCGCTGTCCTGCGTAGAGATCGTTCAGCCGAAGATCTCTTTCTGGCTGTGACCGTTTGCTGTAATCCATCACCAAGCGCAACAGCGCTCCGTCCCCACGTAACCGCAGCATGATTGTTGTTCCTGCGCCTGTTGTTCAGTGTCGGGGACGTTAGCTGTCCAGTGGGGAGAACACATCACCAGCCGGTGTGGCGAAAAGAACCTGGTTGCAGACCCAAACACCACGAAGCAAGGGCCGTGCTGTTGCGACCCACGGATTTTCCATCGGCTGGGCCCGATGCTCTGGCGACAGAGAGGAACTCCCGTGATTTCCCGGACCGAGGGCCACCATGGACTACGCCATCCGACCAGCGCGGCCGTCGGACATTCCAGGGATCAAGTCCGTAACCAAAGATGCCGATCTCTTCCCGCCAGACATGCTGGACGCCATGATCGCGGGCTACATGGGGCAGACAAATGGCGACATCTGGATTCGTCCCGGTTGCCGATGGGCAGGTGGTCGGGTTTGGCTTTTGCGAACCGGAGCGCATGGCAAGTGGGACATGGAATGACACACCCTGCAGGCTGCATGGGCAGACTGGACGTCTCAAGGCTCCCCCCGGTCACCCGGTGTGGCTGTCCTTGAGGGGTTCGGCCTGCTCCCCTGGGCTGGACTCAACAGCTTGCCGAGGGGCGTGGGGACGGCACCAATCCCCATGGCGGCCCCCCTGTTTGGCCAGCAGCCGCACGCCGCCAATCTCCATGGCGGGATCCAGGGCCTTGGCCATGTCGTAGATGGCCAGCAGACCAACTTGCACAGCGGTGAGGGCCTCCATTTCCACCCCCGTCCGGGCATGGGTGTGGACGGAGGCTTGCACCCGTAGAGCATGCTGGTGGGTCATGGGGCTGATCCGCACCTCCACCCCGTGGATGGGCAAGGGGTGACAGAGGGGGATCAGTTCCCAGGTGCGCTTGGCGGCCTGAATGGCGGCAATCCGGGCCACGGCCAACACGTCCCCCTTGGGCACCTCAGCCGCGATGATGCGTTGCAGCACCTGGGGATCCATGCGAATCCATCCTTCTGCCAGGGCTTGACGGTGGGTGGCTGGGCGCTCCCCCACGGGGACCATGTGGGCTTGCCCCTGGGCATCGAGATGGGAGAATTCCACGGTTGGCGAAGGGCTGCTGGTCACAAGGGATGGACGGATCACCTTAGCCTTGTCCCACTCGGATTCAGAACGCCCATGAGCTGTGCCGGATCGGCGCGGGACCAGTGTCGATGGTGAGCTGGAAGCGCCCCTCGACACTGCTCTGTGTCTTCCTCACGCTGCTCTACGACCGCGTTGGCGAAAGCGTGGTTTTCCCTCTGCTCACCTTCCTGGTGGCGCCCCTGGTGTCGGTCAACCAGTTGGGACTGGTGATCGGCCTGTTGGGTGGCAGTTACACCATGGCCCAATTCCTGGCAACACCGGTGATCGGCTCCTTGAGCGACCACTTTGGGCGGCGGCCCGTGCTGCTGGTGTGCATTGCCGGTTCTGCTGTGGGGGTGGGTCTGTTTGGGGTGGGCGCCGGTCTCGGGGGCACCAGCAGCGGTTGGGGCTGGCTCGCCGTGGCGGGTGGACTGCCGCTGATGTTCACAGGCCGCATCCTGGACGGAGCCACGGGAGGAACAGCCGCCACCGCCCAGGCCGTGATTGCCGATACCACCCCACCCGAGAGGCGCGCCCGTGCGTTTGGGCTCATCGGCCTGGCGTTCGGCCTGGGGTTCATCATCGGGCCGGGGCTGGGGGGCTGGTTGGCGGAGGTGCATCTGCAGCTACCCATTGCCGTTGCCGTTGCCGTTGCACTGATCAACTTCCTGGTCACCTTTCTGCTGCTCCCGGAAACCTTGCCCCCCACGGCCCGCCAGCCCCTGCCCAGCCCGGCCCAACTCAATCCCTTTCGTCAGGTGCTGCAACTGCTGCAGGATCCCGGCGTGGGGGGCTTGAGCCTGGGGTTCGGCTTGTTTTTTCTGGTGTTCAACGGCTTTACCACAATCCTGGTGCCGTTCCTCAGTCTGGTGTTGGCCTGGCAGGCGGTGGACGTGGGGAAACTGTTCGTGCTGGTAGGGGTGGTGGCGGCTCTGGTGCAGGGGGTGCTCATTGGTCCCCTGAGTCGTTGGCTGGGGGAGCAGCGCCTCACCATGCTGGGCATTGGCCTGGTGTTGGCGGGGTATTTGCTGGTGGGCTTCGCCCAACCGGAGGCCGACGCCCAGGGACCCATGGCCCAGCCGGCGATCTACAGCGCCGCAGTGCTGCTGGCCATGGGAATTGGCGTGACGGCCCCGTCTCTGCGGGCCATGATTTCCCGGCGGCTGGATGCCGGGAGTCAGGGGCGGGGGCTGGGGAGCTTGCAGGCCCTGCAAAGCCTGGGAACATCCATCGGTCCCCCCGTCGCTGGCGTCTTGTTCACCAGTTTGGCGCCACGGTCCCCCTTCTGGGTGGCCATTGTGGCTCTGGTGATCGTGGCTGCCCTCACCAGCGGCGCCTTGCAACGACAGCGCCCCCGCTGATGCAACAGCCTGGGGGAGGCGGCCGTGACCATGCCCGGTGCAGCCCCGGCAATCTGCTAGAAGGGGAGAAGGCTGTTCCGTCACAGCCTCCCGCTGCGTCTTCATCATCGTCGTCCATGGCAGCCGTCGGTCTTTCCCCATCCACGTTTATTAACCGGGAACGCAGTTGGATTCACTTTAACCAACGGGTGTTGGCCCAGGCTCTTAATCCACAAACGCCGTTGCTGGAGCAAGCCAGGTTTAGCGCGATTTTCAGCAATAACCTGGATGAATTCTTCATGGTTCGAGTGGCTTCCCTCAAGTCCCAGGTGGAGGCAGGGGTGGACCAGCTCAGCGTGGATGGTCGCTCTCCCCTGCAGCAACTGTTTGATATCCGCGAGCAACTCACCCCTCTATTACAACAACAGCAACAGCACTATAAACATTATCTCGTCCCCACACTGCGGCAATACGGTGTGGAGGTTCTCAACTATACAGAGCTCAACAGTCGCCAGAAGGACTGGACTACCCACTACTTTCAGTCCTTTGTCTTTGCTGTACTTACCCCTCTGGCTGTGGATTCGGCTCACCCGTTTCCCTTTATCAGCAACTTGAGCCTCAACATTGCAGTGCTCATCAAGGACTCGGAAACCGGCAGCCACCAGTTTGCCCGAGTCAAGGTGCCCAGAAGCCTGCCTCGCTTTGTGGATATCCCATCCGAGCTGTCGGAACTGGACCCTGTGCGCACGGTTGTTCTTCTGGAAGAGATCATCGCCAACAATCTCGATATGCTTTTTCCCGGCACAATGGTCACAGACCATTATTTCTTCCGGGTGACCCGTGATGCGGATCTGGAATATCTGGAGCTGGAGGCAGACGATTTACTGCAGGCCATTGAAGCCAGCCTGCGCAAGCGCCGTTTGGAAGGCAGGGTGGTGCGCCTTGAAGTGGATGAGCACATGCCCCAAGGAGTTGTGGATCAACTGATGGCAGGTGTGGCTGTTGAGGAGAAAGACCTCTATCGCATCCGTGGTCCCTTGGGCCTGGATGATCTGTTTTGCCTCACAACCACCCCTCAACCTGGGTTGCGGTATCCTCCCCACCGTGGTCGGCTGCCGCCGCCCTTTCGTCGGGCCCAGAAAAGCCTGCTGGCGGATGGATCCCTCCCCCAGGAAGAGTTCGAGAGCGTATTTGACGTGATTCGCCGTGGTGACGTGTTGGTGTATCACCCCTATGATCTATTTACCAGTTCTGTGGAGGAGTTTATCAACCAAGCGGCTGATGACCCGGACGTGTTGGCCATTAAGCTCACCCTGTATCGATTATCACCAGAATCAGCGATTGTGGATGCTCTGGAGCGGGCTTCAGAGCATGGCAAACAGGTGCTGGCGTTGGTGGAGTTGAAGGCGCGCTTTGATGAAGATAACAACATTCAATGGGCACGCCAATTGGAGCGGGCCGGTGTTCATGTGGTCTATGGGGTCTTGGGTTATAAGACCCACACAAAAGTGACCCTGGTCGTGCGCAAGGAACGGCAAGGTGTACGTAGTTATGCTCATATTGGCACTGGAAATTACAACGCAAAAACATCTCGTTTTTATACAGATCTTGGCTTGTTCACCTGTCGTCCAATGATTGGTCAAGACTTGGTGGAGCTGTTTAATTACTTTACAGGCTATGGGAAGCAGCAGCGCTTCCGTAGACTCCTCGTGGCCCCAGTGACCCTGCGGGATCGCATGGAGGCCATGATTCACCGGGAAATCAAGCACGCCAACACGCAACGGGGAGGTCATATTCGCGCCAAGATGAACTCTCTGGTGGATCCTGCCATCATCCAGGCACTTTACAACGCCGCGAAGGCAGGTGTTCGTATTGACCTGGTTGTGCGGGGCATGTGCTCTCTGCGGGCCGGTGTGCCGGGGTTAAGTGAATCCATTCGCGTGGTCAGCATCATTGGCCCCTTTCTGGAGCACTCCCGCATCTTCTGGTTTGGCAACGGGGGCCACCCGGAGGTGTACATTGGCAGCGCAGATTGGATGACCCGGAATCTGGACCGTCGGGTGGAGTGCTTGACCCCCGTTGAGGATCCCCTGCTGCGCCAGAAGCTGGAAGTCCTTCTCAGCCTCTACCTGCAAGACAACTGCGGAGCCTGGCAGATGGGACCTGACGGCTCCTATGATCCGGTTTCCCGTCACCAGGACGATGCTGAGCGCGATGCTCAACAGGTTTTGATCCAGCATTGGCAGGCCGCCCAGGGGAAGGCAGACCCCGCGGACGCCATGGTCCGGGGAAGCGACCGTCAAGCCGAAAATCGTCAAGCCCAGGGTTGAGGCGTGGCCCAACCGAGACGGGCCGCCTCCGGCTGCCAGCGCCAGCGCAACAGCCGGGGAAGGGCACTGCCCTGCAAATGCTGGGCCACTGTGCCCCCATGCCCCAGACACGTCCGTGGCCGCACGGTTGCCGCCAGAATCGCCTCGTCCGGTTGCCGGCTCCAGCGCGCCAGCCGACACGCCCCTTCCAGGATGCCCACAGTGGTGCCCGCCATGGTGCCGTCCTCCAATCGACAGGTGTCCTGCTGAACCGTGATCCAGCGCCTACCCCAGGGATAGCGCCCCTCGACCAAGCCGTAGGGAGCCAGGGCATCGCTCACAAGCACCACCCGGCCGGGGGCCATGCGGGTGAGCAGTACAGCCACGGCAGGGGCAACATGGACACCATCCGCAATAAGCCCCAGGAACACCGGCTCGGGGGCCATGGCGGCGGCGGCAATGGGTCCTGGAGCCCGGTGGTGCAAGGGGGGCATGGCGTTGAACGTGTGGGTCAGCAAGCGGGCCCCCGCCGTGAAGGCCGCTGTTGCTTGCGTCTGGTTGGCCTCCGTGTGCCCAAGGCTCACCACAATGCCCTGCTCCACAAGCCAGTCCAGGGCTTCATGGCGGGAATCCAACTCCGGCGCCATGGTCACCAGGGCCACGTCCTCGGCGCTGAATCCATCCATGAGCTGTTTGAGGCGCCCCAGCGTCAGGGGCTGGACATGGCGCCGGGGATGGGCACCGCGTTTGTTCACCGCCAGAAAGGGGCCTTCCAGGTGGGCCCCCAGCAGACGGGCCTCAGCACCACCCTGCTGCTGCCGAACCCGGCGCAGCAGGACCAGGCTCTGGCGCAACCGAGCCAGCGGCCCTGTGGTCAGGGTGGGACAAACGGCATCCACCCCCTGCTGCCGAAGCCACACCAGGGCTTGACGAAGGGGATCCAACTGCTCGGCCTCCAGGTGGCCGAACCAAAGGCCTTGCAGGCCGTTGATCTGCAAGTCCACCGCCGCCGGACTCAGCCAGTCCCCCTGCCAGTCCCAGTGGTGCGGCTGGTGGCCCTCTACAGCATGGGACGGCTCGGGGCGCACGTCACGGACCACGCCCTGCTCATCCAGGCGGAAGCGCCAGAAGCCTGGTTCCCCCGGCAGCCTGAGGTGACGACAGTGCAATTCAGCCATGGCGGCCGGCCAAGCCTGCGTTGTGGGCCTCCATTTTGCCTGAGTCCCCATGGGGGCTTGCCGGGCGATTTACGCCATAAACTGTTCGAGCCGCTGCTTGCGCTGCTCCCAATCGGGCATCACGTGCTCCAGCAGCTTGAAAAAGGCGGCACCGTGATGGGGCTCAGCCATATGACACAGTTCATGGGTGATCACGTAGTCAATGGCCACCACTGGCGCCTCAATCAAGCGACGGTTGAGGAGCAGCCTGCCCCCGGGGGACATGGATCCCCACCGCCGCAGGCTCTGGCGGATGATGAGACTATGGGGGCGGAAAGCGCCGGGCTCCGGGAAACGCTGGCGGCAAGCCGCAATGCGCTGGCCGAACTTGACCTGGGCGCAACGGCCGTACCATGCTTCCAGCAGATCCTTGGCAATGCCGGGTTGATGGGGCTGCCGGGTCTGCACAAGGATGAACCCCCGCAGCAGTTTCACGCAGTCCTGATGGTGCGGGACGATTTTCAGCCTGTAGTGCCGTCCCAGGTATCGGTGTGTCTCTCCGGCCACGAAGCGCCGCTGGGGTGTTCGCGGCAGGAACTGGGAAAAATACCGCTGTTGCCGGACGACCCATGCCGCCCGCTGATGGAGCTTGGCCGCAACAGCCTCCATGCTGACCTCCATGGGGGCGGCGATCACAACCGATGCATCCGGCTCCACAGCAATCTCCATGGTCTTGCGGGGCCGTCGAACGATCCGGTACGGGATGACCTGCTCTCCGTATTGCAGGTGGCCATGCTCCCCGGTCATCGGACAAACCGGACACGGGCCAAGTCCATGATGTCGCGCTGAAGCTCGTCAAGAACCTCTTCGGGTACGTCGATGCCCTTCTGGTCACGCACCACGTCAAAAAAGAAGTCGTCCATTGCATTGCGCAGGGTATTCTGGGCCTCTTTGTTGGACCAGATGTCCACGATTCGGTGGGCCCGGATGATCTCAACCATGTCCGAAGCCATGGCGGCAACCTCCTCACGATCCACCTGGATCCCATGGTTCCCACAGAGGCGCTCTTCGAGAATGCCGAAAACCGCCTGTGCATGGTCGTTGCCCCGAATCACCTGGGGCACGTCCTGCCCACGATCCCTGCGGGCAACCTTGCCGGCCAGATCCACAACCTTGCTCAGGTAGTCCCGCTCGGAAAGACGTCTGTCCCGGTAGGCGCGGATGGTTTCTTGGAGAAGCTCGGAGAACTGTCTGTACAGGGCGGGATCCTGGTCCATCTCCGTGATCGCCCGGCGGGTGGCACTGGCAATGCGGTCCGCCTTTGAAGCCCGGGAAGCGCCGGTTTCCGCCACCACTGCCTTCAGTGCAGCCGGATTGTTGATATTCACCACGTCGATGATGGTCTCGGCGGGCATGGCCACCACGTGGTCGTCCAGGAGATTCCGGATCTTGGGCTCAAACTGGTGCATGTTGACGGTGTCCTGATAGCGACGTTGCACCGAGCGCTTCAGCTTCAAGAAAGCCTTCCAATCCTCTTTCATTGCACGAGCTTGTTTCTCGTTGAAGACATCCAGAAATTTGTCTGAAGACAAGCAGACATGCAGGCATCGGTTGAAGGCCCGCAGCCGTTCGTAGAACTCTTCGCGGATGGCCTCGTCGCCCAGGCGCTGTTCCAACTGCTCCATGTCTTTCCTGTTACGCACCGGCTTGAACAGGTCCCAAAGCTGTTCATGGAACTGGGGCAACTTACGGATTTCTTCCCGAACGTCATGGACGGTTCCCTGGAGGTCGGTGGGGTCGTAATCTGCAAAAGCGCCGTAGGTGGTCAAGGCGCGATCCAGCTCACCCAGAAGGCCTTCATAATCGATGATCAAGCCAAACTGTTTCTCTTGCTTGGCGTTGCCGTCTTCATAGAGACGGTTCACACGGGCGATAGCCTGCAAAAGATTGTGCTCCTTCAGGGATTTGCAGATGTAGAGCACCGTATTCCGCGGCGCATCAAAGCCTGTCAGCAGCTTGGAAACAACAACAAGGATTTCAGGGTCGCCGGATCCCTGAAAGGCCTCAATGGTCTGGCGGTTGTACTCCCCTTCACTATTGTTGTATCGCTCCATCGTCTTCGACCAGAAACGACGAACAAGGTCCTTGGAGTCCTGATCCACTTCCTCGTTGCCCTCACGGTCATTGGGCGGTGAAATGATGATGGCGCTGGACACATGGCCAATGTCGTCAAGCACCTCTTTGAAGCGCACGGCGGCGGCTTTTGAGGGCGCCACCAACTGGGCTTTGAATCCAGTGTCTTGCCAATGCTGGCGATAATGCTCCGAGATGTCGAAGGCTTTGGCGACAATCGCTTGATCCGCCTTTGCAAGGGCATCCATACGGGAGAACTTGCGCTTCAAGTCGACTTTCTGATTGTCGGTCAAACCAACGCTGATCTTATCAAACCAGCGATCAATTCCTTCGCCGGTCACCTGCTGCTGGACAAGCCTTCCTTCATACAAGAGGGGCACAACGGCTTGATCGGCAACAGCTTCATTGATGGTGTAGTGGTGTATCAACTGGCCAAAGCTGGCGAGGGTATTTCTCTCCTTCTTCAGCAGTGGGGTGCCGGTGAAACCCAGGTAGCAGCCATTGGGAAGCATGCGGCGCATCTTGACAGCCATCCGGCTGTGGCCGCCGTAACGCCCCGTCTGGCTCCGGTGGCTCTCATCCACCAACACAAAGATATTCCGGTCACGGTCAACGACCTGGCTGTTTTTTAAGGCTGTGTCAAATTTGTTGATGATGGTGGTGATCAGAGGAGTTTTGTTATGGATCAATTTCAGGAGGTGGGCGCCACTGATGGCCCGGCTGGGCTCCAGATTGCAAGATTTGAACGTGGCCTTGATTTGCTTGTCCAGATCGTCCCGATCCGTGACGATGATGATGCGTGGGTTCTCGATACCGGGCTCCAGTGCCAGGGAACGTCCCAACATGACCATCGTTAGAGACTTGCCGGAGCCCTGGGTGTGCCAGATGACGCCACCCTGCCGCCCACCACCGTTCATGTCCTCCTGCTTGATGGTGTCCATGGCCCGGCGAATGGCGAACACCTGCTGGTGACGCGCCACTTTCCGTATTCCATTGTCGAACACCGTGAACTGCCGAATCAAATCGAGAAGGCGGGCGGGCCGGCAGAGACCATGGATGGTGCGATCCTGTGGCGTGACGGCACGATCCCCCGCCGCAGCCATGGCGTCAAAATCGGGGCGGGCGGAGGCCAGGTCACCGGAAAAGACGGCCTCCTTTTCTACTGCCGACAGGCCACGGTGAATCAGTGGCGCAATGGCTGCGTCCGTATCTTCCTTGTCCCGCCATGGGTGCCAGAACTTCCGCGATGCTCCCACCGTGGCATAGCGGGCTTCCCTCCGATTCATGGTGACGAGAAGCTGAGCAAAGTGAAACAACTGGGGAATGTTGTCTGCATTTTGATAACCAATGAGTTGGCTCTCCGCTTTCTCCAGGGCCTCCGAAGGTGGCTTGCTTTCCATTACCAGCACCGGAATGCCATTTACAAATCCCACCACATCGCAGCGGCGCAATTGGCCGGAGGCCATCCCCTCCACTGAAAATTCTGCGGTGACGTGGAATACGTTATTGGCAGGGTTTTCCCAGTCAATGAAGCGCAAGGAGTAGCTCTTGGTGTCCCCAGCGATGGTCTTGGCGATGGTTGTGCCCAGCACAAGGGTGTCATAAATGTCCTGGTTGGTCCCCCGCAGCCCCCGCAGCCGGTCCGGGGTGGGCTGGAGGCGCCCCATGGCCTCGTGGGCATCTTCCAGATCAAAGCCATAGACTTGGCCGCGGTGGGTGAAGCGGTTGATGCCCATGAGCTGCTCCACCAGGATATGGTCCAGCACCACGTTCCGCAGCCGCCCACCCCGCAGCCGCCGGGCCGCAGCCTGGGACAGTGGCTTGAAGCCCAGGGCCACGAGCAACTGAAGGGCGGGGATCTGGGATTGGTGCTTCTCGGTGGGGTTAAAGGTCACGGTTGGCGCACAACTAAGACGCCACCCTGGCAGCCCAAGCGTCAGCAGGGACGTGACTGTTGGGAGACCGCCGCTTCAAGCGCAGGTGAAGCTGGTCTGGTCGCATGACCACGGCCATCGTTTCCTTCACCTCCCTGCCAGGACTGACGGGCTCCAGGTCGAAGTTCCGGCAGAGCATGGCGAGAACCGCCCGGATTTCCAGCATGGCGAGATTGCGGCCTGGGCAGATCCGCGGCCCAGCGCCAAAGGGGGCAAACACCTGGACGTGGTGAGGTTGTTTTCCATGGCCAACGGGCTGGGGAAGCCAGCGTTCGGGATCAAAGCAGTCACCACCAGCAAAGTGTTCTTCCCGGGTGGCCGCATACCGTAGCAGGACAAACAGTTTTGTCCCTTGGGGAATCAGGCAGCCCAGCATCTCCGTATCCTCCAGCGCTTCCAGCGCCATATGTGGAGCCACAGGCTTCAGCCGCATGACCTCGTTGCAGAAGGCGTCAAGGAAGGGGAGTTGGTTGGCCTGTTCCAATGCGTCAAGGGCCGCTGCCGGGGCAATGAGATCATCCACCTCGCGGCGGACCCGGACGAACGCCTCCGGAAACTTGGTGAAATAATGAATGATCCAACTGATGGTATAGGCGGTTGTATCTTCTCCAGCCAGCAGCAATTGACTTGTGTGTGCCAGCAGGTCTGCGCTGGTGAGGTGGGAGCCTTCATGTTCTGCAATCCTTAGCATGGCCTCCAGGAAGTTGGTGGGCTCATGGTCAGGGTGAGCCGCCATGTGCTCCCGGGCGGCGCGGACGATGGCGGCCACTTCCCGCTCAAGGACCTTCACGGCACGGTCAAGGGCGCGGTCTGGTGGCAGGCGCACCAGACGCCAATAGGGGAAAAGCGTGAAAAATCGCCGCTGCAACCCTGGGCCGATTTTTTCAAGGTGCTGCTGGATTACGGGACCCGGCGTCTCCAACGTGTTGGGGTCAACGCCAAAGGCCAACTGCATGGTGACATCAACCGTGAAGCGCGTCAGATCACGGCAGACATCCACCGGTTGATTCCCCTCCGCCGCCACCTCCCATCGTTGCTGCAAACGGGTTGTCGTGGCTTTGAGCTTGGGGAAAAAGCTGGCGAGCCGCGTGCGGCTCAGTGCAGCCACCACAGTGCGCCGCTGCTGACGCCAGTCGTCCCCCTCCGCAGTGAACAGCCCATTGATCCCGATCTCGGTAAACCTGTCCTCAACGACACGGTTGCGTCGGAAAGATTGTGGTCGTTGCTCCAGGATGCGCTGGATTGTCCCATGGTCCGACACCACCACCAACCGGGACCGCCCCAGACGAATCTGGAATAAAGGACCGTAGCGCTCCGCCCAACGCTCAAAGGTCAGGTGAGACTGCTGGCTGCCGATCTGGAGCAGATGCCCGATTAACGGCGGACCATAGGGTCCCGGCAGGTCATGGGGCTGGGTGAGGGGTTGTCGTTCTGCCACTGGGTGGATCCTTTGACCGAGTTTATGGGTTGTGTCAGGGGAGTGAGGCCGGCCCGTTCAAGCCCGTCAGGTCTTCGCAAGATGGATTTCCAATTTTGGCAGGTTTCTCACCTTCCTGTCCAGGAGGACGCAGAAACCGGCTGTTTGCCTATGCTACCTACTTGGCCATCCTCAGTGAGGGCCGTGAGCCTCTCGGGTGACTCCTCGTCACGGGCTCCGGTGAAGGGAAAGTCCGGTTTGGGGAAAGGCGGTTGGGTCCGAGCTGTTGATTCAGGAGTTTCAGCCGCTGGTCATGGGCACTTGCAGGGTGGCGACGGTGACATCTCCTAAGCTGGAGAAGAGTTCGCTGCCCATCGGCTGCGAATCTGTCGAGGTTTCGGCCGCTGAACCAGCATGGCAAATCAGCGGCCCTCCAAGCCCAACGCCATTGAGTTGGTGCTCCCGTTTCAGCGGCGAGATGCTTGGACTCTCCATGTGCTGCTTCCAGCTTTTGCGGCAGGGGGCGCTTGGTGGGTTTGGTGGTTCTAGTAGCAATGAAGGTAGTGGGCGCGCTCATGGCCCTGGATTAGCCTGCAGGGGCTGCGAAAAACTGCCTCTCATCTCCGAAGTCACCTTGTAGCCCATGAGACCCCTTGCCACAGCTTGCTTTTTGGAGGAAAAGACCATCTCGTCAGAGAAAGTTGCAGATTGTTCAAGACATCCCTGCATTCAAGGGATTCTGTGGGTAGGCTAGGGGCAAGGATTGGGCATTTCCCGGTCGACAAAGGGGTCCTGGAGCTTCCGGGACCCTTTTGTTTTGCAGGGATTTTGGTAAAATCTGGAGGACTCCCATTTTTGATTATATTTTGGGACTTAGTGACGGGAATAGATTGTTTTTTATTGACTTGGCAATAGCTTCTTTTTGGTGCTGATGAGCACAGATGAGCGTCATTAACTTTGCTTCAGAGCACGCTTAGAATTTGTCTCATAGGTTTCCTCCGAGAACGATCCCTTAAAGACTGAATCCTCTAGGAAGCTGAGTACAGTTTTGACTTTTGACTTATTATTTGGAATAACAATCCTACCTTCTTTAGATTCAATCTCAAGACCAATGCTTTGTGCTCTCTGGATGATTTCATCAGATTGATATTTTTCTAGAATCTGAGATTCTATGATACTTTTAATCAATTTACGTGTACGCTCAGTCATGGAGTTTTGAAATTCACCATGATTGTCTATGTATAATAAGGGATGGTCTGTGAATTTTTTAACTTCCCTCTCAGTAGCTTCTTGAAAGTGATGTTGTATCTTGAAGATCATTCGGAGATTTTGAAAGCTCTGAAACTTGAACATGTTCCCATCTAGAACTGCAACCAGATTGGAGGCCAGCGTAAATCCAGGGTGAGAGAGTTGAGTAAATTTGTTGTTATTAAAGATAAGATTAAACTTTTTTCTTCCAAGATATTGTGATGACTTGAATTGCTGAACGAGAATACGATTTTCCTGTGTAGATGAACGAGAAAAGAGTGCCTTTATCTCAGCTTTATTCAAGTTCTGAATATCTAATTCCTGAAATACCAACGCATTTTCATTCAGGGTTTCCACCAGTGGCTGAGCAAGTCCTTCATCAGAGATTGTCAGTAGCTGATCAGCATCAGGCTTCCAGTCCCCGGTAAATAGGACTTCATCATTGCGACCATCCAGAAACTGTTGCTCTTGTTTGTCAAAAAGGTCTTCTAGTCCCCTTTGGGTGCTGGCATCAAGGGGAATCCTCTGGACGCCATCCTGATGGCCGCTCCTGCATAAAGCAAAGAAATTTCTGGGCATGGACACTGGCATGGACACGAGTTAGTTCAAATCAAGGACAATGTACTCCGTAAGCTGTCCGACAACCAGCTTACCACGAGCATCGCGGAGACGCTTTTTGGTAATGAGGACATAGGTAACCCCTTCAAGTGTTAAGACTTTGTAGAAATGCCACCCTTTCAAGCCCAGTAGCGGATTAAAGTGATAGCCGTATCTCGTTCCAATTACAAGGGCAAAAATCAGCAGAGTCAGCATCAATATAGGCCATTTCAATGCGTCGAAATCTGCTGTGAATAGAGGTGATAAGTACAGCAGTAATATTGCCATATTCTCATGGTCAGCAGCCTCAACCTTAGTTGCGGTAAATTCCATACGCTCCAAGTGCTTCCGAGCGTAGCCCAGGAGGGAGAGGCATAGTACCGTACAAACGACCGATCCGCATAGCAGGACAATAGCCAGGCCTGTTTTGGACTCCATGAAAGCAGCATAAGCATAGGTAAGCCCGGCCGGTGCAATGGCTGTTGCCGTCAAGACTACCTTGGCAGCACCACTAAGCATCGACCTTCACCCGCCACTTTCCCGTCAGCAGCTTTTGCATGAGGGCTTTCTTCTCGGTGTGCAGTCGTTCGATTTTGCTGGTCAGAGCATTGACCTCCTGAGCGCAGAGATCAATTGTAGAGGCAATCCGGTGCTGCTCATTGAGCTTGGGGAGAAAACAGCAATACTCTGAAACAATCTTCCAGTCTGCTCTGGGCATCCTGGAGCCTGACGACTTTTCTGCTTCCGCCATAAATCCATCGGACTGAATCAAACAATGAAGGAAACACGACGTAATTGCCTGCGTCTTTGGTTGAAGCACCCAAATCTCTGTTGAACAGACTCCTTTGAAATCTGGGGCAATAAACTTTCTGAGATATGGCCTCAACTTTCCAAAGAGCACATCGCCCGGATTGAAGACGGCCTTGATACTGGCTTGCTGGTTACTTTGAGCAGAACCTAAAAGGCGTCCAGTTTTAGATTCGATATGTTCTAGCTCGATACAACGGCAGGCTTCGTGTTCTTTCCTGGGATCCAACCTTTCCTTTGACAAACTGACCACCTCCCCCAACCGTACCTCCCGCCACTCCTGCCCCTCAAACTCTGGAAAGCGACATTTCCCAGTGAGCAGGATTTGCATAAGACCACGTTTCCGGGTGCGGGCAGCGGCCAGCAGTACTTCGGTCAACTCAACCGCCCGATCCCAAGTTGAGAGGACCTGGGCAATCTTGCGCTGTTCGGGAAGCGGGGGGAGATTGACGCGAACTGCCTTGATGTCTTTTCCAATGATCTGAGGTTGAGCTGATCCAGAAACAATGTCAAATAGTCCACGGTGCTTGAGTGCATAGAATAGGAAGAACGGATCAGCTTTGCTTGAATCAATATTGTCAAGTGCCATCGCATTGCCAGTAATGTATGACATTGGTGGTGTCATATTCACTTCTCCACATGTCGCGCCCCGACATGTAACCACGATGGCAGGTTTCTCATGATTATATCTAGAATATCTTCCGATTATTCCATTCGCACCAAAGACTGGGAAGCCCTCTTGGGTGAACTCAGCCTTAGAAATTGTCGGCCATTGCTTAGGGCAAGTGAACTCGCCAAGAGATAGCCTTCCCCACCCCTCAGGCACCATAGCCAAGCTCCTGCAGACAGCTCCCATGGCCACCGACTTTACCATGCCGGCTTTCTCAGCACACCCTTCCTGGATGATGTGCTTTTCCCACCCCTCCCCCATCATCCCCGCCCCCCTTTCCGCCCCTTAGCAGCCTTCTCCATAGCCTCCAACTCAGCAATGTCCGCCTCGTCAGCGGCCAGGGCCTCAGCCGCCCGCCGCTTGGCGTCAAACACTTGGAAGCACTCGATGGCCAGTTTTTTCGCTACAGTCATTTGCAGGGTTCCGGCATGGGTCAGCACGTCCCGGTCGTTGAAGGAGAGGAAGGCATCCAGCTTATCACCCCACTCCGCCATGGTGATGGGACGGCGGCGTTGGGCCTGGTCTTCGGCATAATCCAGAAACATCACCACAATGCGGTTCAGTTCCTCCACTTCCTGGGCGTTGAGATAGTTCTTGGCCGTGCCCACGTCCCCCTTGCGCACGATAGAGCCTCTCCAATTGGTGAGGCCCATGTTGGGTGCAGCGGGATCACTGCGGCCCTCAATCAGCTCCGCCGCCGTTTTGCCGGTGACGGCCCACAGCATTTTGTTCTGAACTTTCTTGAAAAAGTCCTGTGCTTGCGGAGATGTTTTGTCGTAGTCCATGGCGGTGGCGTACAGGTCCCGCACTTTCTGGTAGAAGCGTTTCTCCGAAGCGCGAATGTCCCGGATGCGGGCCAACCACTCATCGAAGTAGTCCCACCGCTCGGCTTGTTTGAGGCGGGCATCATCCATGACAAAGCCTTTCACCAGGACCTCCCGCAACACCGTGGTGGCCCAGCGGCGAAACTGGACGCCCCTGGGGGAGCGGACCCGGTAACCGACTGACAGGATAACGTCAAGGTTGTAGGTATCCAGCTCCCGTTCCACCTGTCGGGTGCCCTCGGTTTGAACTGTCCGGAATTTCCGGATGGTTGCCTGTGGGTTGCATTCTCCTTCAGCAAAGATGTTGCGGACGTGCTCGTTGACGGTGCGCACATCCTTATCAAACAGCTCTGCGATTTCCCGCTGACTCAGCCACACCGTGCCATCCACAGCCCGCAGGCCGACGGTGGCGGCGCCGTCTTCGGTGTTGTACAGGATGAGTTCACCTTCAGCCATGGATCCCCAGCTCCTTCAGGTAGCCCGCCATCTTGGCCCGCACCTCGGCCAGTTCGGATTCAACGTGTTCAATGTGCTGCTGCACGGCGGCAAGGTCAATGTCTTCCTCCGGCTCAAAGGTGTCCACGTAGCGGGGGATGTTGAGGTTGTAGCCGTTTTCCGTGATCTCTTCCGGGCTGGCCAGGTGGGCGTATTGTTCCACCGCGGTCCGCGCCCGATAGGTGTCCAGCACCTTGTTGATGTGGGTCTCGCCCATTGTGTTCCGGTTTTTGCCGGGGGTGAAGTCCTTGCTGGCGTCGATAAACAGCACGTCCCGCCGGGTTTCATTGGCGCCGCCTTGTTCGCGAGAGCGATCAAAGACGAGAACGGCCACGGGGATGCCGGTGGTGGTGAAGAGGTTGGCGGGCAGCCCCACCACGGCGTCCAGCAGGTTTTCCTCAATGAGCCGCTGGCGGATGCGCCCCTCGGCCCCGCCACGAAACAACACCCCATGGGGCACGATCACGGCCACACGGCCCGATTGGCGCTTGGCGATTTCCACCATGTGGGTGATAAAGGCATAGCCCCCCTTGGACTCGGGGGGAATGCCGCGCCAGAAGCGCCGGTATTGATCTGCGGCCGCATGGTCTGCGCCCCACTTTTCCAGGGAGAAGGGGGGATTGGCCACCACCACGTCAAAGCGCATCAGGTGATCCCCCGCCACCAGCCTGGGGCTGTTGATGGTGTCACACCACTCGATGCGCGCCGCATCGCGGGCATGGAGGAACATGTTCATGCGGGCCAAGGCCCATGTGGCGCCATTCACCTCCTGGCCATAGAGGGCGAAGTTGGGGGAGCCCACCGCCTGGGACGCCTGGATCAGCAGGGAGCCCGAACCACAGGCCGGGTCGCAGATGGTGTCCCCAGGCTTGGGGGCCGCCAGCTTGGCCAGCAGGCGGGAGACCGCGGTGGGCGTGTAGAACTCCCCTGCTTTCTTGCCGGCATCGGACGCAAAGCGGGAAATCAGGTAGATGTAGCACTCGCCGATGATGTCCTCCGTCACCCGGGAAGGGCGCAGATCCAGGGCAGGCTTGGCGAAATCCTCCAGCAGGTTTTTGAGGCGGCGGTTGCGGTCTTTGGGGCGGCCAAGATTGGCTTCGGAGTTGAAGTCGATGTTGCGGAAGACGCCCTCCAGCTTGGCGCGGTTGACGTCCTCGATGGCCTCAAGGGCGATATTGATCAACTCGCCGATGTTGGGAGCGTTCCGCTGGGCGTAGAGGTCATCGAAGCTGGCGTCCTTGGGGAGGATGAACCGCTCCCGCTCCAGGCGGCGGCGGATGCGCGTCTCGTCGTCGCCGTACTGCTGGCGATAGGTTGCCCGGTGGTCTTGCCAGAGGTCGGAGATGGCCTTCAGGAACAACATCACCAGGATGTAGTCCTTGTATTGCCCCGCATCAACGGCGCCCCGAAAGGTGTCGCAGGCGGCCCAGGCGGTCTGGTTGATCTGCTGTTGAGTGATTGGGTCAGCCATTGGGGTGGTGCCGGTGTTGAGCAAGCCTGGCCCGTTCGCGGAGCACGAGACCCGTGCGCTGTTGGCGACGGTGGGCAAGGCTGTGGAGCAGGCGGCCCTCCCGTTGGGCCAGGGCATGGATGGTGGTGATGCGGCCTTGGGTGTCCAGGTCGGGGAGCGGAATATCAAGCCGTTCCAAAACGGTCTTGGGGACCATGCGCAGGCTGGTTCCCTGGGCTTCCCTGTTGAGGCGGTGTTGGGCGTCCGGCTGATTGATGGCCCAGGCCAGGTAGTCCGCACGAACCAGATGGGGATGGGGGCGGAGGATCAGCAGCGGCAGGATGACCACCGCAGGCTCCCCCAGGCTGGTGCTCACCACCGCGGCGGTGCTGGGATCCCCGCGGGATTTGAAGAGCACCTCCCCGCCATGGGCCAGGTAGCGGGCCGGGGGATGGGCTTCAAACTGGTACCTATGCAGGGTCTCGGCCCTGATGGTGTCGTCCCCATGAATGTCCCCCAACTGGATGGCCAGCAGTCCGTCCGCAGGCGCCAGCTCCAGACGGCGACGGGTGGTGTGGCCTGAACCGAGGTGGCAGAGGTGACAGAGTTGCATATTTGAGATTATGTAGTGGGGCTACAGCATTTCTAGCGCGAATGAGAATGAATTTCAAGGAAGTTTTTGAGACAGTAAGCAAGCTACAGAAAAAAATCTAGAATTTCCATAGAAATCAGGCGGCTCACCTGGAGGGACGCGGCACAGTCCCGCCATGGTCCACTGGGTCCAAACATCGCCCCTGGCCACCACCTACAGCCTGATGACCTGGCCCGTCCAAACAACCAGGCCACACACACAGGCTCCATCAATGGGTCCATCTCTCCCAGGAGAGGCCCCAATCCCCATACCCCTGCCATGACCGCCTTTCCTCCGCAAACCCTCTCCCTCAGCCCTGACGGACCGCTGCTGGTGAGCGGGGATGCCACAGCAGCCGCTCGTTGGTGTGATCAGGCCAGACAAGGGCTGGGGCACAGCGCCTTCCTGTTGGTGTTGGCGGCCACGGCCACGGCGGCTGTGCCGGGGATTTCCGCAGCGGGCAGCACACCGGAGAGCCGTCGGTTCACCGCGGCGGCGGATGGGGAGCTGGTGGTGCTGGGTCCCGCGTCCCCACGACCCCACGCTTTGCCCCCATTGCCGGCTGGTGTCTCTCCGGCCCTGATTAGCTGGGTGGTGTTGGAGCAACTGCGTCTGGCCAGGCTGGTGGTGAATGCCGGCGTGGAGGTGGCCCCAGCCGTGGCCCATGAGCAGGTGCCAGGATGTCAACCCGCCGCCTGCCTCAGCACTGGCCGCGCCTTGCCCCTGCAACGGGTGCAAGACCTGCTGCGGTGGGGGGAAGACTTCGGGCGGCGTTGGGTGCGTCGCCAACCGGGCGCCTTGCTGGTGGTGGGGGAATGTGTGGCCGGGGGCACCAGCACCGCCGCAGCCATCCTGCAGGGGTTGGGGGTGGATGAGGCTGGATTGGTGAGTGGCAGCCTGCGCCAGCCCCCCCACCAGTTGCGCCAGCAGCTCATCGCCCAGGGGCTACAACGCTCAGGCCGCCCCAGCGCAGCTCTGGAGCTGGTGGCTGCTGTTGGTGATCCCATGCAGCCGTTGGCGGCTGGCGTGATCCTGGGCTGTGGCGGGGCTGCGCCGCTCCTGCTGGCGGGGGGGAGTCAGATGGCGGCTGTGCTGGCCCTGACCATGGTCCTGGCCCGCGCCCGTGGCCAACCCGTGGCCCCCCTGCTGCGCTCCACGGCCGTGGGCACCACCTGCTGGGTGGCCCGGGAGCCGGGCAGCAACCTGGCCCTGCTTCTGGAGCGGGTTCGTGGGCAGCTACGGCTCCCCCAGGCCCCCCAGGCCATGGCCAGCAGCCTGAACTTTTCCTCCTGCGCCCATCCAGCGCTGCGGGACTACGAAGCGGGCTATGTGAAGGAGGGGGTGGGGGCAGGGGGATTGGCCGTTGTGGCCAGCTTGGCGGGTCTGTCAAATCCTCGCCTGGCATGCCTCTGTGACCAGGCCATGGACCAGTTGCGGGGTGTTGATGAGCCCTGAAACCGACGCAATGCGACACGGGCCCCAGGGGGGCCGGCGCCGGTCGTTACGTTTGGTCGTGCAATGGGGACATCACTGTGGCCAGTGAGCAGCAGCAGGCGGTGGACATCCTCTTTTTTGGTGGCAGGCCGGTCCGGAGCGATGGTTCAGCATTGATAGCGCCTTTGACCGGCAGGTGGCGGAGCAGTTCATGGCCACGTACGACCATGCCGCCTCCGGAGGGCTGGACCACATTAGGAGGCAGCCCCCCATGGTGCGCTGGCGCTATTGATCCTGCTGGACCAGTTTTCACGCAACAGGTTCCGGGAGACGCCGCACGCCTTTGCAAATGAAGGGGGGCTTTTAACCTGAATCCCTGCCTCCCCTCACTCCTCGGGAAACAGCCACTTGAGCAACGGTGTGGCCGCCGCCGCGCTCAGCAGTTGGGTGACCACAAACATGGGCACATGGGCCGGCATGATGCCGCTGAATGTGTCGGTCAGTCCCCTGGCGATGGTGACAGCAGGATTGGCAAAGCTGGTGGAAGCGCTGAACCAATAGGCACTGGTGATGTAGAGCGCCACCAATGCGGGCACGGCCCTCGGCTGATGGCGCCGTCCCCCATGGATCATCAGCAACAGACCTATGGTGGCCAGCGCTTCCGAGAACCATTGGCCGCCACCTGTGCGGGCTGTGGTGGACTGCTGCAACACCGCCAGGCCAAACATCACGTGGGTGGCCCATACCCCCAGAATTCCACCCACCACCTGGGCCAGACCGTAGAGCAGCCCTTGCCGTGTGGTGATGTCTTTCCGCAGCCGGAAGCACAGGGTCACAGCGGGGTTGAAGTGGCCGCCGGAGACGGGACCCAGCACCGTAATCAGGCCATAGAGCATGGCTCCCGTGCTGACGGCATTGGCCAGCAGGGCCAGGCCCGCGTTGCCATCCGCCAACTGCTCCCCCATGATGCCCGAACCCACCACAGCCATGAGCAGCAACGCGGTTCCAACGGCTTCAGCGATGAGGGCGCGCTTCATGCTTGGAGGGGCCAGGAACTCAGTAATCCACGCCCCGTTTCAGGCTCACGCCTTGCTGGGCGTAATGCTTGTGGCACACCATCTCGGAGTGGGTATTGGCCAGGGCAAAGTAGGACGGCAGGTTTTTGCAGCGCCCCGTGATCACCACTTCCGTGAACTTGGGTTTGCGCAGCAGGGTCTGCACGATGGGCTCCACCGGCAACAGCTCCAGGTCCACGGTGGGATTCAGCTCATCGAGAATCACCGTTTTGTAGAGGCCACTGCTGATGGCGGCCCGGGCAATTTCCCAGGCCCGCTCCGCTTCCACGTAATCAATGGGTTTCTGCTGACCGCGCCAGACAATGGCGTCACGTCCACTGCGCAGATGATCCACCAGGTGGGGGTAGCTCTGGCGCAAGGCGTCAATGGCGGCGTCTTCCGTGTAGCCCTGCCCACCCTTGAGCCACTGCAGAATCAACACCCGGTGGCTGGTGTCCTGGCTGATGCCCCGCCCAATGGCCTGGAGTGCCTTGCCCAGCGCACTGGTGGACTTCCCCTTGCCGTCACCGGTGTAGATCTCAATCCCCCCAATCCGGTGATCTCCGGTGGGCTGGTGCTGATGGGGGCAGATTTCCGAATGCAGGTCCGCGAGCCGGGTCAACTCCCGCGGCGCCCCCCGCCCGGTGGCAATGATTTCCACGTCAGCGGGCATCTGCCCCATGGTCTTGAGCACCTGGTCTTTGTCCAGAAGGCCCAGGTCCAGCACGGGATTCAGCTCGTCCAGCACCAGCACCGAGTAGAGACAACTGGCCAGGGCCCCTTTGGCAATGTCCCACCCCCGCTGGGCTTCCTGGCGGTCAAATGCCGTCACCTGGTCAGCGGAGAAAAATTCCGCCCGTCCGGTGCGCACCTGGTCAATGAGATGGGGAAACCCTTGCTGCAGCGCCTCAATGGCGGCATCCTCGTCGTAGGCGCGGCCAGGTCCTTTCAAGAAGCGCAGCAGCAACACCCGGGTGTTTTGCCGCTCACAAATCCCCAGGCCGATGGTGCGCAACACCACCCCCAAGGCCGCTTGGCTCTTGCCCTTGCCTTCGCCGTCGTAGATGTGCAACTGACCGCGGGTACGCCCGTGGGCCGACGTGGCTGTGCGGATGCCGATGCCGCTGGCCATAGGCAACGAAGATGTGTGCATAGCTTAGACGGCAGGGTCGGAACCTGTCATGACCCTGCCCATGGGCCTACACTGTTGCCATGGCTGAGTTGCCGCTTCAAGAGGAGCTGGATCCCAAGCTGCAGACACAACTGGCGCAGCTTCGAGAGTGTCTGCGCCGATTTGGGACGGTGGTGGTGGCCTATTCCGGTGGGGTGGACAGCAGCCTGGTGGCAGCCGTTGCAGTAGAGCAGTTGGGGGATGCTGCTCTGGCGGTCACCGGAGTGTCTCCGGCGTTGGCGCCCCACCTGCGGCGCGAGGCCCGCTGGCAAGCCCAGTGGCTGGGCATCCGGCACCAGGAGGTGGCCACCCGGGAGTTGCACGTGGCGGACTATGCCAACAATCCCCCGGAGCGCTGCCATGCCTGCAAGGCCACCCTCCACCAGCACTTGGCCCACCTGGAACCTGTGACCTCCGGCGCCCAGGTGGTGGATGGGGTCAACCAGGACGACCTGGGGGACCACCGGCCCGGGATTGCCGCGGCCCGACAACGGGGGGTGCGTTCTCCCCTGGTGGACAATGGCATCGGCAAGCTGCAGGTGCGCCAGCTTTCCCGTGCCCTGGGTCTGCCCTGGTGGGACAAACCAGCCCAGCCCTGTCTGAGTTCCCGCTTCCCCTATGGGGAGCCCATCACCGCCCATGGTCTGGAGCGGGTTGCCGCCGCAGAGGCCTGGCTTCTTGAGCGTGGTTATCGACAGGTGCGGGTCCGCAGCCAAGGCACCACAGCACGGATTGAGGTCCCTGCCGCCGCCGTTGCCGATTTCCTGAGTCACGTGGACCGCCGCCAGTTGGTGGCCCATTTCCGCAAGCTGGGCTTTACGGCGGTGGGCCTGGACCTGGAGGGCCTGGTGAGCGGCAAGTTGAACCGATCACTGGTAACCTGACCCCGTCATCCCTCCAGCGCCGCCCGCATCCCATGGGCCGATTGCGACCGGCGTGAGTGCCGATAGACAGTGATGTCTCGCGTGATGGTGAGGGTTGGGCAGCGCAAACGGTTCGCGATTTTTCCCAGCGACCATCCAGCCTGCTGCAGTGACACGGCCATCAGGAGGCGACGGGTCCGCCAGCCTTCACTTGGGCCAAGGCAGCGGGTATGGACAAGAAGCGCAGGCTGATCATGACCTTGCTACCCAAGGCGGTGGGCCGACCCTGCAGGAGGTGTATCAATTGTCAGTGTTGAATGTTCAATCCTTATCCTAAGCCTATTGTGCATCTCCTTATCTTAGGCAAGGAATACATGCTTTATGATCCCATGGCTGTCGGCATCTACTTTGCAACCACAACCGGCAAAACCCAGGATGTAGCTGAGCGACTCCATGCTCTGCTCGGTTCCGCCAACACTCCGAAGGATCTTGCCGATGTGGCCGACGTCAGTGAGTTCACCGAATTTGACGGGCTCATCTGCGGCACCCCCACCTGGAATACAGGTGCAGAAACCGAACGCTCAGGAACGGCCTGGGATGCGGTACTTGAAGACATCGCCGAGCTGGATCTCGGTGGTAAACCCGTGGCGGTATTTGGTTTGGGGGATTCTGGAAGTTACGCCGATAATTTCTGCGATGCCATGGAAGAGCTGCATGACTTTTTCAAGCAGGCCGGCGCCACTATGGTGGGCTATGTGGACAAAAGTGACTATACGTTTGAAGAGTCCAAAAGTGTGGTCGGAGACCAGTTTTGTGGGTTGGCGCTGGACGAGGACAGCGAATCGAACATGACGGATGATCGCCTCGCTCGGTGGGCCGAACAGCTCAAACACGAAATGCCAGGGTTATAAATCCAGCCAGCATCCGCCCTTGATCTCTGATGGGGCAGGGCTGCACACCGTGATCTGTGACGTTGAGAAGCTCGCCCTCTTCCGGGGGTGAGATTTCTGTATGGAACAGCCAATCTCGTTTCACAACCCCTGACGGTCACACGGTCTCACCTGCCAGGCACAATCGAAAGTCATTCTATCATCACCCCTTCACTGCATGGGTTCAGTCCCCTCAGGGCTACCCTTGGGCGAGATCGCCAAGTCAGGCCCCATGCACAGACGTTTCCAACAGCTACTGCCGTTCACGCCTTTGTTACTGTTACCCCTACTGCTTTGGAAGTTTTTTGATGCCAGCCAGCAAAGTCTCCTTCCTTGGGATGAAGGCTTGTATATGAGGCGAGCCCGTCTCTTCCTTGACCAGAATGAAGCGTGGGTGCCCTTTGCCCAAGCGCATCACAAAACACCAGGCCACTATTGGATTGTGGCCCTATCCATGCGGCTTTTTGGTGTTAGCGATATTGCGGCCAGGCTTCCTTTCGTCCTGCTGGCCTTACTCTCGGCCTGGCTCGTTTACGAGATTGGGTCCTTGATTCTGAGTCGTCGTGCTGGAGCCATGGCCAGCCTCATTCTGGGAACCTCATATCTTTGGGCGGTCCACAGCCGTACGATTAGTCCTGATATGGCGTATATCAGTTTTTTCTTAGGTGGCGTCTTGCTGCTTGTACAAGAGTTGGTCAAGCCTTCACCATCTTCAGGGCAGTTCTCCCGCTGGCGTCTTGTTTTTGTGGGCATTTTGTTTGCGTTGACCATCTTCCTGCGAAGTGCCCTGGCTTTTTTGCCGCTAGTGGGCCTGATGCCCTGGCTCCTCAAGCAGGTACGTGGTCGGAAAATTCTGATGAGCCCAGGGCTGTGGCTTGGCCTGGCGTGCGGATGTCTGCCAACTCTGATCTGGGTGTGGAAGAGTATGGTTGCCTACGGAATCGTAGGATTTTTAGCGCCACTCAGGTTCCCCTTGGAAAAGGCGACGGAGACAGGCTTTCCACTCAGTGGGTTTCCCTTCTATTTTGCCTCTGTCTTCTTGAATTTTATCCCATGGTCCCCCTTGCTCCCTTTTGCCGTCACCAGCCCAAGTCTATGGCGCAATCAGGACACAAAAATCCATCGTCAGCCCATAGTTCATCGGCGCTGGCTTCTCTTGGCAGCACCCGCAACCATGCTGTTACTGCTTGCCTTCACATCCTCTCAATACAACCATTATGCACTACCAATCTACCCATTTGTGGCCCTGTTGATTGCTTCAGATTTGGACCATCGTTTGGCAGATACCCACACTACTCAGCGCTTGCGTGAGAGAAATTGTGGTACGGGATGGCGGTCTTTACAATCCATTGCCGCAGTCTACTGTTGCTTGGCCAGCATTGTCCTGGTCTTCTATTTTGGCGGTGGCCTGCTAAGAATCTCTAGACAGTCTGATACCACACTTGACATGGAAAAATTAGGCCTACTCTTAGTCCTGGTCAGCACTGTATGGCTGTTGGGAGGCTTGATAATTTATTGGCCCCGCAGAAGTCTCCAGAAAAGTTTAAAACCATGGCTAACGTTACATCTCCTTGGTGCTTACCTGGCAATTTTTGGAACCGTCCACCTGGGTTTTATGGGCAACTATTCCCCTGAAGTGAAGGCATTGCTCAAGCAACCTCACCTCCAGGATACTCTGTCCACCGCTCCCGCAGATCTAGTGAAGGTAGACGGTAAAATTGCAACTCTTCTTAGAGCTTACAGCCCAATCATGGGCCGGCCCTGGGCATCGTTTGATGAATTCAAGGCGTGGGGAAGCGGGCTGGCCTGGATTCGCGAATCCGATGCGGCAGAGCTGGATTTTCCCCATCGTATTCTTGCCCGAGGCCTTGGGATCGTGCTCATCCGGAGGGCTCCAACCCCAGCTCCGTGGTGACCTGGCCTTGGGGCGACGCCGTGAGGCTCAGGATGTTGTCCTCCCCCAACCGGCCTTGGAGTTGGTCGGCCCGGGTGACCTGCTGGTATTGCTCCCGCTGCACCACGACCCCACCCCGGGCCAGAATCGTCCGGTCTTGCCAGTTCCAGCGGCATTGCTGTGCGGTCAAGGTTTCACCCGGCTGGTGGAACCGGCAACCCTCGCCAATGGTGAGCACGCCCTGCTTGAGATCCAGCACGGCGGAGCGCCCGGAGACTTGCAGTGCCCCCGCCTGAGCTTCCAGGAGACCCGGGCTTTCCAGTTGTTGCCGGTCCAACCACCAGAGCACGGAATCCCGGGCCTGCCATTGCCCTGCTTGCCGGGTCTGCAACTGGACAGGCGCCTGCAACTCCAGCCACCGCTCCTGGCTGTTGCCCGTCAGGTTGAAGCCTTGCACGGACTGCACCGCCCCACCCGGGCCAGCCTGCCCGGCCTTTACCGGGCCAGGCGCCATCAGGTCACCACTGGCCAGGTTCCAGTGGAGCGTTGTGGCCTCAAGGCGCAGGTCATCAGCCTGGGGCGACTGGTCCAGCACAACCACCTGGTCATGGAAGGTAAGGTCGTTGCTGGCAAAATCCAGTTCGGCCCGTCCAGCACTCACTTGCGCATGTTCACGGTTCACCGTCAGGTTGATGGTCATGGTCATGTGACCTCGGTGTGTATCCCAGCGCAACCGCTCACCCGTGACCACGGTAGACGGCTCCTGCAGATGCACCAACTCCACCGCCCCATCCAGTTGCACCAGGCGATTATTGCCCAGCAGCAAGCCCCGCTGGGACCGGATTCCGTAAATGGGCGCCCCGTCACGGTGGACCAGCGCTTCCGGTGTGGTCACCACGGAGGCTTTGCGGGTCCAATCGTGGCGCGCCTTGGGACTGCTGAGGGACAAGCTCAGCGGCGTGTCGGAAGGGTGGTGTTGCAGGCTGAAGGACTGCAACTCGTGAGGCGCCTGCTCCTGCAACGCCGTCTCCAGGGTGAGCGGTGTGCAGCCCGCGAGAAGGATAAGGGAACAGGGGGCCACAAGCAGTAGCCCGGTGACCGTGGAACCGCTGGGGGTGGGCCGCTCCTCGGAGATCACCGTCCAACTCCAGTCTGGCCAGGAGCGGCGCCTGCTCCCACGCAGCCGATCCTCCATGGGATCGCAGCCCTCTTCACAAGCAGGGAGCGATGGCCCTCCGGTGGTCCTGTAAGTTCTGTCATGGCGTGACTCCCTGGCGGTTCCAGCCGCCAGTGGGGTGGTTTTCCCTGCCCCAAGGTTACGCCATCTTTAATTTCTACCAACTTCGAGACACGACCGCTCACATCGCCCCATGATAAACCCACTTCTCTATTTATTTGTGGGAGCCATGATGGTAAAGTTCTTGGCCCCGGCACTGATTTGGTATGCTTCCTCTAGCATCCGCAGCAGAGCAGACCTCTCTCATCAACGCCACATCCCTCCCCAAGAAACAGGTTTACGGGGTGGCTTACCTGACTCCACTGGCGGTTTCAGACGAGGGAGCACCTGTTGTCGCACTACTTGACTTGCAGGCAGGTGACGTGGTCCCACCCCATGCAACGACCAGTGGTCTTCGACTTCTGACAGTCTTGAAAGGAGACCTGTCATGGGGCGACGGCAAGAAAGTGGAGCAATCCAAGGAGGCTGTCTATCCAGCCGGAAGCATCTTGGCGCTACCCGCCGGTGTCTACCACTGGGCTGCTGCACGATCAGGGGATGTACGGATTCAGCTTGTCGTCCTTGATGAAGCAACACCCACCCCATCCGTCCAGGAGCAGATGCAGTGATCTTCCCAAGCATCATGGGGTAATCACGTATGGCTTCAGGGGCACGGCGTCCAGCATTTCAGAGATCACCGTCCAGTTCCAGCCGGGCCAGGAGCGGAGAGGCTTCGGGGAGGGGTTGGCCGTGGGGGAGACCGCCCCAGCGCACCAACTGCTCCCACGCCCCTGGGGGCAAGCCATGGCGGCTCTCCAGGGGGGCACAGCCCAGTTGCGCCAACAGACGGTTGGAAAAGTCCGGAATCAGGGGCTGAAGGCAGATCCCCACCAAGCGGGTCGCTTCCAGCACGCCATAGAGAACGGCCGCCACCGTTGCCTTGCAACCGGGATCCTTGATGGCACGCCATGGGGCCTGCTCACTCAAATAGCCGTTGGTGGCCTCGGCCAGGGCCAGGGTTGCCATGGCGGCGCCCTGCAGATCCTGTTGGTCAAAGCACTGGCTCACCCGGGCGGTGGTGGCTGCCGCTACGGCAACCAGGGGATGGGGGTCAGTATCGCCTTGCGCCTCTTGGGGTGGAACGCAGTCCGCAAACCAGCGGCGGGACATGGAGACCGTGCGGTTCACCAGGTTGCCGATGGTGTTGGCCAGGTCGTTGTTGACCAGATCCAGAAAGCGCTTCTGCTGGATGTCTCCGTCTTCTCCGAACTGGATATCCCGCAGCAGGTACCAGCGCACCGGCTCCACCCCCACTTTGGCAAACAACGCCTCGGGATCCAGGGTATTGCCCAGGGTCTTGCCCATCTTGCGGCCCTCGCGGGTGAGGAAGCCATGGCCGAACACCCGCTCCGGCAAGGGCAGATCCGCCGCCAGCAGCATGGCTGGCCAATAGACCGCATGGAACCTCAAGATGTCCTTGCCAATCACGTGAAGCTGGGCCGGCCAACCGCTGCTGAGGGCGGTGGCCAGATCCTGGGGACCGTCGGGATCGGGTAGGGCAGTGATGTAGCCCAGCAGGGCGTCAAACCACACATACAAGGTGTGCCCCGGCTGGTGGGGCACAGGAATGCCCCAGGGCAGATCCACCCGGGAGATGGAGAAGTCCCGCAGACCCGCCTCCACAAACCGTTGCACCTCCCGCCGTCGGCTGGCGGGACCGATGAAGTCTTCCCGCGCCACAAGTTGGGCGATGGGCTCCTGAAAGTGGGAGAGGCAGAAAAACAGATTCTCCTCGTCGCGCCACTCCAAAGGGCGGTCGTGGACGTCACAGCGGGGTGGTGCGCCATCCTCCCCGCTGTCCCCGTCCTTGAACTCTTCACAGGCGACGCAATACCAGCCCCGTTGCTGACCCAGGCGAATGTGCCCGTTGCTGCGCACCCGTTCGTAAAATTCATGCACCAACCGTTGGTGTTGGGGGGTGCTGGTGCGCACAAAGCGGTCATGGCTGATGCCGATGCGTTGCCAGAGGGCCGCAAAGTGGCCCGCCATGCGGTCCACGTAGTCCTTGGTGGGGACACCGGCGGCGGCGGCGCTGCGCTGGATCTTGAGGCCATGCTCGTCGCAACCGGTGATCAGACACACCTGATCCCCCTGGAGCCGATGCCAGCGGGCCATGGCATCCGCCGCCAAGGTGGTGTAGACACTGCCGATGTGGGGCTTGTCGTTGACGTAGTACAGCGGTGTTGTGAGAGTGAAGCGATGAACCACGCGACCGGACGCGCCCCGGAGGCGCCTGTGCAGTTCAGAATTTTAGCGACTACCTGATTGGACAGTCGCCGGAGTCGCCATGGAGCAATGGAGTAGTGACGTGGTGGTGTGGGGCGGAGGACTGGGGGGCACCTGCGCCGCCCTCCAGGCGGCCCGATCCGGCGCCCGCGCCATCCTCCTGCTGCCTGGGTCATGGTGTGGCGGCATGGTGAGCGCTGCCGGGGTGAGCGCCGGGGACGGTCATGAGCTCAGCGCCTGGCAGACGGGTCTTTGGGGTGCGTTTTTGCGGGGCATGGCCGCAGCGGAGCCCAGTGGTCCGGACCATGGCTGGGTGAGTTGCTTCTGTTGGCGGCCGGACCGGGCCGAGGCGTTGCTGCAAGGCTGGCTGGTGGCGGAACGGGCGCGGCTGCAAGTGCTGCGGGGGGTGCAACTGGAAGCGGTGCAACGGTGTGGCGACCGCATCCGGGCGCTGGAGGTGAGCCATGGGACCCAGGCCCTGCGCATTCAGGCCGAAGTGGTGATTGACGGCTCCGACTTGGGGGACTTGCTGCCGGTGGCCGGGGTTCCCTTCCGTTGGGGGTGGGAAGCGCAGGAGTGTTGGCAGGAACCCAGCGCTCCTCCTGCGTCTCGGCTGGGGGAAGAGCCATGGTTCCGGCAGCAGCCGGTGCAGTCCCCCACCTGGGTGATGCTGGGACAACTGGATATCCGCTCCGTTGTTCGACAACGCCACCCCCTGCCTCAACCCTTCACCGGCGCCCCGGACGGCCATGGTCTGGAGCGCCTGCTGCGCTACGGCCAGCTTCCGGACCAGTTGGTGATGCTCAACTGGCCTCAGCAGGGCAATGATTTCCACCACGAGCTGGAGCGGGCCGTGGCGGGCAAGGATCAGCAGCAGGCCCTGGCCATGGAGATGCAAGCCCACAGCCGGGCTTTTTTGCAGGCTTTGCAGACGGCGACGGGAGACGCCCTCACCCCCGCCGCCCATTTCCCCACCGCCGCGGGCGGCCACAGCGCCATGGCCCTGATGCCCTATTGGCGGGAAGGGCGGCGGCTGAAGGGGATGGCTGTGGCCACGGAAGGGGATCTGCTCCCGGAGAAGGCCACAGGCCATGGCCCCATCCCGCGCCAGCCCCAGGGAAGCTGTGCAACGGTCGCCATCGGCAATTATCCCAACGATCACCATTACCCGGGTCCCCCATGGCCGCTGGCGCCCAAGCAGATGGTCTGGGGTGGGCGTCACAGCGGCACCCCTTTTGCTCTGCCCTACGGCATCCTGCTCTCGCCCCACTGCAGCAATCTGCTGGCTGCGGACAAGGCCGTCAGCGCCAGTCACATGGCCAACGGCGCCACCCGTCTCCAGCCCATGGTCATGAATCTGGGCCAGGTGGCCGGGTTGGCGGCGGCCTTGTCTGTGGAGGCCCGTTGCCCTCCCCATGACCTGAACGTCACCACCCTGCAGGAGGCCCTGCTGAACGATCCCCTGGCCCCTGCCGGACTGCTCCCTAACCCCAACCTGGCCTGGCATCACCCCCGGTGGCGGCAGCACCAGCGCCAGGGCCTCCGGGCTTTACACCGTGGCGATCCCCTGCCTGTCATTGAGCCCCTGCCCCTACCCGAGGGCTGTCTCAGTGCCCATGGGCGCCGCTGGCGGGGACGGGTGACGCGGCAGGGCCAGGGTTGGTGGGGGGATTGGGATGACGGCCCCATGCCCCTGATCACCCTGGAGCCCCAGGTTCAGGCGGAGTTTCAGCGGTGGGCGGATGGGCAGCGGGTGGAGTTGTCTGGTTGTCTCAACAGCGCTGGCCCCTGGTTTCGTGTGGAGCAGGTGTTGTAGAAGGCTTATGCCGGATGCTTCTCCCAGGTCGTCGTCACCAGGTCTGGATTCCTTGGTAGACCACTGTGCCTGTCCTGTTTTTGGGCCAAGCTGGGTGTGCGGCGGCGGGCAGCGCGCCTTCCTGACATGGCATCCGGGCAAAAGAAAAGCCATGGCGCGTAATAAGCGCCATGGCGAAAGATCCGATCGATGATCAGATCAGTTTTCCTCGTCTCGGGTGACCCCGAATGCGCCCGTCATCTTGGCGGTGTCCCCGTGCTCTGCCCAGAAAACTCCCGTGGCCGCAGCCGGTGCCGGCTGCCGTCCCAAATTGTCGTCGAGGGTAGTCTGGTCGTCGGGATGGTCGTTCGCCATCCAGAAATCGCCATACCAGGAACCGGCCTTTTCACCGGCCGTGCCGCCCATCGTCCAGACCGTTCCGTTCTCGGCGTTGCTGAACCCGTGGCCGCCGCCATCGGCCATGAAGCCGCCGCCATCGGCTCGTTGGCTTCTAGCGTCTGGATCCACGGCAGTAAAGCCGTCAGCTTCCAGCAGTTCGACCGTCCAGTCCATGGGCTGCCCGTCGGACATGAAGCCGGTCAGTTCCCCGCTGATGGTGTTCTCGCTGAAGTCCGCCTTCAGCATGGCGGCCGCGGTCCACGCCCCTGCGCTCGACCCGGCGGCCACGGGATGGTAGATGGCGTATTTCCCGGCCGCGCCGCCCGTGTACGTGGCGTTGCCATTGATGTTCTTCGCCACGCCGTTGCCGTGGGGCACACCACCCTGACGGATTTCGGAAAGCGGTCTGACGTCTAACCAGCCGTCGTCTCCGGACATCTCCCGCGCCCACCATCCGTAATAGACCATCTCGTCAGGTGCCTCTGCCTCGGCCATCGTCACTATGGCGTTCGCATTGTCCGGCACGAAGGTCCAGCCACCAGTCCCGCCTCCCCTCAGACGCACGTAGGGAGTTCCCTCCGGCGGCGTCGAAGTGTCGGCTGTGCCCACCAGCCGTTCCGATCTGCAGGCATCCGAATCGGCGTCTGTGCATGTGTAGACTCCGGCCGCGCCGTCGAAGGTGCCCCTGATGCCTTTCATGCTTTCAGGATGCAACTTTATGCCGGCGGTGGAGAACTCGGGCGATGCAATGAGCAGCCAGTTGGCCAACCCGGTGTCTTTGTCCAGGCCGGCGGTGGTGATGTACGCATTCTGTGTATCGGTTGCCGGCTTGTACCACTCGTTGTCGAGAGTGCCGTCATTATCGCTATCAACGCCATACCGCTCGGCAAATGTCTGGCGATCGACAGGCTCGGCGTCGGCCTGGTTGGTGTAGATGACAAGATGGTCCGTGATGCCTTCCATGCAGCCCGTGGAGTAGGTTGCCTTTTCGCAGTCGTGTTCGACACGGTACTCGCGGCCCTTCCAGCCGGCCAGAGCAGGCAACTCCGATGTGGGAGAAATCAATCCGTCAGGATGGGGACGATATACATTCAAGGGGGAGGTACTGCCATCCAGTGCGGGGCCGGCCGTCGTAACAACCTCGTCTACGGCATCGGGGTCAAGCCCTCCAACAATTTCCAGCTTCTCGTTTAGACCACTAGCAAAACCTTTCACGTTCTTCGTCAGCCGGAGGTGGTTGGCCGCATCGAACTCGCGGTCGCGCTCGATGGCGTGGAACAACTTGCGTGCCGTGGTGCGGGTCTCCTCGGCCATTTTCATTGCATCTTCTTGCATCCTGTCGTCAGCCGCATCCATCGCCATCTGGCGACTCATCTTGGCCTCCGTCAGATCATCTTCAAGAAGACCGTGTGTGGCGGTGTGCGCGTCTCTCTCGTGTTCCGGAACGTTGCTTGCGGCATTGATCGTAGCCTGGAGGTCGCTCAGGGCCTTTTCAGCCGCTGTCACCTGCGCATCAGTCGCATCATCCCCTACTGCACCCACAGCGCTTCGCGCAGTAGCGATGGCACTGTTGATCCGGGCACGCTCTCCCACT
>JAJDVL010000019.1 GCA_022826155.1 Prochlorococcaceae cyanobacterium jk18x22bins.40 | reverse complement strand
TTCCTCACCGTGGTGGTGGCCGTCACCATTCCCCCATTCAGGAATGGTTTGGTCGGCATCTGTCGGCCCCTCCCGCGAACCCCATCTCAGGGAACGTCTCAATGACCATCAGCCCACCGGAGCGTGGCACAAAAAGCAAGGTCAGTGTTGACAGGGACACCGTGCCCATCGATTTCGATGTTCTCGGCCAACCTGGTCATTTTGACCGCGCACTGAAAAAAGGCCCCCGGACCACAACCTGGGTCTGGAACCTCCATTCTCGTGCCCACGACTTCGACAGTCACACGAGCGACCTGGAAGACATCTCCCGGAAGATCTTCAGCGCTCACTTTGGCCATTTGGCCGTTGTTTTCATCTGGCTAAGCGGCGCCTTCTATCACGGCGCCCGCTTCTCCAACTACTCCGGCTGGCTTGCCGATCCCACCAACGTCAAGCCCTCAGCCCAGGTGGTCTGGCCCATCTTCGGCCAGGAAATCCTCAACGGCGACGTTGGCGCCGGCTTCCACGGTATTCAGATCACCTCCGGCCTGTTCCAAATGTGGCGGGCAGAAGGCTTCACCCACGAGTATGAACTCCTCGTGACAGCCATTGGTGGTTTAGTGGCGGCTGGCCTCATGCTCACCGCTGGCGCGTTCCATTACCACAAGGCAGCTCCCAAGCTGGAGTGGTTCCAGAACGTGGAGTCCATGCTCAATCACCACTTGGCCGGTCTCATTGGCCTGGGGTCATTGGGCTGGGCTGGGCATGTGATCCATGTCTCTCTGCCCGTCAACAAACTCCTGGACGCCATTGACGCGGGTGAGCCCCTCACCATTGGTGGCCAAACCATTGCCACAGTGGCTGACATGCCCCCGGCCCAAGCCTTTATTGACCAAGGCGTGATGGGGCAAATGTTCCCTGGGTTCAATGGGGGATTGGCGCCGTTCTTTAGTGGCAACTGGGCTGCCTACAGCGACTTCCTCACCTTCAAAGGGGGTGTGAATCCGGTCACTGGCGGCCTGTGGATGACAGATATTGCTCACCACCACTTGGCCCTTGCGGTGATGTTTATCATCGCTGGTCACATGTACCGGACCAATTTCGGCATTGGTCACTCCATTAAGGAGATCCTGGAAGGCCAGAAGGGTGATCCCCTGCTGTTCCCAGCCTCCCGCGGTCATGATGGCCTGTATGAGTTCATGACCAAGTCCTGGCACGCTCAACTGGCGGTCAACTTGGCTCTGACGGGCTCCATCAGCATCATTGTGGCGCATCACATGTATGCGATGCCACCCTATCCATACATCGCCACGGATTATGCAACCCAGTTGTCCCTATTCACGCACCACATGTGGATTGGCGGCTTCCTGGTGGTGGGTGCGGGAGCCCATGCCGCAATTGCCATGGTGCGGGACTACGACCCGGCGCAAAATCTGGACAACGTTCTGGATCGTGTGCTGAAGGCGCGGGACGCCCTGATCAGCCACCTGAACTGGGTGTGCATCTGGTTGGGCTTCCACAGCTTTGGGCTCTATGTCCACAACGACACCATGCGCGCTTGGGGCCGTCCCCAGGACATGTTTAGCGATACGGGTATCCAACTGCAGCCCATCTTTGCCCAGTGGGTGCAGCAGGTTAATTCTTCCCTCAGCGTGGCGGCTACGGCGCCCAACGCCCTCTCCGGGGTGAGCGAGGTGTTCAATGGCTCCATAGTGGCCGTTGGCGGCAAGGTGGCTGTGGCTCCCGTTCCCTTGGGCACGGCGGATTTCCTGGTCCACCACATCCATGCCTTCACTATCCATGTGACGGTATTGATCCTGCTGAAAGGCGTTCTTTTCGCACGCAACTCCCGCTTGATTCCCGACAAGGCCAATCTGGGCTTCGCCTTCCCCTGTGATGGCCCCGGTCGCGGAGGCACCTGTCAGGTATCTGCTTGGGACCATGTGTTCCTGGGCCTGTTCTGGATGTATAACTCCATCTCCATCGTGATCTTCCACTTCAGTTGGAAGATGCAGAGCGATGTTTGGGGTTCCGTGCTTCCCGACGGCACCGTGCAGCACATCACCAACGGCAACTTTGCCCAAAGCGCCATCACCATCAATGGTTGGTTGCGGGACTTCCTCTGGGCGCAGGCGACCCAGGTGCTTAACAGCTATGGCTCCGCCAGTAGCGCCTATGGCTTGATGTTCTTGGCATCCCACTTCGTCTGGGCCTTCAGCTTGATGTTCCTGTTCAGTGGCCGCGGCTACTGGCAAGAGTTGATTGAGTCCATTGTCTGGGCCCACAACAAGCTCAAGGTGGCTCCATCCATCCAGCCCCGCGCCTTGAGTATCACCCAAGGCCGAGCCGTGGGTGTTGCCCACTATCTCCTGGGTGGTATCGGTACCACTTGGGCCTTCTTCCTCGCCCGCAGTCTTGCGGTCGGCTGACCTTACTCCTCGACCTTACCAATGGCAACGAAATTTCCTTCGTTTAGCCAGGGTCTGGCGCAGGACCCGACGACCCGTCGCATCTGGTACGGGATCGCCACGGCTCACGACTTCGAGAGCCATGACGGAATGACGGAAGAGCGTCTCTACGAGAAGCTCTTCGCCACCCATTTCGGTCACTTGGCCATCATTGGCCTTTGGGTTTCGGGCAACCTGTTCCATGTCGCCTGGCAAGGCAACTTCGAGCAGTGGGTCGCTGATCCACTGCATGTGCGTCCCATCGCCCACGCGATCTGGGATCCTCAATTTGGCCAGGGGGCCATCGATGCTTTCACCCAAGCCGGTGCCTCCTCCCCTGTGGACATCGCCTACTCCGGTGTCTACCACTGGTGGTACACCATCGGCATGCGCACCAACCTGGAGCTTTACCAGGGATCGCTGTTCATGCTGATCCTTTCCGCCTGGGCACTGTTCGCGGGTTGGCTCCATCTACAGCCCAAGTTCCGGCCTTCACTGGCTTGGTTCAAGAACGCTGAAGCCCGGCTCAATCACCACCTGGCTGTCCTCTTTGGATTCAGTTCCATCGCCTGGACCGGTCACCTGGTGCATGTGGCCATTCCCGAGGCCAGGGGGCAACACGTTGGTTGGGATAACTTCCTCTCCACCTTGCCCCACCCCGCTGGTTTGGGACCATTCTTCACCGGCAATTGGGGTGTTTATGCCCAAAATCCGGATACCTTGGGGCAGGTCTTCGGCACCTCCGAAGGGGCCGGCACCGCCATCCTCACATTCCTTGGCGGCTTCCATCCCCAGACGGAATCCCTCTGGCTGACGGACATTGCCCATCATCACCTGGCCATCGGCGTCATCTTTGTGATTGCCGGCCACATGTACCGCACCAACTTCGGTATCGGCCACTCCATCAAGGACATCCTGGAGGCCCACAATCCTCCTGCGGGTACGCCGGGAGACTTGGGTGCAGGCCACAAGGGCATTTTTGAGACCCTGAACAACTCTCTTCACATGGAGTTGGGTCTTGCCCTGGCTGGCTTGGGGGTTATTACCAGCCTGGTGGCGCAGCACATGTATGCCATGCCGTCCTATGCCTTCATTGCCAGGGACTACACAACACAGGCTGCCCTCTATACGCACCATCAATACATTGCCATCTTCTTGATGTGCGGCGCCTTTGCCCATGGTGCCATCTTCTTCGTGCGGGACTACGATCCAGCCGCCAACAAGAACAATGTTCTGGCGCGGATGCTGGAGCATAAGGAAGCTCTGATCAGCCATCTGAGTTGGGCGTCCCTGTTCCTGGGTTTCCACACTCTGGGTCTCTACGTCCACAATGACGTGGTGGTGGCCTTTGGTACGCCGGAGAAGCAAATTCTGGTGGAACCGGTCTTCGCCCAGTTTATTCAGGCTTCCCATGGCAAGGTCCTGTACGGCTTTGACGTGCTCCTGGCCAATGCCAATAGTGCGGCCACCATGGCCAGCCAGAATATTCCTGGCCCCCACTACTGGCTGGATGCGATCAACGGCAGCACCGATGTGTTCCTGCCCATCGGTCCTGGTGACTTTCTGGTTCACCACGCCATTGCTCTGGGTCTGCACACCACCACACTGGTCCTGGTGAAGGGGGCCCTGGATGCCCGTGGCTCCAAGCTGATGCCCGACAAGAAGGACTTCGGCTACTCGTTCCCCTGTGATGGCCCTGGACGGGGTGGCACCTGCGACATCTCCGCTTGGGATGCCTTCTACCTGGCCCTCTTCTGGGCGCTGAACACTGTCGCCTGGACCACCTTCTACTGGCACTGGAAGCACTTGGCCATCTGGCAGGGCAACGTGGCTCAGTTCAATGAGTCCAGCACCTACCTCATGGGCTGGTTCCGGGACTACCTGTGGCTGAACAGCTCCCAGTTGATTAACGGCTACAACCCGTTTGGCGTCAACAACCTGGCCATTTGGGCCTGGATTTTCCTGCTGGCCCACCTGGCCTGGGCCGTTGGCTTTATGTTCCTCATCTCCTGGCGCGGTTACTGGCAGGAGTTGATTGAGACCATCGTTTGGGCCCATCAGCGCACGCCCTTGGCGAACCTGATAGGCTGGCGCGATAAGCCCGTGGCCCTGTCCATTGTGCAAGCACGCCTCGTCGGCCTGACCCACTTCACCGTTGGGTTCTTCCTCACCTACGCGGCTTTCCTCATCGCTTCTACATCCAGCAGATTTGGCTAAGGTTTGCTCCCAAGGCCCTTGTTCCCTGAGATGTTGGCCCTCGCTTTGCGAGGGCTTTTTTGTGGCTGTGTGGTATCAGACTTGATCTTTAATGTCCCTGGGCATGTCTCTGGCAAGAAGTAGCCACCGGCTGGCGGCCACCAGGGGAACGGGGTCTTTATCCTCCCCACCGGTCGCTTTGTTCAGCGCGGTTACAAAGCGGGCTTGCACAGCCGCCACCTCTTCCTCGGTAATCCCTTCCCATTCCTGCTGGGAGCGCCAGCGGATGAGCACCTGCGCTTGTTCCTGCTGCGGATCCCAATAGAGGTCACGTCCCAAATAGGCTGGCTGCTCCTCCAGCCATGGCTTCCACACTTCCGCTTCAGCATTTAACCAAGCATCGCGAAGGGCGGCGGGAACCGCCAAGTGCAGCATTTCTACGGTGATGGGCTCCTCCCCTGTAGGCCGATTAGCAGCCGGTGTGGATGGGGCTCCGTTGACCCGCCATGGGAACAAGACCAGCAGCCCAGCCAGACAACAGGCCAACAAGACGCCAAAACGTGGGGACATGATTTTTCCTCCAGATTGAACTGAAGCACTGTCCTAGCCAGAATCAACTGTATTCGTTTGCTTGCATGATGGGACAACCGACTTCCCCCAACGAAAACGGTAAATCCAACTTTGAGAAGGGTACCACGAAAAATCGGACGAGCTTCCCACGTGGGATGCCTCTCACCATGAGCAAGCCAGTTGTGGAGAGGAATTGCCCAGGCCAGCAGATTTTTCCAGGCGAGGAAGGGGCGATTTTTGGTGATTCCCTTATGCTGAAGGAGTGAATCGGACTCTTGCACTCCCTTTTCAGGCCTTGGAAGGAAATTGAGGATTCAGTATTCTTTATTGCTTTTTCGGTGATTTTTATCGATTTTGTGAGGGTAATTTTTGAATTTATAGCAACATTCCCTTTCTCGGCTGCCAGACTTGGGATTCTGCTGTGAGCCAGGCATCACGTCGGTTGGTAGGCATAGCTAGTCGGAGTATTTCCACGGTGACCGACTCTTCCCCCGCGGCCATCGCTACAGATTTTGTTTAAGTCCTCTCTATTCCGCGCTCGTTGTAGCTCTCCCAATGGGGAGCTGGACAATCCCCCTTGACTTCCCCAGCCCGAAGTAGTTGAGTCACAACAACCTCCAGATCCTGGCGCCTGAGGCGACGGAGTTCATAAGCCCCTGCACGAGCCAGCGCTCTACCAGGAAGGCGCTGCCAATGGGGCTTTTGAGCTGTGAACTGATCCACCACCACCAGAATGGTTTCCGAACCAGGGCTCCAGGTGATGCAATGGGCAAGATTCGCCAAGGCTTGCCGGGAGCTGCCCTCATAGCGCACCATGTGGCCACTATAGAAATGCAGAGACGGCTTTTTGATTCCGACCATGGCCAGAGGTTCGCTGCGGTGAACATGCCCCTTAACTGCCACTGCCATTGTGCGCACAGGTTCCTGCCGCAGGCGGTCCACCAGACTGCCCAGAGGGAGGAGGCCAAAGGGAATCCAGACGACCAGGGCAAGCTGCAGCACCAGCAACCAGCCTTGCCAACGGCGCCACAATTCCAGCATTCCCAGGGCTGCCGCCACCAGCCAAATCACGCCAATGGTGGTCATGATCCCCGTGGCCTGCACATCCACAGCCAGGGTCGGCATTGCCGGCTCACGGATCCAGGGTAGCCACAACTCTTGCAACAGACATCCGATGCCCACCAGGGCAGCCAGTGCCAGGCTGAGCCAGGCCGCTCCAAAGAGAAATCCTCCTCCGCTGCCCTCTTCCAGGTCTCCAGCGGCAAGCCCCACCAACAACCCAATGGCTGGCATGGCCGGTAGCATGTAGCTGAGCCGCTTTGTTGCTGCCATGGTGAAGATGATCACAACGGCCAGCAGCCAGCAGGCCGCAAAGCGGCGCAAGGACTGTGCTGCGGTGATCTTTCTCCTGCGTGGCCTTGCTGTCAGCCCTGTCCAGGCGCCATGGAGGGCCATAGGCAACTGGGGCATGGTCCCAATCAGCAGCACAGGAGCGTAGAACCACGGAGGGCCAGTGTGGTTGTTGACTCCCTGGGTCAGGCGCACGACATTGTGATACAGGAAAAAGCTCTGCCAAAAAGCCTGACCCTCAACGATCAACTCGGCCCCATACCAGGGCAAGGCCACGAGCGCCACCAGCACGGCCCCCTTAAGAGGCGAGAGGTTCTGCCAGAGTCGGCCAATCTGCCCCTGACGCGCAGCAAAGAGCAGGCATGTGAGACCTGCCAACACAAGAGCGAGAGGACCTTTGGTGAGCACCGCCAGCCCTAAGGCAACCCATGAACCAAGGGGCACGTGGCGGTTGCATCTGGCATAGTGTCGCCAGAAACCCATTAAACAAAGGCTGAGCAGGGCCGTAAATAGAAGATCACTCACGGCCGTGCGTGCCCAGATCAGCACCAGAGGACAGAGACCAAAGCCCAAACTGGCCACCAGGGGCACGAGCCAAGGATTGGCTTTGCTTCCAGCTTTCTGGGGCCAGCACCAGAGCAGATCTGCCAGAGCCAAGCTCACGACAGTGGCTGACACGGCAGAGGGCAGCCGAGCCGCCAGGCTGCCTAGGGGATCCAGGGCCTGGGGAAGCAAACCATAGCCCAGCCCCATGAGCCAATACACCAGCACCGGCTTGTCAAAGCGAGGGTAGCCATTGACCCGTGGCGTGAGCCAATCACCGCTCTCCACCATGTTTCGTGCTGCTGCCGCAAACAGAGGTGGCGTCTCGTCCACCAGTCCCGTTGTGCCCAACTGACTGAGGAAGAGGACAGCGGACAACATCGCCACGACCGCCATCAGCAGCCACCAAGTGCGCGAGAAACGGGCCTGGGGATCAGGATGAGCCGGAGTTCTGGAAAGCAGAGATCGAAATCGTCAATTTTCCAGGACGCTACACCAGTCGTTGGGCAAGCATCTCCTGGTGGCAGCGGTTCCGATGGCGATGCCGGGCCAGACGGGCCGGAGAGAGGCGCCACCGTCTGGCCAGCTCCCATGCTTCTGGCAAGGCGGCGAGCCCGTTGGGGTCCGCCAGGTTGATGGATGGAATGGCCATGGCGGTGGCGGCAGCATCCACTTTGGGGTCATAACTGAGGGCCAACAGGGGCCGATCCGCCATGGCCGCCAGGATGACCCCATGGAGCCGCATGGCCACCACCAGATGCACAGACGCCAGGCCTTCCATAAAGTCCCATGGCGTCCGGGGACGCCAGAATTGGCACACCAGGCCAGCGGCCTCAAGCCTTGCGGCGCACGCCTTGAGCAGGGAGGCGTCCTGACGGGCATGGAACGGCACCAGACACACGGGAGTCTGGTGCCGTTTGGCATCTTCAATGACCTGGTTCTCCAGTTGGCGCCAGCCGGCGTCATTCAGCAGGGGCGTGGGTCTCCAGCACAGGCAAATGGCGCCCGCGATGGGGCCATCGGTGCTGTAAACAGCGTTGCGCCGGGGAAGGGACCACACCGGATCCCGACCCACGGGGGCATGGATGCCCCAGGCGGCAGCCATGGCGGCTGACTGGTCATCGCGCCATGTGATGCCCTGCACCAAGTGGAGGCTCAGCCGGGCCAGGAGACGGCTGGTGCGGGTCTTGAGCGGCCCCAGGCCTTGACCCCACAGCAGCACGGGGCGCCCCAGGAGACGGGCGGCCAGGATCAGGGCCACGTAATAGAGGAGGCTGCGCTGGCTGGTGCTGTCCTGCAACAAGCTGCCCCCCCCCAACACCAACGCCTGGGTACGCATCAGGGCCCACAAGAGTCTGATGGGTTCACTACGGTGGCAAGTGACAACACCAAACTGCGCCTGCACTTGGCGGTGGTCCTGTGCAGTGACCACCACGGGGCAGTAGGAGGGCAGCAGGGCCAGCAGGGTGGCCAACAGCGCATCGTCCCCAAGATTGTGCTCGCCGTAGTAGCCACAGAGAAGAACCCTGGAGCCCGGCCTGGCCTTGGCCTCGTCTCCCATGGCCCCATGCATCTCCAAGCCTCCCCAGGCTAAAGCCGTGCGGCCACACGGAGGGCAGACGTAGCGTTATCCAAGCCTTGTCAGTCCCTCTGCCCCTGCCCTTGTCTAACCCATTGCCGCGCCACCCGGTCCGGGGTCTCGGCTGGCGCCTGTTGCTTGCGGGTCTCCTCCTGGCGTTGCTCCAGCAGTATGGTCTCCAGCGGCGGCCAGGTCGTCTGCTGACGGTGCGGCCCGCGGTGAATGCGGCGGCAGTGCTGGAATTGCGCTATAGTCGCCCCGTGGATCCCGCCTCCCTGGCCGCATCCATCATCCGGCTTGCGCCTGATGTGCCCCTGAGCGTCACAGCAGATGGCGCCACGGTTCAACTGGGCCTGAGCCAGCCCTATCGGGCCAGCGGCCCCATCGAGGTGAGCCTGGGTGGGCAGGACCAGCAGGGTCGGCCCCTCCACCAGGTCCGGCTCCGGTGGGATCCCCGCCCCTTGCTGCTGGGTCTGGTGTCCGACTCGCAAGGGCAACGGCTGGAATTGGCATGGCCCGATGCCGGTGGTGCATGGCAGCCCATCACCCCATGGGAGAGCAGCATTACCAAAGTCTTGCCCCTGCGGGATGGGCGGGGCGTTGTCTATGCCGCGGCGGTGGACTCCCTCAGCCAGAGGAACTGGTTCGTGGAAGTGGCGTCATCCAGCGTAGTGTCAAAAGATCTGTCCGCGGCGGTGGCGCCTGCCGCGCCGCGCCGCCGGCCCCTGCCAAGTCCCACCACCCTCTACAGCCACTTCAGCAGCAGCAACAGGGGCCACCTACTGCTCCAGGGGGTGAGCAGTGCCGCCTTGGAGGAACCCGCCCACCATCCACCGTTTCTGCAGCTCTTCCAACCCAGCCAGACCAAGGGTCTGCGGTGGCTGGGGCACCGAGATCGGCCCTGGAGACAGACGGCGCCCCTGGATCACCAGCCGGATGGACCGGCGACGTTGCTGCCCAGCGGCGATGGGCTCGTATTCCCCGACGAGAACGGTCTGGTGGTGGTCAGCTTGCCTCCCCTGCCTCCCCAGCGCCACCTGCTGCCCGGCAATCGAGACCTGAAAACCTTCTGCGGTGCGGGGCAGCGGGCTGTGGTGTTGGAGCATCAGCCGGACTACACCAAAACCATCGAACTCCTGCGTCCTGGCTTGGCGCCGGAGGTGGCGTGGGAAGGGGAGGCCGCGATTCTTGCGGTTGCCTGCGACGAGGTGGCGGAGCGCATCTGGCTGCTCACGGTGGATGGCGTCCTGGATGAGGAGGGCCATCCTCAGCAAGACATCCTCCTCGTGGAAGTGCAGCCAGGCCATGGCGTGGTGACTGCACTCCACTTAACCGACCACAGCCCGAGCGCCACGCCCACACTCCACTACGATCCTGTCACCCACCGTCTCTTGACGATGCTGGAGCACACTGGGGAGGCCCGCAGTGAAGCACTGCTGATCACCCTCACTGCGCCGGGCCAGCAGGTCCCACCACAGGTGACCAGCATCAGCAAGCCTATGGACATGGCGTATTGGCTGGTGCGCTCCTGATGGTGCGACCAAGGTTGGGTGTTGGTTCCCTCTGGTTAGCTCAAGGCCTTCTTCTCTTGACAAAGGTCATCCATGAGCTGCTCTTCAAAGCCCGGATCGGGCGATTCCCAGGTGGACCACTTGCCATTGCCGTTGGTTTGGTTGATGCGCTGGGCAGGGCAGTTCACGGCCAGATAGAGTGGTTGTTCAGAGCCATTCAGGCTTTGTGCGACCCAATGGCCTTCGATCATCTGCCAATCTTGCCAATTGACCTTGAGGGGACCGTAGGAACGCCAACCGGAACCCATCATTGCACCACTGTTGGCTGCTGAGGTGGCCCCAGAAGCAGTTGGATTTGCAGCCAGCACGCTCTCGCATTTCGCTCCTCCGGGTAGCTCCAACTGATCTCCCGCGTGGAGGACGTTTCCAGGCCGGGGATTCAGGGCCATGAGTGCTTTGGCGTTGACCTGGCATTGACGGGCAATACTGTAGAAGCCCTGCCGCGGCTGCACCTCGTAATAGGCTTTTGCACCGGCCGTCGTTTGGGTTGGTGTTGTGCCTCTGTTGGCGCCGGTGCCAGCGCTGGCCACCGTGGCGGATGGGTCCGGGCAGCGGGCATAGCCGGGCAACGTCAACTGCTGGCCAGGGCGCAGAACGCTGGGGCTCTCAGGATTGAGGCTGATCAACTCTCTTGTGTCCACCTTGCATTTGCGGGAAATGCTGTAGAAACCTTCCCGGGGCTGCACCTGGTAAGATAGTGTTCCCCCAGTCCTGGCTTGGGCTGGTGTTGTGGCTATGTTGGTATTGGTGTTCTGAGGTGTGCTGGTGCTAGCCACCGTGGCGGACGGGTCCGGGCAGCGGGCATGGCTGGGCAACGTCAATTGCTGGCCAGGGTGCAGGTTGGTTCCGCTTGCGGAATTGAGGCGCATCAGTTCTTTGGCATCCACCTGGCACTTGCGAGCAATGCCATAAAACCCCTCTCGCGGCTGCACCTGGTAGGTTGAAGTCCCGGCAACCGGACCGGTGGGATTCGCGTGGCTTCCACACTGGGCATTGCCAGGGAGACGTAGCTGCTCCCCCAACTTGAGAGCATTGCCTGGGCGGGGGTTCAAACGCATGAGTTCATAGACATCAACCTGGCACTTACGGGCAATGCCGTGGAAGCTTTCCCGGGGCTGCACCTGATAGCGCCCACTGGCCAACGCAGGCATCACTATCAAGCTCAGCAGAGGAATTGCGGCCAGCAAACGAAGAGAGCGAGCCATCACCAGGATTGGTAAGGGAATCAGTGGCTCTACCATGCCAAAGGTCTTCCCAAAGTGCCAGCCCTCCAACCATGGGGCTGTGGCACTAGGTCATCAAGCGGAATCCATCCAGGATGATCCCGTAGAGGAAGCCCACACGAAAGGCATCCACCAGGTGGAGCCAAAGATGGTTGTCCTGTCGCTGCAAGCGTGGACGTTGTCGCACCAATAGCTCCGTCAGGGCCATGGCGACAACGGCCGCCATGGGATCAAAAACGTTGAGTGCCCCGGCAACGGTGGTGATGCCGTTCCCCAGCAGGAACGCCACCGTGAAGACCACGGCCAGCAAGGACACATGGCGCCAGGGATTGGCCGCCCAAATGGCCAGACCATGGAGGCTTTCCCCCATGGTCTGGCGCAGGCGGGTGCGTTGCATCACCACAACCTCTGTCTTAAGACAGACGCAGAGACGACCTCACTCGGAGAAGGCATAGTCTTTGGTGAGCTTGTAGACCGTGCCGGAGAGGAGCACCAGGGCAATCAGGTTGGGAATGGCCATCAGGCCGTTGAGGGTATCGGCCACACCCCAAACGATGCCCCGGTCACCAGCGACACAGCCAATCACCACAACAGCCACCCACACAAGGCGGAACGGTGTGATGGCCTTGACGCCCAAGAGAAACTCCGCGCACTTCTCTCCGTAAAAACTCCAACCAAGAATGGTGGTCAGGGCAAACAGCATGAGGCCGATGGTCACCACCCAGCCGCTACCGGCAATGCCGGCATTGAAGGAAGCAATGGACAGGTTGGAGCCGGAGAGCTTCCCATCCATGGCGCCTGTGGAGAGGATCACCAGGGCTGTCATCGTGCAGACCACGATGGTGTCGATAAACGTTCCCAGCATGGCGATGGTGCCTTGGCGTACCGGCTCGGTGGTTTTGGCTGCCGCATGGGCAATGGGAGCGCTTCCGAGGCCGGCCTCATTGGAGAAGATCCCCCGCTTGAAGCCCATCAAAATCACCTGGGTCAGGGTGCCAGTGGCTGCGGCCTTGCCGGTAAAAGCGTTGGCGAAGATGCTCCCGAAGGCTCCCGGCACGGCGCTGGCTTGGGAGAGGAGAATGATCAAGCAAGCCAGCACGTAGGCCACAGCCATGAAGGGCACAAGGGCAGATGCCACCTGGGCGATCCGCTTCACCCCGCCAATAATCACCAGGAACACCAGAACAGCCAGCACCACGCCGGTGACGAAGTTGGGGATACCCACGGTGCCCAGGGCGCTGGCCACCTCGAAGGACTGGACCCCATTGCCAATGCCGAACGCAGCCAGCATGCCGAACAAGGCAAAGAGAATGCCCAGCCAGCGCCAGTTGGGTCCCAGGCCGTTCTTGATGTAGTACATCGGCCCACCCACGTGATTGCCGAGGGGATCCACTTCCCGGTAGTGAACCGCCAGGACGGCTTCGGCGTACTTGGTGGCAATCCCGAAGAACGCCACAACCCACATCCAGAACACGGCTCCGGGTCCGCCGACAAAGATGGCGCCGGCTACGCCAGCGATGTTCCCCGTCCCTATTGTGGCGGAGAGGGATGTCATCAGCGCCTGGAAGGGGCTCACATCTCCGGCATCGCCTTCTTTTGCCGTGGTTGGTTTCAGCATCAGGCGGAAGCCGTAGCCCAGCCGCTGGATCGGCATGAAGCTGAGCCGCAGCATCAGTAGGATGCCTGTTGCAGCGATGAGCAGTACCGTGGGCCATCCCCAGGCAAAGCTGTTGATCGGGTCATTGATAGATTTGATCAGTTCCTCAACACCCGCCACAGCAGGCGCCAAGGGCAGCGGTGTCACCATGTTTTTGGTTTCAACTCGGCGCAATAGTAGCTAGCTTCTGCAAATTGTCAAACCTTAGGCTGGTTGAGCTAGAGAAACACTGCAACACTTGAAAGCGGTTGCATACTGGCCGCCAATTTCCGCTTCTCTAGAAGGAAGCTGAAATAGTGCATGAGCCCGTGCAAAATGTGACAGCCTTAATTTTAAGGGAAAATATCCAGTACAACGCTAAAATTTAAGGAACCACTGCAGAAGAGACCGGTCAGCCCGCCATCTGTCTGACCGATTTTGCTCACCAGCACCCGCCCCTGAGCTTCAGCCGTGGCAAGCCCGCCGAACGCAATCAATGCTGCCAGTGTAATCCCATGAAGGAGCATCGGCATGTCATGACTCCTGAGGCCCTGGGCCCCTGCCAGTGGGGCAGCAGACGGGCTCCCAACCAGGGTAACGTTTCCCCCTCCCATGGCCAAGGTCCCGGGCGCCAACCACCGCCAATGGCCCCTTCGGCCTGCCGGGCATTGGCTGGGCAGTCAGTAAAGAAGAATCTGATTTCACCCAGTTTGGCGAGGAGTTCATGTAAAATTTACCACGTATAAGATTTCCATTTTAGCACACGCCATCGTTCATGGAGCCAAGGGGTGCCCCCAGCCGGTTCACCAGGGGCAGCCATGGGTGGCGCCGCCAAACCCAACCCTCAAAACAGTGTGGAGAAGTTGAGCTTGAGGGAGTGGTCGGCTGGAGTCGAGGAAGAGAAGTGTTCCTGTCGTTCCGCCTCGACGGAGAACTCCCAAGGAAGAGCATGTGACTGTTCAGAGTAGGGAGTGACCGACCAGAGGAGGCCGTAGGTCCTGCTGGTGGGGGAGAATGCCATTGCCACAGCAGGGGTCAGGGTGAGACGGTTGTTATAGGAGGGGAAGCCATAGGCCAGCTCTGCTTCAAACTGCTGCCCGTTGCTGGGTGAGGCATCCAGCCCGTCGAGCCCGTCCAGGACGGTGGGTTTGAGGAGGGAATGTATGCCTTCGTCTGTGGAGAGGCCCATGGCGTGACCCATGGAGAGGGAGGGTCCACGGTTGGAAGGGGAGGGATCCCAGGAGAAGGAGAGTGCCAGACCCTGGTCCTGGAAGTCTTCTTCTGCATGGAAGAGGAGAGTGCGCCCCTTCAACTCACCGCTGATGCCCCGCTGGGGATCCTTCCAGGCCATACCAGCGCCCAGGTCCATGCCGAAGCCGGTTTCCGCATCACCACTGTCCTGCCGGATGCCCACTTCCATGGAGGGGAGGAGTGAGGAGCCGTTGGCCAAGGGGAAGGGTCGTGTGGCCTCCAGCCCCAGCCGGAAACGGGAGACGTTGCCTTCGGAAGACTCCAGCCCGTCCACCTCTTCTGAGGTGGTCTTCAGGGAGAGGAGGTCAGCGGTGGCGTTGAGGCTGACGCCTTCGCTGCCCCCATCCAGGAGCAGGCCGTCCATGCCAAGGGCCACCATGGTCATGGTGGTGTCGGGCTTGTATTCCTCCCCGTCATCGGGTTTGAGGGAGAGTTGTCCCCATCCGTAGCCTGCTGTGGCCCAGATACCGAGGCGTGGGGAGAGGGCGTAACGTCCATAGGGGAACAGTCCTGTCAAGGAGGTGCTGATCTCTCCATCAGCGCTGGTCTCTCCATCAGCATGGTCCTCGCCGTCATAGGAGCCGCTGGCCCAGGAGTGGGAGAGAGCAGCGCCAGCCTGCCAACGGGTAGTGCTCCAGTCCGCCCCCAGCAGGAGGGTGGTCACGTCTCCATCAAGGGAGACATCGTCTTC
>JAJDVL010000044.1 GCA_022826155.1 Prochlorococcaceae cyanobacterium jk18x22bins.40 | reverse complement strand
TGGAGGAAAACGGCGCCGACTTTCTTGCCAATGCCTGCCTGAAGGCCGCAGCCGTGGCCCGCTTCACAGGGGCATGGGCGTTGGCGGATGATTCCGGGCTCTGCGTGGATGCCCTGGACGGGCGGCCAGGCATTCACTCCGCCCGCTATGCCCCCAGCGATGGCCAGCGAATGGGGCGGCTGCTGGAGGAATTGGCCGGCTGTCAGGACCGTTCGGCCCGGTTCGTCGCGGCCTTGGCCCTGGCCCGGCCCGATGGCGCCATTGCCCTGTCCTCCCAGGGGGTGAGCCATGGAGCCATCCTGGAGGCCTCCATTGGCGAGGGAGGCTTTGGCTACGACCCCCTCTTCTGGATTCCGGCGGTGGGCCGCAGCTTTGCCCAGATGACGCCCGCGCAAAAACGCCGCCATGGCCACCGGGGTCGCGCCTTTGCCGCCTTACAACCCCGGCTGGCGGCGGTGCTGCTCCACCAGCCGTCAGGCGAGCCCTTCTGATGGATCAAGAGTCTGTACTGACTGCCCTTGTCCTGGCTGACTGATAGGAGGCGTGCCCTGGTCCCATGGACCAGAGCACATACCGGGAACACCCCGAAGGCAATAACGGAACGGCCCTAGAACCGACCTGTAAGAGACATAAGAACGGCACGGCCAGGGCCGGGCGCAACGATGCCTTCTGTATTGATAGGTGGAGGATTTGGAACACCCAAGAACGGAGCAGAACCACCAGAAAGTTGATTAAACGTTCCAGCAAGGGCTTCCATGGGTCCAATGTAAGAGTGATTAATGTATTTTGCATCAAGAAGATTGGTTACCTTGAAATCAAATCGTAGATCACGGTCGGTAAATTCGTAACCGATTCCCATGTCAACCAGGAAGCGACCGTCCACTTCTTCCAGCGCACTGTTCTGGATATCAGAGAAGAATTTGTCACGCCAATTGGCCGCCAGAGACATGTCTAATCCATGGTCAAAATCATAGTGGAGACCTGCACTGACAGTGGCTGTGGGTGCCATGGTAAAACTGTTGCCAACCCACTCTTTTTCATCCAAATCATTGTTTGGAATATCGTTCACGTTATTTATTTGTGTTTTCAAGAGCCCCACTGTGGTAAACAGGCGTAAGCGTTGGGTGACTTGATAGTCCACCTCAAACTCCGACCCGTAGCTTTCCGATCGACCTGCATTCACGGAGATGAAATCAGGAATACCTCCAGCCCCTGGTGTAGGCACTTGGAGTTGCTGATCTTGCCAGTCCACATAGAAGAGGTTGGCGCTAAGGCGCAAACGGCCATCCTCGCTCTTGTGGCGAATACCCAGATCCACGTTCCAGGTTTTTTCCGGGTCAAACTCAAACAGTCGGGCATTAATCAGGCTGGCGCCGGCACCACCGGCGCGGTAGCCACGCTGCACAGTGCCATAGAAACGGGTCTCTGGAGTGGCCGCGTAGGACAGACCCAGCTTGGGTAATAGGATGGAAAAGTTTTGATCAGGTTTCTCGTTCACGGATCTGACGAGGCTTTCTCTTAGCGCTCGCGTTGGTTGGGGCGTACAACCTGGTATGGGTGTACGTGTCTGGATGTTCACACATCCGAGTATCGCTGCTTGCGTCCCTAAAGTTGTTTGTAAGTCATTGATTGTAGCATCAATGTCTGTTCTGTTCTTTTCCGTTTCTGCGCGCAGGCCCAAGGTCAGATCCATCTTCTCAGAGATGGACCACTTTCCTTCGCCAAAAAGTGCCGCGGTTGAGATATTCTGTTGGATCGTTTTCCCTCCAAAAACAGGAGATGACGTTTTTGCAATGCCTTCAAAGTCTTCATAGTAGGCTCCAATAAATCCGCTAAACTGTTCCCCTGTGTAGCGAAGTCGTAATTCCTGGCTCACGGTGCGGATGTCGTCCTTGAAGTACGCATTGTTCTTACGAGGACCAACGCCAGTCAACACGTGGGATGCTTCGGTCTGATCCGCATCAAGGTCCTGATGGGCGTTTTCCGTCACCCACACAGTGGCTGATTCCAACGAGACCCTATCATTCAACGACCAGCTTCCCCGTAGCGAGGTACCGGTAATGTGATTGTTCAGCTCTGTATTCACGTCCGCTCGCGTCACACGGCGGTCGTTAAGCCAGGAGTTGTAATCTACGTAAAGAGTGCCCACGGTCGCCTCGCTGAAGAACGTGCTCAACTCCACCTCCGCTCCGCTTTCCCCCGCATAAAGCAGCTTCACCCTGCGGTTGAGAAGCTTCCTCAGGTCTCCATCCTCGTCCAGGGTGATGTTTTCAATGAAGTTGGGTCCCCGCTGCCGATCGAAAACAACCCGATAGGCAAAGCGATCCTCCACAATGGGGCCGCTGACGGCAAAGGAGGTCCCCAGGCCGCCGTTGGTTGTCCCTACGCTCAGTTGTCCCGCCGCCTCAGGCGTGAACGTGGGATCCGCACTTTCGACAATCACCGCCCCCCCCAGGGAACCACGCCCCAGAACCGTGCTTTGGGCCCCGCGCAGCACTTCGACCTGATCCACGTCCCAAAAGCCGCCCAGGGGTCCGGCATAGGCGGAGACCGGAATGCCGTCCACGTAGGTGGCCACCAGGTCACTGGGGCTACGGGTGACCAGGTAATTGGTTTGACCGAAGGTGGGGCCGGAAGAAAAGCCGGTCTGACCAATGCCGCGGATGGCCACGCCACTGCCCCCTCCAAACGGCATGACGTTGGCCAGGCGTTCTGCCACGCCAAACACGTCATAGGTTGCCCCGGCGGCGCCTTCGGCCTCGCCCGGGAAGACCACGGTGACGCTCCCGTCCGTCTCGGCCAGAGAACGCTCGGACTTCTGGCCGGTGACCGTAATTGTCCCCAGATCAAGGGATGGGTCGGTGTCCTCCGGGGACTCCTGCGCCACGCCGGCAAGGGGCGCTGCGGCACAGGCGAAGCCCAGGACCGACGCAGCCACGCCCCGTGTTAAATACGTGAGCGTCAGACTTGGGTTGCCATCACTTGAGAGGAAAGGCATCACACTTGGGAAGCATTGAGGACAAATGAGCAGCTTGAACACAGCTCGTTGTCAGCTTGCCAGCAAAGCTTGCTGGCAACAAGATTTTCTTGTTGCAGTCGCAATAGGATTAAAAGACTTTGGCCTGTCGCTCAGCGGTGGCCACTCCAAAGGCTGATCCGGGCAGGCGCCATGGCGCAACATCCCCAGGACCATGGTCCACTGGAGCCGACCCGGCAAGGGATCACTTGGCCTCGTCCATGGATCAGGACTTGGTGACCAGGATCGTAGCGCCAGGCCTTGAGGATGGGGAGCAAGGGTTGATTCAGGAGCTTGCAGAGGCTTTCCTTGGCCAGCCAGCAGTGGAGCCGTTGGCGTTGCGCCCACTGGGATCCCCGCTTCAACTCCAGCGCATCCAGTGCATTCGCCTCTTGGGAGGAGAAAAAACGTCGAGCCAGGGCGGGGGTAATGGAGCGGCTGTTGGCTTCCAGGTCCACCCCCAGCGGCTGGCGGGCCATGGCCACCAGGGCAGCCCCACGGCTGTGGCTCAGGCTCAGATGCCAGCCCTCACTGGGCTGGAGCCGGGGAGGCTGACCAGGATCAGCCCGCAGGGGCACCGTCTGGGGTGCATAGCCCAGAACCCGGGCTGCCAATCGCCGCAGCAGCACCCGGCTCCTTAACGCCTCCTGGGACCGTTGCGGTGACAAGGTCTCCAAGGTATCCCGCTCAAACGGCTGGAGCCACTCCGGACAGTGATGCCGCTCATCCAGGGGGCTCAGCCACAGGATCAAGGAGGCGCCCCGTGCTGTGGGGCCGGCATTGCCTAGGCTGGCGCCGTGTTGCTCCCATTGTGATGACTCCCCAAGTTGGCGAGATGGCCCCTGCATTCACCCTGCCAGACGCCTCTGGCCAATCGGTCTCGTTGACCGACTTTGCCGGACAACGGGTGGTGGTCTATTTCTACCCCAAGGACGACACCCCAGGCTGCACCAAGGAGGCCTCCAGCTTCCGGGATGCATGGTCCGTTTTTGAGAAGCACAACATCAAGGTGCTGGGCATCAGCAAAGATCCCGCCAGCAGTCACACCAGGTTCATCGACAAGTACCAACTGCCCTTCACCTTGCTCACGGACGCGGAACCATGCCCCGTGGCCCAGGCTTACGGAAGCTACGGCCCCAAGAAATTCATGGGCCGTGAATACGTCGGCATGTCCCGCCACACGTTTGTGGTGGACCCGGAAGGCCGGGTGGAAAAGGTGTACACCAAGGTGAAGGCGGACGCCATGGCCAGCCAGATCCTCGTCGACCTGGGCCTCGCTTGAAGTCAGGCGTCAAGCCCTGTCGTCACCGGCCCCGGTCCGCACCCGCAGCAAACCCTTCAACACCAGATGGGGGTCGTAACGGAGGGCCAATTCTCTGGCGGCCCGTTGCCCGGCAGCCTGTTGCGTGCGGATGGAATCCCGCAAAAGGGGAGCGTCACCACCGGTGAGCCAGCACTCCCCAACGACCGCTGCGGTCGCCAGCGCCGTCATGGTGTTCACCACGGCGGCGCTCAGACCGTGGATCACCCCATCCACCATGGCGTTGACGGTATCGGTGGCCAAGGCTGACCCGGCTGGATTCCGGGGCAAGGCTGGCCATGCCTTGGCCCATGGGGAGACCACGCAAGGGAGGGAGGCGGTGCCCCGATGCAGGCTCTCAAGCTGCAACGCCACACCCGGCAGGATACGCCCTCCGGCAAAGCTGCCGTTGGCGGTCACGGCTGTCATGGTCAAGGCGGTGCCGGCATCCACCACCAGCACCCCGCCACCAGCGCTGCAGCCGAACGCCTGCCAGGCCCCCAGGGCCCGGTCCACACCCACATGGGCGGGACAGTTGACCAGGGGCACCTGACAGGTCTCAACCGGTGGGGGCCACGGACCCGGGCGGGCCTCCAAAGATGGGGGGATCAATCCCACCACGGCCCAGCGCATCGTGGCAGGCTGCACCCGCCAGGGGGGCCAATGCCCGTCCCAGTGCCGGAGCAACGGCCCGGGGTCGGAGTTCTGCGGTGTTCCCAAGCCCCAATGCAAACGGCTATTGCCCACCAGCAGCACTGTAACGGTCATCAGGCCGGTGGCCGCGTTGTGACGGCAGAGGCAGTCTCGTCCAAATGAAGACCACATTCCCCATGGGGGCGTTGCCCACGGAAACGGGTGGACCGACCGGACACCTGGCCGTCAGGGGCGCTGGAATGCCAGTCCCCGACCGTACTGTAGCCCTCTTTGAACAGGGGATGCTGCGGCAGCCCGTGCTCCTCCAGGTAGTAGTAGACATCCTTACTGGTCCAGTCCAACAAGGGATGAAGGGTCCAACGGCCCCGCAACCGGTCCAACACGGTCATGGAACGGCGGTGGGCGGTCTGGTTGCGGCGCACCCCGCTGGCCCAGCAGCGCACGTCGAGTTGGTCCAGGGCTGTTTCCAGGGGCTCCACCTTGCGCATCTGCAGGTAGCGCCCCATGTCCTCGGGCTGGTCCGACTCCCAAAGGGGGCCGTACAGCGCCTCCATCCGTGCGGCGCTGAGCACGGGCTGAGCCACGTGTAGCTCGAAGCCCAGGCGCTCTTCCAGCTCCCTGGCATAGCGATAGGTTTCACGGGGAAGGTAGCCCGTATCCACCCACACCACGGGAATGGCCGGCACCGCACGGTGGGCCATGTGGAGCAGCACGGCAGACTGGATGCCAAAACTGGTGGTGAGCACAAAACTGCGCCCAAACTCCGCCGCACACCAGGCCAACTGGCCGGCAGGGGGGAGAGCGGACAGGCTGCTGCGCATCGTTGCCAAGTCCTGGTTGTCCAATCCCTTCCCCGTGGCAGGCCCTGCCACGTCCTGATTGAGATCGGCGAAGCGCGGTGGACCGGCTGGGTTGATCATCATGACGGTGGCGTTGTGTTCCATTTTTCAACTATCACCCCATGATTGTGGATCGCTAGCCTCACACGCAATGCAATGGTCCCATGGTCGGCCAGTTTCACGTGGTGGTGGTGGGGGGTGGCTTTGCGGGCCTCACCACAGCCTTGGCTCTTGCCCACAAGCGCAGCAGTGTGTCGGTTGTGCTGGTGGAGCCCCAGGAGCATTTCCTCTTTACCCCCCTGCTCTACGAGTTGCTCAGCGGTGAACTGCAGACCTGGCAGGTGGCGCCAAAATTGGACCACCTGTTGGCAGGTCGCGGCGTCGCCTGGCTGCAGGACCGGGTCACCAGCATCAACCGCCAGACCCGCTGCCTCACCACCAGCAGTGGTCGCAATCTGAGCTTTGATCGCCTTGTGCTGGCCTGTGGCGGGGTTCTGCAGTCGTTTGGTGTTCCGGGCGTTACGGACCATGCCATCGGCTTCCGCACCATGGCTGATCTGCGGTGCCTGCGACACTTGGTGCATCGGCTGCAAACCCGGCCCCAACCCCTGCAACGGCTGGCCGTGGTGGGGGCAGGCGCCAGTGGTGTGGAGCTGGCCTGCAAGTTGGCTGATCTGCTGGCGGGAAAGGCCTTCATTGAACTCATTGAGCAGGGGGACAAGATCCTGGCGGGAAGCCGTGAGTTCAATCGCCAGCAGGCTCTGGCGGCGTTGCAACAACGGGATGTGTCGTTGCGCTGCCGTAGTCGCGTGCAGGGGGTGGCGGCGGATCACCTCACCCTTCTCGTTCAGGGACAGACGGAAACCCTGCCCTGTGCTGGCGTGATTTGGACAGCAGGCCTGGCCGTGGCGCCGCCGCCGCTGCTGCCGTCGGCGCCGACAGATTCCCAGGGGCGGCTCATCTGCCAGGCAGACCTGAGGTTGGCGGGGGAGGAGGCCGTCTTTGCCGCCGGTGACGTGGCGGCAGTGCCAGACAACAGGAACCAACAGCCCCTGCCAGCCACGGCCCAGGTGGCCATTCAGCAGGCGCCGGTGCTGGCCCATAACGTTCTGGCCTCGCTTGATGGGGAGCCCCTCCAGGACTTCCGCTGGAACGACCTGGGGGAAATGCTGAGTCTTGGTCGTGGCCAGGCCACCATCACGGCCAAAGGGCTCACCATGGCGGGACCAACCGCGGCCAAGTTGCGGGAAGCCGTCTATCTGGTGCGGATGCCCGGGGCGGGGCACCGCCTGGCGGCGGCTGTGGGCTGGCTGGGGGAACACTTGAGGCCATGACCACACTGCCTCGTCCCCGTGGCCTACTCATCGACGCCATGGGCACCCTCTTGGAACCTGCTGCCCCCGTGGCCCTCACCTATGCCCAGGCGGCAGCGGCCGTGGGCATCACGGTGTCCCCCGAGCACATCGGTCCCGCCTTTCATGCGGCCTATGGAGCAGCGCCGCCCATGGCGTTTCCGGATCGGTCGCTGAAGTCTCTGGATCATCAGGAAAAAGAGTGGTGGCTAGCCTGTGTGGGTGACACCTTTCAACGGGCCGGCCAGCCGTTGGACAAAGCGGTGCTGCGGACGCTGACCCGTCAACTCTTCTACCACTACGCCAGTCCCGAGGCCTGGGTGGTGCCGGAAGACGTGCCCCGCTGCCTCCGGTGTTGGCACGGCGCCGGACTCAAACTGGCTGTAGTGAGCAACTTTGACAGCCGCCTGGATTCCCTGTTGGAGACCCTGTGGCTGCGCCACTGGTTCACGACTGTGCTCATCTCAAGCCGTTGCGGGGTGGCCAAGCCCGATCCTCGCTTGTTTCAGCTTGCCCTGGAGCGGCTGGGGCTGGCGCCCCATGAGGTGTGGCACCTGGGCGATACCACGGCGGATCTGCAAGGAGCCCGGGCGGCTGGAATCCGTTGCGTCCTGGTGCAGCGGACACAACCTGACCCACCCACCACAGCGCCGGGCATGATGGAGGCTTGAATGAAGGGCTGCCGAGTCTCCCATGGACGCCCTCGTCACCCTGCTGATCCTGGTGCTGGCCATTGCCCTGTTGATCACAGGGGCGTTACCGCCTGAAGTGGTGGGCCTTCTGGCCATGGGGCTGCTCATGGCCACCGGGGTGCTCTCCCCTACCGAGGCCCTGGCCGGCTTTGCCAGCCCTGCAGTGATCACCTTGCTGGCCATGTTTGCCCTCTCGGCAGGGTTGTTCCGCAGCGGCGCCCTGGATCGCTTGCGGGAGTTGATGGGGGGCAACCGCATGAAGCATCCCCGGCAGTTGATCCAGTTGTTTGTGGTGGCCATTGGACCCCTGGCGGGCATCCTCGCCAACACCCCCATCGTCGCCACCCTGATCCCGGTGGTGGAGGCCTGGTGTCAGCGCCGGGGTCTGCCGCCGTCGCGCCTGTTGCTGCCCCTCTCCACCGCCACCATCCTGGGGGGCACCCTCACCTTGATTGGCACCTCTACCAACCTCCTGGCCAACGACCTGAGCCGCAGTGTTGGCGAAGAAATGGGATTCAACGGGGGCCTCCAACTCTTGACGCTGACGCCCATCGCCCTGCCGCTGTACGTGCTCGGCGGCGCCTACTTGATCTGGGTGGCGCCCCATCTGTTGCCGGAGCGGAATCGTGACGGGCTGGAACTTTTGGCCAGCCTCAGCCGTGACGGCTACCTGACGGAGGTGGAGGTGCCTGCCAACTCCATCCTGGTGGGCCAGACTCTGCACAACAGCCGTCTACAGCGCCGCTTTGACGTGGATGTTCTGGAGTTGCAACGGGGGGGTGAGCGGTTCTCGCCCCCCTTTGCCGATCGGGTGCTCAGCGGTGGGGACCGTCTGCTGCTGCGGTGCAGCCGGGCGGATCTGCTGCGGTTGCAGCAGGAGCACACCGTGAGTCTGGCGGTCCCGGCATCCGGGGAGCAAGGCGCCGAGGAAACGGCCACCCAGCGGATGGTGGAAGTGCTGCTGCCCGCCGGCTCCTTCCTGGCCGGCGCCTCTCTGCGGGAGTTGCGGTTCCGGCAGCGCTTCAACGCCACGGTCATTGCCCTGCGCCGTGGCCAGGAGTTGGTGCGAGAACGGCTGGGGCAGGTGGTGTTGCGGGCTGGGGACGTGCTGTTGCTCCAGGCGCCTCTGGACAGTCTGCGGGGTCTCCAGGCCAGCAGTGATCTGGTGGTGATGGACAAAATTGAGCACGAATTGCCCGCCACCGCCAAAAAATACCCCACCATCCTCATTGGCCTGGCCGTCCTGGTGGTGAGTGGTCTGGGGATCATGCCCCTGGTGGCTGCGGCCTGTTTGGGGGTGGTGGCCATGGTGATGGTGGGCAGCCTTCGCCCTGGCGATCTCCAGCAGGCGGTGCGTTGGGAGTTGATCCTGCTGGTGGGGTCCCTGTACGGCTTCAGCACAGCGCTGGTGAAAACCGGCCTGGCAGGGGAGATGGCCACCCGACTGGTGAGCCTGACCGGAGACTGGCCAGCCTACGGGGTGCTGGTCACCATTTATCTGGTCACCACCCTGACCACGGAAGTGATGAGCAATGCTGCCGCGGTGGTGCTCTGGCTGCCGGTGGCGGCCCGCATTGGCCTGGATCTGCAGATTGACCCCATGGCCTGTGTGGTGTGCATCGTCTTTGCAGCAAGCTGGAGCTTTATCACCCCCTTCGGGTATCAGACCAACTTGATGGTGTTTGGCCCGGGGGGTTACCGCATCCAGGACATGGTGCGCTACGGCGCGCCCCTGACGATCCTGGCCACGGTGCTGGTGCCCCTGCTGACGGTTTGGCAATTCGGCCTTTAAGTAGAATCCCTGCCCATATCCCTGCATCTGGCCATGGTCCCATCCAGCCCCAGCATCACCACCGGCAACGAGAAAGAGGTGGTGCGCGCCTATTTCAACGGGACCGGTTTTGAGCGCTGGCGCCGCATCTACAGCGACACCCGGGAGGTGAACAGGGTGCAGGAGCACATCCGCCGTGGCCACAACAAAACCGTTGCCGCCGTACTGCATTGGCTTGAGGAGGACGGCGACGTCAAGGCCCGCAGCTTCTGTGATGCCGGCTGTGGCGTGGGTTCCCTCACTCTGCCCCTGGCGGCCATGGGCGCCAGCCGGATTACCGCCAGTGACCTGTCCGAAGCCATGCTGTCCGAAGCCCAGCAGCGGGCTGTTGCCGCCGGCGTCGGCGCCGAGCAGGTGGGGTTTCACGTGGCTGATCTGGAGGCCCTGCGGGGTGAATTCCATACCGTCATCTGCCTGGACGTGTTCATCCATTACCCTCAACAGGCAGCGGAGGCCATGGTGCGCCATCTGGCCAGCTTGAGTCGGGATCGTCTGATCGTCAGCTTTGCCCCCTACACTCTGTCGTTGTCCCTACTCAAAGCGATCGGCAGCATTTTCCCCGGCGCCAGCAAGGTGACCCGGGCCTACATCCTGAAGGAATCCGGCATTGTGGCCGCCGCCGCCGCCGCCGGATTTCAGCCCACCGGTCGTCATATGTTCTGCAGTGCGCCATTTTACTTTTCACGGTTGCTGGAGTTTCAGCGGTGTGGGTGATTCAACCGTCCTTTCAAGGCCTTTGCCCAATCACGGAAGCCGTTGAACGGCTCGCCAGTGACAGCAGCGTTGAGGAACGTGGTGCGGTGTATACCAAGCGGGAGGTGGTGGACTTCATTCTTGATCTGGTTGGATACACAGTCGATCAGCCACTTGCAAACTTCCGTCTCCTTGAACCGTCTTTTGGGGGTGGCGATTTCATTTTCCCTGCCGTTGAGCGACTCTTGAGCGCTGAGCAGCGCGAGGTCAACGGTCTCAGTTTTGAACGACTCGCACCCACGATCCGTGGCGTCGAGATCCACCGTGAAACCTTTGAGCGCAACCGCCAGGTCCTGGGGGCCATGCTGCTCAAGCAGGGCGTTTCAGCTCCCGACACCGAAGCCTTGCTGAGCACGTGGCTCGTGCAAGGAGACTTCCTGCTCCGTGATTTTGACCAGGACTTCACGCACGTGATCGGCAATCCCCCCTATGTGCGCCAGGAAGCAATTCCCGATGTTCTCATGGGGGAATATCGGCAGCGCTACAGCACGATTTATGACCGTGCAGACATCTATGTGCCATTCATTGAACGATCACTTCGTTTATTAGAGACAGGAGGAAAACTTGGCTTCATTTGTGCTGACCGATGGATGAAGAATCGCTATGGCAAGAAGCTTCGCGAACTGGTCAGCAGAAATTATCACCACTTTACAACCTACGTGAATATGGTGGGCACGAATGCGTTTCACACAGAAGTCAGCACTTATCCAGCTATTGTCGTGATTGAACGCTGTGCGCCAGGTCAGAGAAACAAGACCACGCGCGTATTTGCTCGTCCCGAAATCAGCACCAAAGTGCTCCGTAGCCTTGCGCACGAGCTTACAGCGCCAAGGTTAAAAACATCGAGCACCATTCGCGAGGTCAGCAACATTGCTGCAGGCGGCGAGCCCTGGATCATTGAGAACTTCGACGCACTTGCGCTTATGCGCCGCCTCGAAGCCGGGTTTCCACGCTTGGAGGAAGCGGGATGCAAGGTGGGGATTGGTGTTGCCACCGGTGCTGACAAAGCATTCATCAGTGATTTTGATGCGCTCGACGTTGAACCATCCCGAAAGCTTCCTCTGGTGATGACCAAGGACGTTCTTCAGGGACACGTTCGGTGGCGGGGCAAGGGGGTCATCAATCCTTTCCACGATGATGGCAAGTTGGTCAGCCTCGAGGACTTTCCCAAGCTCAAGCGCTATTTGAACGAGCGCCATGAACAGATCGCGGGGCGGCACGTGGCAACCAAAGCGCCACAAAGCTGGTATCGGACGATCGACCGCATCGATCTCAAGCTGGCACGCCGTGAAAAGCTCCTGATCCCCGATATCAAAGGCGATGCGTCTTTCGTCTATGAAAGAGGCAGGCTCTATCCCCACCACAACTTGTACTTCATCATCTCCGACGAGTGGAACATGAACGCACTGCAAGCCATCATGCGATCCGGCATCGCTCGACTCTTCATTTCTTTGTACTCTACCAAAATGCGCGGTGGCCATTTGCGATTTCAGGCGCAGTATCTCCGACGCATTAGACTTCCCCGTTGGGAAAGTGTAAGCGAGTCTATGCGGCAGGATTTGACGCACTATTCAAAGACCAATGATCAAAATGAACTGAACGAGATCGTGGCAAGCCTCTATGGCCTCTCTTCTGATGAAATGATGTTGATTGATGGAGGTAAAGTAGAATGAGACTCGATCTTGTCAACTACGAAACCCAAGCCCGTGAGGCGGTCAAGCTCTTCTGGGGTAATCGTGAAGCTGCACTCGCCAAGCAGATCCAGTCCGGTAATAAAGACATGGGGTCGCACGGCGCGGTGACAGCGGGCAAGAACATGAATGGGTTCCTTACAATCGCCACGTCGCTGATCGAGGCCAACGGGCTTGCTCTTGCCGACATTTTCATACAGCAGCGGGTTTTGACTTTGCCGGGTTTCTTCCGGGCAACGAAGCTTTGGGACATGCTTGTGATGCATCATGGCGAGTTCGTCGCAGCACTTGAATTCAAGTCTCAAGTCGGTCCGTCCTTTGGCAACAACTTCAACAACCGATCAGAAGAAGCCGTTGGCACTGCACACGATCTTTGGACAGCCTACCGCGAGGGGGCATTTGGCAAAGATGCACCACGCCCGTTTCTCGGTTGGATCATGCTCCTTGAGGATTGCGACAAGTCCAACACGCCGGTGCAGGACAAAGAGCCACATTTCTCTGTTGACCCAGCTTTAAAAACACATCCTACGCGCAACGCTACGACTTACTGTGCAAACGGCTTGTACAGGAAGGGCTCTATTCAAGCGCGACTTTCATGGCTTCTCCCCGCACGGCGGCTGAAGACGGCCAGTATCGCCACCTCAGTAAGCTCACCTCGCTCAAGGCATTCGTAACCAAGTTCGCTGGTCATATCGCAGCCGTCGCAGCAAAAGGATAGCTCTGATCAGGGATACACAGAATCAAAACGAGAGTATTCGGATTGTGCATTGGGGCCTGGGGGCATTCAGGCGCTGCTGGTGGCGCTGCGCCCTAGGCCTCAGCGCGGACAGTGGCAAAAATCTCCTCCAGGATGGCGGCGGCGCCCTGGTCTTTGAGAGCCACGGCCAGTTGTCGGCCCACCGCTTCGGGAGTGTGGCGGGGGCCGTGGCATTGGTCCCGGATCAGGGTTTGGCCATCCAGACTGGCCACCATACCGGTGAGCGCCACGGTCTCGCCGTTGATGGCGCTGTTGACCCCGATGGGCACCTGACACCCCCCCTCCAGTTCCCGCAGAAAGGCCCGTTCCGCCAGGCAGCGATCCCGGGTGTTGCCATGGCTCAGAACACGGATCTGCTCCAGAACCTCCTGGTTGTCGGCCACACACTCAATGCCAAGGGCCCCCTGGCCCACCGCATGGAGGGAAATTTCCGGGGCAATCACCTGGTGGATGCGACCGGCCAGCCCCAACCGCTCCAACCCCGCTGCTGCAAGAACGAGTCCGTCGTAAAGACCGGCATCCAGCTTCTCCAGCCGGGTGAGCACGTTTCCCCGAACGTCCTTGAACGCCAAGTGGGGATAATGGTGACGCAACTGGGCCAGGCGGCGCAAAGAACTGGTGCCAATGCGGCTGCCCTCCGGCATGGTCTCCAGACGATAGTCCTTGAAACGCCTATTGACGGCCAGCACGTCGGCGGGATCTTCCCGCGCCGTGATGCAGCCCAGCATCAACCCCTCCGGCAGGGCCGTTGGTAGATCCTTGAGGGAGTGGACAGCAATCTCGGCCCGCCCCAGCAACATCTGGGCTTCCAACTCCTTGGTGAACAGGCCCTTATCGCCAATTTTGGCCAGGGCCACGTCCAACACCTTGTCCCCCTGGGTGGCCATGGCCTCCACCGACACCTGTAACCCCGGATGGGCCTTTTCCAGTTCCGCCTTGACCCAGTTTGTCTGCACCATGGCCAACTGGCTGCGACGGGAGGCAATACGGAGGCAGGGGGCTTGGCTCACCGGAGAGGGATTGCGGGCAATGCCAGCCAGCATAGGCTGCCGACCTGGCGCTTCCCTACTTGATGTATTCCTTGAGGACGCCGTTTCGGTTGGGATGGCGCAGCTTGCGCAGGGCCTTGGCTTCAATCTGACGAATCCGCTCCCGCGTCACCTCAAAGATCTGGCCAATGTCTTCAAGGGTTTTCATGCGGCCATCATCCAGGCCGTAGCGCAGGCGCAGCACATCCCGTTCCCGGGGACTCAAGGTGGCCAACACACTTTCCAGATCTTCCCGCAGCAGGTTCTTGGCCACGTCCTGGTCAGGATTCTCGGTGCCGGACTCGATAAAGTCCCCGAGGCGGGAATCTTCCTCCTTGCCGATGGGTGTTTCCAAAGAGATGGGCAACTGGGCACTCTTGGCGATGAAGCGCAGCTTCTCGATGGTCATCTCCATGCGTTCGGCAATTTCTTCTTCACTGGGTTTGCGGCCCAGTTCCTGGCTCAGGGTCTTGGTGCTCTTTTTGATGCGAGAGATGGTTTCGTAGAGATGAACAGGCAGTCGGATGGTGCGGGATTGATCGGCAATGGCGCGAGTGATGGCCTGGCGGATCCACCAGGTGGCATAGGTGGAAAACTTGTACCCCTTTTCATGGTCGAATTTTTCCGCCGCCCGCACCAGACCCAGGCTTCCTTCCTGAATCAGGTCCTGGAAGGAGAGGCCGCGATTCATGTACTTCTTCGCAATGGACACCACCAGCCGCAGGTTCGACTGCACCATCTTCTCTTTGGCCCGCCGTCCCAGCTTCAGGCGTCTCTTGAAGCTGCGACAGGGCATGGAAACCTGCTCGGCCCACTCACTTACGGAGGGGTAGCGCTCGTTTTCATGGAAGTAGGTCTCCGCCTCCTGCTCCAGGTACAGCAGGTCCGCAATTTTCCGCGCCAACTCAATCTCCTCGTCCGGGCGCAAGAGGCGAATACGGCCGATTTCCTGGAGATAGACGCGAATGGAGTCTTCCGTGTACACCCCCTTTGCGCCCGCCCTGACAGATTGGGCAGCGTGACGGGAACGCTTTTGGGCCCCCAGGGCTGTTTTGGCGTTTGATGCACCGCCGCTGCCGGAGCGGACTGCAGCGGGGGATTGGGTTGCAGTGGGTGCGGCCTTGATTTTTGCCGGGCTTTTTGTCTTTTGGGGTTGGTTGGACGGGTCAGCCTGGACAGCAGCAGGTTGTGGCCCCACGGAGCCCCGGTCTCTGGTGGGGAACGGGTTGGCGGCCATGGCGTGCCCGGAGCTCGTGGGTTCCGGTTTCCGCCACCTGGACTCGCTGCACGAGGATGGGACCTGTTGTCCGAGGGCGGGCTGTCCTACCGACCTGGCCTTCAACAAGGCAGCTTTCGCCCGCGCCAGTCCCTTGGCGGTGAGGCAGATTTTGACCCGGGTTCCATTGGCTTGGGCAGTGGCTCTGAGTCTGCGCAGGATGGCTCTGAGGCGTGCCAGCCTCTGTTTGATGGCAGCGCTGGGCATGGCTTCGGCGCCAATCCCCTTGGCTGCAGCCGCCTCGCCTACCGTCACCTGGTGAAGACCGGCTGCTGGACCTGAACCATTGCTTCTAGCGCCATTGCCTGATCCACCGGAACCTGTTGCTTCAGAGGGTGGAAGCATGGGCGCCAGCCAACGGGTGGTGTGTTGCTGGGTGTTGAGAGACCCCTGAGGCAGTGCTTCCGACAGCGACTGTCCAGACTGGAGAAACTGTGGGGACTGCAGAAGCCTGTCTTTCATGGCCACAGAAGGGAGCCCCTTGGGCGTCTGCTGAGCGTTGGTTGTGCGTTCCGCACAGTCTGCTTTTGCGGCAAGTGGACTCATGAGCAAGGAACTTGGGGGGACACGAACAAGCCACAGTGGCTCCAGGCCGCCAAGACGTCTTCAACTGCGGTTGATTCCTGCCGAGGCAGGACGCAGAAGACATGGCGTAGGAAGGGTGGCTTATTGGATTGACCGGCTAACTTGTGGGAAGGCTTAGGTGATCAACGTCAACGCAGGGTGACGTGGGAGGTCAGTTCAAGGGTCAGGAAGGGCTCTTAGATAAAAGACCAGTGGTCCCATCTCTCCTGAGGCAAGCGACTGACCGCGCTTCACCTGATTTGGCAAGGGCCAATATGCCGTCATGCTAGACAACTCCTTACGTCTCTGCAACTCTGTTTCTGGCGTCTGCTGCTCCCCTCCTGTTGGACGTGTTGGTGGAGATTGGTCAGGGGACCCTGCTGCTCACCTACGTCAACAACCCCACTACATCCGTTGAGACTGGCGACCTGGTGTGGGTGTCCGTGCGGCAACGGCTCCATGCCGGCCTGGTGATGGCGGAGCGCCCGGAGCCTCCTGCCGGGGTGTCCAGGGAGCAGTTGCAAACCGTTAAGAACCTGATTCTGAAGGGCGCCTTCAGCAGGAATTGGCAGCAACTCGTTGGCTGGTGCGCCGAGCATACCCACACTTCCCTGCTTCAGGTTCTGCGCACGGCCCTGCCGCCGGGTGTGCTGGGCCAACGGGCTGGAAACCACAAACTCCCCAAAAGTCGGCGTCAGCCCCGGGTTCAACGGCAGCCACATCCCGGTGCTCAACAGGACGTGACAGAACGTCAACAACACCTGCTCCACCCTCCAGAAACCCCACAGCGACTCACCCCTGACCAGGCACGGGTTCTGGCCTCCTTAACCGCACCCACCGGACGGGGAAGGGAGGTCTTGCTGTGGGGCATCACCGGTTCGGGCAAGACGGAGATCTATCTCCAGGCAGCAGCCTTCTGGTTGTCCCAGGGACGGGACGTGCTCATCCTGTGCCCGGAAATTGGCCTGATTCCCCAGCTTCTGGATCGCTGCCGCCGCCGCTTCCCCGACCGTGTGCTCTCCTACTCCAGCCACCTGAGCGACGGAGAACGGCGGCGAACCTGGGAGCACTGCCGTCATGGTGGCCCCTGGTTGGTGGTGGGGACCCGCTCCGCCGTGTTTCTGCCCCTGGCGCGGCTGGGCCTGGTGGTGCTGGATGAGGAGCACGACCCGTCCTACAAGCAAGAGGCACCCATGCCCTGCTACCACGCCCGTGACGTGGCCCGCTACCGGGCCCGGCAGGATGGGGCATGCCTCCTGCTGGGTAGCGCCACTCCCAGCCTGGAGAGTTGGCGCCGATGCCAGGCTGGCCCGTGCAAGTTGCTACGGCTTAAGGAGCGGGTGGCCGGTGGCCAACTCCCCCCGATTCGGGTGGTGGACATGCGACAGGAGTTGGCTCAAGGGCAACGCACAGCCATCAGCAGGCCCTTGCGGGACCGGCTGGCGGCCATCTGTGATCGCGGTGAGCAGGCTGTGGTGTTTGTGCCACGTCGGGGGTACAGCCCGTTTCTGAATTGCCGCAGTTGCGGGGAAGCGGTGATGTGTCCCCACTGTGCGTTGGCCCTTACGGTGCATCGTCATCACGGCCCCGGCACCCGGCAGGACGTTCTGCGCTGCCATTGGTGCAATCACCGGCAACCATTGCAGGATCGCTGCCACCACTGTGGCTCCACCGCATTCAAACCCTTCGGGATTGGCACCCAGCGGGTGGTGGAACTGCTGCAAGAGCAGCTCCCTGGCCTGCGCCTCTTGCGCTATGACCACGACACCACCCGGGGCAAGGACGGCCACCGGCGCATCCTGGAGCAGTTTGCCCACCATCAGGCGGACGTGCTGGTGGGCACCCAGATGCTGGCCAAGGGCATGGATCTCCCCAACGTGACCATGGCGGTGGTGCTGGCGGCGGACGGTCTGATGTATCGACCGGATCTCCGGGCCCAGGAACAGGCGTTGCAGGTGTTTTTCCAGTTGGCGGGCCGGGCCGGGAGGGGCACAAAACCCGGCGAGGTGCTGGTGCAGACCTATAACCCGGAGCACGTGGTGGTGCGCAGCCTGGTGGAGGGCTGCTATGATCGTTTCCTGAACCAGGAGATGGAGAGCCGGCGGCGCCACGGGTTGGTGCCCTATGTCCGCGCCTGTCTACTGCGCCTCAGCGGTGCCAGTGCCCGCACCACGGCCAACGGGGCGGCATGTCTGGCATCCCACTTGAGTCCCCGGTTGCGTCACCGGGGATGGACCGTGGTGGGTCCGGCGCCAGCCCCCGTGGCCCGTGTGGCCCAGCGCAGCCGCTGGCAGTTGCTGCTCCACGGACCGGAAGGTCCTCTGCCCTTCCCGTCAGGGCAAGATCTGCGGGCGGTGCTGCCCCGTGGCGTGGACCTGACCATCGACCCCGATCCCATGCACCTCTGAGACAAGGTGGGTTAGCCGGAGATCATGGTGCCAATGCCGGCATCCGTGAAAATTTCCTGCAGCAGGACGTGGGGAACCCGTCCATCCAGGATGTGGGCGGAGCGCACACCCTGGGCCAGGGCACGGATGCAGCACTCCGTTTTTGGAGCCATGCCTCCGCTCACCACGCCCGCGGCCATGAGGGCACGGGCCTCGCCGATGGTGAGATGCTCCAGCAACGTGCCGGCCACACCCGGTTGCCGCAGGACCCCAGGCGTATCGGTGAGCAGGATCAGCTTTTCCGCATGGAGTGCCGCCGCAACTTCTCCGGCCACAATGTCGGCGTTGATGTTGTGGGACACGCCGGAGGGATCCGCAGCCACGCTGGAGATCACCGGGATATAGCCCTGCTCCAGCAGGGGCATCAGCAGGCCGGGATTCACCCGCTCCACTTCACCCACCAGGCCGATGGAGCCGTTGTCGTAAGGACGGGCCTGCACCAGTTGACCGTCACTCCCGGACAGGCCCACCGCCAGGCCGCCTTGACGATTGATGCCGTTGACAATTTGCTTGTTGACCCGACCCACCAGCACCATCTCCACCACCTCCATGGTCTCCGCGCTGGTCACCCGTAGTCCAGCGTGGAACTCCGGCTCAATGGCCAGCTTGGCCAGCCAGGTGTTGATCTCCGGACCACCTCCATGGACCATCACGGGGCGGAGGCCGACACACGCCAGAAGGGTGATGTCGCGGAATACAGCTTGGCGCAGGTGCTCCTGCACCATGGCGGCGCCACCGTATTTGATCACCACGGTGCGCCCGGCAAAGCGCTGGATGTAGGGCAGGGCCTCGGACAGCACCTGCACCCGCGTGAGGTCAGGGGTGATGGGCGAGGACAGATCCATGGCAACTCGTTTCAGCAACTGAGCAGTTGCACCTCAATACAGCGGGGATCAACCACCACCACCACCGCCTCAAGGCCAGGGCCAAAGAAGCGGGCCAGGCGATCCCTCTTGTCAAGCCAGGCCTGACTCTCCTCGTCGGAACCCAGTTGAAAGCGCATGGTGAGTTGATAACGGCCCTGCACATCATCTTCCCTGAGCCCTGTCAACTGCGGCGGTTTGTCCCGATGCCAAAGCTTGAGGGTTTCCAGGGAACTCTCCAGATGGGCCTTCTGGCCGTAGCGCCAGCGCCGCACGTCCTTCACCAGGCGCTGCTGCACCTCCGTTGCCACGGTTTGACGCAACGTCCGGCTTGGGGCATCCGGCGGTTGCAGCCAGGGAACAGGCGGCAACTCCGACGATTTCAGGGCCAGGCCGCCCAGGAGTACGGGAATACCGGAGAACAGGCCCACCAGGTTGAGGGTGGGGTGATCCGTGGCATAGGCAACCAGGCCGAACACGGCCAGGGACGTGCCTAAAATGGTGATCCAGCTTCCTGGGGAAAATAAAGAACCCATGGAGCAATTTCAAAAGCCGTCGTTCAGCATGGCGGATGGTGGTGGTCGTTGCGCCTCCATCCACCGTCCAACGTCGCTTACCATCCCATGGTCACCAACAGCAACATGCCGGATCAGGAATCGGGGCAGGTCTCTGCCCTCATCCAAGCCCTTCAGGAGGACCGCCGCTGGCTGCTGCGCCACCTGGACGAGGGGCGCTGGAACGCATTCCGCCTGGACCTGGCTTCCCTGGAACGGGAGCTGGGCCAACTGTTGGAGTTTTGCGAGGCCCAGGCAGAGTCCGGCTGACGGACCATCGGTGCCGGATGCTCAGAAGGGAATGTCGTCCTCGGGGCTGAGATCCGACGTGGAATCCGGCACCAGAGGCTGGGCCGCTGCTGGAATGGCCTCATCCGGTCTGGCTGGCTGGGGAAGCTGGAGCGGATGGAGGCGGCTGAGAATGAGTTCCGCCTGCTTCTGCATCCCCACACCATCGGGGCGGGGCGTGCTGCGCATCATGAGGCGGCCTTCCAGCAACACCTTCCGGCCCGGTTGGGCCTGCTGCTCCACTGTGGTGGCCAGGTCCCGCCAAGCGGTAACCTTCAAGGTGGGCTGGGGGTCACCCTCCCGCAGCGGATCAAAGCACACCAGCATGTCCGCCACGGGGACCTGGTCTTCCTGGGTGTAGCGCAGCTTGGGGGCCTCCTGCACAACGGCCTCGAGCAGGCAATGGTTCATGACGGTTGTTTCTCCTTGAAGAACTGGACAGTGATCTGTGCAACGGGGCAAGCCACCGTTGGCTTGGGTCAAGGGACACCATGCAGATGTCCCCCTGGCGACAAGGCGCGTGCCTGGCTTCAGGTTTCCCCTCTGGCGGTGGTTTAACCCTAATTCCTCAACTCTCTCGCTTCAAATTCCCTGTAATGGCCCCTCCCTGGAAACGCCGCGGCTGGATCTGGCTGGTGGCCGGCACGGAGGATGGCGTCTGGGCAGCCCGGCAATTGCTGGCATTGGCCGTGCCTGTTCGGGTCCAGGTGGTGAGCCCAAGGGCCTGCCGTGCCTACGGGCCGTTGACCGCCAACCCGGCCTTCCAGTGCCGGGCCAGGGCCATGGAACCAGGGGATGTTCACCAGGTGTTGGCCGGTCCGGCGCCGCCAGCGCTGGTGGTGGATGCCACCCACCCCTTTGCCCTGAGGATCACCCGGACGCTCCACACGGCCTGTAGCGCGGCAGCCGTCCCTTACCTGCGCCTCCAGCGCCCTCAACTTCAACCAGGGGCAGCCACTGTGGTGGACCGTCTGGAGGTGGTGCAGGACTTGGGCCAAAGCTCCCTCCTGGCGGCCATCGGCTCCCGCAGCCTGGCCCGGCTGGTGGCTTGGCACGGGCCTCGGCACACCGCCGCCCGCATCCTGCCCACGGCAACGGCTCTGCAACAGGCTCTCACGGCGGGCTTGCCACCGGAGCGCATCGCCCCCCTTCAGCCCTTCAGCACAAGCCATGGGGAGACGCATCCGCCTCCCGATCCCGGCACGTCCCTGGAAGCGGCCCTCTGTCGCCGTTGGGCCGTTGACGTGGTGTTGGCGCGCCAGTCGGGGGGAACGCCCGAGCGCCATTGGCACCGGGTTTGTGCCGCCATGGGGGTGTCGCTTTGGCTACTGCGGCGTCCACAGGAGCCTGGCCCCATGGCCGTCTGTACCAGGGAAACCTTGTCTGTACGGGTCCAGGAATGTCTCCGGAAAACGTGGTCACGGGCTGCTGATACTTGAGGCTGACGGCGAGTTCCTCGTTGCTGACGATGTTGTTCAGGTTGCCGCAGGCCGGGAACCGCTCAAGTCCATGGCTGACAAGGTGGACGCAAACTTGTCCGGTGTGGTGGCAGGGCTTGAGCTGAAGACCTAAGCGAAGTTCGGTCTGCTCTCGGAGCGGTTATTCGGGACTGTAGGGGATCGATGAATGGTGGAGATTGATCTTCAAGTCACCGTTGAGAAGGACGTAGCCAAAGGTATACTCGACCTTTGTTTCGTTACCGTCCGGGCCTGTGAAGTAGTAGTTGCCCATGGCCATTGCGGAAGTGTCGTTGGTGTAGATACCGTTGCTCTCCCACCGAACATCGGTCCAGCCCGAGATCGCGAACCCCTTGTCCTCCGTTCCGTCTTGCCCGATGAAGTAACTCAGAGCTTCGTCAAAGGTCTCACGGAACTGGTCTTCTGCTGCCAGGGTCGGCTTGAACATGACGTTGGTCTCGCCATATGCATAGAGGTCGTCGATGTGTTGCGTCGCTCGGGCGGCATAGTCGCCGCCATCGGCATGAACCTTGGCGATCGCGACAATGCCCTCGCCCCAGGTCTTCTGCGCATCAATGACAGCCTGTTTGGAAATCGGTTCCGCTGACGCTGACGTCGCAATGGCGGCAAGGGCGAGGCCGGAGGCTCCGGTCAGAACACGATACAGTTGAATCTTCATGAAGGAAGAGTGCCTTCTCTTTCTCGGGATCGCCGAGATCGTGGTTAAGGGGTTTTTGGCTACACTAGCCACTTCACGCAGCCACGTCAATGGCCGTGAACCGTCGCGCCTTCGCCGCCCCCGGCACGGCCACGGCGTACTGGCCCTTCTCCGTCCGGCAGGACCGGCGGGTCGGCGTCATGGTCCGCCTGGGCAGCATCCTCAAAGCCAATGTGGTGGACGGGAACAATCCACAGCAATTCATATAGCAGATTCATTGGAACTCCTGGACGGTCAGGTCAGGCTTGGTCCACTGAACGCCCTGCACCACAGGCGGATGGGCTGGCACCGGTGGTGCTGACGGCCCCGCAAGGTCCGGGTGATCCGCGTCAGGGCCATATCAAACGCCGCCAGCGTGAAATCCAGCCTGGTGCCTTCTGGCGGCCATGATGTTGGGCAATCGCCTTTCAGCCATGCGGCTGGTGCTCACCACCTGCGCCGATCAGGCCAGCGCCGATCAACTGGCCCGCCACTTGCTGGAGCAACGTCTCGCGGCCTGCGTCAGCCTGCTGCCCATCACGTCCTACTACCACTGGCAGGGGGAGCTCCAGCAGGAGAAGGAGGTGCAACTTGTCATCAAGACCAGCGCCAACCAACTGCACAAGCTGCAGGAGGAGTTAACCCGTCACCACAGCTATGAGGTGCCCGAGCTTGTGGTGCTGGACGCCAGCGCTGCCGGGGCCTACGGCGCCTGGCTGCTGAATGCGGTGGATCCCCGCTGATGTCCAATGCCCGCTGATGTCACTGCCCTCAGTCGGGCGCCAGAGCCAACCGAGGCAGCTCCCGGTGGAGAAGACGGCGCAGGGACACGGCTGGCCGGGGGCCCAGGTGGCTGATCACCTCGGCGGCGGCCAGGGAGCCAATCCGGCCACAGTCCTCCAAAGACAGTTGACGGGTGACCCCGTGGAGGAATCCGGCCGCATAGAGATCACCTGCCCCTGTGGTGTCCACCACACCCGTCAGCGGATGGGGGGGAACGGTATGGACCAACCCGTCGCCAAGGACCACAGAGCCCTGGGCGCCGCAGGTGAGGGCCGCAACGAGAGGCCGCTGCTGCAACTGCTCCACGGCATCGGCAACGGTGTCCACCTGAAGGAGGGCAGTGATCTCCGCCGCATTGGCGAAGAGGAGATCCACGTGCTCTGCGACCATGGCGTGGAAGTCGTCCCGGTGGCGCTCGACGCAAAAACCGTCCGACAGGCTCAGGGCTACCAGGCCGCCGGCTTGCCGGGCCGTGACGGCAGCTCGCCGGAAGGCGGCCTTGGCGCCGGGGTCATCAAACAGGTAGCCCTCCAGGTAGAGCACCTTGGCCTGCCGGATTAACTGGGGATCCAGGTCAGCCTCCCCCAGATCACGGGCACAGCCCGGATCCGCTGCCATGGTGCGTTCAGCGTCCGGGGTGATCAGCACCAGGCAGCGACCAGTTGCCGCACCGCTGGGGAAGGGGGGCGTGGGGTAGGCCACGCCGATGGCTGTGATGTCATGGCGAAAAATGCGCCCCAGTGGATCGTCACAAACCCGCCCCATGAAACCGGTGGAGCTGCCCAGGCTTGCCAGACCGGCCACGGTGTTGGCGGCGGACCCACCGGAGGTTTCCAACTCCGGTTCCAGGGTGTTGTAGAGCGCTGCCACCTGGGCATGGTCCAGGAGGACCGTTCCGCCTTTGGGCAGGCCATGGCGCTGTAGCACCTCTTCCCGTACCCGCACCAGCACGTCAACGATGGCATGGCCAACGGCCACCACGTCGTAGCGCTTGTCGGGACGGGGCATCACCACGGAGGAGGTCAATGGCTCAGCAGGCCCCGCTTGGGGCCGTGGATGGGATCCTCCACCAGGATGGTCTGGCCCCGGTCAGGACCCAGGGACACAATGGCGATGGGCGCCTGCAGCAGATCTGCCAGCTCCCCAAGGTAGGCCAGGGCATTGGGGGGAAGGTCTTCCAGGGTGCGGCAGGAACTGGTGTCCGCCTGCCATCCGGGCAGGGTTTTGAAAATCGGCCGACAGCGGGCGAACTGGCCGGCATCAATGGGGAAGTCGTGAATCACCTGGTCGTCCAGGGCATAGGCGGTGCAGACTTTGATCTCGGTCAACTCGTCCAGCACGTCCAGCTTGGTGATGGCGAGACAGTCAATCCCGTTCACCTGGACGGCATAGCGGCCGATCACGCCGTCGAACCAGCCACATCGGCGCCGCCGGCCCGTGGTGGTGCCAAACTCACCGCCCCGGTCGGTGAGGTGATGGTTCAAATCCCCCTGCAGCTCGGAGGGGAAAGGACCTTCCCCCACCCGGGTGGTGTAGGCCTTGGCCACGCCAATGACGCGATCAATCATGGTGGGCCCCACACCGGCGCCGATGCAGGCGCCGCCAGCAACAGGATTGGAGGAGGTCACGTAGGGATAGGTGCCGTGGTCCAGATCCAGCAGGGTGCCCTGTGCGCCTTCAAAGAGAAGGTTCTTGCGATTGCGGGCTGCAGCGTGAATGGTGCGGGTGCCGTCCACCACGTGGGGCGCCAGCCGCTGGCCGTGGCCCACGTACTCCCGGATCACGGCATCCGCATCCAGGGGCTCCAAGCCGTAGAGGGTCTGCAGGAGTTGGTTTTTCTGGCGGATGATGGGGCACAGCCGCCGGGTCAGCCCATCGGCGTCCAGCAGATCCAACATGCGAATGCCGCTGCGCTCCGACTTGTCCGCATAGGTGGGACCAATGCCCCGGCCCGTGGTGCCGATCTTGTACGGACCCCGTTTGTGCTCCAGGGCCTTGTCCAGAAGGCGGTGATAGGGCATGGTCACGTGGGCACTGGAGGCCAGCTTGAGACCCGAGACGTCAATGTGGTTTTCCAGCAGCATGTCCAGCTCGGCAATCAGCACCTTGGGATCCACTACGGTGCCGGCACCGATGAGGCACAGGGTGTCCGGGTAGAGGATGCCTGAGGGAATGAGGTGGAGCTTCAGCAGCGTGCCATCCACCACGATGGTGTGCCCTGCATTGACGCCACCCTGGTAGCGGACCACCAGATCTGCTGAGCGACTCAGCAGATCCGTGATTTTTCCTTTTCCCTCGTCACCCCACTGGGCACCGATAACAACAACATTCGCCAAGAAATACGCGCCCCTAGACCGTATGGGAACAAGACAACATTATTGAGGATCTCAGGCCATGGCCATCCTGGGGGATTCAAGTGCCACGCACCACGCTCAACTCGGCCACCTTCCATTCTTTCTGGAGACGGTTGCGAAGGTTCTCGGGAATGGGGCGGTTCTCGAAGTTGGCGTAGTGGCCGGCCAGGCCGTTGACGGCGGTCTGCATGGTGGTGAACGAGCCGAGCGCCTTGATGCGGGGGTTGCGGCGGTAGCGGGAGATGTAGTCGTTCATCAGGTCGCGGCTCTCACGCTCCACTTGCCGGTAGTCGGGGTCCTCCACGGCAACCTCCACCGCTTGACGCAACTCTGAGATCACCGCGATGGTGTCATCCACGTAGTTGCCAGTGAGGCCATGGGCATCTGCACCGCTGCAACCCGCCAAGGTGACCACCATGGCCAGCAGCGCGGCAACAAGACGTAAAACAACTTTGGCCATGGCGACGAACGGGTGCGCTGACAGTCCAGGCAGTTTAAACCCCTGCCTCCGGCAAGCCCCCCCGCCGTTGCCGCTGCAACCGGGGGATGAGATGGGGCAGGAGTTGGGATGCGTCCATGTCCAGAACGTCCTTTTCAGAGCGTGTCTTGAGTTCAACGTGACCCCGGGCCGCATTCCGCCCCACCACCACCCGCCAGGGAATTCCCAACAGGTCGGCATCTTTAAACTTCACACCGGCCCGCTCCATGCGGTCGTCCAGGAGCACGTCCACCCCTGCGGCCCGCAATTCTCCATAGAGCTTCTCGGCCAGCCCACACTGCTCCTGTTCCTCTCCGTTGGCCACGGTGATAACCACCTCGAAGGGAGCAATGCTCACGGGCCAGATCATGCCGTTATCGTCATGGTTTTGCTCCACGACCGCCTGGGCCAGCCGTGAGACGCCAATGCCGTAGCACCCCATCCACATGGGCTCGGCGTCTCCGCTCTCGCTGTTGAAGCAGGCCGCCAAAGCGCTGGAGTACTTGCGCCCAAGCTGGAAGATGTGTCCCACCTCGATGCCCCGGGTTGCCGTCAGGACGGTCTTGGGATCATGGCAGCAGCGGTCCCCGGGCTGGGCAGAGCGCACGTCCGCCCTGGTGAGGGACAACCCCAACGCAGGCCAGCCCGGCACCCGGCGGTGCCGATCCGGTACGTTGGCCCCACAGACGAAGCCGGCCAGATCCGCAGCCGTGGAATCCACGATCCGCAGGAATCCGCCCACCAAATCGGGGACGCCTTGAATGACGTCATCGCTCAGGTCGGGGCCGAGAAACCCCACCGGCAGCCGCACCCCATGGTCCTGAAGGATGTCTGCGTCCAGCCGCTCCAGCGCCAGGACCGTGCCCCGCTCCGCCAGCAGGCGGCCCAGGGTGTTGGTGAGCTTGACGGGATTCACCTCCTGGTCCCCCCGGAGCGCCGTCAGCACAGGCTGGTCCGGACCATCGGCAAAACAGGCCCGATGCAGGAGCACCTTCACCGTTTGGGTGGGGTCCAGATGGTGGGCAGCGCAGACAGCCTCGATGGTGGTCTGCCCCGGGGTGGCAAAGCACTGGTCAGCCGTGACCTTGAGTGGTGCCGATGGGGGCGGCAGGGACTGGGCCCGCTCCTGGTTGGCGGCGTAACGGCCGTCACCGCTGCTCAGCACAAGGTCTTCACCAGCGTCTGCAACGGCCATGAACTCCTGGCTGGCGCCGCCGCCGATGGCGCCACTGTCCGCCTGAACCGCCAACACCTTGAGGCCACAGCGGGCAAAGATGCGACGATAGGCCTGATCCATGCAGCCGTAGTAGCGCCGCAGATCCTCCTCGTCGGCATGGAAAGAGTAGGCGTCCTTCATGATGAATTCCCGTCCCCGCATCAGCCCGAACCGTGGCCGGATTTCGTCCCTGAACTTGGTTTGCAGTTGATAGAGGGAGACGGGCAACTGCCGGTAGGAGCGAATCAGGTCGGCGGCGAGGGACGTGACCACCTCTTCATGGGTTGGCCCCAGGCCCAGCTCTCGGCCCTGACGATCGGTGAGGCTGAACATGATTCCTTCGCCGGCCGTGTAGGTGTCCCAGCGGCCGGACCTGCGCCACAGTTCGGCGGGCTGAAGGGCGGGCAGGCGCAGTTCAAGGGCGCCTGTGGCATCCATCTCTTCACGAATGATGGCCTCCACCTTGCGCAGCACCCGCCACATCAACGGCATGTAGGCGTAGATTCCGGAAGCAACCCGTCGGATGAATCCACCCCTCACCAGCCATTGGTGGGAGGGGATTTCCGCTTCGGCTGGAGGCTCGCGAAGGGTGACCAGGAGAAGGTCTTGGGCCCGCATGGACGACTGATAAGGGACAGGGTTTGGATGCCCAAGCGTAAGGGTTGGCTCCCGGTCCCCAGGGGGAGCAAGGCTGCACAGCCGGTTACACTGTTGAGCGTTTGAGACGCATTCGTCCAATTCCAGTCCCATGGCTGCTGCCTCTCCGTCCTCGGAAGCGCTGATGAGCATCGAGGATGTTCAGGACTGCCTGAACCGTTCCCGCGCCTCCATCTACCGCTATACCAACACGGACCCGCACGTTCTGAATCCGCCTTTCGATTTGCGCAGGCTGAACGCTGAATTCCGCCAGGATCACAAAGATCCGCTCCTGTTTCACCCCCAGGAAGTGGGCCGCTTTGCCCGAGACGTCTTGCGGATTAAAGGGGTGAACGTAACGGTTCTCAACGCTCCCCCAACCGCCATCGAAGCATTGCTTGCCGAGTTGCTTGCCGAGTTGCGCCAGATTCGCTTGGCCCTCACCCGGGAGCCGCCGGGCGAAGATCCGCCACCCTAAGTGCAACCACCCTAAGTGTAACAAATACAACAAAGTCAAGATAACAAGATAACTTTTATCTGTGGTGAAACCAACTTGGCGGAGTCTGATTAAACTTTGGTCAACTGCAAGATGGGAGAAGAATTGTTGGGGTAGTCGGATGATGGTTTGATCATCTCTGCATCGTTAACTACCAAAATCCTGACAAGTCCCTAATGACTAAACTTTGCCCTTTTGCCTCCAAGGCTTCGCTGGTGCTGACGGCAGGCTTGCTTGTGGTTGGTTGTTCTCAAAACAAGCAGTACGACGACCACGGCCATGGCGCTACTCCTCCCGAGGTGAGTCGTACATTTGTCGAGAACCTGGTTTTGCCCTCCTACACTGCCCTGGCCGAGGAGAGTAAGGACCTGAACGAGGCGCTCCAGGCACTGGCGAACGAACCGACCGACGCGCATCTGGCCGCCGCTCGCCAGCAATGGGTTGAAACGCGACCGCTCTGGGAAACAACGGAAAGCTGGGCCTTCGGTCCTGCGGAAACGGAGGGCTTGGATGGGGATCTTGACGACTGGCCCGTGAGTGTGCTGGAACTGGAGCAGGCGTTCGCGACGGATTTCTTCACGGCAGACACCTTCTCCCAGCTTGGCACCACGTCAATCGGCTTCCACGGCATTGAGTTTGTTCTCTATGGCGACGGCAGTGAGCCACCCATGGCTGCAGACCTTACATCCCAGCAGACCAGCTATCTTGCCTTGGCTGGAGACGCCTTCCATGACATCGCCGACAAGTTGCTGAGCAGTTGGACGGGAACCGACGGCTTTGGCGCCACGCTGACGAGCGACCCTGAAGGCACGGTGCTGGAAATGATTGAAGGTGCCATCGGCACCTTGGAAGAGGTGCATCTGGAGAAGCTGGGGGCTGTTCTGGAGGACGGCCCGGAGGGTCTGGAAAGCCGCTTCAGTGGCACCACCAATGCCGACATTGTGGCCAACGTCTCCGGTGCGCAAAGCGTGTTTGAGGATACGGGCTTGAAGCAGTTGCTGGCCGCAAAGGATGCCGACCTGGCCCAAAAACTCTCAGATGCCCTGGCCATGAGCGTTTCTGCCGCCGCGGCCATGCCCTCCAGGTTGAGTCAGCGGCTGGATGATCCCACAGTCGTGGAGTCCATGGAGGCAGCCGTTGCAGCCACGGAATCCGCGTTCAACCTGATGACACAGGCCCTTGAAACACTGGACACCTTTTGAAGCGCCAGGCTGCCCTAAGCGAAAGCTCATGGGACCTGGGACCATGACAGGGGTGGTGCGTCGCCGCCCACTCCTTGTCCTGGCCTGTGCGATTCTGGCGGCGCTGCTGGTGGCGGCTGTGCAAAACCCATCATTGGCAGTGGATTCCCAGCTTGCTGCCGGTGCCTTGACAGTCTTCAATCGCACTTCAGCGGCATTCGAGAAACCAGCGTCAAACTTGACCCCGGAGGAGATTGCCCGCCATGATGTTGGTGATCCTCTTTTTGAGCGGAGCCATATCCCCCTGGCCACCCATGAGGATGCGGGCTTGGGGCCGTTATTTAATGCGAATTCCTGCGTCGCCTGCCATGTGCGCAATGGCCGTGGCGCTCCTGTTCCCGGTGTCTCTCTGGTGCGGGTGGCGCTGCAAGAGGCCAATGGCACAACACCGGTGCCCGCATGGGAGTGGCAAGTCCAGGATCACGCAATTTTTGGCCACCAGCCGGAGGCCACCATGGACCTCACATGGCATGAGGAACCACAAGCAGGAGGTGAACCGCCCCTGCAAAAGGTTCAAGTGGGCTTAATCCGTCCCAATGGCGACGTGGTGGCAGACGCCGAGATGAACCGCTCTCTGCGAACAGCGCCCCCCCTCATCGGCTTGGGCCTCCTGGAAGCCGTTCCGGACCAGGACATCCTCAGCCATGCCGATCCCGACGACCGGGATGGTGACGGAATTTCCGGCCGTCCCGTCCTTCTGGAGCGGGGGCGTGGGGAGCAGGCGCTGGGGCGTTTTGGCTGGAAAGCGGGGACAGCCACCGTGCAGGAGCAAACCACCGAGGCCTACATCAACGACATGGGGCTGACCACGGCAGCCGGTCCGGAGACCAACGTGACGGCTGAAGGGCAACCCGCTGATATCACCTGGGACGAATTGACGGCAGTGACCTTTTACAGCCAGAGCCTTGGGGCGCCCGCCACCAGTCGACCCGCCAAGGATCCGGTGGTGTCCAAAGGCAGCTCACTGTTTGGGGAGTTGCACTGCGCCACCTGCCATGTGCCCAGCCATGGAACCGGCACCGATCCCGACGCCGTGGTGGCGGCCATCCGTGGTCAAACCATCTGGCCCTACACAGACCTGTTGGTTCATGACATGGGGCCTGGCCTGGATGATGGTGTGGCGGAGCATGGTTACACCCGTTCAGCGGAGTGGCGCACAGCACCCCTCTGGGGCCTGGGACTGGCCCAGCGGGTGAATGGCAAGGCCGGCTATCTCCACGATGGGCGGGCCCGCACTGTGGATGAGGCCATCCGCTGGCATGGGGGTGAAGCCGAGGACGCCAAGAAGAACTACCTGGCCTTGTCCACCGGGGATCGTCAAACCCTCCTGGATTGGCTCCAAGGGCTGTAGCCATTGGCCTGCGGTCTGGATGCTTGGGCAGAGGCGGCATCGTTTCTGCTCACCCCCACAACCCCTTGCAACATCTTCTTGAGAACCAGTCTCCACAACTCTCTTTTAATTGAGAATCCCTTGCAATAGATTATGAATTGCCCTTAGGCTGCACGTCTTGGATAACTCATGCGCTTGTGACGACTCTTTCCCCCCTGTATCGACCCATGCCGGAAACCCCACGGGGGATCATCCGCATGCCTGCTGGACAAACGGTCCTCCTTGATCCTGTAAGTGCTGGTGAATCCAGGCAGATTGAGGTTCTCGACGGTGTCGGACGCGTGCTCTGCCCCTGTGAAGAAACCCAGGGCATGACCCTGGCGTTCCTGCAGCAGAACGACCGCATTACAACGGACCGTCTTTGTAGCGAAGGGGTCTGTATTGAGGCCCTCACCAGCCTCAGCTTTGTGGTTCACCCGGAAAGCAGTGACATGGGCGTCTGCACAGTGAATGAGTGGACCTTGCAACTGCTGCGGATCCGCCATTTCAAGACCGCCGAATTGCGACTCCAGGCCCTGTTTGGCTTGCTGGTGTCGCGGCTGGGGCGACGCTGTGGGGATTGGTGTACTCTCTCGTTCCGTCTGAGCCATGAGCGCATTGCCGAACTCATCGGCACCACCCGGGTGACCACCACCCGCTTGATCAGCAAGGCGCGGCAAGCCCACCTCCTGGAAGTGGACGCGGGTACGGGAACAAGAGTCTCCCCCCGTCTTTTATCCCTGGTCCAGGAAGCCGGCTAAGGTAATTTCTGACCTCCTCTCTTGCCCAGTGAATTGCACCACCAGCGTGGTTGAGGCCTTGCTGTTTGATGTCTTCGGCACGGTGGTCGACTGGCGGGAGAGTGTGTCACGCCAAGCCAAGACCCTCCTGGAACCGAGGGGCATTGCCGTTGACTGGCGCGGTTTTGCGGATGCCTGGCGCGGCAAGTATCAGCCAGCCATGGAGCAAGTGCGCAGCGGCAGACGCGACTTCGTACGGCTGGACGTGCTGCACCGGGAAAGCCTGATGGACGTGCTCCAGGAGTTCGGAATTACTGACCTGACGGAGCCAGAGATTGACCACCTAAACCGGGCATGGCACCAGCTTGACCCCTGGCCAGATTCGGTGCCGGGGTTGATGCGGCTCAAGAGCCAGTTCATCCTTGGCACCATGTCCAATGGGAATGTGGCGCTGCTGGTCAACATGGCCAAGTATGCAGAATTGCCCTGGGATGTGATCCTGGGTGCCGAACCGGCGCAGGCCTACAAGCCGCTGCCTGAGACTTATAAAACAGCCGTGGACTGGCTGGGGCTAACACCTGGACAGGTGATGATGTGCTCGGCCCACAACAGTGACCTTCTCGCAGCCCGGGCCTGTGGTTTGGCCACAGCCTTCATCGCACGACCTACGGAATACGGTCTCCACCAGGACCGTGATTGCAAGGCTGAGCACGCTTTCGACGTCGTCACGGAAAGCGTGCTGGGTCTGGCCCACCAGCTTGGCTGTTGAGTCTGGTGAAGACCGGGGAGTGAGTCATGGAAACGTGATCATCAACGATGCTCGTTCCCCTACTCACGACCACAGCGGCAGGAGCCACCCTTCCATTTGCTGCATTTGGACCGCTTACAGCCTTTTTTGCGCTTGCGCTGGACTGAGGCAATGGGATGCATGGGGTCTAAACGGCTGGAGCATTGAATCCAGTCTCAACAATCCAGGCGCCAACAGCGCCACCGAAAGCGCTGCGAGTTGTGATATTTGTCACAAATCCAATGCACCTTTTGTCACCAAACCATGTTTGATTATGATTGTGGTGAAGCCTGACCGGCCAACCTAGTCTCCCGTGGAGACCACAACACCATGACCACAACACCCAACACCGAAGCCCTGGCCCTGACCAGTCGGCCAGCCCAGCGGCGCCGCCCTGTCCCCCGTGCCCTGGCAGCCGATGTTCTGAGTCATCTGCAGCTCCACTTGCAGATGGAGTTGCAAGCCAGTTACGACTACTTCCGCCTGGCTGTCTGGTTTGCAGAGCGGGACCTGAAAGGGTTTGCCGCATTTGCACGCCAGGAGGCTCTGAGTGAACACCAACATGCCTGCCTCGTGGCGGATCACCTCATTGATCGCAGCCAACCCGTCGAGCTGGCCACCCTGGAACCCAACACGGACACCTGGGACAGCGTGGAAGCTGCAACCCGGTTCATCTTTGACAACGAAGTGGCGGTGACAGCATCAGCGCAGCAGATTTACTCCATGGCCGAGAGGGCTGGAGACTACATCACCTCTGTTTTCCTGGACGGCATCATCCAACAGCAGACGGATTCGGAAGCCCAGGCTGCCTATATGATGAGTCGGGTGCGGCTGACCGGTGAGGACGCTGCGGCGTTGCTGCTGGTTGACCAGGAACTGAGCCGTGGCGATGATGACCGCCCCCGGTTGGCGAAGGACGGGGACAGCTAGGCGAGGCTGCCTAGGGAGCAGTGCCGCTCGTCCACCTGGATTAGCACCGTCCTGCAGACGGCCCGAAGCAGGCTCAGCCCCATGGCTTCGCCACCTCCGGCAGGGAGAGACTGGGCAATTTTTTCCACATGCTGGACACGGCAACGTAAACTGCGCAACTCCCGTTGCAACCTGTGGTGCATGACCTGGCGGTTCCGCACTTGCCGATTTGGAGCGTGCTGGTTGAGGATTTGCCAGTCTTGACGCGCCATGGCCCAGCGACCTTGCAGAAACTCCATTTCCCAGAGCAGATCGGCAACAACGGTCTTGACGAGCATGGTGGCTGAAAGCGTGTCGATTGTACGAATTTTCTTTACCTTGGCCGGGCTGCGCCCCCACAGGACGACGAGGGCCACAAGACCGTGTATCTTTGGTCACTGATTAGGGCAACAAATGCCTCAGCGAGTCATGGCCAGCATTCTCTGAATGGGCACCAAAGCCCGTTGACGCAGATCCTCCGGCAGTTCAATGCGGGGCTCCAGGGTCTCCAGGCAGCGCCAGAGTTTGGCCAGGCTGTTGCGACGCATATGGGGGCAGGCATTACAACTGCACCCATCCAGTCCCGGCACCTCCAGAAAGGTTTTATCGGGCATGGCCCGACGCATCTGGTGCAGGATGCCGGGCTCTGTCAGGACGATGAACGCCGGGGCAGCAGCACTGCGGCTATGGCTGAGCAAGCGACTGGTGGAGCCAATAAAATCAGCCAGATCCAACAGGTTTTCCCGGCACTCCGGATGGGCAATCACCGCCGCCTCCGGATGGGCCTGTTTCAGCGCCAGCACCGCCGCCTCGCTGAAGGTTTCATGAACGATACAGCTTCCCGGCCAAAGCACCATGGGGCGGCCACTTTTCTGCTGCACCCACCGGCCCAGGTTGCAGTCCGGCGCAAAGAGGATGGGCTGGTCGTCCGGCAACTGGCGCACCAGGTCCACGGCGTTGCTGCTGGTGCAAATCAAATCACTCTGGGCCTTGATGGCTGCCGACGTGTTGATGTAGCTCACCACCAGATGGTCGGGATACTGGTCCCGGAAACTGGCAAAGGCTTCGGGGGGACAACTTTCAGCCAGGGAGCAGCCGGCCTCCAGGTCCGGGAGCAGCACAAGGCGTGACGGATTGAGGATTTTGGCGGTCTCCGCCATAAAGTGGACCCCGCAAAATACAATCACATCCGCATCCGTCTCGGCGGCCCGCCGGGAGAGTTCCAGGGAGTCGCCAATACAATCGGCAATGTCTTGAATCTCGGGTTCCTGGTAGTAGTGGGCCAGGATGGTGGCCCGCCGCTGCTGACGCAGTTCCGCAATGGCTGCCGGAAGATCCTTCGGGCTGGGGCCATGGCCCAACCCGGGTTGCGCTTCCAGCGGTGGTGCTGCGGCAAACACGGGAGGCAAAACCAGGCAAGATACTTAAGCCTAACCAAAGTCTTGAATGGGCCGCTGCCCAACGCGGATTGCCATCGCCGGAGATTTACATGGTCTATGGGATGCCGTCGACGACCGCATCCTGGAGCGGCTGGATCCGGACGTGGTGTTGGTGGTGGGTGATCTGGGGGAGGGAGACGACCGCATGAGTCGGATGGTGGCAAGGCTTCCCTATCCCGTGGCCTGCATTCTGGGCAACCACGACGCTGCCCGAGATACCCATGGCGAGGTGTTGCGCCGCCAGTTGCATCTGCTGGGGGACGTGCATTGCGGCTGGGGTGTGCGGCGGCTGGAGCCCCCTGGCCTGGCTGTTGTTGGCGGTCGTCCCGCCAGCTCTGGCGGCGGCTACGTGCTCTCGGCTGCCGTGCGCTCCGTCTGGGGTCCTGTGCCCTTGGAGACTTCCATTGCGCGGATCACCACGGCGGCAGCCACGGTATCGGCCCAGGAGCCCCTGGTGCTCCTGGGTCACGTGGGGCCCACGGGGCTAGGGAGCGCCGCCCATGATGTCTGCGGTCGGGACTGGTGCCGCCCTGCACGAGACTGGGGCGATCTGGACCTGGCTGCGGCCATCACCCGGATCCGCCGCTGGCGCCCCCTTCCCCTGGTGGTGTTCGGCCATATGCACCATCGCCTCAGGGGGGGCGGTCAGCGCCGTTCCTTCCTGATGGATTGTCACAACACGGCCTATCTCAATGCCGCCGTGGTGCCCCGCCATGGCCGGGATGAACAGGGTCGCCCCCTGCGTCACTTTGCCATGGTGCATCTGGAGGGCCACCGGTTACTCTGGGCGGCGCAATGCTGGTTTGACTCGGAGGCCATCCTGCGGCGGCAAGAGTGTCTCTATCGGGCTCCGCAGGGGTGAGAACCTCGTGACTCCAGCAACTCTAACAGCCCATGTCCCCTCTGGGAATGGGTACTCGCCAAGCGGGATTCAGCACCATTTGTGAGGCCATGGCCGCTGACACCTTTGACCCTCACCGTCAAGGGAAAACAGTCATTTGTCTTAGTGTCCACTGCTGCCATTGCCTGTGGCGGCCTGCGTTGGCAAGGTTTCACTGACAAGCTGGTTCACTCGTTCATTTTCGGAGAGTTTGGTCAAGTGTTGCGGAGTCTCTTACCTTTGGCTCTGGTCTGTTTTGCCTGGACCATGCCGGCAATGGCCCGCCTGCCCAGGTGTGATCACAAATGCGATGCTGGCAACCCGGACAAGTGTTACGAAGTGACCTCTCAGCGACGTGCATTGCTGGACACCATTCGTCGTGCCGAGGGCACCCAGGAAAAGGACGGATATCAGATTCTGTTTGGCGGTGGGCGTTTTCATGACCTGACCCGTCACCCCGAAAAGGTGATCTCCAAAGGCCGCTATACCTCTGCCGCAGCCGGAGCCTATCAGTTCCTGCCCCCCACATGGGAGATAGCCAAAAAAGCCCTCAAGTTGAGAGACTTCGGACCGGATTCCCAAGATCAGGCTGCACTCTTCCTGATTCAGCGCCGCTGCGCACTGCCACTGGCTGATGAGGGCAAGCTGACACGACAACTGGTGGCCAAGCTGGCGCCGGAATGGGCCTCTTTCCCCAAGCTCAACGGCAAAAGCTACTACGGCCAGCCCGTGCGGCGGCTCTACGAACTTGATCGTTTTTATAATAACCGGTTGGTAGCCCTTGGCGGTAAGAGTCCCTCATGGCCGCAGCTTGCTTCAGGACCACCACCACTCCCCGAGCGCGTTGCATTAAGTCCCCCTACGCCCACACGGTTGATCCCTGTTGCCACCTCTGCGTCTTGTGACGGGGAGTTGATGTGTCTCCTGGATCATGTGGCGACCTCACCCACTTGGTCATCGAGAACGTGAAAGCCGAGTTGATGTGTCTCCTGGATCATGTGGCTGCCGGTGGTGCGGCCACATGATCCAGTTTTCATCATCTCACAGTCCTAGGCGGTCAAGGGGTGGTGCCGTTTGAACCTGAAGGGGGCGATGGTGGGGAGCCACCGACACTGCCGGCCCAGTTGAGCTTACGGCGCAGGGTCTTGAAATAGGAAGGCTGCTGCTCCAACATCAGCATTTGGGCATGGCGGCGGGCCCGTTGCAGGATGCACTTCTGCCGGGGATGAAGGGTGGCGGCGTAGGCCCCGTCCTTCCACAGCTTCACCACACGGCCGGTTTCCCCTAAGGGCCAGATGGCCAGGCGGGCCCGGGGGGGCAGCACCACGGCGCGGCTGGAGAGACTCATGGGGCAGATGGGGCTCACCACGATGGCGTCAATGCCAGGGTGGACGATGGGTCCACCGGAAGCCAAGGTGTACCCCGTGGAGCCGGTGGGGGTGCTCACAATCAGCCCGTCTCCCTGAACCTGGTCCACCACTTCCCCATCCACCGCCAACTCCAGGCGACAGGTGGGGGAGCGATCATCCAGGCCGGGGCGAAGGTAGAAATCATTGAGGGCCAGATGGAGGTCTCCAACCGGGCCATAGTCCAGTTTCCCGTCCCCGTAATCCACGGCCGCCTCCAGCAGCATGGGCCGGGTGATGGCATAACGGTCATCGCGGATACGCTGCCAGACGCTGTCTTCTCCGTTCCCCGACCCTTGGTGGAGCAGACTGGGGGTATGGGTGAGAAAGCCCAGATGGCCACCCACGTTGAAGGCCAGTAGCGGGACCCTATAGGAGGCCAGGTGACGGGCCGCGCTGAGCACGGTGCCGTCCCCCCCCAGCACCACCGCCAAATCCGGCAGCCCTGTGGCCAGCAAGTCCGGGAAGGGGTTGCAGTTAAGCCCACTGCGGGCAATTTTGCAGGGGACGCCAAACCCGCTGAGCTGTTCAGCACAGAGGTGGCCCCAACGATCTGACAGGGGCGTCCCGTCACGACAGATCAGCCAGACAGAGGTCAACTTCACAGCAAGTCAGGAGGGCCGGACAACGGTTGCCCCGTGCCAGGGGGTCGCCTGGCACGGGGGAGATCCCTGACCTTGTCCAGAGGGACTCCTTGGCGCCGGCCATGGTGGTTCATTCTGGCCAGAGGCCAGCATCCTGGAGGGCGTCCTTAATCTGCTTGCGGTCTGCTGGGCTCATGTCGGTCTTCTTGGACTTAACGTAAATCAAAAGAGCGGAAGGAGACTTTCCTGGTCACAGTAGTAGATGACACGGGCTCCGCCACTCTTGCCACGCCCCTGGGCCGGAACCCGCATTTTGAAGACGGGAAGGCTTTGAAATCCGCTCAGGCGGTGATCATTGCCTGGAGGACCCTGTTCCAATCGTAATGTCAACTCTTTGTGAACACGCTCGGTTAACCCCGGATCCTTCCTGTTGGCAAAGGATTGGAGATTGTTTTCAAACCCGCTAGAGTGCTTCAGACATCTCCCTGCTGCCACGGACACTACAGATCGTCGGCTGAGACGATGCCGTGGGCAGTCAACTGATTCATGATGCCAGCCCTGAGATCAGGGCTGGCGGACAGGGCAGCGGTCTCGCCGATGTCTTCCACCTCGCAAGTCAGGTTTTCCAGTTGATGCAGAACCAGGCCGTTCAGTGGCAGTAGCAGCCCCCAGCGTCGTCCCAGGCGACGGCGCTTGCCACAAGAGCCATCAAGACGCTGCACCAGATCCCCGCAGCGCCTGGCAACCCCCTTCAACTCAGCCAGTCCCTCATCACCGTCAAACGCTTCCTGGTTCATGTACGAGGTCAGCCGCTGGGTTTTCCAGTGGGCAATCCCCATAATCAAGAGCAACCAAACGTCGAGAATGTTGACAAGTGCCCAGAGGCGAGCCAACTGAACAAGCTTCAGAACCCCGCTCACCCTTTTGAGGACGGCAGCTTTCCGAACAGCCCGCTCCAACTCCGCCAACCTGCTCAATGCTCCAGTGGCGGCATCAATGGAACCAATGTCCCAAGTGACCTCTGCTGTTGTCATTGTTTCTTGATCAGGCTCAAGACCAGGTTAACTGGCTAAGAGAAAGCAACTGCTACCACCGCAACAGGTTGAACTGCTCCATGTCCACAGTGTCGCGGTTGCGGTAGAGGGACAGCAGAATGGCCAACCCCACGGCGGCCTCGGCGGCGGCCACGGTGATGATAAACACGGCAAACACTTGGCCCCGCACTTGTGCCCCATCCAGATAACTGGAGAAGGCCATCATGTTCAGGTTGACGGCATTGAGCATGAGTTCAATGCTCATCAGCACCCGCACCGCATTGCGGCTGTTGATGAGCCCCCAGACGCCGATGCAGAAGAGCATGGCGGCAACCACCAGGTAAGCCTGGAGGGGAATGTCCGTGATGGTGATCATGGGGAAGGCGCTGATGGAGAGGATCCGTCCTGGCTGGGAAGAAGGGGTGGGCGCTGCCGTTCCAGGAGGGCCTGGTCCGCGGGTGCGCCGGTGACCACGTCACGGGCCAGCACGTCACGGCGGGCCAGCACGATGGCACCAATCATGGCCATTAACAACAACACCGAGGCCACCTCGAAGGGGAGCAGGTAATCCGTGAAGAAATGCTCGCCAATGCGGGTGATGGCGGCTTCACCGATGGATGGGGGGCCAGGGACAGACCAGGAGGTGGTGAGAGCCACCTGAACAAGGAGGGCCAGCAGTCCCAGACAGACCCCCACCGACAGCAGCCGACGCAGCAGCAGCACCCGCATGGGTCGCAGGGGCTGACGCTTGTTCACCAGCATGATGGCAAAGAGGATCAACACGTTGACGGCGCCCACATACACCAACACTTGGGCGGCGGCCACGAAGCTGGCATTGAGCAGCAGATAGAGCCCTGCCATGGACAGCAGCACACCACCCAGGAGAAAAGCGGAATAGACCACGTTGGGCAGCAGTACAACCCCCAAAGCTCCCAACAGCAAGGCGCCGGAGAGCAGCAGGAAGCAAATGAGCTGGGTGGAGAGCGCAAGGCTCATGCCGTCTGGTTCAGGTTCTTTCCTAGGGTAGTGCCCTGGGCATCGTGCTCTTTGGTGTGGGTCAACAGCAGATCCACCACGTGATGCAGGGCTTTCTGGTGATCGTCTCCTTCCTGGCGGCGGTGACGGTAAAGGTCCAGTTGGCGATCCGCGCAGGTGCCGTCCCGGGCAAGGGTGAGGGCGTGGTGCAACTCCGCCTCGCAATCCAGGGCACGGGCGTCCTCCGCCAAGTGCTCCCGGAGTTCTTCCAGGGTGTGGGGACGCCCCATCCTGTCCTCGTCACAACTGCGGTGATGGAAGAGGGGGGACACGCCATGGCGCTGTGTAATCCAGCGTTCCTCCTCAATCAGTTCAGTGGGCGGTTCGGCCGGCAGCGTGCCCATGCGTGCCTGGCGCAGTAGCCAACGGATCAGGCAGGCATAGAGCGCCACCAAGCCCACCCCGTCTTCCATGCGGGTGCAGGCGTCACAGATGCGCAATTCAATGGTGGGGAAGAATTGGGACGGTCGGATATCCCACCACAGCTCGCTGCCGTCCCGAACGAAGCCCATCCGCCGGTATTCGGCCATCAGGTGGTCGTAATCCGCCCGGGAATAGAACGGGTTGGGCATCCCGGTGCGGGGCAGGGCGCTCAGCAGGCTTAACCGGTAGGACTTGAATCCCGTCTCCCGGCCGCTGCTGAACGGCGACGAGCTGGACAGGCCATGAAGCAGGGGCAGGTAGCGGCGCAGGGCGGTCATCACCACAATGCGGGTATTCGGATCACCAAACCCGGCATGAACGTGCATGCCGTTGATCACGAAATGCCGGACCGCGTCCTGGAAGCTGGCGAGAAAGCGCTGGTAGCGCTCACTGGGCGTTACCATTTGCGCCTGCCATGCCGCAAAGGGGTGGGTGGACGAGGCCATGACCGAGGCCCCGTGTCGTGCCGCCGCATCCACGACGATTCTTCGGGTCTCCTGCAAGGCCGTGCGCACCTCCGCCACCGAGTGGCAAACCCGGGTGTTGGTTTCAATCTGGCAGCGGAAAAACTCCCGCACCACCTTGTGGGGACCGCAGGTGGCGGCACAGGTCTCAAAAATCCCCATGTCGGGATCCACCAACAGATCCCCAGATTGGGGATCCACAAGAAATAGTTCTTCCTCCACCCCCAGGGTGATGGGGAAGTGATCGCTGCTGTCCGTCATGGTGCGTTCACCCTTCAATGACGCAATGGAACCCGGCACGACAGACTGTACTGATATGTTGTCCTCCAATCAGAAGCAGCAGGCGTGGGAGCCTTAAGAATTGGTGTGGTGGGCGCCGGCACCAGTGGCCTGACCCTGGCCGTCCTGCTGCAACGCCAAGGTCACGACGTGACCCTGTTCGAGCGGGCAGCCCAGCCCCGCACCCAGGGATGCGGCATCCTGCTCATGAGCCGCGGGCTGGTGGCGCTTGATCAAGCGGGACTCGGCAGGATCGTGGATGAGCTGGTGGCAGCGGCACAGCCCGTACGGCGGTTCTGCTTTCGTAACCTGCGCGGCGACCCCATCAGCAGCGAGCCGGCCAACCAAAATCCGTCCCGGCGCCCATCACTGCTGATCCGCCGCTCCGTGATTCTCAACCGGCTCTGGTCAACGTTCGACGCCACTGCCTTTTGTGGCGGCGCCACCCTGAAAACCGTTGATGTGCAGCAGCCATGGGCTGGCTCAGGCCCCGGCCCCCGAATCACGGCCACCTTCAGTGATGGGCGCCATTGGTGTGGTGACCTGCTGATTGGCGCCGACGGCATCCATTCCGCCCTGGCTACCGTGGTGGCTCCGGAACGCCGTTACCATTACCTGGGGGATCGGGTGTGGCGTGGGCTGGTGCAGGACGACCAATTCTGTTGCCAAGGGGATTTCATCGTCTATGCCCGTGGCCGCGGAATTTATGCCAACATCTTTGACTTGGGCCACGACCAGCACGGCAAGGCCTGGACCCACTGGGGCTTCTTTTGCGAAGAGCCCTATCCTGCAACGGCTGCCTCGCGCCGGCAGCGGTTGGCCGAGCCGCCGCCGCCCCCCGAGGTGGACAAGCTGCCAACCGACGTGCAGGCCCTTTTTGCCGCTACGCCCGCTACTTCATTGGTGTGTAACTACTCCTTTGATATTGACTGTCTGCCGCGGTTGGCGCTGGGTCCAATGGCATTAATTGGTGATGCCGCCCATGCCATGAGTTCCTCCCAGGCGCGGGGCATGTGTACCGGCCTGGAGGATGCCGGTGTGTTGGCCGCAAGCATCGCGGCCCGTCCTGGTAATCCCCTTGCCGCCCTGGCGGCCTACGACAGAGAACGGCGTCCCGTTGTTCACGATTCCCAGCAGAGGAGCCGCCAGATCAGCGAACGCACAGGACGTCGCCGTTCGGCTGCGCAGCCAGCAAACCAGGGACACCACGAAAATCACCCTTCCCCCACCTGACTTGGGAGACAAGCTGGATCGGCGCCCGCTCTCAGGACTGCCTGGCCACCAGAACGCTTTCCACCAAGCAATCTACTTTTGCGCCGAGAGACTTCAGGTCGGAGCGTTGTTCTCTCGTGTCCTCTCTGAGTTCGTCCAACCGCTTGCCGGCCCTGGCTTCGCTGGCCTTGATTTCCAGCCAGATCACCCCCAGGTCGTCGGTGAGGAGTATGAGCCAGCCAGCAGACACCGTTGCTTTGACGCCCGTCCATGCGCCGTGCAGCATGGTAAGGCGCAGGGGGCACTGTTTCTCTGGCAAGAGGAGTTGGTACACTTGCTCAATACGGGTGCTGAAGTCGTACCCAAGGGCATCGATGCGGGTGTTCATGCCGTAGGTTCTGTGAACAAAACGGCCGTGTCAGATTGGGTGTAGGGGTGTTTCAACTTTCAGAGCAAGATGTCCGAGGGCTGCGCTTGAATACCTGATATGACCAACCTGAAGACGGCTTTGATCCCAAAATTGTAACCATGAACTGGCCAGATCGCAAGCATTAAATTGTAAAGTTTTACAAAAGTTTCTTAAATCACCTCTGAACAAGTTGAAGTCATTCTTTCAAGAGTTTTCTCTGTAATCGCTCTTGGCTACCAACACACTGATCACGGCTATCGCCATGGACCCCAGCCACGCCTGACCCACCAACACCTGAATTTGTGGCCAACTGTTCCTTAAACTGGCAGGAGGCGTGGCGGCGTCATGCAGGTGGGTTACTTCCCATCAGGATGAGCCATGGCCTGGGGATTCACCACTTGGTCAAAACGTTCTGCCGTGATGACACCCAGGGTCAGGGCAGCGTCCCGCAAACCGAGTTGGTGGGCATGGGCGTGGAGCGCCACCCGGGCAGCGGCGTCGTAGCCAATTTCCGGCGCCAGGGCTGTCACCAGCATCAGGGAACGATCCCGCAAGGCGCCGATGTGGTGACCGTCCACCTCCAGCCCTTCCACCAGGTGAACCCGCAGGGAACGGCAGCAGTCCCCCAACAGGGACGTGGCCCGTAGCAGGTTGAAGCCCAGCAGTGGTTTATAGACGTTCATCTGCAGGTGTCCACCGCACCCCGCCATGGTGACGGCATTGCTCTGGCCCAGCACCTGCACCGTGGCCATGGCCACGGCTTCGCACTGGGTGGGGTTCACCTTGCCGGGCATGATGGAACTGCCCGGTTCGTTGGCGGGGAGCCGCAATTCACCAAAACCGGCCCGGGGACCCGAGGCCAGCAGACGGATGTCGTTGACAATTTTGTGAAGCCCCATGGCCAGTTGGCCGATGCGGTCCATCAGGTCCACCAGGGCGTCATGGCAACCCATCACCGCAAAGCGATTGGAGGCCACGTGCCAGTTTTGCCCACTCCATTGACGCAGGTGTTCACACACCAACTCCCCAAAGCCCGTTGGCGCCCCCAGGCCCGTCCCCACCGCCGTGCCACCCAGGGGTAAGGCCTGGAGTCCTGCAAGGGAGTCTCGCAACCGCCGCTCGGCATCCTGCAACTGGGCTGCCCAGCCCCCCATCTCCTGGGCCACCGTCAGCGGCACCGCGTCCTGAAGATGGGTGCGGCCAATTTTCACCACGTCCGTCCACTGGGCTGCCTTGGCGGACAAGGCGGCGATCAGTTCCGTCAAGCTGGGCAACAACTGCTGCTGCACGCTGTCTCCGGCCGCTAGGTGAACGGCCGCGGGGAACACGTCGTTGGTGGATTGGGAGCGGTTCACGTGATCGTTGGGATGGACGGGCCGCTTCCGGCCCCGCTGCCCACCCCCCAGCTCCGAAGCCCGGTTGGCGATCACCTCGTTGACGTTCATGTTGGTCTGGGTGCCGCTGCCGCTCTGCCACACACTGAGGGGAAAGTGATCATCAAAACGGCCGGCCAGCACCTCGTCACAGGCGGCCACAATCCAGCCGCAGCGCTGTTCGTCCAACACGCCGAGCTGGGCATTGCTGAGGGCCGCCGCCTTCTTGATGCGCCCCAGGGCGTGGATGATCTCCATGGGCATCCGATCCGGGCCGATGGCAAAGCTGCGGATGGCCCGCTGGGTCTGGGCGCCCCAGTAGTGCCGGGCCTCTACAGTGACCGGCCCCAGGCTATCGGTTTCCAGGCGGGAGGAATCGTCAGCCATGGGGAGGGGATGCCGTTGCCGGCCACCAGCTTGCCATGCCACTGCTGCGCCACACCTGATCCAGTACCCCTGGATCCAGTGTGGGGAGGCGGGGCACGTGACCCAGGAGACGGGTGCGGCCCAATTGGGGCAACACGGTGGCGTTATCGGCAAAGCCGTCTCCGTTGAGCACCAGTCCCAACACCGGAATGCGGCGCCGACGCATGGCCTCCAGACTCAACAAGGTGTGGTTGATGGTGCCCAGACCGGCCCGGGCCACCAGCACCACCGGCAGCGCCCATTCCGCCATCACGTCAATCTGCAACAGGCTGCGGGTGACGGGCACCAGCAGACCCCCTGCCAACTCCACCACCAGCGCTTTGTGCTCCTCGTCTTCCGGTGGCCAGAGGCGCTGGCGCTCCAGAACGATTCCCTCCTGCTCGGCGGCCCAGTGGGGAGACGCGGGATGTTGGAGACCATAAGCCTCCGGCACAACGGCGCTGCCAGGGCAACCGCTGAGGGTCCGCACCTGCTGGCTGTCGCTGGGCTCCGCACTCAGAGGCGGCAAGCCGGCCTGGATGGGTTTCCAATAGCGGGCCGCCAAGGCCCGCACCAGCAGGGCCGAGATCATGGTTTTGCCCACCCCCGTATCCGTGCCCGCCACCACCAGCCGTCGCGGCAGCGCCGGGGCGGCGGCATCTGAACGGGATGGAGAGGGGGCGGATGGGGCCATTGGGGCATGGGAAAGTCTTCCTATAATGAAAGCCCTTCTCCAGACTTTTTGAGCGCGGCGCTGGTGACCATTGGCCATGTCGAGACGCTGGCCCGCACCATGGCCGTCAAGACCCGTCTCCTGCGGGACGCCATGGTTGAGGTCCTGGCAGAGGACGGGGGCACAGGGCCGTTGCAGGATCTATGGCAAGTCTACCGCCAGGCGTTAATCACGAATCTCTCTGCAGAAGACTTCGCCGATTTGCAAGCGCAAACCACAACCTATGGCCTGTTTGCCGCCCGCTGTGGCCATCCGGCAGGAGTGCCCTTCACCCGTCAATCAGCGGTCTTCAGCACAACCACCCCGTTTCTCCAAGACGTCTTTAACCACGTCACAGCACCGGGACTGGATGAACGGATGGCCTGGATCGTTGATGATCTGGCCCGTCTTCTGGAGCAAGCCGATATGGTGGCAATCCTGAAGGATTTCAGGCAACACAGCCAACGGGAAGATCCAGTGGTGCATTTTTACGAGACTTTCTTGAAGGCCTATGATCCAGAACTCAAAGATATTCGTGGTGTGTACTATACGCCTGGGCCGGTGGTGTCCTATATTGTCCGCAGTGTGGACAAGCTGCTACAGGATCAGTTTGCCGTGCCTTGGGGTTTGGCCGAGATGCCGGGGCCGGATGAACAGCATCGTGTCCTGATTTTGGATCCTGCTGCTGGGACGGGAACATTCCTGCGGGAAGTGATTGTTCAAATTCGCGCCACCTTGGAGCGGCAAGGGCTGGCTGGTACCTGGCCGGATTACGTGAAGCAGCACCTGCTACCGCGACTGTTCGGCTTTGAACTGCTGATGGCGCCCTATGCCGTGGGCCACTTGAAGCTGGCCCTGGAATTGGGGAACAAACACCAGGGGCTGCAACTGGAGCCTGGTCAGCGCTTGAACCTGGTTCTCACCAACACCTTGGAAGGGGGCCGTCAGCAGATGCAAGGTGTGTTCCCGGCCCATGCCATGGCCCGTGAAGCCGCCAGTACCGATGAAGTCAAGCGGCAGAAACCCGTCATGGTGGTGATTGGCAATCCACCCTATTCGGGACACTCTGCCAACAAGAGTTTCTGGATCAATCAGTTGTTGCGCGGACAAAATGATGATGGCGCAACAGGAAGTTATTTCCATGTGGATGGTCAACTCCTCCAGGAGAAGAACATGAAGTGGCTCAATGACGATTACGTGAAATTTATCCGCTTCGCCCAATGGTGCATCGAGAAGACTGATGAGGGGATTCTCGCATTTGTCACCAACCACAGCTATCTGGATAGCCCCACCTTTCGTGGGATGCGCCGTAGCCTCATGGAGACCTTTGATGATCTCTACCTGCTGGATCTTCATGGCAATGCCAGACGCCGGGAGCAGGCCCCTGGTGGTGGGAGAGATATGAACGTGTTTGATATTCAGCAGGGTGTTGCCATCGGTCTTTTTGTCAAGCATGGCAACAGCCCTCATCGACTGAAAAAGAATGTGTTCTGGGCAGAGCTTTGGGGTGAGCGTGACGCCGGCCCTGGTGGCGGAAAATATGGCTGGCTTGCCGCCAACGACGTAAAAACAACCCCCTGGAGACGCCTGTTGCCCCACGCTCCCTGCTATCTATTCGTGCCACGGAACGAGAAGCTGACAAAAGAATATGAAAGAGGCTATAAGGTAATCGACATTTTTCTGGAACAATCTGTAGGAATAGCCACAGCTCGTGACAAGCTGTCAATTCAGTTTGATGGAGATCGATTGAGGCAGGTTGTGAACGACTTCTCGCAACGGGACGTGGAAGACGCCAGACAAGCCTATGGCTTGGGAAAAGATACTCGTGATTGGTCTGTGCAGCGAGCCCAGCAAGACCTGAAAGATTATCCTAATCAAGATCGGCATATCGTAAAAATTTTATACCGTCCCTTTGATCAGTGCTTCACTTATTATACTGGATGTGACTGTGGCTTTATTTGCAGGCCCAGACGGAAAGTTATGAAGCATATGCTGGATGGCCCCAATCTTGCTTTATGCATTGGCCGCGCTGGCCAAGCGACTGGCTCGCAGCGATGGGATGTTGTCTTGATTTCAGACAGGCCCACTGACCTCAACCTTTTTCGGCGCGGTGGCAACTGCCTTTTCCCCCTCTATCAGTACTTGGCCGACGAGGATGTCAAGGTTAGCTCAACCAGGAAACATAACCTCAACCCAAGCTTTGTCAATGCCAGTTCTGCCGCTCTCAATCTGACGTTTGTCCCTGACGGCCCAGGAGATCTGGCGACCAGCTTTGGACCGGAGGACGTGCTCCACAGCATCTATGCCGTGCTCCACAGCCCCGCCTATCGTCAGCGCTACCGGGACCATTTGAAATCGGATTTCCCCGTTGTGCCCCTGATCGGTAGCCCAGCCCTGTTTGCAGACCTTGCTGGCCTGGGTCAACAATTGGTGGCGCTTCACCTTCTCCAGGAGGAGGGACAGGATATGCCCACGTTCCCGCATCCTGGCGACAACTGTGTGGAGAACGTCTCCTATGGGCCGCCCCACCATCACCATCCCGGCCAGGTGTGGATCAATGCCGGACAATGTTTCCACGGCGTGTCTCCTGAAACCTGGACCTTCACCATCGGTGGCCACTGCCCTGCCCAAAAGTGGCTCAAAGATCGCAAGGGTCATCGGCTTTCCTTTGCAGATATTCACCACTACCGCCGCCTCTGCGCCGCCCTGGCCACAACGCCTCGCCTCATGGCCGCCGTTGACGCCACCATTGACGCCCATGGCGGCTGGCCCTTGGGCGCTCAGCGTCACGTTCCCTAGTCCTCGTCCCCCAACAGGGCTTCAAAAAGGCTGTATTGCTCTTGCTCACGGTCCCCCATTGGCAGCCCGGGCCTGTCCCCAGCGCCCTCTGCACGCTGCTGCTCCAAGCCGCGTAAGCGCCTGAGAAGATGATCGGGGACGTGGCCGTCCGGGCTGGCGTTCATCAGTTCCTCAAAGAGGTGCTCGGGATCCTGGGTTGTTTCCAGAGGGTGCCGGCCCATCGGTTGCCGCTGGGCCGATTTTTTGTCCGCTGCCTGATCCGGCAGGGGCAGCTTTTGGGGCAATTGCCGCTTCAGGGCCGCGAGACGCTCAAGACTGGTGGGATCCATGATGTTCAGCGCAGGTGTCAGGTGCAACCAAGGGTGTCACGGGTTGACTGGCCGGTGCTTGGGTTGGTCCCCTCAGCGCGACGGCAGAGGGCGCGCAGTTGATCCTTCCGCAGGATCACGTTGGTGAAGTCCGCGCCGGTGATGTCCACGTCTTCAAACCGTGCATTGAAGGCAAAGGCGTCCTCCAGTCGGGCATCCCGTAAATCCGCCCGCCGCAGGATGCCGGAATCCAGGGTGGCCTCCCGCAGATCGGCGCCCTGCAGGTTGGCGTCTTGCAGCTTGGCCCCGAATAAGCTGGCGCCCCGCAGGTCCGCCTCCCCCAGATCCGCCTCCCGCAGGTTGGTGAGGTTGAAGGTGGTGCCCCGCAGATCCTGCCCGTGGAAATCAGCGCCGATGAGGGACTGTTTGGCATAGTCCATGGCGCCCAGGAGAGGAGGGGGCGCCGCCAGGCTCACCATCAAGGCAAACCCCACAGCCAACAGACCAGTCAGCAGCGAGCCCATCCCCGTTCTCCAGCAGGTGCCAAGCCAGGCTACCGGCCTGGTGGGGCTTTTTCTATCGTTGGTGACAAAGCAGGAAAGATCCGCCCGTCACCGGATGCCGAAGCGGGGGAACCCTGAGACCAGCGTTGTGTAAAAACCATTGGGCACGTCTTCCGAGCGGGGCCTGGCCGCAGAACAACGGGTCGCGACAGTGCTGACGGCTCAGGGCTGGGAGGTTCTGGAACACCGCTGGCGCTGCCGCCATGGGGAGATGGACTTGCTGCTGCACCAGGACGGGCGGCTGTTGATCGTGGAGGTGAAATGCCGCAACGCCGCCGGGCTGGCCTTTGTGGATGGTGCCGGCAACTGTCTCGGCTGGCGGCAACAGCAGCGCTTACGCCGGGCCTTTGGCCTCTGGCTCCAGGGGTCGCCCCAGTGGAGCCATTGCGGGGTGGCCCTGGCCCTGGCGGTGGTGGTCCGTGACCAGATCTTCTGGAACGGGTTTGGGGATTCCATGGCTGAGCCTTCCCACCCATGGGGCAACTAAACTGGCTGCAAGAAGGACCTCCATGGCCGTGAAGCGCGCCACGGTAAACCACAATGAGCCTCCCCACGCCACGGCCCCGGAAACGCCTGGGCCAGCACTGGTTGCGGGATCAGCGGGTGTTGCGACGGATTGTGGCGGCTGCCCAGATTGGCCCGGAGGACCGGCTGCTGGAGATCGGCCCCGGTCGGGGAGCCTTGACCGACCACTTGCTGGCCACCCCGGCAGCCGCCGTCGTGGCCGTGGAACTGGATCGCCAGCTCATCGCCGGGTTACAACAGCGCTTTGGGGCTGATGAGCGCCTCTCCCTGCTCCAGGGTGACGCCCTGGAGTTGCTGCGCCAGCCCCTGGCCCGTAACCCCAACAAGGTGGTGGCCAACATCCCCTACAACATCACCGGTCCCCTGTTGCAGGGACTCATGGGCAGTGTGGCGCAACCACGCCAGCCCCAGTTTCAACGGTTGGTTCTGCTGATGCAGAAGGAGGTGGCGGATCGCGTCACGGCCCTGCCGGGTAATCCCGCCTGCGGGGGCCTCAGCATTCGCATGCAACTCCTGGCGTCAGCCCGGACTCTGTGCATTGTGCCCCCAACCTGTTTTTCACCACCGCCGGAGGTCACCTCTGCGGTGGTGGTGCTCACGCCCCACCTGCCGCACCAGCGCCGTTACGGGCCGGAGCAGGCCCCCCTTCTGGAGCGGCTGCTGCGGGTGGCCTACACGGGGCGCCGCAAGATGCTCCGCAATACGTTGGGTGGCGTCTGGCCAGTGTCCAGCCTGGAGCAGGCAGCCCGGCAGGCAGCCGTGGACCTGGGCCAGCGTCCCCAGGATCTCGATCTCGATCAGTGGGTAGCCTTGAGCCAAGCGCTGATGCCTTCCCTTCCCCTGCCATGACCTGCCTGAAGCTGGAATCCCCGGCCAAAGTGAACCTGCACCTGGCCTTGCTGGGTCTGAGGGACGACGGGTTTCATGAGTTGGCCATGGTGATGCAGGCCGTTGATTTCTGTGATGAGTTGGTGTTGGAGCCCCACAGCGGCTTGCAACTCCACTGCGAAGGGTTGGAATTGGCTAACGATCACACCAACCTGGTGATGCAGGCGGCGCGGCTCCTGCAGGAGGCGTTCCCTGAGCGGCAGTTGGATGTGCGGATTCGTCTGCGCAAGCGCATTCCCCTGAAAGCGGGGTTGGGGGGTGGCTCCAGCAATGCGGCGGCAGCACTCATGGGCCTGAATCGGTTCTGGGGATTGGGACTGTCCACGGAAGAGTTGCAGACGTACGGGGCCCGGTTGGGCTCTGACGTGCCCTTTTTTATTGCCGGCGGCACCCAGTTGTGTTTTGGACGGGGTGAGCGTCTGGAGCCCGTGGCCAAGCCCGCGGGAGGGGCCGTATTGCTCAGTAAGCGGATGGATGTCTCCGTGCCCACGGCCTGGGCCTACGGCATCTGTCGGGAAGAGTTGGCCCGGGCCTATCTCAAGGGGGAGCAGGCGTTCTGCGGATCTCGCCAGGCCTTGCGCCGAGGTGAGATGGTGGCGGCGCTCCACCGGGGGGACATGACCACGGCCGGGCATCTGCTGTGTAACCAGATGGAAGGCGTGGTCACGGCCCAACTCCCTGTCGTGCGCCAGAACCTGGAGTTGCTGCGTCAGGCGCCGGACTGTTGCGGGGTGTCCATGACGGGCTCCGGTCCCAGCGTGTTTGCCCTCTTCACCACCGTGGACACGGCCCAGGCGGCCCACCGCAGCCTGTTCGGCCGCCTCAAGGCCAACGACATCCAAGCCTGGGTCTGTGGTCTTCGTGAAGATGGAGTTCGCTTTTGCTGACACACTGCGCCCATGTCCTGCCATGACCCGACCCGACCCCTCCCCCACAGCTCCCGCTCCTGGCGATTCGTCGCGCCCACGACACGGACCCCTCCGCTATCTGACAGGCGCCTTGAGCAGTGGTCTATTTGCCGTGCTCTCCTGGCTGGTGGCCGAGAGGTTGGTGGTCCATTTCACCCTCCATCCGCCCCACTACAGCAAGCCCGTTACCCAGAGCATTGCCGTAGGCTTCAAGACCATCCTCGTTGGCACGAGCTTCCTGGCGGTCTTCAGCTTCAGCCTCATTGCCGTCGGGTTGTCTCTGCTGCTGCTGCGGTCACTGCTGCCCAGTGCCGGCCGTTAGCCTGGGCCGCTAAGCTGGAGCAAGGATCGACTTGCCATGACTCCCCACGACCTGGGCCTGCTGGCCTTGCTCCTGAGTCCCGGACTGATGCTGTCCGTGCTGCTGCTCACCAGCTTTGCCGCGGGCGGGTGAGCCACGCCCCAATCAACGTCCGCGTCACGCTTGAGCCCCGTTGGGGCATCAGTGCTCCCCGCCTGGGTTAGGGTCTAGGGGTTTTGTTTCAGGGCCTGCTGCGGGCGGGCATCCCCGGGTCTGTGGCAGAAACCCTTCTTTTCAATGCTCTCCGCGAAGCCATCGACGAGGAGATGGAGCGGGATCCCCATGTGCTGGTCATCGGGGAAGACGTGGGTCATTACGGCGGCTCCTATAAGGTCACCAAAGATCTGCACAAGAAGTACGGGGATCTGCGGCTTCTGGATACCCCCATCGCGGAGAACAGCTTCACCGGCATGGCGGTGGGTGCAGCCATGACGGGCCTGCGGCCCATCGTGGAGGGCATGAACATGGGCTTTTTGCTCCTGGCCTTCAACCAGATTTCCAACAACATGGGCATGTTGCGCTACACCAGCGGCGGCAACTACACCATTCCCGTGGTGGTGCGGGGACCAGGGGGCGTGGGACGGCAACTGGGGGCGGAGCACAGTCAGCGGCTGGAGGCCTATTTCCATGCCGTGCCCGGCATCAGGATCGTGGCGTGCAGCACCCCCACCAATGCCAAGGGCCTGCTCAAGGCCGCCATCCGTGACGACAACCCGGTGCTGTTTTTTGAGCACGTGCTGCTCTACAACTTGAGCGAAGAGTTGCCGAAAGGGTCCTACACCTGTGCCCTGGACCAGGCGGAACTGGTGCGGGAGGGCAGGGACGTCACCCTGCTCACCTATTCCCGCATGCGCCACCACTGTGTAAGGGCCGTGGAGCAGCTCACCACACTGGGCTACGATCCGGAACTCATCGACCTGATCAGCCTCAAACCTTTTGACCTGGACACCATCACCGCGTCCATCCGCAAGACCCACCGGGTGGTCGTTGTGGAGGAGTGCATGAAAACCGGCGGCATTGGCGCCGAGCTGGTTGCCCTGATCAGCGAGCATTGTTTCGACGAGCTGGATGCCCGGCCTGTGCGCCTCTCCTCCCAGGACATTCCCACCCCCTACAACGGGACCCTGGAGAATCACACCATCATCCAGCCTCACCAGATTGTGGAAACCTGTCAACACCTGATTCGAGGTCACATCTGAAATGGTCCGTCAAGGATGGCTTCCCGTGATCCTGGCCATGGTCCTGGCCGCTGCGGTGTTGCTGGGCAATCAGTCGCTCCAGTTGGGACTGGATCTACGGGGCGGGCATCAGCTCAGCGCCCGGGTGTTGAGTCCCGATCCCCAGGTGGCCCTCACCGCCGCAGACCTGGACGGGGTGAAGAACGTGATCCAGCGGCGCATTGACGGCCTGGGGCTTGCCCAAACCCGGATCCAGACCGTCGGCTCTGATCGGGTGGTGGTGCAACTGCCTACGGTCCGGCCCGCCCCCGGTGAGGGTGCAGAGGCGGAGGCCGTAGGGGACGACACCTTGCAGCAGGCGGCCAACCAGATCACCAAAAAGGCGGTTCTCCAGTTCGGTGTGTTGCGCTCCAGTGAGGTTAATCGCTATGCAACGTTGGTGCAGGAGCGCCGGAATGCACAGATTGCGGTCCTCCTTGGTGAACAGCAACTGGAACAGTTGCAGCGAAGCCGGGGCGACGGCGAGCAACGTCGTGCCGTGAGGGAGGAGTTGGAAGCCTCTCGAACAATCTTTGACCAGTTGGAGCAGGACATTGGCCGGTTGTTCGACCTGCGGCCTCTCACCGGTGACGATCTGGTGCAAGTGGTGGCTGAGCCCAACCCTGAATCCCAGGGGGAGTACTACCAACTCAGCCTCACCTTTTCCGGCCCCGGCGGCCAGGCCTTTGCGGATCTCACCAAGGAAGTGGCCGCCGATTCCAACCTGCGGCTGGCCATTCTTCTGGATGGTCGCTCCATCAGTGAAGCCACCGTGGGGCCGGAGTTTCGGGAGAACGGCATCACGGGAGGCGGGGCCCGGATTACAGGCACCTTCACCCTGGAGCGGGCCCGTGAACTGGAGGTGCAGCTTCGCGGCGGCTCCCTGCCCTACGAGACCGAGATTGTGGAACAGCGCAGCGTGGGCGCCACGTTGGGGTCCGACAACGTGCGCCGCAGCTTGAGTGCGGCGCTGGTGGGTCTGGCGCTGGTGGGTGGGTTGATGGTGTTGATCTATCGGCTTCCTGGCCTGGTGGCGGTTGCCGCCCTGGCCATCTACGCCCTCTTCAACCTGGCGGTCTACGCCCTGGTGCCGGTGGTGCTGACCCTGCCGGGTATTGCGGGCTTGATCTTGAGTTTCGGCATGGCTGTTGATGCCAACGTGCTCATCTTCGAGCGCATCCGGGAGGAATTGCGCTCGGGCCGCAAGCTCTACCAAGCCGTGGAGACCGGCTTCAGCCGCGCCTTCAGTTCCATCCTCGACGGCAGCGTCACCACCCTGATCAGTTGTTTGGCCCTGGGCTACCTGGGCAGTGGCCTGGTGCGTGGTTTTGCCATCACCCTGGGCATTGGCGTGAGTCTCAGCCTGTTCACGAGTCTGGTGTGTAGCAGGACCCTGTTGAAAACCAGTCTCTTCCTGTATCCGGGTCTGCGCCGGATCAAGTACTTCCAGCCTGTGCAATGACCTCCAGCGAGATTGTCCCCACACCCCCCGGGATCCCGTCAGCGCCAGCCTCTGAAGCCGCTGGCCCCCCGGGGACTTTCACCGGGTTTCAAGCGAGCCGTTACCGCAGGGCGCTGCTGCTGCTCTCGGCTGTGATGGTGGTGATGTCCCTGGTGGGCTTCCTGGTGAATGGCAGAGACCCGCAAATCCGCGCCCCGCTGCGGGCGGGGTTGGATTTCCGTGGCGGCACCAGCATCCAGATGGAGTTGGCTTGCCATGATCCCGGACCCTGCACCACCAGCCAGCGCCTCCGGTTGCCGGTGGTGCGCTCTGTCCTGGCGGACGTGCAGTTGGAGCCGACGGGAGACCGGCAGCCCGCCCCGGCCCCTTCCAGCTTCAACGTCCAGCTTCTGGATGACGGCGAGGGGATTCTGCTGCGCTCCACGGCATTGACCATTGTCCAGGCCCAAGCCATCGAGGACCATCTGGCCACGACCGAATCCCTCGCCCCCTTTCAACAGGAGCGCACCCAGGTGGACACCATCGGACCGTCCCTCGGCGCCCAGTTGTTGCAGTCCGCCCTTCGGGCTTTGGGCGTTGCATTTCTGGGAGTGGCCATCTACATCGCCTTCCGCTTTTCCCCCCTCAATGCCGCCTTGGCCCTGGGGGCCCTGCTGCATGACGTGATCATTGTGGCGGGGCTCTTTGCCTGGTTGGGGCAGGTGTGGGACGTGCAGGTGGGCAGCCTCTTTGCTGTAGCCCTGCTGACCCTGGCGGGCTATTCCGTCAACGACACCGTGGTGGTGTTCGACCGTATCCGGGAAACGGATCGCCTCCAACCCCAGCTTGGCGTCATTGACCGCATTGACCGCTCCATCGCCGCCAGCCTGGTGCGCTCCCTCAACACCTCCGTCACCACGGAACTGCCCATCCTGGCCTTGGCCTTCTTCAGCGGTGGGGAGTTGCGCTGGTTTGCCGTGGCCCTGGCCTTCGGGATCGGGGTGGGGACCTATTCCTCCTTGTTTCTGGCGCCCCTGCTCCTGGGCCTGCTGAAGAAAGACAAAGACATGGCATGAACTCCCTATTGCGTGGCCTGCAACGGCTGGTGCTTGTGCTGATGACCCTTCTGGCGCTGCTGCAGTTGGGGGACGAACTGGGCCTGTTGTTGGATCACTTCACCTGGACCGCCATGGGCTACAGCCTCAAGGCGCAACCCCTGGCTGTGCTCACCCTTCTGGCCCTTCCTGTTCTGTGGCCACGCCAGCCGCGCCGCCCAGCAGCCAGTGGTCCATCACGTCGTGAATCAGCACCTCACGGACCAACACCTGCAGCACCACCACCAGCGGCAAGGCCATAAGCAACCCCAGCGGCCCCAGAAGGACCGCGAACACAAACTGGGACAACAGAGCCAGGCCGGGCAAAAGCTCCACCTGTTTGTGCATCACGAACGGGGTAATCAGGTAACTCTCCACGTTCTGAATGCCCAGGTAAAGAACCACCACGGCCACGGCTCGCCATGGGGAATCCAGCAGGGCCACGGAGACGGGAAAAATAGTGCTGATGGTGGGGCCGATGTTGGGAATCACGTTCAGCAGACCCGCCAACAGGGCATTGGCCACCACGGGCCTGACCCCCAGCGCAGTCAAACCAATCCCGGCCATCACCGCCACACAGAAGGAGCTGATCAACAGGCCCACCATCCAGTTGCCCAGGGCGCTGTCACACTGGCTGAGCACCCGCTTCAGGCGGCGGCGATAGAAGCTGGGCGCCAAGCGGACGGCCAACGCCTGATAGGGTGCGGGCTGGGCGGCCAGCATTACCGCCAAGGCCAGGACCAGCACCACCCTCAACAAGCCACCGCCCAGGTTTTCCGCCAGGTCCAGCAATCCCTGCAGGCCTCTCTCCAGGGTCGCGCCAACATCCGTACTGGTGCGAAACAGCTCAGCCAGGCTGTCGGGCAAGTCCGCGTCACTGCCGTAGATATTGGAAATCAAAGCCTGGTAGTTGGCGTCGATGAGCGCCAGCAGGGTGTTGAACGCCTGGGGCAGCTTCTCGATCAACTCCCGGAACTCCTTCACAAAGGGGGGCACCAGCACCACGCTGCCCACCAGCACCACCACACTCAGGCTCAGCAAAACCACCAGCAATGCCCAGTGCCGCTGCCAGCCGCAATGGCGCTGGATGGCCCGCACGGGCAGATTCAGAGCCACGGACAGGACAACGGCACTGAACAACACCAGCAGCACCTCCTTCAGGCTCCACAGCAGCAGCAGGGCCGCCAGCAGCGCCAGCAGGCCCAGCCATTGTCCGAAGCCCATGGGCATCCCCTTAGCTCTGGGCAAAGTCCAGGTTGGCACGCTTGGCATAACGCTGGGCAAAACGCATGAACCGCTCAAACTCCTCCATCGTCTTCCACGTGTAGGTGGCTTCAATGGCGCTGGCACGGCCGTTGATAAAACGGCCCCTTACCTCCCGGCTCACCAGTTCCCCCTCCTCGTCCACAAGAAACATGCCGGCAATGGCGCTGGTCATCTCTTCCCCCAGGGCATCCGGTTCCTCAAATACAAAAATCGCCTGACCGGTCTCCCCATCCCTGGAGCGGGTCATGCGGATATCTGGAATGACGGTCTCGTCAACACCCCGAAAAAACTGAATCGCCGCCATGACGAACCTTCCCAAAGCGGCAGCCTACAAGCTGTGGTCCCCAAGCGTCGGCTCCATGGCCAGGAGCCGTTGGGCAATGGTTGTGGTGGACTCCCCTGCACTCACCAGGGGAACGGTCCTGCGGAGACTCCGCGCCAGACCATGGGCATAGGTGCGGTCATAGTAATTCAGAATTAACTGGCAGGCCAGGCGGAGATTGCCTGCTGTAATGGCCTCCACCGCCTGTTGGGTCCGCTGTGGTCCCAGGCGTTTGCCGATACGCCGGGTGGCCTCCGTTAACTCCTGCCGTGGCATGGGACCGTAGGTAGCCAGCAGGTGGTCCAGCCGCTCATGGTCCGGCCGCCGCAGCTCCACCAGCGGCGCTTGCTGCATCTGCTGGAACAACTCGGGCGGAATGCGGCAACAGCCCACTTGGACACTCTCCGCCTCAATCCAGAGCACCCGGTGGGGGGAGACGGCCTGCAAGGCCATGGCGATGTGGTTTTCAAACTGCTCGGTGGTGGGTTGGCGCGGCTGACCCAACCCTCCGAAGCTGCTGCCCCGATGGTGGGCCAACCCCTCCAGGTCCAACACCTGGGCCCCGGCAACGCGAAGGGCATGGAGCACCTCCGTTTTGCCGCTGCCGGTGTGGCCGCCAAGAAGCACAACGGGGCGCGGCTGGGCCAGGCCCTGGCGCAGCCAGCGGCGAAAGCCCTTGTAGCCACCCTCCAGGAGGGTGCAAGGCAGGTCGCAGGTTTCCAGGAGCCAGGCGGTGCTGCTACTGCGCAGGCCGCCACGCCAGCAATGCACCCGCAGGTTGGCGTCAGCCCCTGCAAAAGCAGCGGCCTGCTCCGCCAGCATAGCCAGCCGCGGTCCCACCAGTTCCAACCCACGGCGCACCGCGGCCCGTCTGCCCTGGTGTTTGTACAGGGTCCCCACCGCGGCCCGCTCCTCGTCGCTGAAGAGAGGAAGGTTGTGGGCGCCAGGGATGTGACCACGGGCAAACTCTTCCGGGCTCCGCACATCCAGCACGGGACCATCCGCCTTCAGGAAACGGTCACAGGGGAGAGAACAGGCCATGGACTGCATTGTCCCTGTCGGCGGCCCCTACCATGGGACACAGTATTGTTTCTCTCCCGGGTTGACTGTGCCTGCAGAGTTGCTGGACGAGTTGCGCCAGGCCCGAGGCCGCCAACGCCAGCGGCTGCTCAGCACTGTGCTGGACCAGGCCCCGCAGTTGGTGGCGTTCATTCCCACGGCGTTGCAGGCCTATGACCCGGCTGGCGACGACTGGGGGGCTGGGAGTTTGATCCAGATGCTCATGGCCCAGGAGGGACCGACACGGACGGAATTCCTCCGCAGCCACCCCCAAGGATGGTTTGCCGCCCCCTCCGCCATGGGCCAGGACTATCAAATCCTGCAGCAGGCCCTCGCCACAGAGGCTTTCCAGGAGGCGGACCGTCTCACCATGGCCAGCCTGCGGCAGATGGCCGGACCGGCTGCCGAGGGGCGTGGGTACGTATTTTTCTCCGAGGTGCCCGCCCTGGCCGTGGTGGATCTGGACACCATTGACCGTCTCTGGGTTGCCTACTCCCGAGGGCGCTACGGCTTTTCCGTGCAGCGCCGCCTGCTGAAGGCCTGTGGGGGGCGCTGGGAACAGCTCTGGTCCCGCCTGGGATGGAAGCAGGACGGCCTCTGGACCCGCTACCCCAGCCAATTCACTTGGCGCCACGCCGCACCGGAGGGACATATGCCCCTGGTGAATCAACTGCGTGGGGTGCGACTGATGGATGCCTTACTGAATCACCCGGCCATCGTGGCCCGTTGTCCCGATGGTTGATGGAGGCTTGCTCTGGTGATCGGGGCAGCCGGGATCGCGCAACTCACCCCGCAGCCAGTCCAGAGCTGTTTGCAGTGAGGCCATGGCGGCTTGATCCTGGTGGTGGAGCAACTGGTTCAGCCCTGCCGCCATTTGCTCTGCGGCGCGGTGGCGACGACTGGTTTTCAAGGCATGCCATTGGCGCTCGTTGATGCGCAGGGCGTCCAGCAAGGCGCGGGCCAGGGGAAGGGCGGCGGGATTGAGAGGGGGATGCACGGCAGCCATGGTGTGTCTCGGGCAAAGGACAGGCAAGGAACAGACGGGTGCAAGCGTTGCTCCAGCATGGAGCCAATCGTTGCCCCTGTGGCCATGTCAAGCCTTGGAACGACTCGTCGCCAGCACCGGCTCCATGGACGCCCGCGCCAGGGGCAGCACCTGATGGGCCTGATCCTGGCGCTGGCCGCCTGCCAACAACGGCTGAGAACATCCCCACGGTATGGATCCCGTCTCCAGGCGCGGCGCAACCGGCAGCGGCGGCGGGTGTTGCACAGCCTTGCCCCACTTCAGCTTCAGCCCTGTTGGTGGGCCGGGGAGCGATTCTGGTGGGGGCTGCGCTGGTTTGGCGGGGGCATGGCGGTTGTCCTCCTGGCCAACCGCTGCAGCGGGTAACGGCAACGGTGTCAAAAAAGCCCCAAGAAAAACCATCAAGAGGGCTTCCGCGCCAGCCACAGGCGCGAGAGGAAATGGGTCTCGATGGACAGCAACGCGAAACCGGCTTTCTCCAGATGGGTCTCGATGGCGTCAACCATGTAATCCCCGTAGAAGGGCTCGTGGTACACGCGACGGAAGTTTTCCGAGAGCACCTTGAATTGTGGGGAATCCTTGGGCTGGACGGAGTCCAGAACCGCCAGAACACCGCCGGGCTTGAGGAGGCGGAAGGCTTCCTTCATGCAGTTGGCCCGTGCCGGGCGCGGCAGTTCATGGAGCAGGAACACACAGGTGACGGCATCAAACCAACTGTCCACAAAGGGAACGGCTTCCACGTTGGCTTGCATCAACTGGGGTAGCTTCCCCGGTTGTTCCGCCAGCCAGCGCCCAGCCTGGCGGAGATAGGCCTCGGATAGATCACAGCCCACAAGCTGAGCCTCCGGAAATGCAGCCCGCAACTGGTGCATGGTGCGGCCGGTGCCGGTGGCCAGATCCAGAATGCGCAGTGGCCGAGACGGGGCCTCGCCAGTTCCCAAGCGTGGCAGTGCTTGCTTCAACGGTCGCAGCAGGCGCCGTCGCATGGGGTCCGCAGCCCCGTTGAACAAAATCTCCACCTGCAAGTCGTAGAGGGCTGCGGAACGGTCACTCAGGTATCCGTCCGTCTGGTTATGGAAATTCCGCAGGTAGTAGGTGGGGTAATGCTGGCGGTTGACGGTTCTGGGCAGGTCCCGAAAATCCCGCCGTCGCAGTCGGTCCCATGTGGCAGGGCTATCCAGCCAGAGGAGGGGATACCGGGCGGCCCAGTCCTTCCAGGGGCTGGAAAACAACAGTTCCGTGGGATAGATTCCGTCTTCCCCGTCCTGCCAATCCCGCTCCAGCAGAGCATCCATGGCGTGATGGAGAGCTTGCGTGGTGCCGGGATCCAGGGGCAGGGTCTTGACCACTGCATCGGGGGCCATGGTCTTCAGCAGGCGGAGGCTGACTTCCTTGTGGGCAAGACTGAAGGCCCCCTTGCCTTTTTGCAGCACCTGGTACGTCAGTTTTGCCAGCGGGGCGACCATGGACAGCGTGGGAGGGTCATGTCTCCATTGTGGCGACCCACCCGGCGGCAGAGAGACAACCCCTCACCCAGCCCCACCGCCATTTCGACTCTAAAGCCTGATAACACCTGAATAACACCTGATAACATCTGTTCCCAGGTCGTCGCGTTCGCCTCGCCAGCAACGATCTTGTATCAACAGAATGAACCCGGCCAGGAAGGAACCCATGCTTCACAGTCTTCTGCAGTCTCTGGACACCATCCATCCATTCCCACGGGCTGAAGCCCATTGCGACATCCCGTGCAAGATCTATGATCCTTCCACGGCCTTGATCGCAGCCCTGTCGGTCGTGCGCCTGATGGACATCATGAAAGAGAAGTCCGAAGGCGGCGCCATGGCTTCCCTGGAGACCCGAAACAATCTTGCCCGCTGTGTCATGCGCAAGGAAGAGGAAGCGGAGAAAGTGAAGCACGAGGTGCGGATCATCTGGGGCGACTATTTCAAGACGCCCCAATTTGAAGCGTTTCCGGATGCCAGCAACGTGGTTCACAAAATCATGCTGCTGGGTGGCGCCTGCAAGCAAGGCGTCAACCGCGCTGACGGGGAAGCACTGGTGGACGCGGTGAACCAGTTTGCCGAGATGTTCTGGGCCACCAAGGGCATCAAGACCACAAAGAAAACCTGTCCCTATCCACCCAGCCTTGCGGTGGTCTATCCGGTGCTTTGATCCGCTTGGTTCAAGGTATTGACGCCCTGCTGGGCTTCGGAATCGTTCGCGTGTCCGGGCTCAGCATGGTTCCAGCTCTGGAGGACGGGGATTTCGTCCTGTTTCGTCGGCTGTCAGCCGATTACGGTCTTTCTCCTGGAGTGATTGTTGTCGTCCGCCATCAGCGGTTGGGAACCATGGTCAAACTGCTGGGAGAAGAAGCCGCGCCAGGACAGTTCAGGCTCCATGGCCTTTCGGCCCTGTCCACGGACAGTCACCACATGGGGAACACGGCACGGCAGGACATTATCGGCCAGGCCGTCCTGCGCATAGGACCCCACGGCACCACCAGACTGGGGTGACCCGGAGCGGTGGGGTTCCGGGATCAGGTCTGCGCCTTGTTGGTCTGGATGTAAAGAATGACGAGAAACAGGGCCGGCACCAGGACGAATAAAAGGCTGGTGATGAAACCCAGGGGATTCGTTTCCATCCGGGAACGGCAAAACAGAGCAGATCGAGCCTATCACTCCTGCCCATGGGCAGAGGGCTGGGGGGCCATGGCTTCGCAGTTTGTCAAGCAAGCTCCCAATCACCGCTCCCCGGTCTCGTCAACCGTCTTCTCGTCAACCGTCTCAACGGTGGTGTCCACGGGCATGGCGCTCGCAGCAGCAGCCAGGGCCTCGTCACCACCAGACCAACCGGCCTGGGGACGGGTCACCACCACGAGGGAATCCCGAATCACGGCTTGACAGGCGAGGCGCCAGCTTGGAGGTCGTTTCTTGAGAAAGCGTTGCTCCGGGGCCGTCCGTGGGGTAAGGCAGGTGTCCTCCCCCTGACCGGCTACGGCCACAAAGCAGGTGCTGCACTGACCGCAGCCACCGCAGTTGCCCAGCTTGCCCTTGAGACCGTAGAGTTCTACGCCGGCCTCCAGAGCCACGTCCCTCAGGATGACGCCAGCGGGGCAATCAACGTCCAATTGCTCTCGAAGGAAGTGGATGGTGGGCATGGTCCGGAGGAGATGAGCTTGCTGCAAATTGATTCTGGACGGCAGTACCTGTTCAGTGTGGGGCGAGCCTTGGGGTAAGCCAGGTTGAGGCCTGTGTTACGGGCCAGGTTGCAGTTCGCGACGGGGGCAGCCCACGGCCACGGTCCTGCTCCTACATTGGTGCCCTGATCGGCCATCGGTCGCTCTTCTCCCTTGAACCGGAGCCATCCGGTTCTCCAACTTTCTCGCAGATCACCCCTGGAACCAAACAATGGGATTGCCCTGGTATCGGGTGCATACGGTTGTTATCAACGACCCGGGGCGGCTGTTAGCCGTCCATATCATGCACACCGCTCTCGTCGCCGGCTGGGCGGGCTCGATGGCCCTGTATGAACTGGCGGTCTTTGATCCTTCTGATCCAGTCCTGAACCCCATGTGGCGTCAGGGCATGTTTGTTTTGCCCTTCATGTCCCGCCTTGGCGTCACGGGAAGCTGGAGTGGTTGGGACGTCACCGGCGCTACGGGCCTGGACCCGGGCTTCTGGAGTTTTGAAGGGGTAGCCACGGCCCACATCGTGTTTAGCGGCTTGATGTTCCTGGCCGCCATCTGGCATTGGACCTTCTGGGACCTGGAGATTTGGTATGACCCCAGAACCGGTGAACCAGCCCTTGACCTGCCCAAAATTTTTGGCATCCACCTGCTCCTGGCCGGACTGGGCTGCTTTTCCTTTGGCGCCTTCCACCTGACCGGTGTTTTTGGTCCGGGCATGTGGGTGTCCGATCCCTACGGACTCACCGGACACGTGGAGCCTGTGCAGCCGGATTGGGGTCCTGGCGGATTTAACCCCTTCAATCCCGGCGGCATCGTCGCCCACCACATTGCCGCAGGCATCGTTGGCATCATCGCCGGTGTCTTCCATATCACCAGCCGCCCCCCGCAACGGCTCTACCGGGCTCTGCGCATGGGCAACATCGAGACGGTGTTGTCCAGCGCCATCGCCGCGGTGTTCTTTGCCGCCTTTGTGGTGGCCGGCACCATGTGGTACGGCAGCGCCGCCAACCCCGTCGAGTTGTTCGGCCCCAGCCGCTACCAGTGGGACCAGAACTACTTCCAGCAGGAGATCAGCCGCAGGGTGGAGGCGGCAGAAGCCGGTGGGGCAACCCAGGAAGAAGCCTGGTCCGCCATTCCCGAGAAGCTCGCCTTCTACGACTACGTGGGCAACAGCCCCGCCAAAGGCGGCCTCTTCCGCGTAGGTCCCATGGTCAACGGGGACGGCCTGCCCACCAGTTGGCTGGGGCACCCGGTCTTTACCGACGAGGAAGGTCGGGAGTTGTCCGTGCGGCGCCTGCCCAACTTCTTCGAGAACTTCCCGGTGGTTCTGGAGGATGGCGACGGCGTGGTTCGGGCCGACATTCCCTTCCGCCGGGCCGAGGCACGCTATTCCTTCGAGCAGACCGGCGTGACGGCCAGCCTCTATGGCGGTGAGCTCAACGGGCAAACCGTCACCGATCCTGCCGAGGTGAGGAAACTGGCGCGGGCCGCCCAGTTGGGCGAGCCCTTCACGTTCGATCTGGAGCGCTATCACTCCGACGGCACCTTCCACAGTTCCACCCGAGGCTGGTTCACCTTTGGCCATGCCTGCTTTGCCCTGCTCTTCTTCTTCGGCCACATCTGGCATGGGGCCCGCACCCTCTACAGGGACGTGTTTGCCGGCATTGACCCCGATCTGGGGGATCAGGTGGAATTTGGCCTGTTCCGCAAGCTTGGTGACGAATCCACACGCCGCCTTCCCACAACGGCGGCTGCGTCCCAAGCTGGAACACCCGTTCGCTGAACCCCAGGAGTCCCAACATGGAATCTCTCTCCTACATCCTCATTCTCTTTCTGGCCCTCTCCACCCTGTTTTTTGCCATTGCCTTCCGGGACCCTCCCAAAATTGGCAAATGAGCGAACTGCTGATGGCAGCAGCCTGTATCAGCAACCTTGTGAGGCCCCGCCGTTTTGGTTGGGGCCTTTCATACGGTTGCTTTTGCGTTCAAACCCCTCAACATTGCGGCCATAAACGGCTAGGATTACGAGCTTCCCATGGTGGTGCGGCAGTCGCCAGGGATCTTCACAATTTTCTTCCTGCTCCCGGCAGGCTGCCGCCCAGTCAATGGTTTCCACACCCACTTCCAGTTCCGACACGTCCAGCCCTGACGACCGCACACAGAACGACGCGCCATCCGCCGACCATCCTCAAGCCGACACCCTGGATCTTGCCGAGGAAGCAACAGTAGAACCTGACGAGATCGACGGCGCTGCCCTTGGCGAGGAAAGCAGCGACCATGACGTCGTTGTAGCCGCTGAAGAGAGACCCCAGTCCAGAGGAGGCAGCCGAGATCTGGACGACGTGGGCTTCACCATGGAGGAGTTCACGGCGCTGCTGAGCCAATACGACTACCACTTCAACCCCGGTGACGTGGTGAGTGGCACGGTCTTTAACCTGGAACCCAAGGGAAGCCTGATTGATATTGGCGCCAAAACCGCAGCGTTCATGCCCCTCCAGGAAGCCTCCATCAACCGGGTGGAAGACCTGGCGGACGTGCTCCAGCCGGGGGACGTGCGGGAGTTCTTCATCCTTTCGGAGGAAAACGAAGACGGCCAGTTGATGTTGTCCATCCGCCGGATTGAATACCAGATGGCCTGGGAGCGGGTCCGGCAGTTGCAAAAGGAAGACGCCACCATCTACAGCGACGTGTTTGCCACCAACCGCGGTGGCGCCCTGGTGCGGGTGGAGGGTCTGCGGGGCTTTATCCCCGGCAGCCACATCAGCACCCGCAAACCCAAGGAGGAGCTGGTGGACGAAGTGCTTCCCCTCAAGTTCCTTGAGGTGGACGAGGAACGCAATCGCCTGGTGCTCAGCCACCGTCGCGCCCTGGTGGAGCGCAAGATGAATCGCCTGGAAGTGGGTGAAGTGGTGGTGGGCAACGTGCGTGGCATCAAGCCCTACGGCGCCTTTATTGATATCGGTGGCGTCAGCGGCCTGCTGCACATCTCGGAGATCAGCCATGAGCACATCGAGACGTCCCACGCCGTCCTCAACGTGGGCGACCAGTTGAAGGTGATGATCATTGACCTGGATGCGGAGCGGGGCCGCATTTCCCTCTCCACCAAGGCACTGGAGCCGGAACCGGGCGACATGCTGACCGATCCCCAGAAGGTGTTTGACCGGGCCGAGGAAATGGCGGCGCTCTACAAGCAGATGCTGGAAGAGCAGGTGGAAGGGGAACCTGTGCAAATGGGCGTCGAGACGGCTTACGAGAGTTAGACAGCACGGGAGCACGTTGTCCCATGGTCTGGCTGCAGATTGGTCCCCAGCGCTTCGGTCCGCTGCGGGCCGTTCTTTTTGACAAGGACGGCACCCTCTCCAACAGCGAAGCCTTTCTCATGGCCCTGGCCCAGGCGCGCCTGGCCACGGCGCTGGCGCAGGTCCCTGGGGACCTGCGTCCCCAGCTTGCGGGTCTGCTGCAGCGCGCCTACGGACTCTCCCCGGACCAGGGGACAGCGGGCCTGGATCCTGGTGGGGCCACAGCCGTGGCCAGTGCAGGCCATAACCTCGTCAGCACGGCAACCTGTCTGGCCCAGGTGGGCCTGAGCTGGAGCGAGGCCCTGGCCACGGCCCAGACCATCCATGCCCAGCCCCTGGATGACCACCGCTCCAGAGCACAGCTCACCCCACCGTTGCCCGGTGTTCCAACGCTGCTGCGCCGTGCCCGGGATCTGGGCCTGCCCTGCGGCATCGTCAGCGGGGATTGCCGCCAGGGCATCGGGGACTTTCTGCGGCATTGGGACTTGCTCGATGCCATCGCAGTCTTCCGGGGCTCGGACCAGGCGCCCGCCAAGCCAGCGGCCCAGGCTGCTCTTCATCTGTGCCGTGATCTTGGTGTTGAGCCGCAGCACTGCCTCCTCTGTGGTGACTCGGGCCAGGATTTGGCCATGGCCCGCTCCGCAGGCGTTGGTGTGGTGGTGGGGTACACCGGCGGCTGGCGGCGTCCACCCCGACTCCATGGCTTTGATGCCTTGGTGGCAGACTGGAACATGGTGCGTCTCCTCCCTTAAACTGGATTCCCATGGCCCGCTATGTGTTCACCTCGGAATCGGTCACTGAGGGCCATCCCGACAAGATCTGTGACCAGGTGAGTGACGCTGTGCTTGATGCCCTGCTCAGTGCCGACCCCGACAGTCGTGTGGCCTGCGAGACGGTGGTGAACACGGGCCTTTGCCTGGTCACAGGTGAGGTCAGAACCAAAGCCAACGTTGATATCCCCGCCATTGTGCGGCGGGTCATTGCCGACATTGGCTACACCGGCGCCCGGGCCGGCGGCTTTGACGCCCACAGTTGCGCCGTGCTGGTGGCCCTGGACCAGCAGTCGCCGGACATTGCCCAGGGGGTGGATGAGGCAGTTGACCACGACGGGGATCCCCTGGATCTGGTGGGGGCCGGTGACCAGGGCATCATGTTCGGCTATGCGTGCAATGAAACGCCGGAGTTGATGCCCCTGCCCATCAGCCTGGCCCATCGCCTGGCGTTGCAACTGGCCCGTGTTCGCAAAACCGGCACCCTGGACTATCTCTTGCCGGACGGCAAAACCCAGGTGAGCGTCGTCTACGACGACGGCCAGCCGGTGGCCATTGACACGATCCTCATCTCCGCCCAACACACCGCCCAGGTGGCTGGCCTTCACCAGGCCGAGGCCATCCGCCACCACGTCCGCGAGGATCTCTGGACCCACGTGGTGGCGCCGGCCACCGCTGATCTCCCCCTCAAGCCGGAGCGGAGCACCACCCAGTTCCTGGTGAATCCCACTGGTCAATTCGTGGTGGGGGGACCCCAAGGGGATGCCGGTCTCACCGGCCGCAAGATCATTGTGGATACCTACGGGGGCTATGCCCGCCATGGGGGCGGCGCCTTCTCCGGCAAGGATCCCACCAAGGTGGACCGCTCAGCGGCCTATGCCGCCCGTTTTGTGGCCAAGGCCATCGTGGCGGCGGACCTGGCCCGCCGGGCGGAGGTGCAACTCAGCTACGCCATTGGCCGTGCCCGCCCCGTGTCCATTCTGGTGGACACCTTCGGCACCGGTCAGTTGAGCAATGACCAGCTCATGGAGCTGGTTCAGCAGCAGGTTGATCTGCGACCGGCGGCCATTATTCGGAATTTCGGGCTGGCCACCATCTGCGCTGAACGGGGCGGTCGCTTTTACCAGGACACCGCCGCCTATGGCCACTTCGGCCGCAGGGACCTTCAGGCGCCTTGGGAAGACGTGACCGCCATGGCCGACACCCTGCGGCAGATGGCCCTGTCCGTCTGACCTCCGGGGACCCAAGCCGTCATGGCTGGCGACACCCCACAACAGCTTGCCCTGGGGGTGGATCTGGGGACCAGCGGTGTGCGGGTGGCCCTCATGGATCCTGCCGGAGATCTGCACCATCAAGCCGGTTGTGCCTACCCCCGCCCTTTTGTGCAGCCCCAAGCCTGGCAGCAGGGCTTGATCCAGCTTTGTGGCGCCATCCCCTTGCCCCTGCGGCGCCAAGTGACTGCTCTGGCGGTGGCCGGCACCTCCGGCACCCTGCTGGCCATGGACTCCGAGGGTCGTCCCTTGGGAAACGCTTTGCCCTACAACGCGGCGCAGCCCCAGTGGGAAAGCCGGTGTCGGCAGCTTGCAGAACCGGGCCATCCCGCCGCATCGGCAAGCGGGACCATGGCCAGAGCCCTGGAGCTGCAACGGCGCTACCCCCATGCCCATGGTCTGCGTCACCAGGGGGAATGGCTGACGGGGTGGTTGCTGGGGCAGTGGCGCTGGGGAGACCAGCACAACAGCCTCAAGTTGGGCTGGGATCCGGTGCGGGGTGGCTGGAGTGGGGCCATTGGCAGCCAACCCTGGTCCGGGTTGCTGCCCCGTGTGGTGTGCCCCGGCACCGTGCTGGGTCCTCTCCACCCATCGGTGGCCAACAAGCTGGGTCTTCCCACCACAGCCCGGGTGGCAGCCGGCACCACGGACGGCAACGCCGCTGTGCTGGCGGTGGACCCCCAACCTGGGGACGGGGTCACCGTCCTGGGCACCACCATGGCCCTGAAACAGGTGTGCCCTGAACCGTTGCAGGGCGCTGGCGTCTACAGTCACCCCATCGGCAACCAATGGCTGGTGGGTGGAGCGTCCAATAGTGGCGGCGGGGTGCTGCGGCAATTTTTTGACGATGCCGCCATTGCCGTCCTGAGCCGCCAGCTTGACCCCCGCCATCCCACAGGCCTCCGTTACCTGCCCCTCCCCGCCCCCGGTGAGCGGTTCCCGGTGGACGATCCCGGCTTGATGCCCTGCCTGGAGCCACGGCCCGTGAGTGATGCCCTGTTTTTGCAAGGGTTGTTGGAGGGGATCACCGCCATTGAGGCCCGGGGTTGGGCGCGGCTACAAGCCTTGGGCGCTCCGGCGGTGCGGCGGGTGCTGACGGTGGGGGGCGGCGCCCGGAATTCCACATGGCGGCAGTTGCGCCAACAGGCCCTGGGTTGCCCCGTTCTGAACCGGCCCCATGCCTCCACCGCCTGCGGAGCGGCCCGGCTGGCGCGCCGTCAGAATGGGGAACCCACGTTGTCTGTGTGATCGGAGGCCAACCACCCATGAAGCGTCTGCAAGCCATCCTGTCCATCGGTCTGTTTCTGGTCCTGGCGGGTTACGTGAGCTTCAGTGGGTTCAGGCTGCTGAGTTTGCTCTGGACCCGGTGGCAGGGCTGAACTGGTGCAGGATGGGATGCCCCCTATCCAGCGTTATGGCCGCCGATCCCCTCACCCCTGCCGTCAGTGACCGCATCTGCCGCCACATGAACGACGACCACGGCAGCGCCGTTGCCGCCTACGCACGCCACTACGGCAATTGCCCACAGGCCGCCGTAGCGCGGCTGGTGGCGGTCACCACCAGTTGGATGGACCTGAAGGTGGACGGGCAGCCCCTGAGGATTGCCTTTGACCACCCCTTGACGGATAGCGAGGATGCCCATCGCACCCTGGTGGCCATGCTGCGGGCCATTCCCGGGTGAGCCCCGTATGGTGGTGGTGACGGGGCTGTGGGAACGCTGAGGCAAGGCTCCCCATCCCCTCGGTCCTCCTGTCATGGTCAGCAATCCCTCGCCAACAGGCACCGATCGGCCCCTGGCACGGCTATTGCAGCTTGGCCAGGACCTGATCACCCTGCCCACCTGCCCTTGTTGCGGGGGCGCCGCTACGGATCGCCACCGGCCCTGCGGAAACTGCCTTAAACGGTGGGCCTGGCCGGACGCTGTGCTCCACGGCAATGAACCAATGCGGTTCTGGGCGGTGGGTTTGTATCAGCAAAGCTGGCGCAGCCAACTGCTGGCCTGCCGCCAGAATCCCCTGCCCGGCGTGCTCCACTGCGCTGCGGAACACCTACTGACGGGCCTGAACTGGGAGGGGTCTCCGCCTGTGTTGATGCCGATTCCCGGCTGGAAACGTCGCGGTAATCCCCTGCCGGAGGCCTTCAGCCGGAGCCTGGGCCAGTGCTCCGGCTGGCCCCAGGTTCAGTGGCTCAAGAAGCAGCCCCGCCCCGGTCAGCACCATTTGGGCGCCAGTGGCCGCCGCCGCAACCTGCAGGACGCCTTTCGGGTGCTGTCTGCCGGGGGGCAGCAGGGGCGCCTGGTGTTCCTGGTGGACGACATCCTCACCACCGGCAGCACCGCCCTGGCCGCCGCCGCCCCCCTGGAGGCAGCCCACATCCCCGTGGCGGGGCTCCTCTGTCTGGCCCGCACACCACCTAAAAGCGCCCGCCGCCCCACGGTGGGTTAAAATTGGCGCTATGGTTCTGGTCCGACCCCCATCGGGCCAAAATCTGCCGGGTTAGCTCAGTTGGTAGAGCAGGCGACTGAAAATCGCCGTGTCCCCAGTTCAAATCTGGGACCTGGCATTGCCCATTGGTCCGGCAGGGTGACGCGGTCTCGGTCTCGTGCAGCGGTGGCAGTGGCGGCTGTACTGGCGGGAACCATTGGAACCGCTGCCCAACTGGGACCTGATGAACTGGGCCCAATGGCGGCAGCATCATGGCGGTCCCTGTTGGGCGCCGCCGGGTTGCTGGCGGTGTCCATGCTTCGTCAGCAAGCCCCGTGGCGCTACAGATTCCCTGTCCGTTGGGTGGCACTGGGGGGGCTTGGCGCAGCCGTGGGTCCACTGGCGTTCTTTGTGGCGGTGGAGCGTACCGGTGTTGCGGTGGCCACACTGGTGGCCATCGGCACCGCTCCCCTGGTGGCCGGTTTGCTGGACTGGATGACAGCAGGCCAGCGTCCCAACCGGCATTGGCTGATTGGGGTGGCCATGGCCTTGGCGGGGGTGACCCTGCTCTCCGGCGGTGCTGTGCAGGTGGTGGGCAGTGGCGTGGCCTTGGCGGTGCTGGCGGGCTGTGGCATTCCCTGCCAGGGACTGGCGGCTCAGCAGTTGATGATGGACCGGCCGCCCCTGGCGGCCATGGCCACCCTGGTGGGTGGGGGCGCCATGGTGCTGTTCCCGGCAGCGCTCATGGAGGCGGGGAATGCCTTGGAGTCTGCGGCTTCCATGGCTACGGTGGCGTATCTGGGGCTGGTGACACTGACCTTGGGCCATGTCCTGTTTGGCGTCGGCCTCAAGCACCTCAGCCTCAGGACGGCGGTGGTGGTGGGACTTCTGGAACCGGCGGTAGCCGCCACCCTGGCCCTGACGGTGCTGGCCGAGCCGGTGACTACAGCGCTGCTGACCGGCATCTGCCTGGTGATTGCGGGCGTTGCCGTTGCCGCCATGGACCCAAGCACCAATCCCGGCAATCTCTCAGGTTGACGGAACCTGTTTCTGGTCCCATGGCTAACGGCCCGCATCACCTGACCTTTTGGCTATGGGAGGACTAGGGGGGCGCCAGGTTCACGGTTTCCGGGCAGCGCAGGCGGTCACGCTCCAGCAGCGTCTGCAGTCGGGACGTGATGCCCAGTTCCGCGTTTTGCCAGAGGCGTCCGAATTCACGGCTGAAGGCGGCTGCCAGCTTGGGGTGCTTGATCACCAGCAAGGTCTCGTCGTTTTGATGGGCCGCCGAGGGGCTCCAGTTGAAGCTGCCGGTGATCACCGTGGTGTTGTCCACCACCGCAAACTTGTGGTGGAGCTTGTCGCCACGCGCCAACATGGGGATGCCCACCTCCGCCAAACCCCGTGGCCAGGGTTTGTTGCCCGTCTCGATACGGCAGCGCCGGTCGGGGCGCACCACCCCCGCCAGATCCAGCAGTTCGCTGTAGCTGCGGGTGGCAAAGCCCGGATCCACCATGAGGCGGACCTTGACGCCCCGCTGGGCCAGGGTCTCCAGGCGGTTGGCAATGCCCTGGTCACTGAACACGAACAGCGCCATGTCCACTTGGTTGCGGGCCGTGGCCAGCACCTGTTCAATGAAGGCAAGGCCGTTGTTGTCGTCCCGCCGGGGATGGGGGGCAAAGAGCACCTCCAACCGGCTGTCCCCCTGCCGCAGCCCAACGCTGCCGCCACCGGCCTTGCCCAAGCCGAAGCGACCGTCCTCCAGCCCACCGGGACCGTCCCCCCAGAGGCGGGCGAATTCCTCTTCAAACAGACGGGCCAGGGCGGTGGAGCGAATCCTCACCATGTGGTTGGCGTTGCCCCGGGAATTGGGGGCGCCAGCATCGCCGTGGATACCGGAACTGGTGAAATTGGCGGAGCCGGTGACCACCTCCCGGCCGTCCACCACCAGAAACTTGTGGTGCATCAGCCCGCTGCCGGCACTGCCGTCCGCCGTGTCGTCCAGCAGTGGCACGCCCCCCTCCAGTAACAGGGCCACCGCATCCCCCGCTCGCCGCTCGGCCTGGGTGACGGCGCCGTCCTGGTCGCTGTCCGCCAGATCGTGGAGCCGCTGCCAGCGGTGCCGGGCATGGTCGTCCAGCTCGGAGGGATGCTGACGGCTCCATGGGGTGGAGTAGCTGTTCTCCAGCACCACCCGCACATCTACCCCGGCCCGGTGACGCTCCACCAGGGCCTGGGCGATGCCAGGCAGGGTCAACTCCTGCACCGCCAGGCTGATGCTGCTGCGGGCCCCGGCCACGGCATCCACCACCACCTGCTCCAGGTCGTCCCCCTGGCGCAGGGTGTCCGTGAGGGGGCTGTGGTAGCGGGCCTGGCGCCGTTGATTGAAGTAGACGTTGATGCCGTCGGTAGTGGCGGCGGGTCCCGCCGTCTGTTGCTGACCCACAAACGTGGAGGCTGCTGCGCAGGATGCCAGCAACAGCGCCAGGGGGGCAGCAACGGCAAGGGGGCTGGCCATCATTCCCCCACGCCGGGAACAAGGCCGGGATCACGTCCCCGCTGCAGCGCCAGCCGCACCAGTTTCAGGCGTTCCAGTTGACCCTCCAGATAGTGGTGCAAGTGGGGATCGGGCTGGCGGCCCAGGCTGTGGACAATGTCCAACCGTTCGCCATGATCCTGGCGACAGCGCTGCTCATGGCGGTTCAGGAGGGCTTCATCCAGGGGATGGCCCTGAAGGCAGAGGGCATGAAGGTCCGTGCTGACGGAGGCACGGCCCTGGGCCCGGGCCAGTTGGGCTGGGCTGAGCATAGTGCAGGGTGCAAACACACCCAGGATTCCCCCAGTACACCCCCATCTCCCTTCATCCCATGGCCACAACGGCAACAGCAATACATACAATCCTAAAACTCGCCAGTGTTCCGTGGCCGTCAAGGATGTCACCGATTCGGACTTTGAGGCCGCTGTCCTCCGCGCCAAACTGCCGGTGCTTGTGGACTTCTGGGCCCCGTGGTGCGGGCCTTGCCGCCTGGTGGCGCCCTTGATGGACTGGGCTGTCAACACCTATGGCGACAGGTTGCTGGTGGTGAAGATGGAGGTGGATCCCAATCCCGCGACGCGAGATCAATACAAGGTTCAGGGGATTCCCTCCCTGCTTGTGTTTCGTGGGGGGGAGGTGATTGCTCGCCATGAGGGCGCCCTCTCTCAAAAGCAGCTACAGACTTTTCTGGATGACCATCTCTGAACCCCGATCTCCCGGCCCGTCTCCCGCAGCAACCCAACCGCCGCCTGCTCTGGCGCGCCGTTTTGGTGGGCGCAGCAACGTGTTCAGCGCCATGGACCGGGCCAAGGCGGAGGCCCGTCGCCGTCATGGCGACCATCTGATTGACCTCTCCCTGGGTTGTACCGACCAGCCGCCCCCACCCCAGGTGACGGCCGCCATGGCCCAGGCGCTGGGGCAGCGCTCCAGTGCCGCCTATTGTCTCCATGCCGCCACCCGCCCCTTGCGGGCCAGCGTGGCCGCCTGGATCCGGCGCCGCTTTGCCGTGGCCGTGAACCCGGACACCCAGGTGCTGCTGCTGGTGGGTTCCCAGGAAGGCACGGCCCACTTCCCCCTGGCTGTGTTGGAGCCCGGCGACCATGGGCTCGTCCTGGATCCTGGCTACCCCTCCCACCTGGGTGGCCTGCAACTGGCTTCGGCCCGCATTCACCGGCTGGTCCTGGACCCGGAGGACGGTTGGCGTCCCCCCTTTACCTCCCTCAGCCATGGGGAACGGGAAGCGTTACGGCTGATGGTGTTCGGCTTCCCCCATAACCCTACCGCCACTGTGGGATGCCAGGACTGGCTGGACGAGGCCATGGCCATGGCCCGCCACCACGACATCCTGGTGGCCCACGACAATCCCTACGTGGATCTGGCCCTGGACGGGGAAGCCCCCTGCCTGTTGTGTTCACCGGGCTGGCAGGAGCGGGGGATTGAATTTTTCTCCTTCTCCAAGAGTTGGTGCATGGGGGGGTTCCGCATTGCCTTTGCCGTGGGGGCAGCCCCCCTGGTCCAGGCCCTGCAACAGGTGAAGGCCTGGATTGATTTCAACCAGTCCGTGGCCATTCAGTCCGGGGCCATGGTGGCGCTGGACCAGCTTGAGGATTGGCCTGCCCGTCTCCGCCGCCTCTACCGCCGCCGCCGCGACCATATGGTGCAGGCCCTGGCGGCCGCGGGCTGGCCCGTGACCCCCCGCCCCATGGCCCTCTACCTGTGGGATCGCCTGCCCGTCGCCGCGGGCGCCATGGACAGCCTGTCCTTCTGCCTCAAGCTGGTGCGGGACACGGGTGTGGCCCTCACCCCCGGTAGCGGTTTTGGCGCAGCGGGACAGCACCACGTGCGCATGGCCCTGGTGGCCGAAGAATCCCGCCTGACGGAGGCTGCCCAGCGGGTGGAGGCCTGGCTCAACACGTTCTGAAGCCCATGGCAAGCGGTTATCCCCTGTCGGGTTGCGGCGCCCTGGCGGCTGCCCTGCGGACCCAAGGGGCAACCTGGCCGTGGCGGTTGCGGGTGGTGAGCACCTGTGCAAGCACGGAGCCCCTGCTACAGCACTGGGTGCGGTGTGGGCGCCGCGGCCCCTCTGCTGTGGTGGCCCGCCGGCAACGCCATGGTCGGGGGCAGTGGGGGCGCTCCTGGTGTGCGCCGCCGGGTGGTGTGTGGTTAAGCGCCGCATGGCCCGTTCCCAGGTCAGGGGCGGCGCCACAGGTGCAGACAGAGGGTCTGGGGTTGGCGGTGGCGGTGGCGGTGATGGAGTGGCTGGAGCGGCTGGGGTTAACCGTTGCCTTCAAGTGGCCCAACGACATCCTGGTGGGGCGCCACAAGCTGGCCGGCTTGCTGGCCCACCGTCAACTGCGGGGAGGGGTGCCCCGACATCTGGGCCTGGGCCTGGGATTGAACGTGGCCAATGCCGTCCCTGCCGCTGCTGTGGCCCTACGGCAACACCTGGGGACCCGCACCCCCTCGCTGCCCCAGGCCCAGGCCGCGGCGCTGCTGGCCTGTGAGCGGGCCATGGTGTTATTGGAACAACCGGAAGCCCTGGTGCAAGCCTGCCAGGCCCGGCTTTGGCTTCCCCCACAGCCGCTGGCGGGACCCACCGGCGCCCCCGTTCGCGTGATGGGCCTCACCCCAGCCGGTGGCCTGCGGTTGCGGCAGCAGGACGGGACCACGGCGGTGGTGCATAAAGGCCTATGGCGGCTGCCGGCGCCGAGCCTGGGCCAGCTTTCAGCGGCGCCCCTGCCACCCCGCCAGGACTGAGGCCGCAGGGGAGCACACCAGATGGCGGGCCGTGGCCAGGGCGGGCTCCAGATAAAGGGAATGAAACGCCGGCAGGGAACAGCGGCGCAACCAGGCCCCCCAACGAAACTCATGAAAGGGCACCAACGGGGCTGCGGCGATATGACCCTCCTTTTTAAGGCGCCACACCAGGCTGCGATAGGGGTCGTCCTGTAATTTGCCCAGATGCTGGGGCAAGTGGTCCGGCGGCCAAGGGCCTTGGCCACGGCGGTTGTAAAGATAGAGCCAGCCCCGCTGCTGCAGCGCTTGCAGCGTGAGGCGGTTGTCCGTTGTGGACACCTCCAACACCACGTAGCCCAAGGCGGTGGCTTCCGGATCCACCTGCAGCAGGGCGCGAAGACGGTGGTGGCGATCCACCATCCACAGATGGCCGGCGCCGTTGCGCACCAGGGGAACGGGCTTGCGCTTGAGATAGGTGCGCCGCTCCTTCAAGGGCTCATCCTTGAAATCCTGGACGCGGTGCCGCACCTCAGCCAGCCCCACACACATCTGGGTGGGTCGCAACCGGGCCACCGGCACCTCCAGCAACGCCGAGGCGCGGGGCGGCGCCGGCAGGGGGGTGAAGTGGGGCCATCGTAGCCCTTTGGCCATCCGTCGGTCCCTGACCCTCCCAAGGGTACGGCACCACCTGCTGCTGCCAGCCCAGCCCGAGCCGTAACTTCCCACAGTCGGACCTGTTGTAACCTTGCCCGGCACTCTTGCTGCCGCCATGGCCCACCAGCACCCCAGCCGGCATCACCCGGATCCATCCCAAGAGAGCCGGGGGCTCCATGGCGCCAACGCCAAAGGCTCGCCACCAAGGGCGCCGGTTCCGGATGGCCGAATCCTGACCCGGAATCCGTCCCAGGCGTTGGGCGCCTCCCTGTTGTTGGCGGGCTGGGCCATGGCGGGGCCTGTCCAGGCGCAAAGTTTTGACTCTGTTGTTGTGTTTGGCGATAGCATCAGCGATCCGGGCAATGCGACCCATCTCCAAAATCTGCAACTGCCGGCAAACCTTCGCTACCCCGACGGCACCAATTTCTCCACAAATCCCGATTGGGTCTGGATGCAGCATGTTGAGCGGTTCTATGGAGACTCAGGTGTATACGATCCCAATGGTACGAACTATGCCTTTGGCGGCGCTCGCATCACCAGGGATCTCACGCCTCTTTCAGAGGGAGATCAATTCGCGTCCGTCAGTGGGCAAATGGGACGGTATTTCGCTTCACGCAATGGAGAGGGGGCGAGTCCCGATACCCTCTACGTGCTTTGGGGTGGTGCAAACGATCTCGATCTGGCCGGATCCGACGGGGCTCTTACAAGGGTAGGGGCAGCGCTGGCCTCCGGAAACAACGTTCCGGCCGCTGTTGCCAGGTTTTCCGGTGACTTGGCCGGCTTGCAACAAAAGGCACAGACAGCGGCATCAGACTATCTAGGGCAGATTCAGTATTTGCAAGAGCAAGGGGCAGAGAATATCGTGATCTTGAACTTGCCTCCCCTCGGTGAAACTCCGGGTGCGTTACAGATTGATGGGGCGTTGTCTGCTCTGCCTGGTGTCAACATTCCCGTGAAAGACCGGATCAACACCGACGGTTCATTGCAGTTCAACCAGACACTTGCTGACGGCCTGTCAAGGTTGGGTCACGGGGTGGTTGCCGTTGACGTGCATGGCCTGTTCCAGGAACTCACCCGCGAACCCGGCAGCTACGGCTTCCGGAACGTCACCCAAGGGGCATGTGCAGGTACGCCAATCCCCGGCCTCGGCTTTGACGACGCCTGCGGACCTGCCAATTCAGGCTACCGCTACCCCCTCAGCTACGACCCCAACACCAAGGACGCCTATCTCTTTGCCGACAATATCCATCCCAGCGGCGTCGCCCACCGGATGCTGGCCAACGTGGTCACCTCCACCTTGTCCGCCCCGGTGCAGGTGTCCCTTGCCGGTGAAGGGTCCCTGAGCGTGGCCAGGGTGCATCGCCATGCCGTGGCTCGACGCGGCTCCACGACGATCCCCCTGGACGGCGCCAACCTGCAGCTCTGGGCTGCTGGCGCCCTTGCCCAGGAGGACCAGGATGCCTTGCCCACCCTTGGCGGCACTTCCGCAGACCTGAACGTGGCGACCCTGGGGGTCAGCCGCGATTGGGATGCGGGCGTCAGCGTGGGGGCGGCGGTCAGTTTTGGCAACCACCACAACACGGTGCAGGGGTCAACCCTGGATAGCGCCGCCACCCTGTGGTCCCTGGACGGCCAATGGCAGCGGGGACCCTTGCAGTTGAAGGGGGGCTTGACTTTGGGCAGCACGGCCGTCGACATTGAGCGCAGCATCGTGCTTGGCCCGACGCAACGCCTGGAGCAGGGCTCCACCACCGTCAGCCATTTCGGGGCCAACCTGGATCTGGACTACACTCTGCCCAACAGTGGGAACCACTTCCGCCACGGCCTGTCAGCCGGGCTGGGTTGGATCAACCAGGATACGGACGACTACCGGGAAGGGGGCAACCGTTCCACTGCCATGAACTTTGCCGCGTTCAGCCGCCGTTCCTTCACCGTGCGGGCTGGCTACGGCATTGAGGCGGCCCAAAACCTGGGGGGACTTCCCCTCCGCCCCTATGCCCGGATTGGCTATGAGCGGGAGCTGGAGACGGATCCCGTGCGCGTCTCCGCCGGGGTGAACGCCATGCCCGGCGCCAGCTTCTCCCTGGACGGCCTGAAGCCCGCTGCCGACACCGCCGTTCTGGGCGTGGGCGCCGTGGCTGACGTCCACGAACACATGGAGGCCCGCCTGGACTACACCTTCCGCACAGGGGACCAATCCCACCGATCCCACCAGGTTGAACTGGGCCTGAACCTGAACCTCTAGGCCCAGCCCCCGGCCTGCCCTGCCAGAATGGGACTCCATCCACATGGCGCCATGGCCCCCCTGTTCTGCTTGCTGAACCAGGCTCTGCTGCTGAAGCTGAAGCTCACCATCCTTCTGCTGTTGGGCATGCTGCTCAAAGCCAAGGTGCGGCTGGGGGTGTTCTCCGCCCTGGGCAGCCTGGTGGCCCTGGTGAATCTGCTGGTGATTGCAGCTCTGGTGGCGGCGCTGGCGCTCCAGCAACAGCAAAAGCCCGCAGCAGCGGGTTGAGTGCCCTCCAACGGGCGCCCTCTGATTCAGTTGGTGTTGACTGCTCTGGTTGGTCGTTGAGTCAATCCACTCGCTTCCCTGGCCCTGGTGGAGGGGGTGGCTTGGATGAGTTGAACGCAGATTTGTCTCACGCCTCACAGATGGACCTGTTAGCTCTGCGCAGGCAGCAGTGACACAACCCAGGGCCCTGATTTCTCTCGCATGGGCTGAAAAGCCAGTACTAAAGCGGGTTTAGCGCTGCTGGCGGTGGAGCTGCCAGCCACTTCCCGACAGCCAAGCGGGACTGTCTCAGGGAAAAATGGACACGTTCTGGACAGGTGACGCCCAAGAAACGGGGTCCGCTCCCTTCCCCCAGTCATCCCATGTCTTCCTGGTTACTGTCGGCTCTGTGCCATGTTCCCCATGCGTCTTGATCTGCACCATCATCATCAGCGGGTAGAATTACTGGCGCAGCACCGGCACCACGTGGGGGTGACGGCCCTGTGCTGGTGGATTGCCGGGGGCAGCGCCGCAGACCCCTTGGGGCAACGGGGACAGGCCCACCTGTTGGCCAGCGCCGTTCAGCGGGGCACCATCCACCAGGACGCCGTGGCCTTAGCGGAAGCGTTGGAGTCCCGCGGCGCCTGTTTTGCGGCGGGCGCCCGGGAAGATGCGGTGGTGTTGTGTCTGGGGTGCATGGCTGCGGATGCGGCGCCTCTGCTGGAGCGGTTGCGGGAGATGGTCCAGACGCCACGGTTGGCGCCCCGTGAGGTGCGGCGGGAGCAGCAGCTCACCCTGCAGGCGTTGGCGCAGCAGCGGGAGGATCCCCTGCAACTGGCCCTGGCGGACCTGCGCCGTCTGCTTTACGGCCATGGGGGCTATGGCCACCCTCCCCTGGGCTTGACGGCAGAGGTGGCGGCCCTGACCCCCGGCCAGTTGCACCAGGCCCATCAAGGCTGGGGGAGCAGCGCCATGGTCATTGCCGCAGCGGGCCATCTGGATCAAAACACCACAGCCCACCTGACGGCTCTGGCGGAGTCCATGGCCTCCAGCCATGGCTCCGGTCCCGTGGCGCTGCCCACGGCCCTCCCCGGTGGTTCAGCCACCATGGCCTTCCATCCCCAGGACACGGAGCAGGTGGTGGTGCTCCTGGGGGCCTCCACCTGTGGGCTCAACCACCAGGACCATGCCGTTCTGCGGCTGCTGTACTACCACCTCAGCATTGGCATGAGCGCCCGGTTGCCCCAGGTGATCCGGGAAACCCACGGTCTGGCCTACGAGGTGGGGGTGTTGTTCCCTGTGCGCCGGCAGAGCACCCCGTTTATTGTTCACCTCTCCACCAGCAAGGCACGGGCGGTCAAGGCCCTGGAACTGTTGTTGGCGGAGTGGCAGCGCCTCCTGGAGCAGCCCCTTCAGCCCGAGGACCTGCGCTTGGCCCACACCAAGCTGCAGGGGCAGGAGTTGGCGGCCCTGCAGACCAGTGGCCAGGTGGCGGAACGGCTGGCCCTGCTGCGGGGGCATGGGATGGCCGTGGATACGGCGGAGCAGCAGTTGACCCGGTTGGCGGAACGGGACGGGACCGACTGTCGACGGGTGGCGCGCCGTTGGCTCAGCCAACCCCGTCTGGCGGTGGTTGGCCCCCAGGCGCTGGCGGCGCCCCTGGAGCGGGTCTGGTCTCAGGGGCAACCATGAACCCTGTGCCGTCCTGAAGGACGGGGCTTGTATCCCTTTCATGCTCAACGCGGTAACCCTCTTCCGCCAGAAACACCGTACCGGCGGCTGCAACGATTACATCAACGTGGATCTGGTGCGCCTGTTTCTGGAGGCGGCTGGGAATGGGGCTGACACCCAGTTCTATGGTGGGCAAGCTGTCCACTCCAACCAGCAGGGAAGCCATGAACCCGGTCGAGATTGAAGAGGCTCTGGCGGACCTGGCGGCACAGCCGTTTGATGCGGAGGAGTTCCCCTATGACTTTCTGAAAGCCTTTGGTAACAAGCCCACCACCATCAAGCGCCTCCGCTCCGGTGCGTCCAATAGATCCGACCTGGAAGGGGGTGTGCTCCAGGCCAACAACATCCACATGAAAGTGTGCCCACCGGGGCAGGCGACGGCAACCATGGCTGCGCTGAGGGACAGCCGCGCCACAAAGCAGGCCAAGGCAAAGTTGATTCTTGCCACCGACGGCGAGGAGTTTCAAGCGGAGGACTTGACAGGTGATGCGTTAATCATTCACCCCTATCCCCAACTCCCCGACTACTTTGGCATTTTCCTGCCGCTGGCGGGCATTACCACCGTTCGGCAAATCAGCGAGAACGCTTTTGATATCAAAGCGACGGGGCGGCTGAATCGTCTTTATCTGGAGCTTCGCAAAGATAACCCCACCTGGGACACTCCCCCACGGCGCCATGACATGAACCGCTTCATGGCGCGGCTGATCTTCTGCTTCTTTGCCGAAGATACCGGCATCTTCATGACTGCCGCCTTCACCCCCACCATCGCTCAGATGAGCGACAACACCAACACCCAGGCGGTGATCAGTGAATGTTTCCGCGCCATGAACACCAAAACGGAGGATCGCGCAACAGCGGGCATCCCCCGCTGGGCCAACGGCTTCCCCTACGTGAACGGCGGGCTGTTTTCCGGCAGCGCAGAGGTGCCCCGTTTCAGTCGGATTGCCCGCTCCTATCTGCTGCACATCGGCCATCTGGACTGGAAACGGATCAACCCCGATATTTTCGGCTCCATGATCCAGGCGGTGGCCGATGATGAAGAACGGGGCAGACTGGGGATGCACTACACCAGTGTGCCCAACATCCTGAAAGTGCTCAATCCCCTGTTTCTGGACGATCTACGGGAGAAGCTGGAGCAAGCCAAGGGCAATCCCCGTAAGCTCTTCAATCTGCGCAACCGCATGGCCAGAATCAGGGTCTTTGATCCCGCCTGCGGGTCGGGCAATTTTCTGGTGATCGCCTACAAGACAATGCGCGCCATTGAGGCCGAAATCAACAAACAACGCGGCGAAGCCGGCCGCCCTACAGACATCCCCCTCACCAACTTCCGGGGCATCGAACTGCGGGACTTCCCCGCCGAAATTGCCCGGTTGGCGCTCATCATTGCTGAATATCAATGCGATGAACTCTACCGGGGCCAGAAAGAAGCCCTGGCGGACTTCCTGCCCCTCAATGCGCAAAACTGGATTACCTGCGGCAACGCCCTGCGGCTGGATTGGCTAGATATCTGCCCACCCACAGGGACAGGGGTGAACGTGAAGTACCATGCCAACGACCTGTTTGACACGCCCCTGGAGCAACCGGAGATTGATTTTGAAAACGAGGGTGGGGAGACCTACATTTGCGGGAATCCGCCGTATTTGGGGTCAACCTGGCAGAGCCCGGAGCAGAAAGCAGACCTGAAACACCTCTTCCAAGGCCGCGCCAAGAACTGGAAATCCCTTGACTACGTGGCGGGCTGGTTCATCAAAGCGGCAGACTACGGCCAGCACGCCAGCGCCACAGCCGCCTTTGTGGCCACCAATTCCATTTGTCAAGGGCAGCAAGTTCCCATCCTCTGGCCCCTGATCTTCAAGACGGGCCATAAAATCGCTTTTGCCCACACCAGCTTCAAATGGGCCAACCTGGCCAGCCACAATGCTGGGGTGACGGTTGTGATTGTGGCGATCTCCAAAAATCCAAAGCCATTGCGTTTTCTGTTCACATTGGGGCCAGAGAGCAAGACAGTTGCCAAAGAAGCAAGCAACGTAAACCCATATCTCATATCTGGTGGAGATATTATTGTTTCTCCATTGGCACGCCCCAAAGATGAGCGTGGACTGATGGAATGGGGCAACAAGCCCACTGATGGCGGGCATCTTTTTATGACTGCTGATGAACGGGCAAAATTACTGGACAAGCATCCAGAAGCAGCTCCCTACATCAAAAGGTTTCTTGGTGCCCAAGAGTTGATTCGGGGTCAACTTAGATACTGCTTTTGGATAGAGGATGATGAACGCGAACGAGCAGAGAAAATACCTGAGGTTGCGCGGCGGATTTCCGAAGTTGCCAAAATGAGAGCGGCTAGTAAAGCTGCGGAAACTCGCCCTGCTGCCGCTTTTCCTCATCGTTTTCGACAGATACAAAGCACGACAGAAAGGAGTTCTCTAGTCGTTGCACGTGTCAGCAGTGAAAATAGGGATTCTCTTCCGATTGACATTGCTGACAATAAAACGATCATTGGTGACTCAAATTTCGCCCTCTACGACGCCCCCCTTTGGACTATGGCGCTAATTGCCTCCCGTCTTCACTTGATCTGGATCGCCACAGTCTGCGGCAAGCTGAAAACCGACTTCAGATATTCCAACACCATGGGCTGGAACACTTTCCCCCTCCCCCCATTCACCGAGAAAAACCGGGAAGACCTCACCCGCTGCGCTGAAGACATCCTCCTGGCCCGTGAAGCCCATTTCCCCGCCACCATCGCCGAGCTCTATCATCCCCAAAAGATGCCCGAAAATCTTCGCCATGCCCATGATCGCAATGACGAGTGCCTGGAGCGCATCGTCATTGGCCGCCGCTTCAAAAATGATACAGAGCGGCTGGAGAAGTTGTTTGGGTTGTATGTTAAGATGACTGGGAAGGAGGCGGGTGGGGATGCCATAGGCGCCATGCCCACAGCCACAGCCAAACCGGAGGTGAACCTATGAACTCGTTCAACGACAAGCCCATTAAGCGGCCAGGTGAAGACCGGTTCGGCTTCAGCCCATTTGCGGAAGCGATTGCTCAATCCATTATCAAGAACGACGGTTCTGAAGGAACAGTGATGGCAATTCATGGGCCTTGGGGATCTGGGAAAAGTAGCGTCATCAATCTTGTGAAATATTATCTGGAGGAGAAAATAAAACCACCGAATAGCTTTGAATTTCCCAAGAGAGCCCCCAGTTGGCTTAAATCTCTTGCTCCAAAGAGACGCTCTAGGCAATCCAATGGTAACACAATTAACGTCTCTAACGTGTCTCTAGAAATTCTTGATTTCAAGTGCTGGTGGTTCAGAGGTGAGGAAGCACTGATGATTGAGTTTTTTCACCAGCTTTACAGCGCATTGAATGAATCAGGTCTTGGAAAGGCAAGAGCAGCTATTTCTCAGCTTGCATCAATATTGAGCAGTTCAGCATCATTGATTGGTAAAGCTGTGAGTTCCGTTGTATCAGTTCCAGGGAACGCAGTATCCAATGGTATGAATCTTGTGAGAAAACTAATCGAACAAGAAGAGACCGTTGAGAAGCTCTATGATAGAATATCACAAGACCTTAAAAAGAAAGATAAACGCTACCTGATGATCATTGATGACATTGACCGACTTTCAAAAGATGAGACACTGTTGATCTTTCGTCTGATTAAATCAGTGGGAAGACTGCCGAAAGTCACTTATCTTCTTGCTTATGATCGTGAAGTTGCTGAAGAAATCGTCTCCAATCGCTATTCATCTGAAGTGCCTAACTACTTGGAAAAGATTGTTCAAGCTGGGTTTGATATTCCATATCCATCGGGTTCAAGCCTTCAGAATGCCTTTGTCAAGTCTGTAGAAGAACTCTGGAAAGAATCTCAAGAGTCAGAATACTGGAGAGAATATGCGGCGTCAGAGTATCGCCACTTTAGGAGTCTCTTTGATAATGTAGTGGCACCTCAAATCCAGTCGCCTCGTGACATTATCCGCATTATGAATGCACTCAAGGTGTCTTGGCCAGCAGTTGCCGGTGAAGTGGAGCCAACGGATTTTCTGGCGTTGGAAACCCTTCGAGTGAAGCAGCCAGGTCTTCATGCTATTCTGAAGTCCAATAAGCAGAAATTGACAGGGCGTGACACAGATTTTTATGACACGAGTTCTATTAATGAGAATAAGAGCAAGAGGGCGTCCCGTTACAAAGAAATTTTTCTCGGTAGTTTACTTAATGAAAAACGTGAAGAGAGGAAACGAGCCTTATCTCTTCTATTTCCGCCACTTGGCAGTGTATGGGAAGGGGGTGGCACGTCGTCTTCGTCTTCTGATCGTGATAACTGGAAGCGCCAACGGCGTGTCTGTTCTCCTGAACATTTTGATACTTACTTCCGTTTTTCACTTTCTCCAGAGACAATTAGCATTGAAGAAGTGAATACAATTGTTAGAAATAGTGGAGATGAAAATTATGTGAAAAATGCAATCTTAGAAGCAAGTAAAAAAAGCAATGGAAATGGAACTTGTGCGAGCATACTCTTAGAAGAATTGAGAGCACATGCCAGGAGTATTCCAATTGAGAATGCTAAGGCTTTCTTATCGGGACTTTTCTCCGTACATGACTCGATTGATGTGGAGTCAGATCAGTCAGATAGTTCTATGTTCTGGATAGACAATAGCCATAGAATATGTTCTCTATCAGAAAAGCTCCTTTTATATATTACTAGTTTAGATAAAAGGTCAGAAATTATCTCTCAAGCTATCAGTCATGCAAGTCTGGGATTGATAGCGATTTTAGTACGTCAAGAGTATTTTAATTATTATCCGCCACAAGATCAATCTCCAAGATCTGAAGACATGTGGCTTATGACGAAGCCTGACATGAAAAAACTGCAACAAGTCTTTCTTACGAGAGTTCGATCTGCAGCAAGAAATGACAGCTTATTTAAAATTAGAAAGCCTGAAATTTTATATTCTTGGGAATTATTAGATGATTCTGAAGGAGAAGAGAAAGAAGTAAAATCTTGGTGCATGGAACAATTAAATGAAGATACTGCAGTTGAGATGTTTGCAAGAATATTTATACAGGAAGGAACATCTGTAAGCCTTATCGGTAGTAATTCAGTACCTACTAGATCGTATTCTGTTCAAATAAATGTACTGGAAAGATTTTTTGACATCGAAAAACTGATACAGCGTGTTGAGGAATTGCTTGCTGTAAGTAATCCAAATAGTGAACGCTATACAATATTAAATCGCTTCAGAGACGCTTTTCGTAATAATAGTGTTTACATAGGAGAGTGATAAAGCTCAAAACGGCATCCAATTTTTAGTTACAAGTCTCGGATTAGGGCGCTACGAAAAATCGCTCTCCCCCCATCGGAAAAAATTTGCTGGTCTAGGTAATCCCTCTCCAGGACTGACTTTCTCATGGTGAGGTAACATCCTGCAGAAATATAGTCCCAGAAGACGTCTGAGGGCGTCACTGCGCCACATGCACCCATTGGTTGGGCATCCCTGGCAACTCAGCCTCTTCCTGTACTGTCAGCATCCTGACAGAAGGACCGTCTCAACTCGGTGTCACTACCAAGTTCTCGGTCAAGCCTGAAATCCCAGTTCCCTGGAGGACTGTTACTTTGGCATGTCATTCCCTTTTCATGCTGTCATGTGCTAGACTCCAAGAGTTTCCACCCTGCTCCATCATGCCTGACCCAAGACCTGTCATCGTCCTCAATCTTGACGATCCTCCCGCCGCAACCCTTAAAGAGCTGACCCCTCCGATTGACTGGGAGGCAAGGCGGGCACTGGGCAGGGGGCCGGATCTCTTCATGCAGGAAATGAGGGACAAATACGGCCTACCTGGCAACTGGGACGAAGGCTCGGATACTCTTGACGAGACAATACGCAGACTTAAGGCCTACTTGGGAAGGGAAAGCAATGATTAAACTCTTTCCCACCTCCTTGCTTGTTGATGCGAACATACTTATTCGCAGTACTTTTAACCAGGGACCAAATCATTTTTTGAGACTTTTGTCAGACAGGAATATAGATCTTTATTCGACTATGTCAATCTGGCAAGAAGCCGAAAAACACTTACCAGAAATCAGTCGAGACAGGAATGCAAGGATGTTGCAAGAGCGGTTACAAGAACGCAAGAAATACATTGACCTGATTCAAGTCGTAGTCTACGATGAACAGAACCATCTTCGACTGTCTGCCCAGGCCAGGCTGCCGAAGAGAGCTTCTCACAAGAAGAACTCCTCAAACGACTGGGAGCTGATCGCTGTGTTACTAGGATTCAGGGAACCAAACTGTGCCATCCTCTCAAATGACAAGGACTTCTGGGGAACTGGAGTCCCTGTCTGGACCCTTGACAGAATCAAGTCCTATCTGGACGGCTTTAGGCCTTGCACATGAGACCCCACCCACGGCCCCGTTGCTACTTTGGTATGTAGTTTCCATTGGTTTGGCATCTCTAGCAACTCAGCCTCCCCATATCCCGGACGTGACCGGGGCTTCTGCGGCCGTGGCCAGTCTTGCCCGCAACGTCAACCATGCTGTGGATGGCGCCCAGCATGAAGTCCATCAGCCATGGATGGGATGAGATGACTGGGGGCGCCAAGTGCTGCAACCACCGCACCAGGATGGCCCGGTTGGCCGGCAATGGGGCGAATCTGGCGGTTCTCCTCCTGATCCCAGTTGGGCTTGGATCTTGGCCGGCCAGTGCCTGCACCGCTACGGATGGCAGCTTGGGCACAAGCTCTAACATAGGGGCCGCCTTACGTTAGGAAAAACCGTGTTTCCCTAACATACCAGTCCCCTTGCGGTGCATCCCAGCGATCCCATCTCCCGCTTTCCACCTGCCGCTGAGCTGGAGACGGGGCTGAACCAACAACGCGCCCATTGAGCCATCTCCTGCAAGCGGTGCGGGCCACTGGCCAGTGGCAGGACTGGATCATCAACTTTCAAGCACGGTAAACGGCGTCCCCGTATCTGGAGCAACTGGCAGAGCAGCGGCTAAGCTACACCTGCCACGTCCTTGGCCCCACACGACTGATGAACCTCTTGCAACCCACGAGTTCCGGCAGCTTAGGGCGGATCTGGTCACATCCGGCATTGGTCCGGGAAGCCGTCATGCCAAGGCTGGTGGCCACAGCGGCTGCTCTGGTGACGATTCTCTCTTGCAGCTTACCGGCCTATTCTGTTCCCGATTGGACGCGGGATCGGGCTGTGATTCGTACTCTGGTGGTGGATAAGATGAGTGAGGCTTGGAATACGGGCGATGCAGCCCTCTGGGCGATGGCTTACCTGCCTGATTCCGAGTTTATGAATATTTTTGGAGCACTCTATCTGGATCGCTGGGCCAATCGCCAACGCCATGCTGATCTTTTCGCAACAGTTTTTCAAGGATCTACGTTGCGGCAAGAGTTGCGCAGCTTGAAATTCATCACGGACAACGTGGCCATTGCTGATCTTGATCAAACACTGACCAACTACAAAGCCTTGCCGCCTTGGCTCAAAACAGCCATTACAACCTCTACAAGCGGCCCCACCCCACCCCTGCACACCCGGATGAAACACGTCCTTGTGCGCCAGAGGGACAACAGTTGGAAAATCATTGCCACCCAAAACACTTCTGTAACGCCTCTACTGCAAGCCAGTGAGTTGGAGACGGCACCCTGAACTGGATCTTGGCCTGCCAGCGCCTGCATCGCCACAGATGGCAGCTTGGGGCACAAGTCCTAACATAGAGGCCGCCGTATGTTAGGAAAAACCGTGTTTCTCTAACACACCAGCTCTCTTGTGGTGCATCCCAGCGACCCCATCCCCAGCTTCCCGCCTACCGCTCACCTGGAGACGGTGCCCGTGCTCAAGGCTCTCAACCGCGCCAGTCCGGCCTTGGGCACCCTCAAGGGACAGGCCCGCAGCATTCCCAACCAGGGCATCCTGATTGACACCCTCGCCCTGCAGGAGGCAAAGGTCTCTTCGGAGATTGAAAACATCGTTACCACCCAGGACGAGCTTTTCCAAGCCGATCTGTTCCCGGATAGTCCCCAGTCTGCTGCGGCCAAGGAGGTGGCGCGTTACCGGGACGCCGTCAAGTTGGGTTTTGAGCGGCTCCACTCCACCGGGCTGATCACCAACAACACGCTCATTGAGCTCTATCGCCTGCTCAAAGGGAGAAGCGACGGATTCCGTAAGATCCCCGGCACGGTGCTAAAAAACGAGAGCACCGGCGAGACGGTCTTTACACCGCCACAGGATGCCGGCGTGATCGTTGACCAGATGAGCGCGCTTGAGCACTTTATCAACGACGACAGCCAGTGTGACCTTGATCCGCTGATCAAAATGGCGCTCATCCACCATCGCTTTGAAAGCATTCACCCCTTCTCTGACGGCAACGGACGCATCGGGCGCATCCTGAACGTGCTCTACCTGGTCCGCTCCGGACTTCTGGACATCCCCATCCTCTACCTGTCCCGCCACATCACACGCAATAAAGCGCAGTACTACCGACTCCTGCAAGCGGTGCGGGCCACTGGCCACTGGCAGGACTGGATCATCTTCATGCTCAATGCCGTTGCTGAGACCCCCGCAGTGACGCTGCAACTGGTTCACGGCATCCACCGCCAGATGGCATCGGTCAAGCACCGCATGAGAGCCGAACTTCCCAAGCTCTACAGCCAGGATCTGCTCAACAATCTCTTCCGGCATCCCTACACACGAATTGCATACGTCCAAAAAGACCTGAATCTTCAAGCACGACAAACGGCGTCCCGGTATCTGGAGCAACTGGCAGAGCATGGATTCGTTCAGAAGCACCGTATCGGCACCAGCAACTACTACATCAACGTGAATCTGGTCCGACTGTTCATGGAGGTGACTGGGGAGAGTGAAGCCCGGTAGTGGTGACCATACACCTGCCAAGTCTTTGGCCCCACTCGATTGATGACCTCTTGCAGCCCACGAGTTTCGATAGCTTAAAGTGGTGGTCACGTCCAACATTGGTCTGGGAAGTCATCACGCCAAGGTTGGTGATTACTCTTTGGGTCTGGATTGTTCTTGACGAATTAACTGCTTCAATGTTCTGATGAAAACATTAAAACTTTCAGACTTGTTTTTTGTCAAATCAAAATGCTGACTGATTCTTTCTGCTCGCTGAACTTTGGCCCTGGTATTAATCAAGCGTTCGAGTTCTTGCGAAGCATTTCCCAAGTTGTCCGGATTACGAAACTTTGCTTTGTTTTGAATTTTCTTTTGAGGATATGCTTGTCTGATTGCCTCTAAATCACCCAGTAGTCAGCTCTCCAGTTCCTGACAGACAATTCGCACGTGAAAAGATTCGCTATGTTGATATGATATATTGTGTAATTCTCGTTTTATTGCAATGCAATCACCACCATCATTATCTCGAAGAATGATGAAATGGGAATTCCCGTAATTCTTCCATCCTTTCATTTTTTTGGGAATTGACTTTTTACAAGTGATTCTTGCCTTGAAATGACAAGACGAACCAGTCTACACCATCCGTGGAATCAGGCCACAGTTGGAGAATGATAACTCTTAAGCATTCCGTCATGGATTGTTCTTCAGTAAGAAGTACGATCATCTGTCTACCCTCCGACTGAACCCTTCAAACATTCCCTGTTCCCATAGATAGCCTGCCTTATCTCCCGCCTCAATCTGGCCGCACACGAGTGGATCTGCGATAAAAGGCATAATTTTGGAAATGCCTTGATCTTTCTCAATTAAGAATAAGCTCTCCAATGGTATGGCATTCAGAAATTGCGGCGAATGGGTAGAAACAAAGACCTGCCCACCTTTGCTGGCATACTCTTGAAACTCTTCCGCCAGTATGGTCATCAACTCGGGATACAACTGGTTTTCAGGCTCTTCTACACAGAGAACCTTGTGTGGTTTGGGGTCGTGCAGCAATAGCAGATAGGCAAACATCTTTATCGTACCATCGGAAACATTGAAATCAAAAAAAGGATCCTTAAAAGCACTATCGGCATAACGAATCAGAAGACTGCCATCCTCGCTGGTTTTGGCTTCAATATCAGAGATGCCGGGCACCCTTTCCCGTACTTTCTGCAATACCGTTTCAAAAATCTCGGGGTGGTCTTCTTTCATCCGTAAGGCAACCGAAGGGAGATTATCGCCTGAACGAGAAAGATGAGCGCCCAAGTCTTGATCCTTCTTGCCTCGTGCTTCGTTAATGTGAAAATCCGAGATATGCCAGTTTTCTATCAGTTCGCGAAACGCTTTTGCCGCCTTGAAACGTTTGAGTTGTCCGAGACTGCTAATGGCCAGCACGTCTGGATCAACCGCCTGCTCTTCCCTGGTGAGCTCTATATCAGGTTTGCTAAAGTCTTCTTCATTGCTGACCGCAACTCCTTTGCCGTTGGAAAAGTCAATAAAGTGAAAGGGCGCACCACCACGGGAAGCTCGCTTATAGCGTAATATCTCGCGACGCACCACAGGCTTCTTGCCCTCCAAACCAATTTCCAAATGATAGGTTACCAAACGCTTTTTACCTGCTATGATCAAGTAAAATTTCAGTTGAATTACGATACTCTTCGACTCGTCAACGCCACGAGTAATCACGTCCTTGAATCCGTTAAAGCCGCCTTCGTGTTGTAATGCCAGGCGAACGTTTTCTGACAAACAGCTTTTCAGAAATGAGAAAATCCGAAACAAGCTGGTTTTGCCAACCCCGTTCTTTCCCACAAACACTGCCAGTTGCGGCAGCCCTGTCAGGTCAATGCTTTTGAGTGCTTTGAAGTTTTCAACGTGAACTGCCTCAATCATGGCTGCTGCTCCTGCTGAGGCTGGTGTTGCGTTGCCATAGGGCTGTGTTGCGCTCTCATGGGGTCAGGCTAACCCCCATCCCCCCATGATGTCAAGCCAGCGGTGTGTACACACCCGTTGCACCATCTACGATCACCAGCGCGGGCTGCCCTCGGCCCTCGGCCCGCGCCATCCACATCCGAAATGTGCCCCTCCCACGGGGTTGATCCCGTTCTGAGCATGGGGGTGGAAGTTTTGATCGGGTTTTGATCGGAAGGCCCTTTATGGAGGTCTGACCCGATGGTAAGCCCCCACAACTCAAGTACTGACGCGGTTTCTGGCACGGTGTGATTTTTTGATGGGGTTTTGATTGCAATCCCCTCCATGGGGGCCAAGCCCGGTGGTAAGGTGCCATAATCCAAGCGCTGCCGCGGTTTCTGGCATGGTGTGGTTTTTTGATCGGGTTTTGACAGGTGGCAACAGCGGCCCGGCGCTCCAGGCTGCCGAGCAAGGCGGATCACCCACGCTTCAGGGGGATCGTGGATGACACCTGATCTTCTGGGGAACGCCGAGCGGGTGCGCGCCCTGATTGACGATTTGTGTGCCCTGCCTGCAGAAACGTCATGGGTTGAATTCAAGGAGAACAAGGCTGGCCCCCAGATGGTCGACAAGTTGATCTCTGCCCTTGCCAATGCTGCACGGTTGGCGGATCGGGATTTTGCCTATGGGCTGTGGGGAATCAGGGATAGCGACCATGCAATTGTTGGCACAAGCTTTGAGCCCTCCATACAGAAAGTTGGCAACCAGCCACTTGAGTTTTGGCTGGTGCGGCAACTCTCCCCCGGCATCACCTTTGATTTTAAACCGGTGGAGCATCACGGCCAGCGGTTGGTCCTGTTGAGTATTCCGGCAGCAGCCAACAGTCCAGTGGAGTTTGAGCGCACGGCATATGTACGGATTGGCAGCGCAACGCCGCGCTTATCGGATCACCCGGAGTGGCAACGCGCCTTGTGGAGAAAGCTACAACCCTATATCTGGGAAAGTGGAGTTGCTGCACAATTCCTGTCTGGTGATGACGTTTTATCATTGCTGGACTATGCGAGTTATTTTGATCTCACCAGACAACCCTTGCCAGATAATCGGCAAGGCATTTTCGAGAAACTGGTTTCAGACAACCTGATCCAGAAGGATGTGGGCAACCAGTGGAATATCACCAATCTTGGAGCAATTCTGTTTGCCAAGAATCTGAGTAAATTCGGGTCTTCCATAGCCCGCAAAGCCGTGCGCTTTGTTGTCTATGACGGCTTGAGCCGTGCTGACACAGTGACCCATCGTCAGGATCAGCAGAAGGGCTATGCCAACGGCTTTCAAGGATTGATGGATTATATCGATGCGCTGATTCCCCGTAATGAACTGATTGAGAAAGCTTTTCGCAAAGATCAGCCACTGTATCCATCTATTGCCTTGCGGGAGCTGATTGCCAATGCCTTGATCCACCAGAACATGACCATTACGGGTGCAGGGCCTTCCATCGAGATGTTCAGTGACCGCTTGGAGATCACCAACCCAGGAAAGCCGTTGGTGAACCCGGAGCGATTTCTGGATTCAGTGCCCCGTTCACGGAATGAAGCCCTGGCCTCTCTTATGCGTCGTATGGGGCTTTGCGAAGAAGGGGGCACCGGTATCGACAACGTGGTTGACGAGGTAGAGATCCACCAACTCCCACCACCGGATTTTAGAGAGGAGGGAGAAGCAGTTCGTGTCATTTTGTTTGCACCTCGCAGCTTTGGAGATATGACGCTGGAGGAGCGCATAAGGGCTTGCTATCAGCACGCAGCCCTGAAATATGTCAGCGGTCAACAAATGAAGAATGCGACGCTACGTGAGCGTTTCGGGATTGATGCGAAAAACGCCTCCCAAGTGTCCTCTATTATTCGGAAGACACTGGAAGCAGGGTTGATCCGCCCGGCAGACCCCACCCACCCCCGTACGGGCTATGTGCCGTTCTGGGCATGAGCGCAAAAGTTTTAACCGGGTTTTCATTCCCAGCACTCCTGGGGGCCTGCATCGGCGGAACAAGCAGCAACATGCAAGTATTGATGGGGCTTCTGACGCACCATGACTTTTTGACCGGGTTTTCATTGCAAGCCCCTTCATGGGAAGCCCGGCCCGGTGGTAGGCTGCCATCACCTCAGCATTGACAGGGTTTCGGATGAGCCGATTCGTTCCTTCCGTCTCGCTCACCACGGCCCGGAACGGCAGCTCCACCAGGGCCAATGAACTGGGAATGCGTCCCATGCAGGAACGGGCCTACGGGAAGCGGGGGGAGCAGTACTTGCTCATCAAGTCCCCACCCGCCTCGGGCAAGAGCCGGGCGCTCATGTTCATCGCCCTGGACAAGCTGCACAACCAGGGGCTGCGGCAAGCCATCATCACCGTGCCTGAACGATCCATCGGCGCCAGCTTTGCCGATGAGCCCCTGTCAAGGTCCGGCTTCTGGGCCGACTGGACGGTTCAGCCGCGATGGAACCTCTGCAACGCGCCAGGCAGCGAAGGCAGCAAGGTGGAGGCTGTGGGCGCGTTCCTGAAGAGTCGGGATCGGGTGCTGGTGTGCCCCCACGCCACGTTCCGCAACGCCATTGAGGCCTTTGGCGTGGAGGCCTTTGATCATCGACTCATCGCCGTGGATGAGTTTCACCATGTCTCCGCCAATCCCGACAACAGGCTCGGCGCCCAATTGGCTGCGCTGATGGCACGGGATCAGGCGCATATTACCGCCATGACGGGATCCTACTTCCGCGGCGACACCGAGCCCGTGCTCATGCCCCACGATGAGGCAAGGTTCGAGACCGTCACCTATACCTACTACGAACAACTGAACGGCTATCAATATCTGAAAAGGCTTGACATCGGTTATTTCTTCTACACAGGCGCCTACGCCGACACCATCCTGAAGGTGCTGGACCCCAACGAGAAGACCATCATCCACATCCCGTCCGTGAATTCACGGGAAAGCACGAAGGACAAGATCAGGGAGGTGGAACACATCATCGAGGAACTGGGGGAATGGCAAGGGGCCGATCCCGTCACGGGTTTCCAGCTTGTGCGAACATCCACGGGACGGCTGCTGCGCATTGCCGACCTGGTGGATGATGATCCTGCCCGGCGGGACAAGGTCTCCGCAGCGCTCAAAACCCCTGCCCAAAAGACCAACCGGGACCACGTGGACGTGATTATTGCCCTGGGCATGGCCAAGGAGGGTTTCGACTGGATTTGGTGCGAACACGCCCTGACCGTGGGCTATCGCTCCAGCTTGACGGAGATTGTGCAGATTATTGGCCGCGTCACCCGAGATGCGCCAGGCAAGACCAGCGCCCGCTTCACCAATCTGATTGCCGAACCCGATGCCTCGGAACAAGGATGATACCAGTAGACGTATCATGAAGGCAATTCAAGGTCCACTTTTTGCGGATTATAGGGAAGAAGGAGACGAAGCCAGTGGCATAATTTACATTTTACGCAGTTGCTCCAAATTGCCAAGTGTGATAAAAAATCGTGATCTTATCCATAAAATCGGCGTAACCAACGGCAAGGTGGAACAACGTATCGGCAATCCACAGCTTGATCCCACGTTTCTCATGGCAGCGGTGGAAATTGTCGCCACTTACGATCTTTACAACATCAACAGCAAAAAGCTTGAAACCCTCATCCATCGCGTTTTCAAGCCTGCACAGCTTACCATTGAAGTGAAGGATCGTTTTGGCAATGCCGTGGTCCCACGGGAGTGGTTTCTGGTTCCCCTCCCCGTGATTGACCAGGCCGTTGAAAAAATCCAGGACGGCACCATCACGGACTACGTCTACAATCCCCAAGGGTCGTGCTTGAAGCCCTTGGGTTAGGCCCCAGGCGCTGGCGGCGCCCCTGGAGCGGATCTGGTTTCAGGCAACGGACGCCACCTGATCCGTAGCCAGAAGAAACGTGCCCCGCCGGAAGCGCACAGCCAGCATGTTCCGGGGACGCAACTCCACCACTACCCCCTCATCCCCCACCTCCACCAGATCCGGGGGACGGAGCATGGGCATGGGATCGGCGGTTTTCAGGTAGGGTTGAGTCTCGATCAAGCGCACCAAGGCCCCTGTGTCAAAAGCCGGGAACGGCCCATCGGCCTGCTCCATGGATTTCACCAGCGCCAGGGCGCTTGTTAGTGTAGACCCAATCCCACCTCTCCGCCAGATCACCCCAGTCCCCCACCGCCATGACGGGTCTGCTTAACTTGGTGGCTGTTGTGATGGGCCTGCTGCTGACCATCGTGGCCGGACTCCTCCAGCCCACCATGGCGGTGCCGGCCTTTTGGGGCCTCAGCCTGGTGGAGCTGCCCACCAGCAACCAGTTGGCGGCGGTGCTGCTCACCGCCCTGCTTTGCGGCGCCCGGGTTGGCCTCATGACCGCCGTGGCCTATCTGGCCTTCGGGCTGACGCAGTTTCCCGTTTTCCATGCCGGGGGTGGTCTGGATTACGTGCTGGAGCCGGGGTTTGGCTATTTGCTGGGCCTGATGCCCGGCGCCTGGCTGGTGGGCCGCATTGGACAACAGGTTTCCTTGCGGGACCCCTTCAGCCTGTGGTTTGTGACCATGATCGGGGTGGTGGTGGTCTCCCTGTTCGGGGGAATTTACCTGCTCCTGGGGACCGTGGTGGGTCACTGGTCCCTGTCCTGGCTGGAGCTGACCATCGGCCATTGGCTCATTCCCCTGCTGCTGCAAGCGGTCATGGCCTGTCCCGTGGCCGTTGTTGCCGCAGTGCTCCGCCGTTTCCTGCTGTACTGAACGTGCCCAACCCGCAACCCTCCCCTGACCGTCGGCATCGGAAGCAGCGGCTTGCTGCCGTCAGCCTGCTGGTGGGTGCGGTTGGCACGGTGCTGGATCAGTTCAGCAAGGCGCTGATGGTGCATTGGCTCCCGTTGGGCCGGGTGCAGCCGGTCCTGCCGGGGCTCTTGCAGTGGCGACGGGTGGAAAATACCGGCGCGGCCTTCAGCTTGTTCCACGGCGGTGTGGCGTGGCTGGGGTTGATCTCGTTGCTGGTGAGTCTGGGACTGGTGCTGTGGCTGCTGAATCGCCCACCCCGGCGCCTGTTGACTGCCGTGGTCTACGGGTTGCTGTTGGCTGGCGCCCTGGGCAACGGCCTGGACCGGTGGTTTCGGGGGGCGGTGGTGGATTGGATTGAATTGGCGCCCATTACCTTCCCGGTGTTCAACCTGGCGGACGTGGCCATCAACGTGGCGGTGGCGCTGTTGCTGCTGGATGCCTTTCTGCAAAGCCGCAGATCATGAAGAAGCGGACCCGCCGGCTCATCCGGAGTGGGGCCGTGGTGCTGGGGGCTCTTCTGGCCCTGTGGATGGTGATCACCCTGTTGGCGGGGCTGGCCCAAAGCCTGCAAACCCTGGCGGGTGGTTGGGGGGTGCCCTTGCTTTTGGTCATCATGGCGGCCCTGGGCTGGTTGGGCTGGACCACATGGCAGGGGCAGCAGTCTCCACGGCAGGGCAGGCGCGCCAGCAGCAAGGCCGGCAGCCAGGCCCTGCCCATGGCCTTCGACTCCAAGCGGGAGGCTGCCGGGGAACACCTGGACAGCATTGGGCGGCAGTTGGAGTTGGTGCAGGACCAGGTGATGCGCCAGGCCTTGGAGGGTGAGCGCCGCCAGGTGGCGGCGGAGCTGGAGCGGGGGGATCTTGTAGTGGTGGTGTTCGGTACGGGCTCCAGCGGCAAAACCTCCCTGATCCGTGCCCTCCTGGGGGAGATGGTGGGTTCCGTGGAACCGGCCATGGGTTCCACCCGGGCCAGCCACACCTATCGCCTCCCCATGGCGGCCCTCAGCCGTGGCGTGCGGCTGGTGGATACGCCGGGCATTCTGGAAAGCGGCGCCCAGGGGCAGCAGCGGGAAGATATGGCGCGGCGCAAGGCGGTGCAGGCGGACCTGCTGTTGTTTGTTGTGGACGGCGACCTGCGGGACAGCGAGTTGCGCATGGTGCAGTTGCTGTTGTCCCTGGGCAAGCGCCTCCTGCTGGTGCTCAACAAGTGCGACCTGTTGGGGCAACACCAGGAACAGCGGCTGTTGCAGGTGCTGCGGCAGCGCTGCACTCCCCAACTGCCGCCGGAGGACGTGATTGCCGCCAGCAGTGCGCCGCCCCGGTTGAGGCCTGCCCCGGCGCCCCCACCCGTCCCCGAGGTGGCGGCCCTGTTGCGGCGCCTGGCTCAGGTGCTGCGCCTTGAGGGCGACGAACTGATGGCCGACAACATCCTTCTGCAGAGCCGCCACCTCTCCGTGGATACCGAGGCGGTGCTCACCAACCAGCGGGAACGGGCCAGTCGCGCCGTCATTGACCGCTATGCCTGGATTGGTGGCGGCATCATCGCCCTGACACCCCTGCCGGGGCTGGATCTTCTGGGTGCGGCTGCGGTCAATGCCCAGATGGTGCTGGAGCTGGGGCGGATCCACGGGGTCAAGCTGGGCCAGGATCAGGGGCGGGAACTGGCCCTGGCGGTGGGGCGCACCATGACGGGGTTGGGCCTGGTGAAGGGGGGCACCCTGCTGCTGACCGCCGCCCTCAGCGCTGCGTGGCCCGCACTGGTAGTGGCCAAGGCACTGCAGGGGGTGAGTGCGGCATGGCTCACCCGGGTTGCCGGCTCCAGCCTGATGGAGTACTTCAGCCGTAATCAGGACTGGGGGGACGGGGGCATGGCCGCCGCCATCCGCAAGCACTACGACCTCAACCGCCGCCAAACCCAGTTTGATGATTTTCTCACCATGGCAGTGGAGCGGATCGTGGAGCCACTGCAACGGCGCCTGAAAGGTCTGCCGCCGGGCCAGCGGCCACACCAGCCATCGACACCGGCGCCGGCGCCAGTCCGGAGCGATGATCCAGAATGAGAACCAACGCCAGGTAGAGCAACGCCAGGGCAATGGAGACGATGCCCGTGATCAGGGCCACCAACTTGGGACGATCCATGGCTTAACCGGAGAGGCTTGCGGAGATGGTGTCCACCAGTGTGGCAATCTGCTCCACCCCGGTGAAGGGATTGCCGAGCACGGCTTTCAGATGGCGTTCACCACGATAGAGGGGGCGGGAGAGCATCAGTCCCTGATCCAGCAGCAGTTGCCGCGTGTGGCGGCTCCAAGCCTCGCTGCTGCCGGCTGCGCTGGGGCGGAAGCAGACAATGTGCAAATCCCCGGACGGCATGGTCAGAGGCAGGGGAGCCAGGCCCTGCCGCAGCATCCGAGCACGGTGCAAGGCCCCGTCCAGCAGGTCGTCAATGCCGTGCTGCCCCAGTTGCCGCAGACCGAGCCACAGCTTCAACACCTCCGCCGAACGGGTTCCCTGGAGACCACAGTCTCCACCGTGGGCCACATGGACGGGCTCCATATAGGCCAGGGGTGCGGCAAAGGTGTCGGCCAAGGCCTGGGGCTGACGCAGCAGCACCATGGCCGAAGTCTTGACAATGCCCAGCCATTTTTGGGGATTCATGGTGAGGGAGTCGGCACGGCCCATGTGGGCGACCCGCTCCTGGTGGCGCTGGCCAAGACCGCAGACGGCGCCAATGGCGCCATCCACGTGGAGCCAAAGGCCACGGCGGTGGCAGATGTCGGCAATGGGACCGATGGGGTCAACCGCGCCGCGGATGGTGGTGCCGGCGGTGGCCACCACCGCCAGGATGGGTTCCGTTTCCTGTTTCAGGGCCTGCTCCAGCCGGTGGGGATCCAGACGCCCCGCGGCATCGGTGGGCACCAGCCGCAGGGCCGCCGCAGGCAAGCCCATCACCCGCAGGGCTTTGGCCAGGGAACTGTGGCAATCGGCGCTGGCATAGAGGCAGGCGTGTTGCCCGTCCAACCCCCGCTGATGGCGGGCCGTGACCAGGGCCGTGATGGTGCAAAGGGTCCCCCCGCTGGCCATGACGCCCCCACCATCTTCCCCCAACCCCAAACGCTGGGCAATCCAGCCCAGCAGGCGCCGCTCCAGTTGGCTGAGCAGTGGTGAAAGCTCCTCCGCCAACATGTTGTTGTTGAGCCAGGCACAGACCAGCTCCCCCACCACCGAGGCTGGATTGGGCGGCGGATCCAAGTGGGCCATGGCCCCCGGATGCCAAGGGTTGTAGGACCCCCGCACCAGCGGGTCCAGGTCCTCCATGAGGCGGTTGGCATCCAGCCCCCACGGTGCCGGCGCCACGGGGGGCAAGGAAACGGGACCGGGCAAGGGTGGCCGCCGCTGAGCCTCCCCATGCCACCGCTCCAACCAGGTCGCTGCCTGACGGATCATGGCCACCATGGTGTGGTTGTGCTGGCCAGGGGGCAAACTGCAGGGGAAGGCGTCCAGGTCTGTCACCTGCACAGAATGATGGAGCACAGAATGATGGGGTCAAGCTGGGATCGGGATCTTGCCATCCTGTGGATGGGGCGCTTGCTGCGCCGGGCAGCCATGGTGGGAAGGGCGGGAGAGGTTCCCGTGGCTGCGGTCATTCTGGATGGTGGCGGGCGCAGCATTGGCTGGGGGATCAACCGACGTGAGCGGGAAGCGGATCCCCTCGGCCATGGGGAACTGGTGGCCCTGCGACAGGCTGCTGTCCTGCGGGGAGACTGGCGATTGAACGACTGCACCCTGCTGGTCACCCTGGAGCCCTGCATCATGTGCGCCGCGGCCCTTGTTCAAGCGCGCATGGGGTGTGTGATATTTGGCGCGGCAGACCGGAAGCGGGGAGGGCTGGGGGGTGTGCTGGACCTGAGCAAAAGCCCCGCCGCTCACCATCGCATGGCGTGCCGAGGCGGGGTCCTGGCCGAGGAATGCAGGGTGCTGCTGCAGGACTGGTTCAGACAGCGCCGGGAAGGCGCTGGCGCAGCAGGTCGATCAACCGCTCCACGTTCTCGGCAGCGCTGTTCTGACCCATCAGCCCAATGCGCCACACCTTACCTGCAAAATCCCCCAGACCACAACCAATCTCCACACCTTCTTCATCCAGCAGGGAGCGGGCAAACGCCTTGCCGTCCACACCCTCGGGAATGCAAACCGTGGTGAGGGTGGGCAGACGCAGACGCTCCTCCACAGCCAGCTTCAGGCCGAGGGATTGCAAACCCTCCCACAACAATTCGGCATTGCGACGATGGCGCTGCCAGGCAGCGTCCAGTCCCTCCTCCGCCAGCAGCCGCAAGGCTTCCCGCAGGCCGTAATTCATGTTCACCGGCGCCGTATGGTGATAGACCCGATCACTGCCCCAGTACCGGCTCAGGAGCGTGACGTCCAGATACCAGTTGGGAATCTTGCCGGTGCGGGACTTGAGCCGCTCCTCCGCCCGTGGCCCGATGGTCACCGGCCCCAATCCCGGAGGGCAACTCAGGCATTTCTGGCTGCAGCTATAGGACATGTCCACACCCCAGCGGTCCAGAAACAGGGGAACTCCCCCCAGGGACGTGACCGTATCCAGCAGGAGCAGGGTGCCATGGCGCCGGCACGCCTCACCTACACCATCCATGGGCTGCAAGACGCCGGCAGAGGTCTCGGCATGGATGAGGCCCAACAGTCTGGGCTGATGCTCCACCAGAGCCGCTTCAATCTCCTCCAGGCTGAAGGCCTGTCCCATGGGCTTTTTGATGGTGACCACGTTGGCGCCGTAGCGGCTGGCCATATCCGCCATCCGATGCCCGAAATAGCCGTTGATGGCCACCAGGAAGGTGTCGCCCCGCTCCACGGTGTTGGCAATGCAGGTTTCCCAGGCGGCACTGCCGGTGGCGCTCACGGGGATGGTGAGCCGGTTGTCCGTCTGCCATGCGTAGCGCAGTAAATCCTGCACCTCTCCCATCAAGCGGAGAAAGGTGTGGTCCAGATGGCCCACGGTGGGGCGGGCCAGGGCCGCCAACACGTCGGGGTGGGCATTGGAAGGGCCGGGACCAAGGAGCAGACGCTCCGGCATGGCCAGAGGCTCCAGGGACAGGCGATGGGCCTGGTCCACTGCGGACGTGGTGGGAGGGGGTAGGGTCTGGGTCACGAAGGGCCGGTACCGGAGGGGGCGGAGGACAGGCTAAGGGGGCACTCAGCGGTTGCGCACGTTGGCTTCCGCCAGGCCCCGTGCCAGATACTGAAACGGAGCCCGGACCAGGGGTCCGGCCGGGATCCCGGCATCCACCAGCATTTCCTCCACCACGTCTGCCAGCAACGTGATGCTGCGGGCCGTGGGACCTGTGGGCACACCCAGGGATTTGTAGGTCTCGTTCAGGCCGCCGAGGACCCGCTCATCAAGAATCCGGTTATCGCCAGCCACCAGCGCATAGCTGGCGTAGCGAAGGAAGTAGTCCATGTCCCGCAGACAGGCGGAGAGCCGTCGGGTGGTGTAGGCGTTACCTCCAGGATTGAGCAGGTCCGGCTCGGCAAGAAACAGACGAGCGCTAGCCTCGCGAACGATGGCCCCAGCCGCGCCGCTAATCTGCTCCGCCGCCGCCAGGCGCTGCTCCGCTGCGCTGAAGTAGTCGCCAATCCGATCCACGGCATCGCGGTCCAGGTAGCGGCCGCTGAGGTCATACCGGCCGATCAGAGCAGCAAGCGCGTCTGCCATGAAACTCAATTGACGGGCCATGCCAGCGTATCACCGGCATTTGCCTGGACGCTCTCCGGATCCCGGGGCCGAGGGGAATTTGACAGAAATGGTTACGGTGGCCCCCAGGACCCTTTGAATGAAACTGTTATCCTTGCTACAAAAATCATGTTGCTGCTTTCTAGAATGAATATTTGGGGCAAGTCCCCATTGTTTTCTAGCCTGATCTATGGCCAAAACTCCTCAGGACATTCTGGATCTGATCCGCAAGGAAAGCATTGAGCTGGTGGATCTGAAGTTTGTCGATCTGCCAGGAATGTGGCAGCACCTCACGGTCCACGCGTCTCAGATCACTGAGGACGCCTTCCATGACGGCCTGGCCTTTGACGGGTCTTCCATCCGCGGCTGGAAGTCCATCAACGAGTCCGATATGGCCATGGTGCCCGATGCGGACACGGCATGGACTGATCCCTTCTACCGGGACAACACCCTCAGCCTCATCTGTTCCATCAAGGAGCCCCGGTCGGGCCAACCCTATGAACGCTGTCCCCGCAGCCTGGCTCAAAAGACGGTGAAGTACTTGCGGGAAACCGGCATTGCCGATCAAGTGTTCTTCGGCCCTGAGCCGGAATTTTTCATCTTTGATGACGTGCGCTATCAATCCGCTGAAAGTGGATGCTACTACAAGGTGGATTCCATTGAAGGCCAGTGGAATACAGGCCGGGAAGAAGAAGGGGGCAATCTGGGCTATAAGCCTCGCTACAAGGAGGGCTACTTCCCGGTGCCCCCCAGCGACACCTTCCAGGACATGCGCAGCGAGATGTTGCTGACCATGTGCCGGCTGGGCTTGTCTATGGAGAAGCACCACCATGAGGTGGCCACCGCCGGGCAGAACGAAATCAACTTCAAGTTTGACGAGTTGTTGGCCACCGCCGACAACGTGATGATTTATAAGTACGTCATTCGTAACGTGGCGCGGAAATACGGGAAGACCGTGACGTTTATGCCCAAGCCGATCTTTAACGACAACGGTACAGGGATGCACGTGCATCAAAGCCTCTGGAAAGACGGCGCTCCCCTGTTCTTTAGTGAGGCGGGTTACGCCAACCTTTCCCAGACAGCGCGCTGGTACATCGGCGGTATCCTCAAGCACGCCCCTGCATTTCTGGCCTTCACCAATCCCACCACCAACAGCTACAAGCGCCTGGTGCCAGGGTTTGAAGCGCCGGTGAACCTGGTCTATTCCCAGGGCAACCGTTCTGCGGCGGTTCGGATTCCGCTCACGGGTCCTGATCCCAAAGCCAAACGCCTGGAGTTCCGCCCTGGTGATGCTTTGGCCAATCCCTACCTTGCCTTTAGCGCCATGGTGCTGGCCGGTCTGGACGGCATCAAGAACCAGATCGACCCCGGTGAGGGGACGGAGATTGACCTGTTCGAGGCGTCCGCTGAAGAGTTGTCGCGGATTCCTACGGTCCCCGCGTCCCTCAACGAAGCCCTGGAGGCCTTGGAAAACGACAAGGACTTCCTCAAGCAGGGGGACGTTTTCACCGACGACTTCATTGAGAACTGGATTGCGTACAAGTACGAAGAGGTTCAGCAGTTGCGTCAACGGCCCCATCCCTACGAGTTCACCATGTATTACGACGGTTGAAGTGCAGCCGCGGCCAGGGAGGCCAACCGTTGGGACCAGTCTTCCACCATCCCTGTCTCCCTGGCTTCCACCATGACCCGCAACAGCGGCTCCGTACCACTGGCGCGAATCAAAACTCTGCCGTCCTGGCCCATGGCGACCTCCGCAGCCGCAATTCCGTCCCGCAGGCGGGAATTACATCTCCATGTCTCTCTTGCCTGCTGGTCTGTTATTCTCACGTTAGTCAATTTCTGAGGATAGCAGTAGAAACCTTCCCCAGTCAATTCCGCCAGGGAGCGGTTGCTTTTGGCAATCAGTTGTGTCAACTGCAGGGCCGTCATCAAGCCGTCGCCGATGGCATGGTGTTGGCTCCAAAGCACGTGACCCGACTGCTCGCCGCCCAGCGCTGCGCCGGTGCGTTCCATGGCGGCGTACACATGCTGGTCCCCCACCGAGGTTTCCTCCAAGGCCCCACCCCGTGCCATCCAGGCCCGCCGAAAGCCCAGGTTGGCCATTTGGGTGATCACCAGACGATGCTCCGGCAGCCGGCCACAGTCATCCAGCATCCCACCCCAGAGATACAAAATATGGTCACCGTTGACGGGCTGTCCACGGTGGTCCACCGCCAGGCAGCGGTCCGCATCCCCGTCAAACGCAATCCCCAGATCCGCCCCCTGCTCCACCACGGCCTGCTGCAGCAGGTCCAGGGCGGTGCTGCCGCAACCCACGTTGATCCGGTTGCCGTCCGGCTGGCCGTGGAGGATGGTCACCTCCGCGCCAAACCGCTCAAACAGACCGGCCGCGCAGGCTGTGGCCGCACCCCAGCACAGATCCAGAACCACCCGTAGGCGTCGGCGGCCCTGTCCAGGCTCCAGTTGCCCCAGTAGTCCATGTTCATAGATCTTGAGGAGGTCATGGCGTGGATGGCTGCTGCCCCCCGCATGGCGTCCCAGGGGCGCTGAACGTTGCAGCCACTGCTCCAGATCCCGCTGCCGGCGGCGGGGGAGCTTGCAGCCGTCCTGGGCAAACACCTTGATGCCGTTGTCTGCCGGAGGGTTGTGGCTGGCGGAAATCATGAGTCCCCCTGCCGCTCGCTGGTGGCGAGTCAACCAAGCCACGGCCGGGGTGGGGCAGAGGCCCAGATCCCACACCTCCCGCCCCGCCGCCAACAGGCCTGCCTGGAGGGCCGCCACCAGCATGGGGCTGCTCTTGCGGGAATCCCGACCCAGCACCACAGGCCGGTCCTGGCCCAGCACATGGCCACAGCCATAGCCCAACTGGAGCGCTAAACTTGGCGTCAACTCGACCCCCACCCGCCCACGGATGCCGTCAGTCCCAAAGACCGGTGCGGGAGGCTCCACGGCCAATCCAGATTCAGCGAGAAGCAGGTTGCCCATAAAACAATTCCCGTGGTTGGACTTTACCCAACGGGGCCGGGTGTCTGCCAGTCCATCTCACCCTGAAACAGCGCCCCCATCAGCAGGTGGCCGCAAAGCCTTGCAAGCACGGTTGGCATCCCGCGTCAATGGTCGATACCCCGGTTCTTCGCTACTCACCCGCAGACGCGGGCACGGCCTGCGGCTGGGGGTAGCCCTGCTGGGGGGTATCAGCCTGTTGAGCTGGGTCCTGCTGGTGGCGGGACGCACTGTTTTGGCCCAACGCCCCCTCCTCAATCGCTGGAGTTCCCCGGCACTGCTGCGCCGCACAGCCCGCTATAGCCCTGATCCGTCACGACGACGGCAGGCCCGGCTGGTGCTGGCGGCCGCATCAGGCAGCCCGGACGAACAATTGTATTGGCTGGCGAGGCAGGCTTGGGGTCAACGCCGTGGCCTGCGCACAGAACCCTCCGTGGTGCTGGCCCTGTCGGCCATGGCGGAGCAGCGCCGTGGACAGAAGGGCGCCGCAGAGGCCCATTGGCACAGCCTGTTGCGTCGCTTCCCGGAAACCCCGGCCAGTGCCGATGCCCGCTACTGGCTGGGGGAGCCTGGCGATACCCTTCATCAAGAACTGCTGGAGCAGTTCCCGGCCCATCCATCCAGCCTGGCCTCGGCCCTCACCACAGCCCAAACTGCCGGTCCTCGCCAGTTGGACGGTGCCCTTCACCTGGCCCGCTGGGGACCACGGCAGGTGGGGAGCGAATACCTCCTGGCGAATCTCTGTTTCCAACAGGGGAGCCAGCTTCCCACCGCCGCTGCCGCCGTCCTGGCCAATGCCCTGTTGCAGGTGGACAATCCCGTAGCGGCGGAGGCCTGCCAGTCGGGAGTTGCCGAGTCCGGCAGCGCCACGGACGATCCATGGCCTGCCATCCGTGAATTGCTGCTGCAGCGGTCCTGGTCCCAGGCCCAACAGGCACTGGCCCGTGCCGCCGATCCTCCCCATCTCACCCTGGCTCAAGCCGTCCGCCTTGACTTTTGGCATGGTTTTGTCCAGCAGCAACTGGGGCAGCACGAGGAGGCGCAGCGTCTCTGGAAGGGCGTCACCCGGCTGGCCCCGTGGAGTTATTACGGCTGGCGCAGCCAGGTGCGTCTTGGACAGGTGAGCTGGCCGTCTCCCCTGCAGCGGGTTCCCCCGCGCTCCCCGGCGGCGTCGTTGGGGCGCACCAGAAGGGACGATGCCGTGACCTGGTTGTGGAACACCGGCCTGGAGGTGCTGGCCTGGGAGCACTGGCGCCATTGGCGCGGCGCCAAGGCGCCCCAGGACCTGGACACGTTCTGGATTGAGGGACAACTCCGTCTGGCTGTCATGGATCCCTGGATGGGGCTGGAGCAATTGGATGCCGCCAGTTGGAACCGTCCCGCCCATGAAGGCCAACTCCTGACCCTTGAACAGGTGCGCCACCCCATCTTCTATGGCCAGACTCTGGGGGCAGCAGCCCGCCGTTACGGACTGGACCCGGCCCTGTTGTTGGCCACTGCCCGCCAGGAAAGTCGTTTCCGGCCGGCTCAACGCTCCGTTGTCGGCGCCCTGGGCCTGCTCCAGCTCATGCCCGCCACAGCGGCCCAGCTCATGACCAACACGTCGGTTCCGGCGGAGTGGGCAGACCAGGATCTGGAGACCCAACTGCTGAATGCCGAGATCAATGCGGACCTGGGGGCCCGTTACTTGGCTCAGCAGTTGCGAAATTGGCGCCAGCAGCCCATTCTTGCCATTGCCAGCTACAACGCCGGGCCTGGGGCAGTGGCCAGTTGGGGCATGGATGGGCTGGAGGAACAGCCGGAACTGTGGATCGAGGCCATCCCCTACGAGGAAACCCGCCTTTACGTCAAAACGGTTCTGGGATCCTGGTGGGCCTATAGCTGTCTCCACGGCACACCCTGCTTTTCATCAACGCAACAGGCGCTGGGCGAGGCCACGCGGTGAGGTCACCTCTGGGGGCGGCGGGCCTTGCTGCCCGATGGTGCTGGCAGATTCAGGCGGATGGCCCCCAGGGGGCAACTGGGAATACATTGCTCGCACACCACGCAACGGCGGGTTTCAAACTGAAGACGCCAGTGGGGCCGTTCCATGTGCAGCGCACCTGTGGGGCAGACCGTGGTGCAGATGCCGCAATCCACACAGCGATCCGGATCAATGCTGAGTTGGCCCACCGCCGTGGTGACCACCAACCCCTGCTGCCGCAGCCATGCTGTCGCTGCCGCCAGGTCGTCAATATCTCCCGCCAGCTCCACCACCATCACCCCCTCCTGGTTGGGTCCGATCTGGGCACGGATGATCTTGGAGGCCACGTCATAATCAATGGCCAGCCGATAGGTGATGGGCTGGTTCAAGGCTTCCCGAGGCAGGCGCAACGTCAACCGCTGCTTCATGACGAGCCAGGCGCTGGCATGACCCTAGCATCTGACACCATGGAACCACTGGCTTGCCTCCGGCAATGGACAACAAGGATCGCGCCATGGCCAAGGTCCTGGCCATCGTCGCTGCGGTGTTGGCCGTGGTGGTGTTTTGGACCCGCTCCCTGAGCAGTCAGGGTCTTGAGGCCCTGGCCCAGGCCTCCCTGCCGTTGGATGAGGCCCTGGGCAACGACAAGCCCACCCTGGTGGAGTTTTACGCGGATTGGTGTGAAGCGTGCCACCAGATGGAACCCACCATGGCCCACCTGAAACAAACCCATCGCGGCGCATTGGATCTGGTGCTGCTCAACGTGGAAAATCCCCTCTGGGAGCAGGAGCTGGATCAGTTCCAGGTGCGAGGCATTCCCACCGTTCTCTTCTACGGACCTGACGGCAGTGTGCGGGGCCGCTCCATTGGCCTGCGTCAGCCGGAGCAACTGGAGGCCATGGTGGCCGCCCTGCTCCGTGACAACCCACTGCCCCACCTGAATCTCCAGGGCGCCACGAGCGCCGTCAGCGATGCCAACCCAAGCCAAAGCTCAGCAGTGGGTCCCCGCAGCCATGGGGAAGAGTTGGCTTAAGCGCTTGTAAGCCAACTCTCCCCCAGCGGAGATAACGCTTTTGACAGATTGTCCCAGTGCCAGTTTGCATGGGATCTCACTGAACACCTTCTTCAGTAAGATATATGAGAACACTGCCCATGAAAATAATTGCGCCAGTATAAATTGTTCATGTGCAATCACGCTTTCGCACTGCCAACTGCCGCCGTTACCACAACCACGCCAGCGCCCAGCAAGGGCAAAGCCCTGGTTCACGCCAAGGTTTCCATCCCCTGAACCATGAAATCAAAGTAGGGCGCTGCCAGGTTGGCGTCCTGGGTGGAGAGGAGGGACAGGGACGCCTCCTTCAACGTCACCATGGCATCCACCATGCCCGCCATGGGCACCTGGAGGGCGTTGTACATTTCCCGGGCGCCAACGAGGCCCACTTGCTCGATGTAGTCGGTGCTGGCGGCCAGGATGCCGTAGGTGACCAGGCGCAGGTACCAACTGTAGTCCCGCAGGCACTGGGCCCGCTGCTTCTGGCCAAAGGCGTTGCCCCCCGGCTGCACGTACTCGGGACGCTGCTTGAACAACTGGCGCGAGGCTTTCTCGATGATCTTGCGCTCGTTGCCGGTGAGCAGGTCCGCCACCCTGGCCCGATCAGCGCCTTGATTGAGGTAGGCCACAATGGAGACGAGTTCGCCGCTGGTGGGGTAGCGCAACTCATCATCGGCCGTCAGGATCACGTCCCGCACAAGGCTCATGGCACCCAATGGAAGGACCATCAAGCTATCCCCGCCAGGCCTGATGTTGGGGGCGTCGAGCCAAGGTGTATGCAAGGTGTAATACAGCGAATGGGCGCAGATGGACCCGGAGGCGCCTTGCTCAGGCCCGCCGCTGCGCCTGGAAGCGCTCCTCCAGGGCAGACAGTACGGTGGCAAGGGCAGATTCCACCTGGGCGTCCGTGAGGGTCTCCTCCCCACGAAACACCAACCGGAACGCATGGCTACAGGTGCCGGGCGCCAGGTCGCCTCCGTCAAAGCGGCTCAGGTAGTGGACCGCCTCCAGCAGAGGTTGTCCTGCCGCCTGAATGGCGTTCATCAGGGCGCCGCTGCCAGTGGCTTGGTTGACCACCACGGCCAGATCCCTCTCCGCGGCAGGCATCAGGGAGAACGGTTGGAAGCGGGGCGCCGGGCCGTGGTGCTGCTCAGCGGCTGTCAGCAGGGGCATGAGGTCCGCTTCCAACAGGAACGCGTCCTCCGGCAGATCCCAGGACCTGGTCACCCGGGGATGAACCTGACCAAACCAGCCCACAAAGACGCCTCCCGACAGCATCAGAGCCACCGAGCGGCCAGGGTGCAGCAGGGGCTCAACCGCCTCGGTTGCGGCCATGGGCTGGCGCTGCAACTGGATCCCCAGGCTCGCCAGAACCCGCTCCAGCACCCCCAGGGCTTGATGAAAGTCCAGGGGAGTTGCCTTGCCGCCGTCGGGCCAGAGGGAATGCTGCCGTTGGCCGCAGAGCACCGCCCCCAGTTGCTGCTGCTCCCGTTGGGGGCCGGCGGTGGAAAACACCTTGCCCACCTCGAAACCCCACAGCCCGCCGTTCCCCTGCTGGGCATTGTTCTGTGCGGCCCGCAGCAGGCCGGTGTAGAGCACGGTCCTCAAGCAACTGTGGTCGCTTACCAGGGGATTGGCCAGGGCCAGGGCGCCAGGGCCGCCCTGATCGAGGCTCATGTGACAGAGTTCCTGCAAGCCTGTGGCAACGAGCCGCTGGCGAAGCTGGTGGAGGAGGTTCTGCTGGCGGTTGCGCCCCCCCGGCGCCAGGGCCGTGGGCAACGCCGCCCCAAAACGGTCGTAGCCCACAAGACGGGCCACCTCTTCAACCAGGTCCACCTCCCGGCAAAGATCCTGGCAGCGGCTGTGGGGAATGGCCACCAACCAGCCTTCCTTTGTAGGGGCAAGGCCACAACCCAGGGCCTGGAGACAACCCTCAACCGTGGCGTCCTGCACAGGGGCGCCGTCGGCCATGGCGCCGAGGAGGCGATGGATGGCCCGGCGGCGCAGGGGCACCTGCCGCTCCGCCAGCACACCCGGATGACAGGCCACCTGTCGCGCAACACAGTTGCCCCCGCAGAGCTGCTCCAGCAGCGCCACGGCCCGGTCCGCTGCGGCCAGGGTTGCCTGGGGGGCCACACCCCGCTCAAAGCGGGAGGAGGACTCACTGCGCAGCCCCGCCAAGCGGGCCGAGCGGCGTACCGCGGTGGGGTCGAACACCGCCGCCTCAAGGAAGATTTGACGGGTCCGGGAGGTGATCTGGGTGGGGGCGCCCCCCATCACCCCGGCCAGGGCCACGGGTCCCGCAGCATCAGCCACCACCAGGTGACCCGCTTTCAAGGAAAGTTGCTGGCCGTCCAGGGTGTGCAGGTTTTCCCCTGGCTGGGCAAAGCGCACGTGGATGGCGTCGTCGCCACCGCTCACCCGTTCTCCGTCAAAGGCATGCATGGGCTGGCCGGTTTCCAGCATCACCAGGTTGGTGATGTCTACAGCAGTGTTGATGCTGCGCAGCCCCGCCCGTTCCAGACGCCGCTGGAGCCACAGGGGCGAGGGACCGATGGTGACGTTCTCAACCACACTCAGGGAGAACAGGCGGCACCCCTGGGCAAAGCGGTGGAGGTCCATGTGGGTGGCCGTCCGCGGCGGCGCCGTAGGGGGACTGACGGTTGCGCCACACAGGGCCGCCACCTCCCGGGCGATGCCCAGCATGGACAGGCCGTCCGGTCGATTGGCGGTCACCGCCACGTCCAGCACCACGTCATCCAACCCCAGGAGGGGCGCCACCGCCGCACCTGGCGTAAGCGCGCCCATGGGCGACTGGTCCTCCAGGACACAGATGCCGTTGCCGTGGTCGTTCTGGCCCAGCTCAGCCAGGGAGCAGATCATGCCTTCACTGTCCACGCCCCGCAGTCTGGTGCGCTGGATGGTCAGGTCAACGGCGGGAAGACGGCAACCAACAGGGGCCACAGGCACATGGATATGGGCCCGCACGTTGGACGCGCCACAGACGATTTGCAGGGGCTGGGGGCCGCCCACGTCCACCCGACACAGGCTGAGTTTGTCGGCATCGGGGTGGGGCGTGCAGTCCAGCACCTTGCCCACGACAACGCCGGCCAGGGGCTTGTCCAGTTCAAGGACGTCCTCCACCTCAAGGCCGGCAATGCTCAGACGTTCAGCCAACAGGGCCACAGGCCAGGGACAGACCACCAACTCCTGAAGCCACTGTAGCGAAACTCGCATTGTCCAGTTCTTAGACCAGCAGCGTCGATCCTACGCAGCCGGGTCCCCTCCGGATGCTGCGGAGCCTGCTGCGGGGATGGGTATAGTCCCCTGGAGTAACGTCCTCACCCATGGCCAAAAACAAGGGCGTCCGCATCGTGATCACCCTGGAATGCACGGAATGCCGGTCCAATCCCACGAAACGCTCCAACGGCGTTTCCCGCTACACGTCACAGAAGAACCGCCGGAACACGTCGGAGCGTCTTGAGGTGAGCAAGTTCTGTACCCACTGCAACAAGCACACGGTCCATAAGGAAACCAAGTGAGGCGCCTGAAAAGCGCCTCCCGTCTCCTGATTTTCCTGGAACATTCTTCTCTCTCTTCTGCCCCATGGCTCCCCGCTACCGCAAACGTCTTTCTCCCGTCAAACCGGGTGATCCCATCGACTACAAAGACGTGGATCTCCTGAAAAAGTTTCTCACCGAGCAGGGCAAGATCCTGCCACGGCGCATGACGGGTCTCACCGCTCGTCAGCAGAGGAATCTCACCACTGCGGTGAAGCGGGCCCGCATCATGGCGCTGCTTCCCTTTACCAACACGGACGGCTGAGGACAGACGGCTGAGGCAACTGAAGCGCCCCCAACCTGCCCGGCGCCAGCCCGTACGGCAGCAACCGGCCAGGGGCTTCCCGCCAGCCCTGCGGGAGCCCCTGGCCCGTGTGCGTTCCCTGGCCCGCCAGCCCTGCCCTGTTGACGAGGACCGGCAGGATTTAACCGGCCTGTCCAGTTTCAGCATCGACGACGCCGGCGCCATCGAGGTGGACGATGCCCTGGCGTTGGAGCCCCGCGCCGCAGGAGGCTGGCGCCTGTGGGTTCACGTGGCTGATCCCACGGCATTGCTTTCCCTGGCCAATCCCCTCGTCACCGAGGCCTGCCGGCGGGGGTGCAGCGCCTACCTCAGCCATGGGGCCACGCCCATGTTTCCCGAGTCTTTGGCGCTGGAGGTGTTCAGCCTGCGACCGGGGCAGCGCTGTCGCGCCCTCAGTTTCTGGCTGGAGGTGGACGATGCCGGCGGCGCCCTGGGCGAGGGCTGGTGCCCCAGTTGGGTGCAGATTTCCGCAGCCGTCACCTACAACGACACGGACGACCTGCTGACCATGGCTCCACCGGAAGAAGACGACCTCCTGGAGTTGCACCGCATCACCCGTCGCCTGAATCAAGGGCGCCGCGCTGCTGGCGCCCTGTGCCTGGAGCAGCCCGAAGCCCGCTTCCGTCCCACGGCGGGTGGCCCCGTTGCCCTTGACGTGCTGGAGCCCACACCGGCCCGCCAACTGGTGGCGGAGTGCATGGTGTTGGCCGGGCAAATTGCCGGGCGTTACGGGCAACGCCATGGTTTGCCGTTGCCCTACCGGGGGCAGGCGGCCAGCCCTTTGCCGTCGTCCCGGGAGTTGGCAGCCCTCCCCTCTGGCGCCGTGCGCAACGGCGCTCTGAAGGCCTGTCTGCAGCGGAGCAGCACCGGCGCCCGTCCCCAACCCCACTTTGCCCTGGGGGCGCCGGTGTATGTGCAGGTGACCTCGCCCATTCGGCGTTTTACGGACGTCCTGGCCCACTTCCAACTGAGGGCCCACCACCGTCAGGAGGCAGCCCTGGCGGAGCCGGACCTGCAGCATTGGCTGGACCAGGCCTTGGCAGGCATCCAGGAAGCAGGCCAGCGGGCCAAACAGGATCGCGTCTATTGGCTGCAAAGCTGGCTGCAGCAGGAGCGTGGTCCCTGGACAGGTTGTTTTGTGCGCTGGCTGCGGGAGTCGGAGGGGCTGGGCCTGGTGTGGTGCGAGGACACGGCCCTGGAGCTGGCCTGTAACTGCCCCCCCCGGAGTCGCCCTGACGACCCGCTCACCATCAGTCTGCTGGAGGTGAATCCCGAGCGGGGGTTGTTACGCCTCAAAGCCCAAGCCGCCTGAGAGGACATTTTACAGCGGCTATCGCTTTTCTCCCACAGCGGGGGAGAATGTTAAAGATTTGTGAAGAGAGGGTGACGTGAGCTGGGGACCAGGTAAGACTTGATACTACTGCCGTTGGCATCACCTCTGGCATGCACCTCAAGTGTCCAAATCAATCATGACCAATTCAACGCGGGGGCTTTCCCGTTCCTGCTTCCGTGGAGCTGTCCTGGCCGCTGTCTGCGGCGCCCTTCTTGTTGGATGTGGCGGGGGTAGCGATGATGACGACCAGGCAAAAGCTCCGGAGCCGATGCCGCCCACCATGGAAGAAATGGCAGTGGGAGAGCGTGCCCGGATCAACAGTGCC
>JAJDVL010000024.1 GCA_022826155.1 Prochlorococcaceae cyanobacterium jk18x22bins.40 | reverse complement strand
AACCACTGGACTCTAGGACAAACAGGACACCACATCTACAGATGACTCTTCCAATGCTCCTTTGTAAATTTTTCTTCTCGTGTCAAAATGGCGGGGAGGAGATTTGAACTCCTGACCTTCGGGTTATGAGCCCGACGAGCTACCAGACTGCTCTACCCCGCGACAAGGTGGGATCCGGGCTGAGAATGGGACAAGAATGCCTGCCTGCCCAGATCTGCCAGGACTTCAAAAGTTTACACCATTGGCGTGCTGGGTGCAACCCCAATCCCCATGAAGACGTTGTCCGCGCCACCATCCTGGGGTCCAACGGCAGGTGGATTTTGCTGGGGTAGTCGCTGTGGGTCCATGGTGTGCTCCTGGTGGTTGCCTAGCTTGTTCCACTGAAGCGCAGGTCGCCGGACACCCGGAGGCTCAGGTGGGGCGAGAGATGTTGAAAACGGGGTCGCAGGTCGGCCATGGCCTCGGGGGTGAGCCAGCCCAACTGGTCCAGGAGGTGCAAGGCCACAGCATGCTTGGCCCGCTTGGCCCCATCCTCCACCTTGATGGCCACACCGATGCCCTCGTTCACCCGGCCCACGCACTGGATTCCCTCTGCCCCCCCCTTGCTGACCACGGCCCCCAAGCCAAGACGCATCACTTCCGTGTCAAAGCAGCCGTCCCCTGCCACCAGTTCAGGGTGGGCCTGCATGGCCCGGCAGAGCCGTTCCAGCTCAGGTGCTCCGGAGCTGCTGAGGAGGGCAAACACCCGCGCCAGTTGGACCAACTGCAGTTGCACCGTCGGGATGCCACAGTCGTCCGTGGCCAGGAGAAACTCCGCGGCAGGCTGGTGCAGCAGTTCGGCAAGGCGCTGCAGAACTTCTCGCTGTAGAGGATGCTCCGGGTCCATGTAGCTGGCCAGGGGCCAATCCATCCGCTTGCAGATGGCCAGGAACGCCGCATGTTTGCCCGAGCAGTTGTGCTGCAGGGGACTGGTGGCGCCAACGGGTACGGGGCATTGCAGCAGGTCTGCACTCAACCCCGCCTTCCACAGGATATGGAAGGCGGCGCGGGCATGGATGACGGTCCCACGGTGGGAGGCACAGGCAATGGCCAGTTGCCTCTCCTGGAGCTGGTTCTGCTCTGCTGCGCCGGTGAGAATCAACAGGCTTGCCTGGAGGGGCTTGAGGGCCGAGCGGCCAAAGCTGGCCCGGAAGGGATCCCCCGCACCCATGAGCAGTCGTCCCTGCTGATCCGTCACGGCGGCATGGACCCGATGCACCGATTCCACAATCCCGTTGCGGCACAGCAGCACGTCCAGGGGAGAGGCGGGGGCGCCTCGGCCAGCCACGGTGAACGGGGAAGATGATTGACTCATAAAGAGCAGAAGCCGGATGACGTCCTTAAACGAGGCGACATAACGCCGCGCCCAGCACCAGCGCCACAGTGGCCATGGTCATCAGTTGCTGCAACCCCGTCAGGAGGGGGCGCACCTGATGCTGAGCCACCAGCCAGTCCTTCTGGCGCCATGCCAAAGGCTTTTCCCACACTTGCCCGTCATACCAGCCAGACTCCTCATATTCAATAGACTCTGCCAGCAAACGGCGCAAGATAAAGGTCCAACCCAGCCACTGGCGGACCAGCAGCAGCAGAGGCAGCACCAAAGCCCCCACCAGCCCGGCGGCCAGCAGTCGGGGTGGGTCCTGTTGAAGCGGAACGCTGCCACTGGCAATGACCGTGGTGAGGGGAATCAACAGCAGCCAGCAGAGGGCAAAGGGCTTGAGACAGGTGAAAACGTCAGGATCGGCCCAACGAAAAAACCAGGACCGGCGCAGTTCTTCATATTGCTGCAGGGGGCGCTGCTCCATGGGAACCGGGCAGGTGCTGTCCATCAAGGCCACAACAACGCAGAACACAACGTTCAGGAGGTCTTGGCCATGGGCTGATGGGTGTGTAGTTCCCCATGGCTCCAGAACCCTTCCAGGTCATAAAACTGACGTTCCTGGGTGCCCATCACATGGACGATCAGTTCGCCGTAATCCAGAAGCACCCAGCGTCCTTCCAAGACGCCCTCCAGCCGCAGGGGACGGCGCCGGGCCTTCTCTCCCAACGTCTCCTCGACGGAACGGGCAATGGCCCGCACCTGCACGGGAGAGCCACCGGAGCAGATGACAAACCAATCCGTGAGATAGGCCACCTCCTCCACGCGGATCAGCACAATGTCCATGGCTTTGCGGTCGTCACAAGCCTCTGCCGCCAGTCGAGCCATGGCAGCGGAGTCCAACGGTTGCGTCCGGGATGCATCCAAAGCGTCAGCCACCACTTCAGCCATAGACGTTCTCGCTGCTCATGGCCTCCGGACTTCCCTCGGACCGCGCCATCTCCGCCTGAGCCTTGGATGCGCTGCGTCGCAGCGCATCCAGACGATTTTCATAGAAGCTGCGCTTGCGCTTCTTGCGGGTTTGGGCCACCAAAGCTTTCAAGGCGCTCCCCAGGCTGCGGTAGGCATTGGGAAGGGAGTAGCCAAAGCGGCTGGCCAGGGCAATGGCTCGTTCATCAGCCGCAATGGCTTCCTGCAGGTGCTTCTCGGGGTTGTTTTTTAGATACAGACGATAGCCGGCAAAACTGGAGAGGCCCAGGGCCAGCAGCAGCAGCAGACCGTCCTGCACCCAGAGTTCGCCAATGGCGCCGCCAAGACCAATGGCCAGGGCTGCCATTTCCCACCCATCCCGTGGAACGGCGTCGTTCTGGATACGGCCCACCTCATGCCAGAAGAGCAGGTTGCGCTGATCCAGGGCCAAGCCCTCCCACGCCTCCAGGTCCACCTGAATTTCCACCTCGTCCCGGCCAATCTCCTCAATGGTGATCAGAGGAGGATCAGCAGCGGCAGCGGCCTCCACAAACACCCAACTCTGCATTTCCGGCGGGAGAAGACCTTTGAGGCGCTGAAGTTCAGTCATACGGTTCAGGGTGTGAGTCCAGCCTAGCGGGCCAATTGAATCCTCCAGGCACATCATCCCGGAAACGGGGGATGCCATGCTGGTCTGGTTTGGCCGTTGCACCCCCGGATGCCCCGACGCAGTGATCTACAGCGCATTCTCCTGCTGGGTTCCGGGCCGATTGTCATCGGTCAGGCCTGCGAGTTCGACTACTCCGGCACCCAGGCCTGCAAGGCCCTGCGGGACGAGGGTTTTCAGGTGGTGTTGGTGAACTCCAACCCGGCCACCATCATGACCGATCCGGAAATGGCGGATCGCACCTACATCGAGCCCCTCACTCCGGAGGTGGTGGCCCAGGTGATTGCAGCGGAGCGTCCTGACGCCCTGCTGCCCACCATGGGGGGACAGACAGCCCTCAATCTGGCGGTCAATCTGGCGGAACGTGGCGTGCTGGAACGCTACGGCGTGGAGTTGATCGGCGCCAGTCTGGAGGCCATCCGCAAGGCGGAAGACCGGCAGTTGTTCAAGGAGGCCATGGGCCGCATCGGGGTCGAGGTTTGTCCCTCCGGGATTGCCGCCAACCTTCTGGAAGCCGAGGCCGTGGCCCGGCAGATCGGCAGCTACCCCCTCATCATTCGCCCAGCTTTCACCCTGGGGGGCAGTGGCGGAGGCATCGCGTACAACACCGACGACCTGCTCAATCTCGCCCGTAGCGGCCTGGAAGCCAGCCCCGTAAGCCAGATCCTGATCGAACAATCCCTACTGGGATGGAAGGAATACGAGTTGGAGGTGATGCGGGATCAGGTGGATAACGCTGTGGTGATTTGCAGTATTGAAAACCTGGATCCCATGGGGGTGCATACCGGTGATTCCGTCACCGTGGCTCCTGCCCAGACCCTCACCGACCGGGAGTACCAGCGGCTGCGGGACCAGGCCTTGGCCATCCTGCGGGAGGTGGGGGTGGAAACCGGCGGCAGCAACGTGCAATTTGCCGTCAATCCTGCCGACGGCACCCTGGTGGTTGTTGAGATGAACCCCCGGGTGAGCCGCAGTTCAGCCCTGGCCAGCAAGGCCACAGGCTTCCCCATCGCCAAGATGGCCGCCCGCCTGGCCGTGGGCTACACCCTGCCGGAAATCCTCAACGACATTACTGGCAAAACACCGGCCTGCTTTGAGCCCAGCATTGATTACGTGGTCACCAAGGTGCCGCGCTTCGCCTTTGAAAAATTTCCCGATGCCCAGCCGGTGCTCACCACCTCCATGCGCTCTGTCGGCGAGGTGATGGCCATGGGCCGCTGCTTTGAGGAGTCCCTGCAAAAGGCGTTGCGGGGTCTGGAGATTGGTCGCGCCGGCTGGGGTTGCGACGGATCCGACCCCCCCACGGACCCGGGCGCCATGGCCGTTCAACTGCGCACCCCCACACCGGAGCGGATCTTTCAACTGCGCCAGGCCATGGAACAGGGCTTTGATCAGGCCCGGCTTCAGGAGTTGACCGGGATTGATCCCTGGTTCCTGGCCAAACTGGGCCGGCTGCTGCAACTGGAGCATCAACATCTGCGGGGTCGGGAGCTGCAGGAGTTGGATGCCCCCACCCTGCTGACGCTCAAGCAGCATGGCTACAGTGATCGTCAGATTGCCTGGGCCACCGGCTCCGAGGAGTTGGTGGTGCGCCGCTGGCGGCAAAAGCTGGGAGTGGACGTGGTGTTCAAAACCGTGGACACCTGCGCGGCGGAGTTTGCCTCCACAACGCCCTACCACTACGGCACCTATGAAGCAGCCGCTGCCTGGCTCCAGGAGGACGGCGCCCTGGCGCACCAGCCTCCAGCCACGGAGGTGCTGCAAGACACACGGCGGAAGGTGTTGATTCTGGGGGGCGGCCCCAACCGCATCGGTCAGGGCATTGAATTCGACTATTGCTGCTGCCATGCCTCCTTCTCCCTGCAGGAGCAGGGCTGGGTCACGGTGATGCACAACAGCAACCCGGAGACCGTCTCCACGGACTACGACACCAGTGATCGGCTCTACTTCGAGCCCCTCACCCTGGAGGACGTGCTGAACGTAATCGAGGCGGAGCAACCCGTCGGGGTCATCGTCCAATTTGGCGGCCAGACCCCCCTGAAGCTGGCCATGCCGCTGCTGCGCTGGTTGGAAACCTCCGAGGGACGCCGCACCGGAACCGTCATCTGGGGTACGTCACCGGAATCCATTGATGCCGCCGAGGATCGGGAAGGCTTTGAGCAGCTCCTGCGCAAACTGGCCATCCGCCAGCCCAACAACGGCCTGGCCCGCAGTGGAGTGGAAGCCCTTGCGGTGGCGGAAAAGATTGGCTATCCGGTGGTGGTGCGGCCCAGTTACGTGTTGGGGGGGCGGGCCATGGAACTGGTGCATAACCGCTCCGAACTGAGCCACTACATCAAGCACGCGGTGCAGGTGGAGCCGGATCACCCTGTCCTCATTGACCAATATCTGGACAACGCCATCGAGGTGGACGTGGATGTCTTGGCGGATGGCCAAGGTCGTAGCGTGATTGCCGGCATCCTGGAGCACATTGAGCCCGCCGGCATCCATTCGGGAGATTCCGCCTGCTGCCTGCCCAGCATCAACCTCACCGGGGCGGCCCTGCACACCATCCGCCAATGGACCCACACTCTGGCCCAATCCCTGGGAGTGGTGGGGCTCATGAACGTGCAGTTTGCCGTGCAGGGTGATCAGGTGTCCATCCTGGAGGCCAATCCCCGCGCCTCCCGCACCGTCCCCTTTGTGGCCAAGGCCTGCGGGACTCCCCTGGCCAAGCTGGCAGCCCGGCTCATGGCGGGTGAGACCCTCCAGCAGGTGGGCTTGACGGAAGAGCCCCGTGTTCCCATGCAGGCGATCAAGGAAGCTGTGTTGCCCTTCAAACGCTTCCCCGGTAGCGACAGCATCCTGGGGCCGGAGATGCGCTCCACCGGGGAATCCATGGGCAGCGCCCCCAGTTTTGCCATGGCCTATGCCAAGGCGGAGTTGGGTGCCGGGGAGGACCTGCCCTGTCAGGGCACGGTGTTTCTCTCCACCCATGACCGGGATAAGCCGGGTCTGGTGCCCATTGCCCGACGGCTGGCGGGATTGGGCCTGGATCTGGTGGCCACCCGTGGTACTGCCGCCCATCTGCAGAACACCGGCCTTGCGGTGACCACAGTGTTGAAGGTGCATGAGGGACGACCCAACATTGAAGACCTGATTCGCTCCGGCGCCATCCAGCTCATCATCAACACCCCCATCGGCCGCCAGGCCGCCCACGATGATCGCTATCTACGCCGCGCCGCCATTGACTATGCCGTGCCCGCCGTCACCACCCTGGCGGCTGCCCAGGCGGTGAGTGAAGCCATCGCCGCCCTGCAACAGGGGGACCTGACCATTGCCGCGCTGCAGGATATTCATGGTCAAAGATAATGTGAATTGGGGGTGGTGAAGCTTTGCGGTAACACTTGCTTGGGCCATGGGCTGAACTTAAGG
>JAJDVL010000009.1 GCA_022826155.1 Prochlorococcaceae cyanobacterium jk18x22bins.40 | reverse complement strand
TCCCTGCCACCTTTCTGATCCGTCCCAGCATGAACCATGCCGTCTTCTGCGTCACACCTATTTCTCTGTGCAGTTGACAACTGTTGATCCCTTTGCGCTGCGTCGTCACCAGCCAGAACGCAGTAAACCATTTCCGCAGCGGCAACCGGCTCTCTTCAAAAATTGTTCCCTTCCGTACTGAAAATTGCTTCTTACAATCAGCTCACTTATACAAGTGGCCCCTTCTAACACGGTGGATCTTCCGGCTCGATCCGCAATGACCACAAACAATCACCCCATCAGGCCAACGGATTCTCTCAAGATGCTTGATGCAGACTTCCTCATCGCAGAACGCCTCAAGCAAATCAAACAGGCTCTCATAGGGCTTGCTGAACTTCACCACCTGCGCTGGCCTCAACCATTTACCCAGCCAACATACCCCTTCTAAACGGTTGTGCCAAGTATGTAAATCCCCCTCATTCCTTATGGTGTGTGTTCGGTTGAGACAGGCAGGGGAGCAGTGGGCAGTTTGTCCCCGCCGTCTTCTTGCGCTGGATGCTATCAACTCACCGCCACAGCAACGCTCCTTGCGTGACCGGGTGTTAAAGTTGGAAGGATTCCGCCAGGGCGAAACTGTACGAATTTGGTCGGAGGTCACGCTGAAAGACAAGCACGTCAACTACCGCCTTGACTACGTACTGCGTAAGGATAGCGCACCTCCCTGCATCGTTGAAATCATGACGGCCTCCACCTCTGAAGGCAACAGAAAGCAGGGGACAGACATGCAGACCGCCTTTTGCGATGCAGTTTTGTATGCAACTGGCCTCTTGCCGGAGCGTCGCAACTTACCCGGTGTCACCATGCGACAGGTATGGGCGCGTATGGCGTCCCAGATGATCGTCAAGTCAGAAATTGCAAACGAATGGGGAGGATGTGCGATATGAGTCGTATAAGACACATTGATGTCTTATATTCGGAGCACAAACAGGACTGAAGCTGGATATGTTGCGATCTCCATCATGGGAAGCCGGAAATGTGAACGTCATATCGGTAAGCCTTACGTCTCCTTCCGATTTCTCCCTCTATTCCAATCCGGCACATGCACGTTTTCCTGGGGAAGCGTGCTGAACCGACTTGCTCAGTGCATCTGCCATACCCCATCAGGACGTGCTGGTTAAAAAATTGACCGATGAGACGATGGCGGCGAGCTTCACCTTCCAGGAGGATGGGCCATGAGTAACCTTCGCCCGGTTCAAACCAGGAAGAAGCATGGCTGTCCCGTGAGCCGGAAACGCCTGAAGAGGGGGCTACTGCATTGGCGTAGTTCCAGGGATCCGGGGATCGGGGTCCGCCCCCTTGGCCTGATCCCATAGGCTGGTGCAAAAACACCATGGCCAGCAGTTTCGGGACGTTGTTTCGCATCACCAGCTTTGGGGAATCCCATGGCGGCGGTGTGGGGGTGGTGGTGGATGGCTGTCCCCCACGGCTGCCGCTGGATGTGGCGGGAATTCAGGCGGACCTGGACCGGCGCCGTCCCGGCCAGAGCGCCATCACCACGCCCCGCCAGGAGGCGGATCAGGTGGAGATCCTCAGCGGCTTGCTGGATGGCGTCACCTTGGGCACACCCATCGCCATGGTGGTGCGGAACAAGGACCAGCGACCCGGGGACTACAGCGCCATGACCCGGACCTTCCGCCCCTCCCATGCCGATGCCACCTACCAGGCCAAGTACGGGATTCAAGCCCGCAGCGGCGGCGGCCGCGCCTCGGCCCGGGAAACCATCGCCCGGGTCGCTGGCGGCGCCGTTGCCCGCCAGTTGCTGCGCCACCTGCACAACACCGATGTGGTGGCCTGGGTGGAGCAGGTACATGACCTGGTGGCCCGGGTGGACCCTTCCACAGTGAGCACAGCCCAGGTGGACGCCACCGTGGTGCGCTGTCCGGATCTGGCGGTGGCCGAGTCCATGATCACCAGGATCAAGGCCGTTGGCCAGGAGGGGGACTCCCTGGGGGGTGTGGTGGGTTGCGTGGCGCGCCACTGCCCGGCGGGACTGGGGATGCCGGTGTTTGACAAGTTGGAAGCGGACTTGGCCAAGGCGGTGATGTCCTTGCCGGCCACCAAAGGCTTTGAAGTCGGATCGGGCTTTGCCGGCACCCGGCGGCGGGGCAGTGAGCACAACGACGCCTTCCTCGCCACCGATGACGGCTCCATCCGCACCGCCACCAACAACTCCGGCGGGATCCAGGGCGGCATCAGCAACGGTGAGCCCATCACCCTGCGGGTGGCCTTCAAGCCCACCGCCACCATCCGCAAGCCCCAGAATACGGTGGATGCCAGTGGGGCGCCGGTGGTGTTGGCAGCCAAGGGGCGCCATGATCCCTGTGTGCTGCCCCGGGCTGTTCCCATGGTGGAGGCCATGGTGGCCCTGGTGCTAGCGGATCACCTGCTGCTGCAACAGGCCCAGTGCAGCCTGTTTTAAGCGCCCAGCCGAGCCGGGGGAACTGGCCGGGCGGGGGGGCCTGTCAAATGGCAAGCCCCAGGGCCGTGGCCGCCTGGATGGCCAACTGCCGCACATAGGGGTGGAGGGGTGGTTGCCGGGCCTTGGGATCTGGGGCGGCATGGGTCAGGGGCCACGGCACCGTGAGGCATTGGCCGGAGGCGTTGCGCAGTTGAATACCGCCCTCCCGGCGACAACACCAGTACTGGCGACCCTGCTTGTGGAACACCACCTCCTGCTGGGCAGCCCGCAGGGCCTCCACCTCCAATTGCAGCCGGGGTTGTGCCCCCCGGCGATCCCAGGCAACCCGAAATGCCACGTCCGCCTGTTGCGGCGCCGGTCCATGGGGCCAGCGCCAGGCAATGGCGGGGAAACGGGCCTCGCCACAGGTCAACTCGAACCGCCGGTGCCCACCCCGCAGGGCCTGCTGTCTGACAATCCGGCAGTTGTAAGCCCAGAACAAGGGGACCGGATGCCCCACGCCAAAGGGCGCCAGGGCGCGAAGGGTTTTCAGGAAAGCCCCGTTGATCTTCTCCAGACCCAGGTGGGCTTCAGGGGCAACCACCACGGTGCTGTCCCCCTGCTCCAACGCCGTGGCGGCACGCTGCTCCAGGCGTTCTTGCAGGACGGCAACCCGGTGGGGGGCAACGGTGAATCCCCCAGCAACGGGGTGTCCCCCAAAGGACTCCAACAACTCTCCGCAGGACTGAAGCGCCGCATCCACGGCAAACCAATGGGGAGCCCGCACGGAGGCGCGAAAACGCCCCTTGTCGTCCCCTGCCAGCAGCGCCACCGGGCGGGCAAACCGCTCCATCAACCGGGCGGCGACGATGCCAACCACCCCATGGTGCCAGTGGGTCTGGGCCAGCAGCAGGAACGGCGGCACCCGCACTCCAGGGGCAATCCCGTCCGCCTCCAGCAGCGCCAAGGCTTCCGCCTCAATGGCGGCGCACAGGTCACGCCGCTGTTGGTTCAGGTCTTCGCACATCTGGGCCATGGCCATGGCTTGCTGCTCCGATGAAGTGGTGAGCAACTCCACCACGTGCCGGGGATCTCCCAGTCGGCCGACCGCGTTGATCCTGGGCGCCAAGTGGAAGCCGACGTCCTCTTCGTCCAGTGGGCGCTCCGCCAGACCCGCGGAGCGAATCAAGGCCTGGAGCCCCGGCAGGGAGGAGCGGTGAAGCTGGGCCAGGCCCTGCCGCAGCCAGAGCCGGTTGACCCCATGCAAGGGGGCCATATCCGCCACGGTGCCGATGCAAAACAGATCGCGGCTGCTGGCCAGAGCGGCGGGATTGTGTTTGCAGAGGCAGCGGGCCAGCAGATAGGCCAAGCCCACCCCCGCCAGACTCCGGTAGGGGGATCTTGGGGGGGTCACAGCAGGGTGCAAGAGGGCCAGATAGGGGGGGCGTTGGGCAGGGATGGCGTGGTGATCCGTGACGATCACCTCCACCCCCAGCGCCTGGGCCTGCTCCAGGGCCGGCCTTGCGCTGATGCCGTTATCCACGGTGACCAACAGACCCACACCCTTCTGGTGGAGCCGCTCCACCATGGCTGGATTGAGGCCGTAGCCCTCCTCCATGCGACTGGGAATGGCGACGGTGGCCACCCCGCCCAACCGTTGCACCACTCCCGTCAGCAGGGCGGTGCTGGTCATGCCGTCGGCGTCGTAGTCCCCGCAGATGGCCACGGCCTCCCCCCCGGCAATGGCCCGCTGGAGACGTGCGACAGCTTGGGGCAGATCCGGGAAATGCTGCTCCGGAGGCGGCGCGGGGGCAGGCTCGAGGATGTCCAGAATGGCCGGATCGCTGTGGCCCCGCCTGCGCAACACCGCCACCAGCGCCTGGGGCAGATCCAACTGCTCAGCCAACTGCAAGTCCCCACCGGGCAATGCCTCCGGCAGGCGCCATGGTGGTGGGTCCCGGTGGGGTTCAGGCAGGCGCACCGGTGAACCAGCCTGCTGGCCGACGGGTTCCCTCTCCAGGGCTGACGTTCTCATGGTGAAGGGCGCCCAGGTGGAAAGTTGTTTGATTCTATGTTGGGCACAGATGGACCCCATGGGTGTGTCGGGATCGCAAGGAGAGCTTGAGCGGGGTGGGGGAGTGGTGGTCAACACCTGGAAGCAGTTATCCCAACGCCTGGCCGCCCTGGCCCGCACCATTCGCGACCAACTCCAGACGGCGCTCGCCCTTGAAGCCGGATCCGGGCCACTCACCCAACTGCTGAAGGCATTCCAGGCCACGCTGGTCCACCACCTGGACGGGGATGGTTTCGCCGACATGTATGCCCAGACCGTCACCTACAGCTTGCTCTCGGCCCGCATTACCGACCCCGCACAGCCCACAACCGCTACCCTCGCTGCCCACCTGCAAACACATCCGTTCCTGAAGGAGTTGATGGAGGTGGACTGTGCAGCACTGGGCGTCTCCCAGGTGGTGGACCGGCTGAATCAAGTGGACGTGGCGGCAGTGATCCATGACTTTGGCGTCCGCAACCCCCAGGAGGACCCGGCCATCCACTTTTACGAATACTTTCTCACCGCCTACAACAAGACCCAGAAGGTGCGCCGCGGCGTCTTCTACACACCGCAGCCTGTGGTGTCTGCCATGGTGGGCGCGGTGGACCGGCTGCTGCGCACAGAGTTCGGCCTCAGCCATGGTCTTGCCGACACCACAACCTGGGGCGCGATGGCGAAGCGCCACAACGGCCTCCAGATCCCCAGCGGCACGGCACCCCATCAGGCCTTTGTCCGGATTCTGGACCCTGCCACGGGCACCGGCACCTTCCTGGTGGAAACCATTGACCTGATCCACAAGACCGTGGTCAACACCTGGAGGGAACAAGGCCATGGGGAGACAGCCATCAAGGCGCTATGGAATGCCTATGTCCCGAAACACCTCCTGCCCCGTCTGTACGGCTACGAGTTGCTGATGGCGCCCTACGCCATCGCCCACTTCAAGATCAGCCTCAAACTCCATGAAACCGGCTACCTGTTCCAGGGTGACGAGCGGGCTCGGATATATTTAACCAACGGGCTGCAACTGCCTGGCGAAGACGGAGATCAATTGACCCACGGTGGCTTGACCGCGCTGGCCCAGGAGACCCAGGCGGCGAACCACGTCAAGCATCATGAGCACTTTACCGTGGTGATCGGCAATCCACCCTACGCCGGTCACAGTCAAAACAACCAACTCCCCTGGATTGTGAAGAAAGTTCACGACTACAGGCGAGGCATTCCGGAATTGTCCAAGCCGGCCCAGGCAAAGTGGCTCCAGGACGACTATGTGAAATTCATTCGATTCAGTGAAGAGAAGATCATCAACTCCGGCTATGGATTACTGAGTCTCGTCACCAACCATGGCTATCTCGATAACATCACGTTTCGGGGGATGCGCGGGCATCTGTTGAGCACGTTTTCGTCTCTTCGCATCCTGGATCTCCATGGCAACACCAAAAAACGAGAAACCGCCCCTGATGGATCACCAGACGAGAATATTTTTGATATTCAACAAGGTGTGGCAATTCTGTTGGCTTCCCGCTTTTGGGAAAAGGGGAAGTGCGTGGTGTTTGACGAGCTGTTCGGTTTGCGTTCCCACAAGTGCAAAGCTCTCCCGGCAAAGCTGGCGGCAATCGAGGACTGGCAGCCGCTGATCCCCAGGCCCGGCCTCTTGATGCTGCGACCTGAGAATAATAGACGCAGGAGAGAGTATGAAGCGTTTGTCCCCCTGCCATCCGTGATGGGCGTGAACGGGGACCCGGCGCCCGGCATCGTCACCACCCATGATGATTTTGCAATTTCATGGTCACCACACGACATGGCCGCCAAGGTCGAGGAGTTCCTGGAGACGGACAGTGAAGCCGAGGCGAGAGGGCGGTTCCGCCTCTGCGCACAGGCCCAGTGGAACCACACCCGCGCCAAAACGGAACTTCAATGCAGCAACTGGCAAAACGCCGTGGACGTGATTGCCTACCGGCCATTTGATCGACGATGGACCGTCTACAACCGTCATGTGGCCGTTCATCAGCGCCTGCGGGTGACCCGTCACTTTCTTGGCCAGAACAACATTGGCCTATGCGTTGGCAAGGCTGGTCAGGTGGTTGGTGCCGGGACGTGGAATCTGGTCTCCTGCACACGGCACCCTGTGGACTTGAATTACTTTTATCGCGGCGGTGCATGTGTATTTCCATTATATCTTGTATCGGAAAATTCGGAAAATAGTGATGATAATACTGCCGTGATGCCAAACGGACACTCAAAGATTAACATGGACCATGAATTTCCCAGGGGAGTTGGTATAAAAATCACACCGGAAGCAGCGCTGAGTTTCATTTACGCGATTCTTCACGCTCCCAACTATCGTTTGCGATATGCAGATTTCTTGAAAGTGGATTTTCCGCGGGTGCCGTCAACCACGAACCTGGACCTGTTCATTGCGCTGGCTCAACTGGGTGGTGACCTGATGGCGTTACACCTTCTGGAGTCCCCGCACATTCATCCGTTGATAACCACCTACGCTGGTCCCCCAACGGCCCAGGTTGGGCGCGTAGGCTGGCTGGAGGGCGTCGTCTGGCTGGATGCGGGCAAGAGCAACGCCCGAGAGGGCCAACGCGCAAAGATCCCCGGGACGGTGGGTTTCCACGGTGTGCCCGAAGACGTTTGGGACTTCCACATGGGCGGCTATCAAGTATGCTACAAATGGCTCAAAGACCGTAAAGGCCGCACCCTCTCGGAGGAGGACATTCTCCACTACCAGAAAATCATCGTCGCCCTCAAAAAAACCATCCACATCATGTCCCGGATTGACCAGGTGATCGATGCCCACGGCGGCTGGCCCGGTGCGTTCCAGGTCATTTCAGGGGCGGGTGGTGGCCGCTGGGGTGCCATTTGATGGGGCTGTATGGCGTTCATTGGTCCCCCTGGCCCCAGGGAGTCCACTTGCAACGGCAGCCCCAGAGCGAAGAGAAGCGCCCCAACCATTCAGATTGTCCCCACCCCGGATGGCGCCGCTGGCAAAATTGAAGTCGCTTCTGAGGCTGGCTTCCGTTATCCTGATCTCTTGCCGCACGCCATACCTTTTGCCGGACACCATGGAAGGCTGCCAGCAGCGACGCCAGGACACCTGCTACAGCAACGGGTCTTAGCCAGTCTAGTCACTGTCTGGTCGATGGTGTTTCCGCGGTGATGACAGTTCAGCAAGGTTCCCTATGGGCACCCGGAAAAGGCTAGGGTCCACTGAACCACCACTTGCCCGCCGGGGACATGGCCCGTATTGGCGTTCTACTGCTCAACCTTGGCGGTCCCGAGCGGATCCAGGACGTGGGGCCGTTCCTCTACAACCTCTTCGCGGATCCGGAAATCATCCGTCTGCCCCTTCCCCAGTTGCAGAAGCCCTTGGCATGGCTCATCAGCAGCTTGCGGGCCGGGCGTTCCCAGAAGGCCTACCGCTCCATCGGTGGCGGTTCTCCCCTGCGGCGCATCACGGACCAGCAGGCCAAGGTGCTGCAGAGCGAGTTGCGCCAGCGTGGGATCGAAGCCACCACCTACGTGGCCATGCGCTACTGGCATCCGTTCACGGAATCCGCCGTGGGCGACATCAAGGCGGACGAGATGGACGAGGTGGTGGTGTTGCCCCTCTATCCCCAGTTTTCCATCAGCACCAGTGGCTCCAGCTTCCGCCTGCTGGATCGGCTCCGCCAGGACGATCCTGTCTTTGCCCGCCTGCCGCTGCGCACCATTGGCTCCTGGTATGAGCATCCCCGCTATCTGCAAGCCATGGCAGAGCTCATCAGCGCCACCCTTGATCAGGCCAACGCGCCGGACAAGGCCCACGTGTTTTTCAGTGCCCATGGGGTGCCCAAGAGCTACGTGGAGGAGGCCGGAGACCCCTACCAGGAGCAGATTGAACGCTGCGCCAGCCTGATCATGGACACCATGCAGCGGGAGAACGCCTACACCCTGGCCTACCAAAGCCGTGTGGGTCCGGTGGAGTGGCTACAGCCCTACACGGAAGATGCATTGCATGGGTTGGGGGAGGCCGGCGTGAAGGAACTGGTGGTGGTGCCCATCAGTTTTGTCAGTGAACACATTGAAACCCTGGAGGAGATTGATATCGAGTACCGGCACATTGCCACGGAGGCAGGTATCGAGAACTTTCTCCGGGTTCCGGCCTTGGGCACCCATCCCACCTTCATCCAGGCTCTGGCGGACCTTGTGGAGACCAGCATGGCCGAGAAGCCTGTGGACCTGGCCACCTTCACCCAACTGCCCCAAAAGACCAAGCTTTACCCCCAGGAGAAATGGGAGTGGGGCTGGAACAACAGTTCGGAGGTGTGGAACGGCCGCCTGGCCATGGTGGGCTTTTTGGCTGTCCTGCTGGAGGTACTCAGCGGCCATGGTCCCCTCCATGCGCTGGGACTGCTGTAAACGCCGTAAAGCCGGAATCGTTCGCAAATTCTTACCGTCAAAGACCAATCACTCAAGGAATTTGGTCATATCCTGAACGTCATCCTCAAGGCAGTTTTGACCCCGGCGCCCGTGACTGTCACTCCTGTCCGCACTGACTTCACCACCCCCCATCCCCTGACGGAGACCCGGCATGTTTCCGGGGGATTTGCCCTCATGGACGCGCTCCACCGCCATGGGGTCCAGCACGTCTTCGGCTACCCCGGGGGCGCCATTCTGCCCATTTACGACGAACTCCATCAGGCGGAAAGTCGCGGCTGGCTCCAGCACATCCTGGTGCGCCATGAGCAGGGGGCCGCCCACGCCGCCGATGGCTACGCCAGAGCGACGGGTCGTGTGGGCGTCTGTTTTGCCACGTCCGGCCCCGGCGCCACCAACCTGGTGACCGGCATTGCTACGGCCCAGATGGACTCCGTGCCCTTGCTGGTCATTACGGGTCAGGTGCCGCGATCCGCCATTGGCACCGACGCTTTCCAGGAAACCGACATCTTTGGCATCACCCTCCCCATCGTGAAACACTCCTGGGTAGTGAGGGATCCCCGGGACATGGGCCGCATTGTGGCCCAGGCCTTTTACATTGCCGCCCATGGCCGCCCTGGTCCGGTGCTCATTGACGTGCCCAAGGACGTGGGGCAGGAATTGTTTCCTTACACCCCGGTGCCCCCCGGCAGCTTCGTGCCCAGGGGATTTACACCGCCCCCCACGGCACCCGACGGGGTTATCCACCAGGCGTTGGAGATGATCCGTGGATCCCAGCGGCCCCTGCTCTACGTGGGTGGCGGGGCGATTTCCGCAGAGGCCCAAGGTCTGTTGGCGGTCCTGGCCAAGCGTTTCCGCATCCCGGTCACCACCACCTTGATGGGCAAAGGGGCATTTGACGAGAACGACGAACTGTCCGTGGGCATGTTGGGGATGCACGGCACGGCCTATGCCAATTTCGCCGTCACCGAATGCGACCTGCTCATTGCCTGTGGCGCCCGCTTTGACGATCGGGTGACCGGGAAGCTGGACACCTTTGCTCCCCGTGCGCAAGTGATTCACTTCGAGATCGACCCTGCGGAAATCGCCAAAAACCGCCGACCGGAAGTGGCGGTGGTGGGGGATCTCAAAACCAGCCTGGGACGGCTTCTGGACTGTTGCCAACCCAATGAACCTCCCCTCACCACGGCGGCCACCTGGTTGCAACGCATCGCGGACTGGAAACAGCGCTATCCTCTCATGACCCCGCCGGCCTCCGGGGACATCTATCCCCAGGAGGTGCTCATCGCCGTGCGGGATTTGTCGCCCGACAGCTTTGTCACCACGGACGTGGGTCAACACCAGATGTGGGCCGCCCAATACCTGCGCAACGGGCCACGCCAGTGGATCAGCAGTTCGGGTTTGGGCACCATGGGCTTTGGGGTGCCTGCCGCCATGGGGGTGTTGACCGCCCTGCCGGATCAGCAGGTGATCTGCATTGCCGGTGACGCCAGCATCCTGATGAATATCCAGGAGCTGGGCACCTTGGCCCAGTACGGCTTGCCAGCCAAGGTCATCATCATCAACAACCAGTGGCAGGGGATGGTGCGCCAGTGGCAGGAAAGCTTCTACCAGGAGCGCTATTCCGCATCCAACATGAACAACGGGATGCCGGATTTCGTGGCTTTGGCGGAAGCGTTCGGCATCAAGGGCCTCTGTATTTGCGAGCGGGAGGACTTGCACTCCGGCTTGCAAGCTGCCTTGGACCACAATGGCCCGGTGCTGGTGGACGTGCGGGTGCGCCGCGGTGAAAACTGCTACCCCATGGTGCCACCGGGCAAGAGCAATGCCCAGATGGTGGGCCTGCCCAGCCACCCGGAGTTGGCCGTGGCCAGCAACAGGGATTGCCACAAGTGTGGCTTCATCACGGCTGTGGACCATCTGTTCTGCCCCAACTGCGGCGCCAAGCTCTGAGAATCGGATGAGCAATCCTGTTGCCCGTGGCCTGGTGATGGTGCCAGCGGTGCTGCTAGGTGGTGTGTTTATGGCGACGGGGATCTTCTGGTCTCAGGAGGGAGCTACGGGTAGCCGTGGCCTGGCCATTGGCCTGGGGTTGCTGCTGCTGGCGGCAGGGCTGTTGGTGGTCCTGCGGAAACCGCCCCCGGATGCTTGAATGACTGGCCCTATTCCTGGGCTTCCTGTTCCTGGGCCTCTTGCTGAGCCTGGATGACTCTGATGGCGTCCTCCGTAGGAAAGAAGAAGTACCTGTCCTCTTCATCCTGAATCACCCTATTAATGGCATAACCCAAGTCCATCACCTTGTCTTCACCCTCAAAATCCGACACGGCCTGTTTTGCTTGCTGAAGCTGGCTGTAGTTGAAGAACAGGGCAATTTTGGCCTCGTCCGCCCCCGGTGGCGTGATGCTGATGTGAGGATCAGCGAAGAAGACAGGAACTCTGAGGTTCCGGGCAATCTCGTCCTGGGCAATCCCTTGCGCCAGCAAGATCTCTTCGGCTTTTTGCCAGTCCTCCTGGGCAGGCACCAGTGGCGTGACCAGGGATGCGTTTTCATCCTGCGCCCGAATCTCCTGGCCCAGCTTTTCATTGCGCTCAAAGGCAATGTTCAGAGGAAGGGAAACCACGCGGCTGCCTTCGGTGTTCGAGCCTGCTTCCAGCGTCTCTTGTGCTTGCTGGGCCCGTTCGGCCTTCATGAACATGGGGAGCACTAACTGATCCGGTGACTCCTGATCAACGGCAAAGGCAGGCTGACCTTCCGCGCTCACCACCACGTAGACGGCAACCGCCTCAAGCTTTTTGATGGCTTCAGCTTCGGGAATGGCCAGGGCGGGCATCGCCCCGAGGCTAAGCACCATCAATCCCACAATCCCGCCGATCACCGGAAGGGCAGGCTTGACAACAGCACGGGGCGACCGCAGAAAAACACTGCACACAGAACAATGGAAAGGTGCTGCCCAAGGGCATGGAGTGACAGCATAGCGCTGAGCCCCTCTGGCAGGACAGCCCCCTGAAAGACTGACGTGGGACCCATGTTGAGACCACTTGCTAGGGCTCTGGCGGCGCGGGGGGCGCTGCATAAATGGACGGTTCCGGCGGCTTGGAGAGCTCACGAACGGTTACGCCAAACATGAACAGCACCGGCAGGGCAAAGGCTCCCGAGAGAAGGGTGGCCACCACCCGTATTCTCTGGTGGTACCGCTGCGGCGGTTGCCTGGCATCATCGGAGGGCATGGGGAGACAAGGAGAAGAGCAGCTTGATGCAATTTTCAAGCAACAGGGAAGAAACTGGCAAGTCGGGCAAATTGCCTGGTCACACAGGCGCCCATTGGAACCCTGGAGGTGCAGACTGGATGGGTCATCAACCGGCTCCATGCAGACGCCCATCCGTCCCATCAACAACGATAACGGCAACGCCTTTTTGCCCCTGCTGGGGTTTGCGGTTGCCGTTGCTCTGATCCTCCTGAGCCAAGTGCTGTTCATTGTGCCCGCAGGTAACGTTGCGGTGGTCACCACCCTGGGGAAGGTGACAGGTGAACCACGGTCTGCAGGTCCCAACTTCAAGGTTCCCCTGATCCAGAACATTGCCATGTTTGACATCAAGACCCAGGTGCGACCTGAAGAATTCTCCTCCCTCACCAAGGACCTGCAGGTCATTGAGGCCACGGCCACCATCAAGTATGCAATCCGTTCCAATCAAGCTGGCCGCATCTTCCGCTCCATTGCCACCGCCAACCAGCAAGTCTACGGCCGCATCGTCCAGCCGTCTCTGCTGAAGGCCCTTAAATCGGTCTTCTCCCAATACGAGCTGGTAACCATTGCCTCGGAGTGGAACAGTATTTCCGAGATTGTGCAGGAGAAGGTGTCGGAAGAGCTCAGCAAGTTTGGTTACGTGGATGTTCAAGGGCTGGACCTGACCGGGCTGCGCATTGCCGAGGAGTACCGGGCAGCCATTGAGCAGAAGCAAATTGCGGACCAGCGCCTGCTGAAGGCCCGCACGGAAGTGCGCATTGCCGAGCAGGAAGCCAAGCGCTACGAGACCCTCAACCAGAGTCTCAACGACCAGGTGCTCTACAAGCTCTTCCTCGACAAGTGGGACGGCACAACCACCGTGGTGCCAGGTCTCCCTGGAAGCGGCCAGGCGCCGCCGGTGATTGTGCAAGGGAAGCGGCGCCCCGGCGGGCTTGTGGGTCGCTCCGGGGAGCCGGTGTGATCGCCTCTCCATGGCCATGGGTCTGGAAATTGAGCGGCGTTTCCTGGTGCGCACAACAGGCTGGCAGGACCAGGTGCGCACCAGTGCCCACCTGAGCCAGGGCTACATCAACATCAGCTCCCATGGGGTGACCACCCGTGTGCGCCATAACCATGACAGAGGCTGGCTTACCCTGAAGGCGCCCGTTGCAGTTGGGGCAGCAACTGTCACCGCGCCGATTCGGCGCTGGGAGTTTGAGTACGCCATTCCTCTTGGGGACGCCAAGTGCCTGCTGGAACACTGCCTTCACCGGATCAGCAAGGAGCGCCACATGCTCAAGCTGACTGGTGGGGAATGGGTGGTGGATTGCTTTGCTGACGCCAATCACGGGCTGGTGCTGGCGGAGGTGGAGTTGGAGCGACCTGATGCCGATCTTTGTCTACCCCCCTGGATTGGCCCGGAGGTGACGGGAAACGGGCGGCTCAGCAACGCAGCCTTGGCCCGCCACCCTTGGAGCCAATGGTTGGAGCAGGAGAAACAGGCGCTCTGGCGGTAGGGCCTCCCTCAAGAGTTCTGGCCGGACGAGCCTTCCGGAAGGTCATTCGAAGAGTCAACAGTGATGCTCCAATGAAAGTTGGAGGTCACCGCAGCGGAGCAGACATAGGTGCCCTGTACAGCGGCAGCCTTGATGGGATCGGAAGGGGTGGAGATGGCGATGTACTGCTGGTCGATTTCACCGTTGCCACTGGGATCGAACCCTCGCCAGCCCGCTCCAGGCAGGTACACTTCTGCCCAGGCGTGCAGTTCGTAGCTGTGTGGTGGCGGCTCGGTCAGGTGATAGCCACTCACAAAACGTGCCGGCAGCCCGATGCAACGGCAGGACTCAATGAACACCATGGCCAAATCTCGGCAGGAGCCAATGCCCTCACGAATGGTGCGGCCTGCCGGCCAGGCCGGGCCTGTGTGGCGGAGGCTGTAACTGATCCGCTCTTTGATGACAGCCACCAGTTGCAACAGGAAACCAAGGGGCTGGTGATCGCTCATCGCCAGCGCCTCCTGGGCCAGTTGCACCGCAGCATAGTCGTGTTGTCCATTGGCCAACCAGCCCAGGGTGTAGCCCTCCAGGGAGCGGTCCCGATCACTGAGGGCACAGGGAAGGGGCTGGTCCGTGGGTGCAATGCACTCCGCAATGGGGGGGGAGGGGTAAGTGAGCACCTGGGACGTGGCTTCGATGGTGAGGCGGTCGGTGCATCCACTGAACCAGGCACGAATCACCTCGTCGTTGCTGGCGGAGAGCAAGGTGAACTGTTTGCTGGGATGAGGACTGATCCGCAGATTGAAAGACTCCAGCCGCTGATGACCGTCGCTGCGGGGCCTGAGACAAAAGCGATGAGAACCCAGCTCGACTGGTCGGCTATAGGTATAATGAAAGCTGTGGGTGATGGTGGCTTTCATGGAGTTCTCTGGGTGGAAGAGTGGGAAGGGGGAAGCGACTGGGGAGCCTGAAAGTAGACCTGTTCCAACTGGTTGTGGAGGTCGTTCAGATCCTGTTGTAGGCGATCAATGCTTTCATGCAATCCATATTTAATAATTTCCGCAATATCTGTATAAGTCCAGCGGGCTTGCATCATGCCCACATGACGGCCCAGGGGACTCTCACTACAGGCCTGTAGCGGATCAATCTTGCTTAGGGATCTGTAGATACCATCCAGGCAGAATCGCACAGAGCGTGGAAAATTTTGATCGAGAAGAAGAAATTGAGCCACGCCTTTCGGGGTGATGGACAACTGGCGGGACTGGCGGAACATCTGGTAGCCGCCAGCGGTTTTCAGCACAGCAATCCACTGCAGTTGGTCAACGACACCGCCAACAGCTTCCCCATGAGGCAGCAGGAGGAAATACTTCACGTCCAGGATACGGGCTGTTTTGTCAGCCCGTTCCACCAGACGCCCCAGTTGACAGAATTGCCATCCCAGACCGCGGCTGAAGCAAACATCGGCAATTCCATAAAACAACTGGCAGTCCTGACGAAGCCTGAGCAGCCACTCCTGATTGGGCAAACCTGCAATGGGTCGCTCATCCTTGAGTCGCCAATACATGGCGTTAAGGTGCTCCCACATTTCGTTGCTGAGCACCTCACGAATCTGTCGGGCATTTTCTCGCGCCAAATTGAGACAATTGCGAATTGAGCTGGGATTATTTTTGCTTTGCACCAGGAAATCCACAATTTCTTCTGCACTAAAGCTACATTTGACCGCTTGAAATAACTCCCTGTCACCACAGGCATCGATGAGGGGTGTCCATGGTTCAATGGCCATGCCAGAGTCCAGATCCATGGCACTGCTCACCTCCAAAAAGCGTGATAGATTCTCGATCCGCTCAATGTTGCGAAACATCCAATACAAAGACTCAGCAACACGACCTAGCATGGGACCTTCGCAGATGGGACATCGTCCTGGACAATCCAGGTGTCTTTACAGCCGCCACCCTGGGATGAGTTGACCACAAGGGAGTTACGCCTCAGGGCCACACGGGTTAAGCCACCAGGGCTGATCCACTGCTGGCGACCCCGTAGACAGTAAGGCCGAAGATCCACGTGACAGGGATAGACTTCTCCATGACTGATGGAAGGAACCGTTGATAGATAAAGAGTTGGCTGGGCAATAAAGTTGCGGGGATTATCTTGAATGCGTTGGCAAAATTCCGTCTGCTCGTTTCTGGTGGCATGGGGGCCAATCAGCATCCCATAGCCTCCTGCTTCCGAGACAGACTTAACCACCAGCTTGTCCAGATTGTCCAGAACGTAGTTCAAATCCTCAGGGCGAGAGCAGCGGTAGGTGGTCACGTTCTTGAGCTTGGGCTTTTCCTTGAGGTAGAAATCAATGATCTCAGGAATGTATGTATAAATCAACTTGTCATCCGCTACGCCAGTTCCCGGGGCGTTGGCAATGGACACCTGGCCTTGACGGTACACATCCATGAGCCCTCTGACCCCTAAAAGGGAGTCCGGTCGGAAGCAGGCTGGATCCAGAAAGTCGTCATCAATACGACGATAAATCACGTCAACAACCTGCTTGCCGTTGGTGCTCTTGAGCCAAACACGACCATCCTGGCAGAATAGGTCACGACCCTCCACCAACTCAACACCCATCTGCTGTGCCAAGTAGCTGTGTTCAAAATATGCGCTATTGAATGAACCTGGCGTCAGCACAACCACTTTGGGCATTTCAGTCCAGGGTGCGAGGTCTTGCAATGTTTGAAATAAATAAGAGGGATAGTCATCAATGGCTTGAACATTGTGGCTATGGAACAGGCTGGAGAACATACGTTTCATTACCCGTCGATTTTCCAGGTAATAGGCTACGCCGGACGGACAGCGCAGGTTGTCTTCCAGAACTCTCCAGGTGCCTCCCTCGTCACGAATCAGGTCCAGCCCCGCCACGTGGCACCAGCGCCCCAGGGGTGGGGTTATCCCCACCATGGCGGGACGCCAACCTTGGGATGTCTCAATATAGTCCCGCGGAATGATGCCATCGTTAATGATGCGCTGATCCCCATAGATATCACTCAAGAAGAGATCAATGGCCTGCAGGCGCTGGACCAGTCCGGCCTCCAGTCCGGCCCAGTCAGCCGCTGTAATCAGTCTTGGCAAGGGGTCAAAGGGGAGAATCCGCTCACCGCCGTCGGCGTCCGCGCCATAGAGTTGAAAAGTGGCGCCGACTTGCTGAAGCAGTATTTCGGCGGCACGGTGGCTACGGCTGATTTCCTCCAGGCCGAGATGCCCCAGGGAGGAGATGAGGGGCTCAAAGCAGGATCTCGGTCGGTTAGGTGCGGCAAAGTACTCATCGAAACCACCTTTGGGCTTGTAGTCAGAGAACATCAGCACAGGCATTCCTCTCATTGATCTTAGCAGGTCAGCCATCAGGACTTGGCCCTATTGAAGTCCGGAGCCAACGAGATCAAAGAAGACAACGTCTTTGCTAAATCCACTACATTCTCGCCCCAACGCCCACCACGACAGGGGTGTAGGCTGAAGGGAGACGATTCATACGGAATGACCACAGAAGCCGGTACCCAAGGGTGCCTTGCCCTGATTGCCTGCAAACACCATCTGGAAGAAGCCCTGGCTGCTCTGCAGGGGTTTGACAGCGGCAGCGATCTGCAGGATCAACTCCTCACCCTCCATGCCCAAGTGGAGCGGATGCATGACCAGTTGCGCCGTCAGGCCGCCAAGCGCCAAGCCTCTCTCCAGGATGGTCCCCACCTGATGCACACAACGGCCTGACCCGGGGCTGGCCGCCATGGATCCCTCAGGTTCCATGGCGGCCCATCCGCAGATTCAGGAGACGTTTGATGTCCGCTGCCACACTGCGCACGGCCCGTCCGCGGCTGCCAAACTTCAATTTTTGGCCGATGGTCAACTCTCCGTAGGTGCGTCCTGCCGCCCGGATCCAGAAGACGTCTCCGTAGCCCTTAGTCGTGCCCCGGGGCTGCTCCAGAATTTCGCCCCGACACTCTCCCTCGGTTTCCAGGAGGATCCTCCCCTGGGGATCGGCCAGAGCCAAGGCGCTCACCAATGAGGCGGCACGATAGGGGGTGCCTTTCAGTTCCGCCAGAAGCCGCGCTTGACGGCTGGCTGGATCCGGGCCGTAGCGAGCTGAATAGACACCGGGGGCACCCTGTAGGGCATCCACCACCAGCCCCGAGTCGTCCGCCAAGCTCCATTCCCCTGTGAACCGGGCCACGGCTGCGGCCTTCAGGCGAGCATTTTCCGCGAAACTGGCGCCCGTCTCTTCCACCACCAGCCCTTCGGGCTGGTGGGCCAGCTTAATATCCGTGGGGCTGAGCATGGCGGTGATTTCCTCCACTTTGCCGGCGTTGCTGCTGGCGATCATCAACAGGGGTGAAAAGGAGGAGGACACCTGGAGTTCATGACACACTCCCCATTGTTGGGGATAATCCGACCGCAAGCTGTTAAACTCCCCTCATTGGCAGCAGTTCCGGGTTGGTTGACACCGCACTGGCGTTACAAAACATCCTGACCCCACCAGTTCTCTTTTTCTTTCTGGGGGTGCTGGCCGTGCTGCTGGGGTCCGACCTGGAGATTCCAGCCCCACTGCCTAAGCTTTTTTCCCTGTACCTCCTGTTGGCCATCGGGTTTACCGGGGGTGTGCAGTTGGAACGCAGCGGCCTTTCCCTCACAGTGCTCCTCAGTGTGGGCGCTGCAGTGCTCATGGCCTCGGTGGTTCCCCTGTACAGCTTCCTCATCCTGCGCACCCGTCTGGACATCTACAATTCCGCCGCTATTGCCGCCGCCTACGGCTCCACCAGCGCAGTGACCTACATCACGGCGGAATCCTTTCTGCGGGTGCTGGAGTTGCCCTACGACGGCTTCATGGTGGCGGCCCTGGCCTTGATGGAATCACCGGCCATCATCGTTGGTCTCCTCCTGGTACGCCTCCTGGGCCGCTCATCCCGGAAGCCGGGCCAGGACAACGTGGGCCTGGGGGCCGTGCTCCACGAGGCATTCCTGAACAGTTCCGTGTTCCTTCTGATTGGCAGCCTGCTGGTGGGGTTTCTGGTGGCCCAGCAGGGTCCCACAGGGGTGCAGAAGCTGGAACTCTTCACCGACAAGCTTTTCTATGGCGTGCTCACGTTTTTCCTCCTGGACATGGGGCTGGTGGCAGCTCGTCGTCTCAACGAGTTGCGACGAGCCGGGACCTTTCTCATCGGGTTTGCCGTGCTGATGCCCCTGGTCAATGCCGCCTTGGCCATTGGCCTGGCGGCTGTGTTGGGGATGAGCCAGGGCACGGCGCTACTGTTTGCCGTGCTCTGCGCCAGTTCGTCTTACATCGCCGTGCCGGCCGCCATGCGCATGACCGTCCCGGAGGCCAACCCCAGCCTCTACATCTCCACGGGCCTGGGGCTGACCTTTCCTTTCAACATCATTGTTGGCATTCCCCTGTACCTGCAGGTCATCAAAACCGTGATCCCCGCCAGCTAAACCATGAACCGTGTTGACGTCATTCTCAGCGAGCGTGAGCTGGAGCGGCTGACCAGCGTGATTGACAGCTCCGGCGCCCCCGGCTATTCCGTGGCGCGCCACATCACGGGTCGCGGCGCCCATGGACTGGTGGCCAGTGAGGCCCTTGAAGTCACCGGATTGGGGACCAACGTCCACGTGATCATCTTCTGTGAGGAGCCGGTTACCGAAGCACTGCGCACTGCGCTGAGGCCACTGCTGGCCTACTACGGTGGCGTGGCCTTTGTCTCCGCCTGTGAGCCCATCTGAGCCAGTGCCGGCGGCCACCGGGGGGGACCCGGCTTCTCCTCGAACCGGGGTCCTGGTTGTTCCCCACGGGGTCCCCCCCGAATGCCCCAGGCCTTTGCGGTTGGGGGTGCTGGCCTCGGGGCAGGGTTCCAACTTCGAAGCCCTGGTCCAGTGTTCACGCCATGGGGCACTGCGCGCAGAGGTGGTGGGGCTGGTGGTGAACACTCCCCATTGCAAGGCACTGGCCAGAGCCGAACGCCTGGGGGTTGCGGCCACGGTGATGGACCACCACCATTACAGCAGCCGGAAAGCTCTGGACCATGCCCTGGTGGAGCATTTCAGGGATCTTCAGGTGGATGTGCTGGTCATGGCGGGATGGATGCGCATTGTCTCCCCCGTGCTCTGTCAGGCCTATGACCAGCGACTGGTAAACATTCACCCTTCGCTGCTGCCCGCCTTCCGGGGATTGAACGCCATGGAGCGGGCTTTGGCTGCTGGTGTTTGCATCACCGGATGCACGGCCCATCTGGTGGTGCCGGAGGTGGATGCAGGCCCCATTCTGGTCCAGGCGGCCGTGCCCGCCTATCCCGACGACACCCTGGCCACTCTGGCCCCCAGGATTCACGCCCAGGAGCACCGCATTCTACCTGTTGCCGTGGCCATGGCTGGTCAGCGCCTGTTTGAACGGCCCTGAGGCGTCAAGGGTAAAAGGGTTCCAAGGGCAGACCCGTAGCTTCCGGCAAGCCCAGCATGAGGTTGAGGCATTGCACGGCCTGGCCTGCTTGCCCCTTGAGCAGGTTATCCAATGCCGCCATGACAATCACCTGGCCTGTGTGGGGATTGGTGGCTACCGAGAGGAGGGCGCGGTTGGTCTGGCGCACCCACTTGGTAGAGGGATACACCCCCACCGGCAGCACGTCCACACAGGGGTGATCCCGGTAGGTGTCGCGGAAGCGGCTGGCGAGCTGGGCCGCCGGGCAGTCCGGCGAACGCAGTTGGCCGTAGACCGTGGCCAGGAGCCCCCGTACCATGGGCAGCAGGTGGGGAGTGAACTGGAGGCGAAGGGGACGGCTTCTCCCCAAGGTTGTGGCCTGAATCTCCATCTCTCTGGTGTGGCGGTGGCCCTCAACCCCGTAGGGAGCAACGGCCTCCCCGGCCTCTGCCAGCAAAAGGTGCTGTCGCGCCTCGCGGCCGCCTCCGGACGTGCCGGTCTTGGCATCGATAATGATGCCTTTGGGCAGGACGAGATCCCCTTGCAGCAGGGGCAGCAGCGCCAAGAGGCTGGTGGTGGGGAAGCAGCCGGGGCAGGCCACCAGGCGGGCGGTGACGATGGCCTGGCGGTTGAATTCAGGCAAGCCGTAGACCGCTTCCCCGCAGAGGTCAGCGTCGGCACGCTCCACCGTCACTTGGCGGCCATAGACTTGGCGCCAGTCCTCCAGATCAGCGAACCGATAGTCCGCCGAGAGATCCACCACTCGCAAACCACGCTCCAGAAGGGCAGGCGCCAGGGTGCTGGCCCGTCCATTGGGCAGGCTCAGCACCACCAGGTCCGCTGCGGCAGCGATGGCATCCGGATCCGGTGGGGCCACATGCAGATCCGGTCCCGTCTCGAGAAAGGGGGCCAGCTTCCGCCAGTGGCTGCCCACCGAGCCATGCCCCCCCAGAAACGTGACCCGAAGCTGGGGATGGGCCTGGATCAAGCGCACAGTCTGGAGCCCCCCATAGCCGGAGGCGCCAATCACGGCAACACGATGAGGGAGCAAAGCAGACACCGTTCGGGAAAACGTGGCGCGAAAACGCCATGAAGTCAGCCTAAAACAGTCATCCGCCATTCCTTGCCTCCCATGACCTTCAGCACGATTCCCGAGGCCCTTGATGCGCTGCGCAGGGGGGAGTGCATTGTGGTGGTGGACGACGAGAACCGTGAGAACGAAGGGGATCTGATCTGTGCCGCCCAGTTCACCACCCCCCGGCAGGTGAATTTCATGGCCAGCGAGGCCCGGGGGCTCATTTGCCTGGCCATGGAGGCTGAACGGCTGGGTGATCTGGACCTGCCCCTGATGGTGGATCGCAACACCGATAGCAACCAGACCGCCTTCACGGTGAGCATTGATGCGGCGCCGGAGCACGGCGTATCCACCGGGATTTCAGCGGAGGACCGGGCCCGCACCATTCAGGTGGCCATTGGACCCAGAACCCGCCCCCAGGATCTCCGCCGTCCTGGCCATATTTTCCCGCTGCGGGCCCGGGCCGGTGGCGTCCTGAAACGCGCCGGCCATACGGAAGCCGCCGTGGATCTGACCCGTCTGGCAGGTCTCTATCCCGCCGGGGTGATCTGTGAAATCCAGAATCCCGACGGTTCCATGGCGCGCCTGTCGGAATTGCAGGCCTATGCCCGGCGCCATGGGCTATGCCTGGTGACCATTGCCGATCTCATTCGCTACCGACTCCATAACGAACGCTTCGTCACCCGGGTGGCCACGGCCCGGTTGCCCAGCCGTTTTGGCACCTTTCAGGCCGTCGGGTTCCGCAACGGCCTGGATGACTGCGACCACTTGGCCATTGTTCGCGGGCTGGTGGAGCGCCTGGGGGACGGCCCGGTGCTCACCCGCATCCATTCGGAATGCCTCACGGGCGACGCCTTGGGCTCCCTGCGTTGCGACTGCCAGGAGCAACTGCACGCTGCCTTGAAGATGATCGAGGCGGAGGGGCGTGGCCTGGTTGTCTACCTTCGCCAGGAAGGCCGTGGCATTGGCCTCATCAACAAATTGCGCGCCTACAGCTTGCAGGATTTGGGGCTGGATACGGTGGAAGCCAATGAACGGCTCGGCTTTGACGCCGACCTGCGGGACTACGGCATCGGCGCTCAGATTCTATATGACCTGGGCATCCATCAACTGCGCCTGATCACCAACAACCCCCGCAAGGTGGCAGGCTTGGGGGGCTACGGCCTGGAGATCACCGAACGGGTTCCCCTGGTGATGGAGCCCGGCCAGCACAACCGCTACTATCTGAACACAAAGGCCCGGAAGCTGGGCCATCTGCTCCAGGGTGTTCATACGGTGTTGGGGTTGGATTGTGGGCAGCAGTGTTCCGCCCGGGAGCGGGGCAAGCTACTGGAGCGGATCCAGGCCATGGCCCAGGCATCAGGCGTTGTGGCCACCGAAGACGTGCAGACCCGCACCAGGGCCCTGCTCTGTAACCCTGATCTCACAATCCGCCTTGCGCCCCAACCACCCACAGCCGCCTTGGGGTCGGTGCTACAAGCCATGGTGCCCCAGTTGGTGGCCCAGACGTCGTTGCGGCGGCTGCAACTGTTGGTGAGCCCTGATCATCAGCAGAGTGGCCATCCCCGCGCCAACGTGCCGGTGCTGGATCAGCCCTGGGGAGATTGGTCAGCCTTGACGAAGGTGGACGATGGCGTCCACTGCCTGCTCTGTTGGGGGCAACCCAGGCCCAAGGCGCCAAGCCCAAAGTGAAGTAAACTGGCCAGGTATTTCATGAACACTGGCATGACGGCAGATGCCTCCCGGGAGTTGACCGTTGCCGTGATCGGCGGCAGCGGCCTGTATGCCATGGAAGGGTTGGAGGTGATGCGTGAGCATCGAATCGAGACGCCGTTTGGCCCCCCTTCGGATCTGCTCATGGAAGGGCGCCTGAACGGGACGCCGGTGGTGTTCATGGCTCGCCATGGCCGTCACCACCATCTCCTGCCCACCGAGGTGCCGTACCGGGCCAACATCTGGGCTTTACGCTCCCTGGGGGTGCGCTACCTGATTGGCTGTTGTGCGGTGGGATCCCTGCAGGAGTCCATCGGCGTCCTGGACGCTGTGGTCCCTGATCAGTTCATGGACCGCACCGTGAACCGCCAAGCCAGTTTTTTCGGGGAAGGCTGTGTTGCCCACATTGCCTTTGCCGACCCCTGCTGCCCTGTGCTCTCCCGACGGCTCCACCAGGCAGCCACCCGCATCATGACATCCGGTCGCACTGCCCATGGCGGTGGAACCTATGTCTGCATTGAAGGGCCGGCCTTTTCCACCCGTGCGGAGTCCGAGCTTTACCGTCGTTGGCAAGGGGACGTGATCGGCATGACCAGCCTCACGGAAGCCAAGTTGGCCCGGGAGGCGGAAATCGCCTATGCTTGTCTGGCCATGGTGACAGATTACGACTGCTGGCATGACGGTCATGACAGCGTGAGCGTCGAGATGGTCATCGCCAACCTGCGGGCGAACGCCACAACCACCCAGGCGATTCTCCAGGCCTGCTTGCCGGCCTTGGCGGCGGAGCAGCCGGAGAGCCCTGCCCACAGCGCCCTGGCCACGGCATTGCTCACCGCTCCGGATCAGGTGCCCGGCCTCACGCGCCAGCGGCTGGATCTGTTCACCCAACCCTACTGGGGACCCTATCAACCCTGAGAACACCCCCGAAACCCAAGGTGACCGTGGCCGCAGGGGGTCAGAGCAGACGCTCCAGCTTTCGCCGGACGTCGTCCAACTCGGGGTCACAGACGCCCTGGTCCTGGGTGGCTTCCACCTGGGTGGCATCAGGGGCCGACTCCGACTCTGCGGTTTGCGGTTTCGGTTGGTGCTGCCAGTTCTCCACGTCCAGATTGCGTTCTGGCGGCAGGAGCAGCAGCCGGTCCTCTTCGGAGCGGGGGCGAAAACCTTGGGGAACAATCCGGGCTTCATAACCGTTGCAACGGCAGAAGTGCTCCACCTCTTCGCGGGCAATGGTCTCCACGGTTGGGCTTGGAAAATCCTGAGCCTCCAGCAGTTCGGCATAGCGCTCGGCGTCGTCCGCGTCCTCAAACAGCAGCACAACGGTCTTACCCTTGAGGTCAATGGAGTGAATGCCCTCGCCGTGGGTGCCGGCATCAAACAGCAAGACGTGAACGCCCATCGTCAATAACGCAGTTGTTGAATTCTCTCACCAGGATGCCCTTGCCTCAATAAGAGGACTCCAAATCCTGGAGTTGACGGTACAGTTCCACGGCCTCTTCCGGCAACGTTGACGGAACGACAATGCGCAACTCCACAATCTGGTCTCCGCAGTCGTCCTCCGGGCAGAAGCCACAGCGCCGCAGTCGCAGCAATTGGCCACTGGAGCACTTGGGGGGAACCTCCAACTCCACAGGACCGTGCAGGCTGGGCACCGTCACCTGGATCCCCAGAACCGCATCGGCAGGAGAGACGTCAAGACGGTAATGCACATGCAAGCCGTCCAGGCGGAGGCCGTCCCGGGTGCGCACGTGGAGGCGCAAGAGATGGTCCCCCCCATCCGGGGCAACGCCGGCCAGACGAAGACGCCAACCATCCCCTGCGCCAGGGGGCGTATGCACCTCCACGCGGGTCCCGTCGGGCAGGGCCACCACGTGTCGGGATCCTGTCCAGGCCTGTTGAGGGGTGAGGGCCAGGGCAGTCTCATGGCAAGATCGGGAGCTGGGTGGTGCTGCCGGCGGCTTCGGTGGTGGAGTGGGTGGCCGGGCTGGCGGGGGCGCCTCCACTTCTTCAACCCTGCCTGGGGGCGGCGCACTGGAGCGATCCACGGGATGTTGTCGCCCGAACAGGTGGGCCAGGTAGTCTTCAAAGGACGGGAAGCCGCTGAGATCCTCCCCGTTGGCGCCGCTGTCAACGCCTTGCCGCCAAGCCCGCTGACGGGACGGGTCACTGAGGATCGCATAGGCGGCATTGATGGACTTGAAGCGCTCCTCAGCGGTGGGATCGCCGGGGTTCAGGTCAGGGTGCCAACGCCTGGCCTGTTGCCGAAAGGCGCGCTTGATCTCGGCTGCGGACGCTCCAGGCTGGAGCCCCAGCACGGCCCAAACATCAGGCTCGCCTCCCCGTTGGTCGGGACCAGCCATAGCCTTCAGGGATCCTCCCAGGGATCGGCTTCCAGTTGGGCCGGCGACCAACGGCGTGGACTGGGTTCAGGAGGTTCTGCCGTTGGCTGACGGGGCCGCCCACCTCCGTCGGCTGTCAGTTGACGGGGTCCCCAGTCCGTGTCCCGGGAGACCCAATCCTCCTCCGTGGGTTGCGCCGGGCGGCGTTCATAGGCTGCGGGGGCGTCCTGCCACTCCCGGTCATAGGGCGTCGGAGCGTTCCGACCACCTTGAGCGGAGCGATCCGGCGGATCCCAGGCGTCTTGGGAGCGCAGGTTGTCTCCGGTCCTGGAGGACCACTCGTCCCATTCCTCATCATCGGCAAAGAATTCGTCCCGCAGGGAGCCGATGGTGCGGCGAATTCCCCGTAGGGGGCCTCGCTCCTCGCGGCGGCTCTCCCGGCTGAGGCAGCGATTCAACACCCGCAGGGCGTCTTCCAGGACCGCGGCCGCCTCGTCCAGTTCTCCTGGTGACGCCTCCGGATCCTGGAGCAAGTCTTGCAGGTCCCGGCTGGCTCCGTTCACCACCTGTTTTTGCCGTTCCATTGCATAGGGGCCAAACTCCAGCGCCACGTCCCGCAGACGCCGCTCCGCCTGGGCCAACAGCGTCTCGGCCTGGTTGCGCCGATTCACTGCAGTGCGCTGGCGTCGGTCGTCCGCAGCGCGGTTTTCCGCGTCTTTAAGGATGCGTTGAATCTCCTGCTCACTCAGGGTGGAGCTGTTCTGAATGGAGACGGTCTGCTTGCGCCCCGTGGAGCGATCCATGGCAGAGACCTGAAGGATGCCGTTGGCGTCCACGTCAAAAGCCACCTGCACCTGGGGAACACCCCGGGGAGCCGGTGGAATGCCCGAGAGACGAAAACGCCCGAGAGACTTGTTGTCACAGGCCATCTGTCGCTCCCCTTGCAGCACGTTGATTTCCACGGAGGACTGGTTGGCTTCCGACGTGCTGAAGGTGTCGGACTTGCGGACGGGAATGGGGGTGTTGCGGGGAATCAGAGGCTTCATCACGCCACCCATGGTTTCCAGGCCAACGGAGAGGGGGGTGACGTCGTTGAGGAGGAAGTCCCGCAGCTCCCCCCGCAGAATGCCGGCCTGGATGGCGGCTCCCAGGGCCACCACCTCGTCGGGATTATGACCTTGATTGGGCTCCCGGGGCACGATGGTGCGCACCAGTTGTTGCACCATGGGCATCCGGGTGGAGCCCCCCACCAGAATCACGTCGTCAATGTCTTCGGCTGCGACCCGTGCATCCTGAAGGCACCGGCGCACCGGCCGCAACAGCCGATCCACCAAGTCCGGGCAGAGCTCCTCAAAGATGCGCCGGGACAGCTCACACTCCAGGTGCAACGGTCCGTCCGCACCCGTGGAAATGAAGGGAAGGGAAACATTGGTCAGACGCACCCCCGACAACTCCTGCTTGGCTTTCTCGGCTCCGTCCAGAAGCCGTTGCAGGGCCTGGCGATCCCGGCGCAGGTTCACGTCGTGGTTGGCCTGAAATTGATCCGCCAGCCAGTCCACAATGCGCTGGTCAAAGTCGTTGCCCCCCAATTGGGTGTCGCCGCTGGTGGCTTTCACGTCAAAGACCCCGTTGCGAATGCGCAGCAGAGAAACATCAAACGTGCCGCCCCCCAGGTCGAACACCAGCACACAGCGGGCTGACTTGCGGTCAAACCCACAGGCCAGTGCCGCGGCGGTGGGCTCGTTAAGGATGCGCAACACCTCAATGCCCGCCAAGCGGCCGGCATCACGGGTCGCCTGGCGCTGGGAGTCGTTGAAATAGGCAGGCACGGTGATCACCCCCGCTTCAACGGGTTCCCCCAGGTAGGTGGTGGCATCGTCCACCAGCTTGCGGAGAATGGAGGCCACCAACTCCTCCGGGGCATACTCCCGCTCCGTGGCCGGACAGACGATGCGGATATTGCCCTGGTCGTTGCGGCGAATTGTGTAGGGAACGCCCTTGGAGACCTCGTCCAGCTCGTCGTAGTGGCGGCCAATAAAGCGCTTCAGGTTGGCAAACGTATTGCCGGGACTGAGCACCAGTTGACGCCGGGCCTGGCGACCCACCAGCAACTCCCCCGTCTTGCTGAAGCCTACCGTGGAGGGGGTGGTGCGCAAACCTTCAGCATTGGCAATCACCTGGGGGCGTCCCCCCTCCAGAACAGCCACAACAGAGTTTGTGGTCCCGAGATCGATTCCAACGGCTCGACCCATCGACCGGATCACGTGATGATTCACCGTACTTAAGCCACCGCTGGAACGGCGAGGTCAATGGTCGGTTGCTGAACAGCAACCATGGTATTTAACGAACCACAGGGAAGCCATAGTAATCCCTTAAGGTGCTGGGTCTGGAAACTTAACCTCCTGTCCCCCTAACTTGCGTTGCGAGAAGACTTTACCTTCCACTTCTCAAAAACTTTTCCATGTCTGTCCTCGCAAAGACCCTCACTGCAGCCAGTGCAGGGCTATTTGCCGCTGTGACTGCTTTCTCCGCGCCTTCTCTGGCACAGACCCGTCTTGATGGCGCTGGCGCCACGTTCCCCGCTCCCATCTATGAACGCTGGTTCAAGGACCTGGCCGCTGATGGTGGTCCCCAGGTCAATTACCAAGCCACGGGTTCCGGCACCGGCGTTAAGCTGTTTACCAATAACGACGTGGACTTTGGCGCGTCGGACTCTGCCATGGACGACGCAAAAGTGGCCAAGGTACGCCGTGGCGTGGTGCAAATCCCCATGACCGGCGGCGCCATTGCGGTGGCCTACAACAAGCCTGGTTGTGACCTCAGGCTCAGCCAGAGCCAGGTTGTAGGTATCTTCATGGGAACCATCACCAACTGGTCCGCCCTGGGTTGTGCCCCTGGTAGCCTTACCGTAGCCCACCGCTCCGACGGTTCCGGCACCACCGCAGGCTTCACCAAATCCCTCTCGGCTTTTTCCTCGGCATGGAAAGACAAGGTGGGTGCTGGTAAAACTGTCGAGTGGTCCGTTGGCGTGGGCGGCAAGGGCAACTCCGGTGTGGCTGGCCTGATCCGGAACAAGGTGGGCACCATTGGCTACGTGAACTACGGCTACGTGCAGCGCTCCGGCCTGCAGACGGCTGCCCTCCAGAACAAGGACGGCAACTACGTGAAGCCCAGCGCCGCCACTGCCGCTGAGGGTCTGTCCAAGATCGTTCTGGATGATCAGTTGCGGGGGACGGACGCCAACCCTGCCGGCGCCAATTCCTTCCCCATTGTGTCCCTCACCTGGGTTCTGGCTTACCAGACTGGCAACGGCTCCAAGCTGGACGCCCTGAAGCAGACCTTCAACTATATGCTCTCGGACAAAGCCCAGGCCATTAGCGACTCCCTCGGTTACGTGCCTTTGCCCGACAGCGTGGTAGCCAAGTCCAAGGCTGCCGTTGCCTCCTTGCGGCGCTGAGCTACACCATGGCAAGGCTGGGGCAAGCGCTCCGGCCTTGCTGCCCGGGCAAAGCCTCTGGGTCAAGATCTCCGGCAGGCACGGCATCGTTATGGCACCCATGTTCACCCACAAGAAGCGTCCCTGGACAGAGAGACTGGTTGACAGCGCCTTCATTCGCACGACGGCCGTCCTCGCCTCCGTCGTGAGTCTGACGGTGTTCGGAATTTTTTTCACGGTGGGCTTCCAGGCGGTGTTTCAAGGGGATCTCTCCAGCCTCCTGCCTTGGAATCCGGACTCCATCTGGCAAGGCATCGCCGCCTGGAACGACGAAGAGACGTTCGGGGTGCGCTGGGGAGCCATTCCCCATTTTGGCCTGGGCTTTTTGGCCGACAGCAGTTGGAATCCCGTCCGCAATGATTACGGAGCGCTGACGCCCATCTACGGCACTCTGATGACGTCGGCCCTGGCGCTGCTACTGGCCGTGCCCCTGGGGGTGGGTACCGCCATTTTCCTGACGGAAGATTTCCTGCCCCAAAAGCTGAGAACCACCATTGGCTTCATGGTGGAGCTTTTGGCCGCCATTCCCTCCGTGGTGCTAGGGCTTTGGGCCATGGCCATGCTCAACGGCTTCCTGGCGGTGTTCACACCGCTGCATACCTATCTGGGCTGGCTCCCCTTCTTCGGCACGCAACCCGGTGGCCCCAATCTGGCCATGGCCTCCTTGATTCTGGTGGTGATGCTGCTGCCCATCATCACGGCCGTCTCCCGGGATTCCCTCAACCAGGTGCCCCCGGAGTTGCGTCAAGGGGCCTACGCCGTTGGGGCCACCCGCTGGACCAGCATCTTCCAGGTACTCATCCCGGCTGCCATTTCCGGCATCGTGGGGGGCACCATGTTGGCTCTGGGGCGCGCCCTCGGGGAAACCATGGCTGTGACCATGATCATTGGCAACTCCACCAAGCTGAGCACCAGTTGGTTTGCCCCCAGCAGCACCATCGCCTCCCTGCTGGCAAATCAGTTCGGCGAGGCAGACGATATTCAAGTGTCCGCCCTGTACTACGCGGCCTTGGTGCTGATGATCCTCACCTTCCTGGTGAACATCTGCGCCCAGTTTATCGTCAAACGGCTTGCCTTGAAATACGACTAACGGCATGACCACCACTCAACATCCTCTGGCGGCCTCGGGGTTGAACTACAACCTCTACGCCCCGCGCAACCTCTGGAATCGGGCCATGAATCTGCTGGCGGCACTGTTTTCCGCCATGGCGGTGCTGCCCCTGGTGGTCGTCATTCTGTACGTGCTCTACAAGGGGGGAGGAGCCATCACCCCTGCCATCTTCACCGAACTGCCGCCGCCGCCGGGATTGTCCGAGCCCATGGGCATGGGCAATGCCGTCATCGGCACCGCCATGGTGACTGGCGTGGCGGCACTGGTGGCCGTTCCCGTTGGCGTAGGGGGCGGCATCTATCTGGCGGAGGTGGCCAAGACGGGTTGGTTTGCCCAGTCCATTCGCTTTGGTGTCAACGTTTTAGCTGGCGTCCCCTCCATCATCTGTGGTTTGTTTATCTATGCCCTGGTGGTGAACACCCGCATTCTCTGGGGCGAGTCCTTCTCGGCCATGGCGGGGTCTCTGGCGCTGGCCGTGTTGATGTTGCCCACCATTGTCAAGACCACCGACGAAGGACTCAAGCTGGTGTCCCAGGAGTTGCGCATGGGGTCCTTGGGCATTGGCGCCTCCCGGTTTATCACCATTACCCGCGTGGTGTTGCCAGCAGCTATCTCCCCCATTGCTACGGGGGTGGTGCTGGGCATTGCCCGAGCCGCTGGAGAAACCGCTCCACTGATCTTTACGGCGCTGTTTTCCCCCTTCTGGCCCGACTGGTTGTCAGGGCTGGGCCTTCTGGCCCCCACGGCCACCATGTCCGTCCAGATTTACAACTTCGGCATCATGCCCTTCGTGCCCCAGGTGCAACTGGCATGGGCGGCGTCGTTCATTCTTGTGGTGATGATTCTGGCGGCCAACCTGTTGGCCCGCTGGCTGGCGCGCTTCTCCGCTTCCTGACCTCTTCTCCTCCCACCCCACACCATGACGCCCTCCATTGCCGACCCCATCATCAGTTGTGACAACGTCACCATCAGCTATGGGACGTTCGCGGCTGTCAGGAATGTTTTCCTGGACATTCCCAAGCACAAGGTGACCGCCTTCATTGGACCGTCCGGCTGTGGGAAGTCTACGGTGCTGCGGTGTTTTAACCGCATGAACGACCTGATCGAGTCCTTCAGCATGAAGGGCAAAGTGCTATTTCATGGTCAAGACCTGTACGGTCCTCGCGTGGATCCAGTGGAGGTGCGGCGGCATATCGGCATGGTGTTTCAGAAGCCCAATCCTTTCCCCAAAACCATCTACGAGAACATTGCCTTTGGGGCGCGCATCAACGGGTTCAAGGGGGACATGGACGAGCTGGTGGAAACCTCCCTGCGCCGGGCCGCCGTGTGGGACGAGTGCAAGGACAAGCTCCAGGAAAGCGGTCTTTCCCTTTCGGGGGGACAACAGCAACGTCTCTGCATCGCCCGCGCCATTGCCGTGGAGCCGGAGGTGATTCTAATGGATGAACCATGTTCCGCCCTGGATCCCATCTCCACCCTCAAGGTGGAAGACACCCTCCACGCCCTTAAGCAGAATTTTACAATTGTGATTGTGACCCACAATATGCAACAGGCTGTGCGGGTTTCCGACATGACTGCTTTTTATAATGCTGTTGAAGTGGAAGGAAGTGACGGCAAGGTGGGCTACTTGGCGGAGTATAACGAGACTGGAGAAATATTTAACAATCCCAAATCCAAGGACACCAAAGAATACGTCACTGGTCGATTTGGGTGACCCGAAAGAATTCGAGCTGGATATTGGGGGCAGTATGGCCTTATCAGGGAAAGTTCACTGTCCAGACTGCTGTCGCCTGCTTGGCCATCCACCTTTGATTGGCGCAGATCTTCTCCACCGTCCATTGGTCATATTTGTCTGCCAGATTTCTGGTGGTGACGAAGTCACTCTTCCCATAGGTCAATTGCTTTTTATCATAACCTGAATGACTAAGATCACGATTGTAGTTTGTCTTCAAAATGGTCATATTGCCTAAGGAACCTCTGAATTAGCCCACAAGGGGGTGGCATTCAAGATCTTGGATTGTGATTCGTGACATATGCTCCTCAAAGCTGGCTAACAGGAGTCATAAGCCTTGTTGCATGGTCTGATTTTTGGCTGATTCAGCTCAATCAGCACACCTGCTCTATTATGAGGATCATGCCATACAGGATTCCCCACGCAGTAAATTGGCGAATCCAAGAAGCAGGGCCAGCCGATTCTCGTTCTTCGACAGGCCACGGTAGCGGGTCTTGCTGTAGCCAAACATCTGCTTCACATAGAAAAACAGG
>JAJDVL010000038.1 GCA_022826155.1 Prochlorococcaceae cyanobacterium jk18x22bins.40 | reverse complement strand
GGCCCCCGATGGGGACGGTCTCGTCCGCCACCAGAGAAGCAAACCCATGACGACAACAGGAGCGGCCTGGGGTAGCCATTGGGTGAGAGCAGTCAGAAAAGTAGTCACGGCAACAGTTCAGACGGTGGTGACGGGATTGTTGTTATGGCGCTGTAACGGAATCACGGACCAGGACCTTCATTATCGAGTCCCTTAGCTCTTTCATATCTGCCTCCAGCTTGTCAAAACGGGCGTTCATGTCCTGACGCAGAGTGTTCATGTCCTGGCGCAGAGCGTTCATGTCCTGACGCAACCAGATCAGGCCGATCATGCCCATAGCGACCATCGCGGCAGTAGCACCGGTCATCACTGGCATCCAAAGAGGAATGGGCATCGTCAACAGAAGGTGAGGCTAATACACCATGGCGTGACGCCATGCAGGTTTTTTACCGTTTTGTGCCACTTCATCGAATGTTCATGGTCGTTATCATGCATGGATTGCACCGTTAAGTGGCAGCGGTGATCACTTGCGTCATCCCTCGTCTGTCCTGCCCTGATCCGGAACCGGAGTTCGCCATGCCATGGACCAGGGGGACAATGGATTTCCAGCCCCGCCAAGACACCCTGGCCCCTCCCCAAACGCTGCAGATTCGCTGGCCCCTCTCGCCCTCCTCGCCCCTGGCCCTTGCCCTGGCCTGGCCCCCGATGGGGACGGCCTCGTCAATCTGGCCATCACCATCGACGGGGCAACCGTCTCCAGAATTGAACCCCTGCCCCGGATCGGGGGATCCCGCCTCCCCTTGGCCCTGCCCGCCGCCGGAGCCCCATTGCCATCTGGACGTGGTTGTCACGGTGCTGTAATGGAATCACGGGCCAGGGCTTGAACCAACACCCCCCGTAGCTCTTTCATATCCTCACGGAAATGGTTGTCCATCTTGACCAGCCCGGTTTCCATCCGGTCCATCTGATCCCTCCAATGGCTTTCCATCCGGTCCATCTGATCCTTCCAATGGCTTTCCATCCGGTCCATTTGCTTCTCCATCTGATTCATCCGCCACCAGATAAGCAAACCCATGACGCCAACAGGAGCGGCCTGGGGTAGCCATTGGGTGAGAGCAGTCAGAAAAGTAGTCATGGCAACAGTTCAGACCGTGGTGACGGGGTTGTTGTTATGGCGCTGTAACAGAATTACGGGCCAGGACCTTCATTATCGAGTCCCTTAGCTCTTTCATGTCTGCCTCTAGCCTGTCAAAACGGGCGTTCATGTCCTGACGCAGCCAGATCAGGCCGATCATGCCCATAGCGACCATCGCGGCAGTAGCGCCGGTCATCACTGGCATCCAAAGGGGTATGGGCATCGTCAACAGAAGGTGAGGCCAGTACACCATGGCGTGACGCCATGCAGGTTTTTTACCATTTTGTGCCACTTCATTGAATGTTCATGGTCGTTACCATGCATGGATTGCACCGTTAAGTGGTAGCGCTGATCACTTGCGTCATCCCTCGTCTGTCCTGCCCTGATCCGGAACCGGGCTTCGCCATGCCATGGACCAGGGGGACAATGGATTTCCAGCCTCGCCAAGACACCCTGGCCCCTCCCCAAACGCTGCACATTCGCTGGCCCCTGGCCCTCCTCGCCCCTGGCTGTTGCCGTGGCCTGGCCCCCGATGGGGACGGCCTCGTCAATCTGGCCATCGCCATCGACGGGGCAACCGTTACCAGGATTGAACCCCTGATCCGGATAGGGGGATCCCGCCTCCCCTTGGCCCTGCCCGCCGCCGTAGAGCCCCACTGCCATCTGGACAAGGCCTTCACCTGGTCCCGGTTCCCCAATCCCTCCGGCGCCATGGCCGGCGCCATGGAGGCCAATTTCCGGGAACACCAGGATCGCTCCGTTGCAGCCGTTACGGACCGCATCAATCGGGCGTTGCAAACAGCCTGGCGTCATGGCTACCGCGCCCTGCGCAGCCACCTGGATCTGGGGGGCAGGGCCGGCTCCCAGGCCACGTGGGAGGCGGTGACCCATACATGGGACGCCTGGTCGGATCGCCTCCAACTTCAAGCCGTTGCCCTGGCCCCGCTGGAGTTCTGGAGCACCGCCGCCGGTGTCCGCCTGGCCCGGCAGTTGGCCCGTTTGGGTGGGGGGCTGGGGGGCGCGCTGGCCCACCACAACACCCAGGGGAGCCCATGGCGAGAGCGGCTGGCGGGGATGCTGCGCCTGGCGGCTGAGCAGGGCTGCATGGTGGACCTGCACCTGGATGAAACTTGCGATCCCCGTAGCCGCTGTCTGGAGGGGCTCCTGGACCTGCTGGAGCAGGAGCCCCTGCCCGTATCCGTCACCGTCTCCCATGGCTGCAGCCTGGCGCAACAGCCCCCTGAACAGGTGCGCCGCACGGCTGAGCGTCTGGCGACGTTGCACGTCCCCCTGGTGAGCCTCCCCACCACCAACCTGTGGCTCCAGGGCCGCTCCAGCGAAAGGCGCACACCACGGCTGCGGGGGTTGGCGCCCATCCATGAACTCCAGGAAGGGGGCGTGACCGTGGCCATCGGCGGAGACAACGTGGCCGATCCCTGGTTCCCCGGCGGCAACTTCGATCCGGTGGAACTCTGGCGCTTCGCTGTCCCCGTCACCCATCTGCATCCCTGGGATCTGCGGGGGCTGACCCCCTTCACCAGCGCACCGGCGCAAGTGCTGGGCTTGGCCTGGGACGGGGTTTTACGCCATGGCTGCCCTGCGGACCTGATTCTCACCGAGGCGTCAAGCTGGCAAGCCCTCCTCTCCACGCCTCAGCGGCTGCGGATCCTGCGGGATGGACGTTGGCTGAGTTGAGGGGCTGCCGGAGTGAAGGCTTGCCCACCCCTTTCCAGGGTAGACTAGGGACAGCCTCCCTCCAGTAGCCATGACCCAACCCACCGAGACACGGCTGGCAGTGCTGGAGAACCAGCAAAGCCATACAGACAGGACTCTGGAGCGGATTGAGCGTAGCCTGGAGCGCCTCAGTCAGAGTGTCCGGCAAGATATTCGCCATCAAACCCTTTGGGTAATCGGGTCTCTGGGGGTGCTTGCTGCGATTGGGTTGATTCAGATTGTCCGTCCCTCTCCATCTGACGCGGCAGACTATCCTCACCCAGTGCCAGCACTTGAGGTACAAGGAACGACTCACCTGCTGTGGTGGCTGTGGTGAAGGCCCTGCTCGATGCTTGTGCTAATGCTTTTTGTGATAATCGCGATACCAACCCACAAACTGCTCCACACCATCCCGAAGGCTGGTGTGGGGGTGGAAGCCCACCGCCTGTTGGAGGGCGGACACGTCGGCATGGGTCTGTTGCACGTCCCCGGCTTGCATGGGCAGGAACTCCACAGCGGCCTTCTGCCCCAGGATCTCCTCCAGCAGGCGGATGAACTCCAGCAGGGGCACCGGTGTCCGGTTGCCGATGTTGAACACACGCCATGGGGCGTGACTGGTGGCTGCCGTGGGCTGCCCGTCCACGGGCCGGGGCTGGGGTGGTTGGGGCAACAGGCGCATCAGGCTGTCCACCACGTCGTCCACGTAGGTGAAATCCCGCCCCATGCGGCCATGGTTAAACACCTGTAGCGGCTCCCCCGCCAGGATTTTGCGGGTGAAGGTCCAATAGGCCATGTCGGGGCGACCCCACGGGCCGTAGACCGTGAAAAAGCGCAAGCCGGTGCAGGGCAGCCCAAAAAGGTGGCTGTAGGTGTGGGCCATCAGCTCGTTGGCTTTTTTGGTGGCCCCGTAGAGGCTCACCGGGTGATCCACGGGGTCCGACTCGGCGAAGGGCAGCTTGCGGTTGGCGCCGTAGACCGAACTGCTGCTGGCGTAAACCAGGTGGGGCGTCTGCTGGTGACGACAGCCCTCCAGCACGTGTCCGAAGGCCACCAGGTTGCTGTTGATGTAGGCGGCGGGGTTGTCCAGGGAGTAGCGCACCCCGGCTTGGGCCGCCAGATGGACCACCGCCCGGAAGCGGGTCCGGGCAAAGAGAGCCGCACAATCTTCCCCCTGGGCCAGATCCATCTCCACAAACCGGAACCGGGACCAGGGTTGCAGTTGGGCCAGGCGGTCCCGTTTGAGTTGGGGGGAGTAGTAGGCGTTGCAGTTATCCAGGCCCACCACGGGCACGTGGGCCTCCAACAGGGCCCGGCTCAGGTGAAAGCCGATGAAACCGGCGGCTCCCGTCACCAACACCGGCTCAGCCTGACGTGCGTCCATAGCGATCCTCAAAACGGACAATGTCGTCTTCCCCCAAGTAGGGTCCGCTCTGCACTTCGATGATCTCCAGGGGAATGCGACCCGGGTTGCCGAGCCGATGACGGCAGCCCAGGGGAATATAGACACTCTGGTTTTCGCTGACCAGCAGGGGCTTCCCGTCCTTCTCCACGGAGGCTGTGCCCTGCACCACCACCCAATGCTCAGCGCGGTGGTGGTGCATCTGCAACGACAGGGCGCAGCCCGGTTTCACGTGGATTTTCTTCACCTGCCAGCGCTCCCCTTCCACCCCGGTGTCGTAGTGCCCCCACGGTCTGTAGGTGCGCTGGTGCGCCTGGGCTTCCCGCGCCCCGGCAGCCTGAAGACGGGCCACCACCTGTTTCACCGCCTGGGTCTGATCCCGTCGGGCCACCAGCACAGCGTCGTTGGTTTCCACCACCACCAGATCCTCAAGGCCCAGGCCCACCAGCAGGCGGTGCTCACTGCGGAGGTAGCAGTTGCGCACGTCCTCGTGGAGGACCCGTCCACAGACGGTGTTGCCCCGCTCGTCGTGATCCCCGTTGTGCCAGAGGGTGCTCCAGTTGCCCACGTCACTCCAGCCTGCCGTGAGGGGAGCCACGCTGCCCAAACGGGTCTGCTCCATCACGGCCACGTCAATGGACACCGTGGGGCAACGGCAAAACGCCTCCGACTCCAGACGGAGGAAATCCAGATCCGTGTGGGCCTGCCGGAGGGAGGCCCGGGCGGCGTGCAGCACGTCAGGCGCGCAGCGCTCCAACTCCTTCGCCATCACACCGGCACGGAACAGAAAGATGCCGCTGTTCCAATGGAAGCTCCCCTGGTTCAGCAAAGCTTCAGCCCGCTCACGGCTGGGTTTTTCCACAAAGCGGCGAACGGGATGAAGGCCGAACTCGTCCGTCCCGGAATCCGCTTCGATGTAGCCGTAGCCGGTTTCCGGGGCTGTGGGCGTCACGCCAAAGGTCACCAGCCGTCCCCCCAGAGCGGCGGGAACGGCCTGGCCAATGGTGGCGCGGAAGGCGTCGGCATGGGCAACGGCGTGGTCGGCCGCCAACACCAGCAGCAGGGCATCCTCCTGCTCCGCCGCCATGGCCATGGCCTGGAGGCTGGCGACGGCCACCGCTGGCGCCGTGTTGCGTCCCACGGGCTCCAGCAGAATGGCGGCGGGCTCCACGTCAACGGCCCGCATCTGCTCAGCGGCAACGAAGCGATGGGCATGGTTGCAAACCAGCAGAGGCGGCTGCAGTCCCGGTAGCCCCGCCAAGCGCAGAACGGTCTGCTGGAGCATGGTGTGGCCGCCCACAAGAGACAGAAACTGCTTGGGGTAGGCGGACCGGGACAGGGGCCAGAGGCGGGTGCCAACGCCCCCACAGAGGACCACCGGAATCACCGCCGTGGGTGACGCCATCAAGATTCGGGCTGACCCACCGAGCCTATGGCATCCGCCGGTACGGGCTGCGCCTCCATCGGCAGCAGACCCGCGGGCGGGCGCAGCAGGATCCACCCCTCCTCAAGGCAAACCTGGGGAACAATGGCCTCCACAAAGGGCACTAGCACGGACTGCCCCCCATGGCGCAGACGAATCTCCAACAGGTCGTTGCCCCCGTGGAGCAGGTCCACCACGGCGCCCAGGGCCGGACCCGCGGGATCCAGGCGCACCTCCAGGCCCTCCAGGTCCAGCAGGTGAAACTCCCCTGCCGCCATGGGGGGACGGGTGGTGGCGTCCGCCAACAGCCGGCGCCGCACCAGCGCTTCAGCCTGGCTCCGCGTCTCGATGCCCTTGAGCCGAATCCCGTAGAGCCCTTTGCGGGTCAGGCAACGCCCCCGCAGCAACTCAACCGCCCGGGGCGGCTCATCCGGCTTCTGTAACCAGCGGGGACCAGGCTCCAGGAAACGCTCGGGGAAATCACTGGAGGAGAGGACCCGCAACTCCCCCTTGAGCCCCTGGGCGGCAACCACCAGACCCACCTCGACCAGGGGGGGCGCAATACGCATGACGGGACGGCTATCAAGGCTTGCAATGCACCAAGCCCGTGATGAATACTAGGAATGAGATCCTCCGGGAACAAAAATGACAAACAGATTCAAGGGATTGAGGAAGTTACGCCCACCGTTGCTCTTCGGCATCTTGAGTTTGGGTGTGATGGCTGCCCTGGTGGCTGGAGCGAGCCTGTTGCGTCCCACCCAGGCCAGCCCCTCCGGCCTTCTCAATGTCGTCAAACGCAACCCGGACATGGCCGAGGCGCTGTGTCAGGAGTTCCATACCATCAATGCCGGTGGCGATAGCGTCTACTCCGCTACGGGCCTGGAGCAGGTGGCCACAAGCCAGGGGATCACCACCAGCGATGCCGAGATTCTCGTCACCTACGTGGTGGGCCTGTATTGTCCTGCCGTAACCTGACTGCCGGCCGGTTGGGTGACGTGATCCATGGGCAGCGCCGGATGGTGTTGCCGGACGGCGTGGCCCTGGAGGCCAGCTTCTGGAGACCCCGACAGAGGGGGCCATGGCCGGCGCTGCTCATGCGGCAGCCCTATGGCCGCGCCCTGGCCTCCACCATGGTCTATGCCCACCCCGCCTGGTACGCCGCCCACGGCTACCTGGTGGTGGTGCAGGACGTGCGGGGCTGTGGCGACTCCGGCGGCAGCTTCCGCCTGTTTGCCAACGAGGCCCGGGACGGGAGTTGCACCCTGGCCTGGCTGCGGGCACAGCCGGATTGCAACGGCCGCGTCGGCTGCTACGGCTTTTCCTACCAGGGCCTTACCCAACTGCTCTGGGACGGTGCGGACGTGCCGGATTGCACGGCTCCGGCCATGGCGGGCCTCAGCCTGCAACACCACTGGTGTCGGGACGGTCAGGCGGACTGGTGGGTGCTGGGGTTGGCCTGGGCGCTGCAACTGGCGGCAGCAGCCTGTCGGCGGCGCGGGGACGGCGGGGCCTATGGCCAGATCCGCAAAGCCCTTCACAGCCGGGATTTTCTTGAGGAGGGCTGGGGCCTTCTCCAGCAGGTGGACCCCGAGAACCACCTGTTGCGCTGGTGGTCAGGCAATTGGGAATCACCCGTGGCGGATGCAGGCCTGGAGGCTGTGTTGCGGCGCCCCATGCTGCTGATCGGGGGCTGGTACGACCCCTACCTGCGCGGCGTCATGGCGCTCCATGACCAAAGCCTGAAGGCCGGTGGTCATCCCCGGTTGGTGGTGGGTCCCTGGACCCACGGCAACTGGCACGGCGGTCAACTGGATCAGCGGCACCTGGCCTTCTTTAACCACCACTTGAAGGGTTGCCCTCCGGAGCAACCCCAGGACGCTGTGCAACTGTTTGACGTGGGGTGTGGCCACTGGTGGCGCGGTTCCCACTGGCCCCGACAGGCGCTGGAGCACTGGTGGTTGAGGGGAACAGGCCTCAGCGGGGTGAATCCCCACGCCGGTGCGCTGCTGCTGGAGTCCGAGGAGGCTGGTGCTGGGGGCTGGGACCGGCTGGTGCTGGATCCATGGCGACCCACCCCGGCGCGGGGCGGACACCTGGACCTGCAGGCCGGTTCCACGGACCGCCATGACCTGGATTGCCGCAGCGACGTGCTCACGTTCACCACCCCGCCCCTGCCCCGTGCCCTGATCCTCGGCGGCACAGTCCGGTTACGGTTGAAGGCCGCCAGTGAGGGGCAGGGTTTTGATCTCTGCTGTGCCCTGTCCCAGGTGCAAGAGGTGGACGGTCGGGCGCGGGTGGAGCAACTCTCCATGGGGGTGGAGCGCTGGCTGGGTCCCCAGGCTCAAATCCTCACATGGCGTCAGGTTGACTTTCAGCCCCTGCTGCGGACGGTGCCGGCGGGGATGCGGCTCCGCCTGTCCATTGCCCTGGCGGGCTGGCCCCTGATCGGCATCAATCCAGGCAACGGACGGGCGCCCCACGCCGTCGCAGCCCACGAACGCCAAGTTGTGGTGGTGCATTTTTGCTGGGATGAAGCCTGCCTGCGGTTGCCGTTGCAGCAACCGCAGGCAGGCCACAGCGTAGGCTCCTAACAATCTGCATTCCCCCTGTGGTTGAACACCAAGGGCTTCCGCAAGCGGTTGAGCAATTGGCCAACTGCCGTCAGCACGACCCCTACGCCATTCTCGGCCCCCATGCCCTCCCCGGTGGTGGTCATGTGGTGCGCGCCTGGCTTCCGGACGCGGAGCGCGTAGATCTGACGCTGCAAGGCCAGACGCTACCGATGGAGGCGGTTCACCATCCCTGGTTGTTTGAGCGGGAGGTGGCGATGGATCCCGGCAGTGCCTACCAGTTGCAACTGCAGCGGGGCGGCATCCACAGCCGCCAACACGACCCCTACAGCTTTCGCCAGGAGTGGATGGGTGAGCTGGACCGCCACCTCTTTGCCGAGGGCAACCATCACCACATCTGGACCCGCATGGGGGCCCATCGGGTTGAGCAGGCCGGGGTGAGCGGCGTGCAGTTCTGTCTCTGGGCGCCCAACGCGGTGAGTGTGTCCGTCATTGGCGCCTTCAACGGCTGGGACGGGCGGATGCACCCGGCGCAAAAACGGGTTGGCGGCATCTGGGAACTCTTTATTCCCGGCCTGGGGGAAGGGGAGCTTTACAAATACGAGATCCACACCCGCCATGGCCATCCCTATGCCAAGGCCGACCCCTACGGGTTTCACCATGAGGTGCGCCCGGCCACGGCCTCCGTGGTGGCGGAGAACAGCTTTGCCTGGGGGGACGAGGCCTGGATTCGTCAGCGGGATGGCCGGAATCCCCTGGAGCAGCCCATTGCCGTCTACGAGATGCATCTGGGAAGCTGGCTCCATGCCAACGGGGCGCAGCCCTACGTGGAACCGGACGGCACGGTGCGCTCACCCGTGCCCGCCAACGACATGAAGCCGGGGACACGGCTGCTCACCTACACGGAATTGGCGGACAAGGTGATCCCCTACGTGAAGGCGCGGGGCTTCACCCACATTGAGTTGATGCCCATCACGGAGCATCCCTTTGAGGGATCCTGGGGATACCAGGTGACGGGCTGGTATGCCCCCACCAGTCGCTATGGCAAGCCGGACGAGTTCCGGGACTTTGTGAATCGCTGCCATCAAAACGGCATTGGCGTCATTCTGGATTGGGTGCCGGGACATTTCCCCAAAGACAACCACGGCCTGGCATACTTTGATGGTGATTTCTTGTATGAACATGCCGATCCACGCATCGGCGAGCATAAAGAATGGGGCACGTTGATTTTCAATTACAGTCGCAACGAGGTGCGTAATTTCCTGGTGTCCAGTGCCTTGTTCTGGATCAGCGAGTTTCATATTGACGGCATTCGTGTGGATGCGGTTGCCTCCATGCTCTACCTGGACTATCTCCGCCCGGAAGGGGAGTGGTTGCCCAACAAACATGGTGGCCGCGAGAATCTGGAGGCGGTGAATTTCCTCCAACAGCTCAACGGGACCCTCTTCCATTATTTCCCCGGAATTCTTTCCATTGCGGAAGAGTCCACAGAGTGGTCAGGCGTCACCCAGCCCGCCAGTGACCATAACCGTGATGCTCTGGGCTTTAATTTGAAATGGAATATGGGTTGGATGCATGATATGTTGGATTATTTTGCCATGGATCCGTGGTTCCGACAATTTCACCAGAACCTGATCACTTTTTCCATGATGTACTATTATAGCGAGAACTTCATGTTGGCGCTTTCCCATGATGAAGTGGTGCATGAGAAGAGCAATCTGCTGCACAAGATGCCAGGAGACGATTGGCGTAAATTCGCCAACACTCGCGCCCTGCTCTCCTACATGTGGACCCACCCCGGCAAGAAAACCATTTTCATGGGCATGGAGTTCGGGCAACGTGGTGAGTGGAACGTCTGGGATGATCTGGAGTGGGATAAGCTACAATATCCCGAGCATCAGAAGCTGATGAGGATGGTTGATGAAATCAATGCTCTCTATAAATCGGAACCGGCTCTTTGGCGCGAAGACTTTAACACCAATGGATTTCAATGGATCCACTGTGATGATAACCGTAACGGCGTCATCAGCTTCATGCGGAGAGATGAAAAAAGTCAACACTGGTTGGTTGTTGTCTGTAATTTTACGCCAAATCCCCATAAGAACTATCGCATTGGCGTGCCGTTGGAAGGTTGGTATGAAGAGATCTTCAACAGCGATGCAGAGATTTACGGCGGCAGCAACCTGGGCAACCTGGGGGGGCGCTTCACGGATCCCTGGCCCATGCACAGCTATGCCCACTCCCTGGATCTATGCTTGCCCCCCTTGAGCACGGTGATCTTCCGCCACAACCACCATGGCCCTGATGAATCGCGCTCCATCCACCTTCCCCCCGACCCTGCCTGATTCGATGGCCGATTCCCTTCCCCTGCTTCTGCGCGCCGCTCGGGGCGAGCCCGTTGAGCGCACTCCTGTCTGGATGATGCGTCAGGCGGGGCGCTACATGAAAGCCTATCGGGAGTTGAGGGACCGTTATCCCACCTTTCGGGAGCGCTCGGAAAACCCTGATCTCTCCTACGAGATCTCCATGCAGCCCTTCGAGGCCTTTCACCCGGACGGGGTGATCCTGTTTTCGGACATCCTCACGCCCCTGCCGGGAATGGGCATCGAGTTCGACATTGTGGAAAGCCATGGTCCTCTCATTCATGACCCCATCCGCACTCAGGCCCGGATCGACGCCTTGCGCCCCCTGGAGCCAGCCGCGTCCATGGCCTTTGTGGGCTCCGTGCTGACGCGGCTACGGGAGGCGGTGGGCGCCACTGCGGCGGTCCTGGGATTTGTGGGCGCTCCGTGGACCCTGGCGGCCTATGCCGTGGAGGGCAAAAGCAGCAAAACCTACGGGGTCATCAAGGCCATGGCCTTCCGTGATCCGGCCCTGTTGCACCAGTTGCTGGCCCATCTGGCGGACGGGATCGCCGCCTACGTGCGCTATCAGATTGACGCGGGCGCCCAGGTGGTGCAGATTTTCGACTCCTGGGCCGGCCAATTGAGCCCCCAGGATTACGACGTCTTTGCGGGACCCTATCAGCAGCGCCTCATCCGCCAGGTGAAGCAAACCCACCCGGACACACCTTTGATCCTCTACATCTCGGGCAGTGCAGGGGTGCTGGAGCGGATGGGCGCCAGCGGCGCGGACATCATCAGCCTGGACTGGACCGTGGACATGGCGGACGGCCTGGCTCGACTCCCCGCCCATCTGGGGGTCCAGGGCAACGTGGATCCCGGGCTTCTGTACGGCACTCCGGAGGTGATTTGCGCCCGGATTGAGGATACCCTCCGCAAGGCCCGTGGACGACGCCACATTCTCAACCTGGGCCATGGCATTTTGCCGGGCACCCCGGAGGAAAATGCCCGCCTGTTCTTCGCGGCTGGCAAGCGCCTGGGAGCCAAGGTGACCGCTTGAGGCTTCTACCTGCGGACGTGATTCTCTGTCTCCGATGCCTTGTCTCAACCCAGCCGAATTCTGATCACTGGCGCCAGCGGCTGCATCGGCCAGGCGGTGGCGGCCTGGCTGCTGGAGCACAGCAATGCCCGGCTGCTGCTTTGGCTGCGACAGCCCCAAAAGCTCACCGCCGTTGACCACCGGCATCCCCGCCTGGAACTACTGGTGGGTGATCTGCGCCAACCCCGGCGTTTTTGCCGGCAACTGGCCCAGGTGGACCGGGTCGTCCATACCGCCACCGCCTGGGGGGACCCGGCCCGCGCCTGGGCGGTCAACGTGGAAGCCGTCAAGGATCTGCTGGCCTGTCTTGACCACCGACGTCTCCAGCAGGTGCTCTATTTCTCCACAGCCAGCATTCTGGACCGTGATCTGGAGTTGTTGCCGGAGGCGGAGCAATGGGGAACCGAGTACATCCAGACCAAGGCCATATGCCTGCGCCAGTTGATGGCCCATGCCCTCCGCGACAAGATCGTGGCCATTTTCCCCACCCTTGTTTTTTCCGGCAGGATCGACGGCGGCGGCCCATGGCCCACCAGCTTCCTCACCACGGGCCTGAGGCCACTGTTTCAGTGGCTTTGGCTGGCGCGCTTCCTGCGGTTGGACGGCAGCTACCACTTCATCCACGGGGCAGACGTGGCCAGCATCTGCGGTCACCTGCTCACAACCCCCCACCAGATCGGACCACAGCGCTGGCGGGGCATGAACCGCTATGTGCTGGGCCAATACCCCCTCACCGTCAATGGCACCATGAGCCAACTCTGCCGCTACCGCCACATGGCTCATCCTCCCGGTGTGCAACTCCACCACTGGCTGCTACGGGTTCTGGTGGCTGTGTTCCGCATCCAGTTGAGTCCGTGGGATCGCTTTACCTTGCAGCAACGTCATTTCATTCATCATCCCGTCACCCGACCGGAAAGCTTCGGCTTGGCGTCTCGCTTCCCCGACCTGGAGACGGTGTTGTCCGCGGCAGGGGTCCCTCAGCGGGGCAGCCTACCGGCAGCCGAGCCCCGTTCGGGGTTCCATACGTAACACTCTCCAAGCCCCACGGCGCCGTTGGGGCGGGTGAGCCTATACAATCTCCCCCAGTGACTGAGCCACGCCATGTCTCGCCTTCTGGGCATTTGCCTTGCTGCTGTTCTGAGCCTTGCCGGTCTTCTGGGATGGGGATCCGCCGCCGCCGCCGCCACCGTTGAGGTGAAAATGGGGACCGATAGCGGCCTTCTGGCCTTTGAGCCCAACACGGTGACCATCAGTGCTGGTGACACGGTCAAGTTTGTGAACAACAAGCTGGGTCCCCACAATGCCGTGGTGGACGGTCACGGGGAGTTGAGCCACGCGGATCTGGCGTTTGCCCCGGGCGAGAGTTGGGAGCAAACCTTCAGTGACCCCGGCACCTATAGCTACTACTGCGAGCCCCATCGTGGCGCCGGCATGGTGGGCACCATCACGGTTGAGTGATTCGGCTCCTGGCTGCTGATCACACAAACAGCCGGTAGACCGCAGTGGGTGGTGCGGTCTACCGGCTGGTGTTGATGCAAAGAGATTTTTAGGGTGCTGGGTAGAGATCGATCCACCGAGACGCCATGCAGCCCACACCTGAAACCTTCACCCTCAAGGCCTGGGAGGCCATCCGTTCTGCCCACACGCTGGCCAAAGCCCGCAAATCCCAGACGCTGGAGAGCGAGCATCTGCTGAAGGCCTTGCTGGAGCAGAAAGATCTGGCCATGCGGATCCTGGAAGCAGCCGCTGTGGACGTGGCTGCCCTGGACAACAATCTGGAGCAATTCCTCGCCCGACAGCCCAAGCTGGGCGCCCCTCCGGACACCCTTTCCCTGAGCTCCAGCCTGGATCAACTGTTGGATCGTGCGGAGAAGGAGCGGCAGGCCTGGAAGGATCAATTCATTGCCGTTGAGCATCTGTTGCTGGCCCTGTGTGAGGACAGTCGCTGCGGCAAACCCCTGCTGCAGGCCCTTGGAGGGCGTCGTGGAACCATCAAGGACGCCGTTCAATCCATCCGCGGCAACCAGCGGGTCACCAGCCAAAACCCGGAGACCACCTACGAGGCTCTAAAAAGCTATGGTTGCGACCTGACCGACGCAGCCCGTCAAGGGAAGCTTGATCCCGTGATTGGACGGGATGAAGAAATCCGCCGCACCATTCAGATCCTCTCACGGCGCACCAAGAACAACCCCGTGTTGATCGGCGAGCCTGGCGTGGGCAAGACCGCCATCGTGGAGGCGTTGGCCCAGCGCATTGTGAATGGGGACGTGCCGACGGCGCTGCAGAACAGGCGCCTCGTTGCCCTGGACATGGGCGCATTGATCGCCGGCGCCAAGTATCGGGGTGAGTTTGAGGAACGCCTCAAGGCCGTACTCAAGGAGGTCACGTCGGGGAAAGACCAGATTGTGTTGTTCATTGACGAGGTCCACACCGTGGTGGGGGCCGGAGCCGCTGGCGGGTCCATGGACGCCAGCAACCTGCTCAAGCCCATGCTGGCCCGGGGAGAACTGCGCTGTATTGGCGCCACCACCCTGGATGAGCACCGCCGCTACATTGAAAAAGACGCCGCTCTTGAACGCCGCTTCCAGCAGGTCGTGGTGCCCCAGCCCACGGTGGAAGACACCATTTCCATTCTGCGGGGTCTCAAGGAGCGCTACGAGGTTCACCACGGCGTGCGCATTGCCGATAACGCCCTGGTGGCAGCAGCGGTGCTCAGCAGTCGCTACATCAACGACCGCTTCTTGCCCGATAAAGCCATTGATCTGGTGGATGAAGCCGCCGCCCGTTTGAAAACGGAAATCACCTCCAAGCCCGAAGAGATTGACGAAATCGACCGCAAGATTCTGCAACTGGAGATGGAGAAATTGTCCCTCGCCAAGGAAAGCGATGCGGCCAGCAAGGAGCGGCTCACGCGCATCAACCAGGATCTGGCCAATCTGACGGAGCAGCAGCGGGCCCTCATGGCCCAGTGGACACAGGAGAAGGGTGCGCTGGACGATCTCCAGGGCTTGAAGGAACAGATTGAACAGGTGCAAGTCAAGTTGGAGCAGGCCAAACGCAACTACGACCTCAACAAGGCCGCGGAGTTGGAATACGGCACCCTGGCCGAGTTGCAACAGCGTCTGCAGAAGGGAGAACAGCAACTCCAGGACAACGAAAAAAGGCTGTTGCGCCAAACCATCAGCGAGGAGGACGTGGCGGAGGTGGTGAGCAAGTGGACCGGCATCCCGGTACAACGTCTTGCCCAGTCGGAACTCCAGAAGCTGCTGGATCTGGAGCAGCGGCTCCATGCACGGGTGGTGGGTCAACAGGAAGCGGTCGGCAGCGTGGCCGATGCCATCCAGCGTTCCCGCGCCGGCCTGGCGGATCCGCGGCGCCCCATTGCCTCGTTTTTGTTCCTGGGTCCCACCGGCGTGGGCAAGACGGAATTGTGCAAAGCCCTGGCGGAGCAGATCTTTGACGATGAAGCCGCCATCGTGCGGCTTGACATGTCGGAGTATATGGAGCGCCACGCCGTATCCCGGCTTATTGGCGCCCCTCCCGGGTACGTGGGCCACGAGGAAGGGGGTCAGCTCACGGAGGCGGTGCGGCGCAAGCCCTATGCGGTGATCCTGCTGGACGAGGTGGAGAAAGCCCATCCCGAAGTGTTCAACGTGCTGCTGCAGGTGCTGGACGACGGCCGCATCACCGATAGCCAAGGTCGGACGGTGAACTTCACCAACAGCATCGTGATCCTCACCAGCAACATTGCCAGCCAGGCCATTTTGGATCTGGCCGGTGACGACAGCCGCCATGGCGAGATGGAAGCCAGGGTCAAACAAGCTCTGGGCACCCACTTCCGCCCCGAGTTTCTCAACCGCATTGACGAGATCATCATCTTCCATGCCCTCCGGAAGCAGGAACTGCGTCGGATCGTGGAGTTGCAAGTCACCCATCTTCAGCAGCGGCTGCAAGAGCGGGGTCTCCGGTTAACGCTCACATCGGAAGCCCATGACTGGCTGGCCGCCGTGGGTCACGACCCCGTCTACGGGGCCAGGCCGTTACGGCGCGCCATTCAAAAACATCTGGAGACCCCCATGGCCAAAGCCATCCTGCGGGGTGATTTCCGCAAGGGGGACACCATTGTTGTGGAACCGGATGCTGTGCAACTGGAGGAGGGCCGTAGCTCCCGGTTGCGCATGGGCAAGGGGCCCCGCCCCGAGGTGGTCGTCACGGGGGCCAGCTAGCCATCATCCATCCGCCGCGGCGGGTTGTTGCCTGGGCAAGGGGACGGTGTCCTCCGGCAGAGACTTGGCGGCGCCGCCAGCGATGGGGCGCACGGAATTGGCCATGACGGCTGAGCCCTCGCTGAGTTTCTGGCGCACAAGGTTGTCGATGGTCTGCCGGAGCGTCTCGTCCTGCTCCAGGCAGCGGATGGTGTTGTCACGCCCCTGACCCAGATTGTCCCCCCCGTAGCTGTACCAGCCTCCTTTGCGCACCACCACGCCTGTTTCCTCGGCCAGATCCAGCAAACACCCCACAGCACTGATGCCGCGACCAAATTCAATATCGAATTCCGCCACCCGAAAGGGCGGCGCCACCTTGTTCTTGGCCACCTTCACCTTGGCGCGGATGCCGTATTCCTTGCCGGAGCGTTTCAGAGTCTGGATGCGGCGAATGTCCAGCCGCACCGAGGCATAGAACTTGAGGGCATTGCCCCCTGTGGTGGTCTCGGGGTTGCCGTAGACCACCCCGATCTTCAAGCGCAACTGATTCAGGAAAATTACCGTGCAACCGGATTTGCCAATGTTGCCGGTGATTTTGCGCATGGCCTGGCTCATGAGCCGTGCCTGGCTGCCCACCGACACATCCCCCATCTCCCCCTCAATCTCTGATCGGGGCGTGAGGGCCGCGACAGAGTCCACCACGATCAAGGACACGGCGCCGGAACGCACCAGTTGATCCACGATCTCCAGGGCCATTTCCCCCGTATCCGGCTGGGAAATGAGCAGGTTTTCCACGTCCACCCCCAGGGCGGCCGCATAGACGGGATCCAGAGCGTGCTCCGCATCCACAAAGGCCGCCACGCCTCCTTGTTGCTGAACCTGGGCAATGGCATGGAGGGTCAGGGTGGTTTTGCCGGAACTCTCCGGACCGTAGATTTCCACCACACGGCCTTTGGGATAGCCACCCCCCAAGGCCAGATCCAGGGGCAAGGCGCCGGTGGGGAAGGTCTCCACCCGCATCCGGGAGGCATCCCCCAGGCGCATGATGGAGCCCTTGCCAAAGTTGCGCTCGATCTGGTTCAGCACCAGCCCAAGGGCCTTATCGCGGGACTGGGCGTCAGCGGAGGAGTTGGAGTGAACAGTCATGGTGAAGGGAGATGGGTCTTCTAAAGAGGTATTCCCACGCTTGCCAGGGTCGTCATACCCGAAGGCAGTCAGTACACATGAACCATAACAGCACAGTCTCAGGCCGGCCAGGCATGGAACGGGGCACAAAAGGTGGCGTGATCCAGCCAATGGGCGGGTGGTCGAAGCTGCTGCCTGTCAGCATGACGCAAATAGCCCCAGGCGGCCAAGTAGCAGCCGACCCCCCTGAGCTGGGGATCCGCCATCACCTGTTCCAGGGTGGGAAGCCGGTCCTCCACAAACCAGACAGGTTGCCGCTGCTCCAATAGGCGCCGCAACACACGGACTTTGGAGCCGTCCTCCCGACCGTAGACGGCTGTGGGCTGGAGACCGTCCTGCGCCAGCAAGGCGGCAGCAAAGCCCCGTCCCTTGGTGGTGATCACAACCCACTCCACCCCCTCAATGCCACAGCGGCGCAAACGCTCCGCCACACCGGGATAAGGACGGTGCTGGGCCAGCCAACCCTGGGGATCACGGGAGAGGCAAGCACGGCGGTGACGCTCCAAGGCATCCTGCAGCACTGCTGGGGATTGCCCCACCCGGGCCTGCCACTGCCGCAAGGCTCCCGGATAGTCTTGCAAAAATGCTTCCGCAGGGGCGCTGTGGGTCAAGGCCCAGGCCACCAACACCATCTCCCAACCCGTATGCACCCAAGGGCGAATGCGCCGGAACGCCGGGGACGCCTCCCCCTGGGGGCCAGTCCATGGGGCGCCCAAGCTTCGGGCCGCCGCAAGGCTGCTCCTCCAGTACTCCTCCATGCCGTCCACAAGGACCCCGTCCAGATCCAAAGCAAGAATGGCGGGACGGCTCATGAACCATCCTCTAAGCTGTGGGAACCATGTGGGCAGCCCCTGTGCCGTGCCTTGACCATGACTTCCAGCACGCCCACGTCAAAACCCGAGCAACAGACCCCGGCCACGGCTGCCCCTGTGGAGCCGAAACCGCAAAAGCCCTGGTGGCGACCCTGGTTGGAACCGATTCTGGTGGTGACCATCATCATTGCCCTGTTCACGACACTGGTGAGTGGCGGATTGGCCATGTTCCAGTCCCTTAAGGGTGACATCATTGCCTCCGAGACCAGGGTCAGCGCAAGAATTGACAGGGTTGCTGCAAGAATCGACAGGGTCAACGAAAAGATTGAGACCAGCGAGGGGAAACTCCGCGAAGAGATTCAAGCCAGCGAGGGGAAGCTCCGCGAAGAGATTCAAGCCAGCGAAGCCAGGCTCCACGAGGAAATTCGGGCCAGCGAAGCCAGACAGAACAAACGGATTGACGAGGTCAAGGCAGAGATCCAGGACGTTAGAGCAGAGATCAAAGACGTCAAGACGGAACTGAAGCAAGATAACGCGGAACTCAAAGCCGACATGATGGCCATGGACACCAAGCTGGACCGGGTGCTGGAAGCCCTGCCGGCGGCCAGGAGCTGAGCGTTGGGGGATGGGGAGCCGTTCACCTTCTCCTTGACGCCAACGCTCCCGAGCACGGGGTGGAGTTGAATCCGGACACACGGTTCTGAATGCGGCAACCCTCCCCTTGACCCCATGGGAGTGTGCGGTGGAGGAGACTGGCTGCCAAACCCCTGATCACCAGACAGCGACTCCGTGGGAATCACCCCGGCGGATGGTCTTCCAGCGCCAATTCCGGCCCCCATGGTAACGTTGCTTCCCATGGCGACACCTTCCCCGTCACAACGTCATAACCCTGTCTTTCCCGCAGCGCTGTCTCTCCATTGATCTGGAGGTGGATCGGAAGACCGGTCGTATCCGTGCCTTTGGCGCGGTGCGCTCGGATACGGGCGAGGCCTTTTGCGGTGGTGGGTCGAAAGCGGAGTTGTCACGGCTGGGTGTGTTTGCAAATGGGGTGGATGCCCTGCTGGGTCACAACCTGATCGCCTTCGACATCCTTCACCTCAAGGCCGCCCTGCCCGGGCTGCGGCTCCTCGAGCTCCCGTTGGTGGACACCCTGCGCCTCAGTCCCCTGGCTTTTCCCCGCAATCCCTATCACCACCTGGTGAAGCATTACCAGGACGGCGGCCTCAAGCGGGGCCAGACCAATGACCCGGAACTGGATGCCCGCATCGCGCTGGAGCTGTTTGAGGATGAGTGTTGCGCCCTGCGGAACGCAGCGCCGGAGTTGCTCATGGCTTGGCACTGGCTGAGCACACGGCGGCTGCAGGGGATGGATCGGGCGTTGGATGCCCTCTTCTCCTGGTTGCGGGGCGCACAGCGACCCACCGCCGCCGAGGGCCGGCAAGCCATTGGCGACTTTCTCCAGGGGCGCGCCTGCACCAGTCAGGTGGCGAAGGTGATTGAGGGGGCGAGGCAACCGGATTGGTCCCTGGCCTATGGATTGGCATGGCTATCGGTGGCGGGGGACAACTCGGTGATGCCCCCCTGGGTGCGCCATCAGTTCCCGGCAGCGGGGCAACTGGTCCGTCGGCTGAGGACCCTGGCCTGCACGGACCCCGCTTGCCACTGGTGTCGAGAGCACCATGACGCCCGTAAGGAACTGAAACGCTGGTTCGGCTTCGACAACTTTCGCCCTGAACCGGCGGATGACCGGGGCTACCCCCTCCAGCAGGCCATTGTGGAAAAAAGTATGGCAGGGGGCCATGTGCTGGGGATTCTGCCCACGGGCACAGGCAAGTCCCTCTGCTACCAGCTCCCGGCCCTGTCCCGCTACCACAAGACCGGCGCCCTGACGGTGGTCATCTCCCCTCTGGTGGCGCTGATGGCAGATCAGGTGGCGGGTCTTGAGGCCCGCAACATCATCTGCTGCTTCACCATCAACGGGCTCCTCTCCATGCCCGAGAGGGCCGATGTTCTGGATAAGGTGCGGCTGGGGGACGCGGGCATTCTCCTGATCTCCCCGGAGCAACTCCGCTCCCGTTCCCTGAGACGGGCCCTGGATCAGCGGGAGATTGGGGGCTGGGTGTTGGATGAGGCCCACTGCCTGTCCCGCTGGGGCCATGATTTCCGTCCCGACTACCGCTATGTGGGTCGCTTCATTGGGGAGAAGGCCCAGAAGGAAAATGGCCCCGTACCGCCGGTGACGTGCCTGACCGCCACCGCCAAGCCGGAGGTGGTCGCCGAGATCAGGAAACACTTTCACGAGAAACTGGCCATTGACCTGCAGGTGTTTAACGGCGGCGCCAACAGGGCCAATCTCGTCTTTGCGGTGATGGGCACCACAGAGGCGGAGAAGCTGACCTACATCCATCAGGTCCTGGCGGAATCCCTGGCCCAGACCGCCGGTGGGGCCATCATCTACTGCGCCACCCGGCGCCAGAGCGAAGAGGTGGCCCAATACTTGCAGACCAGGGGGCTGGCGGTGGGCCATTTCCATGGGGGCTTGCCGCCCGAGACCAAGAAGGCTGCACAGCAACGGTTCATCCAGGGGGATTTACAGGCCATTGCCGCCACCAACGCCTTCGGGATGGGCATCGACAAGCAGGACGTGCGGCTGGTGATCCACGCCAGCATTCCGGGATCCCTGGAGAACTATCTCCAGGAGGCAGGGCGTGCAGGCCGTGATGGGGAATCAGCCCGTTGCGTGCTGTTGTACACGCCGGAGGATGTGGAGCAGCAGTTCAAACTGTCGGCATACTCCCGGCTCACCCGGGCGGAGATCCACGGCATTCTGCGGGCCCTGCGCAATCTGAATCGGAAGACACGGTTCAAAGGCGAGGTGGTGGCCACGGCGGGGGAAATCCTGGGGGAAGACGAGGACAGGGCCTTCCGTCGGGATTCCGCCACCGACGACACCCGGGTCCGTACGGCCATCACATGGCTGGAGGAGTCGGAGTTACTCACGCGGGAGGAGAACGTTGTCCACGTGTTTCCCTCGTCCCTGCGGGTGGGCTCCGTGAAGGAGGCCCAAAAACGCCTGGAGCGGGCCACAACCCTCACCGCCACCCGTCGCGCCCAACTGCTGCGGATCGTGGAAAGGCTCATTGACGGGCCGCCGGATGAAGGGGTCACCACGGACGAATTGATGGGAATTGCCAGACTGGGTCCCGAGGGGGTGCGGGAAGCCCTCCATGACCTGGAGCAGTTGGGCATCGCCAACAACGACACGGTGATTACCGCATTTGTCCACAAAGGCAAAGGCGTTGTCCATTCGTCCCGAAAGCGCCTGGAAGAGGCGGAGGCATTAGAGACCGCCCTGATCGCCCATATGCGGGAGGCGGCGCCGGATCAGGGGACTGACGACGCCTCCACCCTCCATGTGCGCAGGGCGGCCCAGGCGTTGCGGGATCAGGACTGTCCCGATCCCCTGCCGGAACGGCTGTGGCGCATTGTTCGGGGCATCGCCTATGACGGACGGGGGGAGAACGGCGGAGGGGGCAGTTGGTCGGTGCGGAAACAGGATGGGGAGACGGCGCGGGTGACCCTGCGACGTGAGTGGTCGGCGCTGGAGGAGACCGCCCGCCGTCGCCGGGCCGGGGCCAGGTGTCTACTGAACCACCTGCTCGGCTGCCTGCCGCCGGGGAGCCACGGCACGGACCTGTTGGCGGAAACCACCATGGGCAAGCTGTTACAGGCCATCAAGTCCGACCTGATGCTGAACGGTCAGGTGCGCAAGCCCGAGAAGCTGCTGGACCGGGCCCTCATGTGGCTCCATGAGCTGGATGTGATTCGCCTCAACCGGGGCCTGGTGGTGTTCCGACCGGCCATGACCATTCGACTCCTGGATCAACAGCCGCGCCGCGGCTTCACCAACACGGACTTTGAAACCCTGAACCTGCATTACCAGGGGCAGGTGTTGCAGGTCCACGTGATGGCGGAATTTGCCCGGCGGGGTCTTGACGTCATCAGCGAAGCCTTCCGTTTGGCCATGGACTATTTCCAATTGGAAGAAGACCAGTTCCTGGCCCGCTGGCTGCCGGGTCGGGACAAGGAGATCAAGCGCCAGACCACACCTGCTTCATGGCAGGCCATCGTGGAGTGCCTGAAGAATCCCGTTCAGCAACGCATCGTCGCCGACAACCGGGAGCAAACCGATGTGCTGGTGCTGGCCGGCCCCGGCTCCGGCAAGACCCGGGTGTTGGTCCACAGGATCGCCTATCTCGTTCGCGCACGACGGGAAAACCCCCGGGGCATCGTGGCGTTGGCCTACAATCGTCATGCCGCCGTCGAGATCCGGCGCCGCCTGGAGGCATTGCTTGGCGATGATGCCCAGGGCATCACCGTACTCACCTGCCATGGGCTGGCCATGCGACTGGCGGGCGCCAGTTTCAGTGGGCGATTGGAGCATTCCGGCAATCAACCGGACGACGACGCATTCCAGGATGTGATCCGTCGCGCTGTGGAGGTGTTGCAGGGCCAGGATCTTCCCCCCGCGGAGGCGGATGGGCGGCGGGAGCGGCTGCTGGCGGGCTTCCGCTGGATTCTGGTGGACGAGTACCAGGACATCGATGCCCACCAGTATGACCTGATCTCTGCCTTGGCCGGGCGCACCATGGCGGAGGATGCCGGTAGGCTCACCCTCTTTGCCGTAGGGGACGATGACCAGAATATTTATGCCTTCAAGGGGGCTTCGGTGGAGTTCATTCGCCGGTTTGAGGAGGACTACGGTCCCAGGCCCAGCTACCTGACGGCAAATTACCGCTCCACGCACCACATCATTGCCGCAGCCAATGCCGTTATTGCCCCGGCCCGGGAGCGGATGAAGGCTGAGCATCCCATCCACATTGACCGGGGGCGGGAGAAGGACCCACCGGGCGGCCCATGGGAGGCCATTGACCCCGTGGCCCGGGGACGGGTGCAGATCCTGCCGGTGGGCGACAACAGCAGCCTGGGGCAAGCCCAGGTGGTCATGGGGGAGTTGTTGCGCCTCAAGGGGTTGGCACCCCAGTGGGATTGGTCCCGCTGTGCCGTGGTGGCCCGTGAATGGACATGGTTGCATCCGGTCAGGGCGTTCTGCGAGGCCCGTGGCATTCCGGTTCAGATGGGCAATGAGACCATTCCCAGTGTGTGGAAACTCCGGGAAACCCAGGCCTTGGCCGCCTGGCTGCGCAATCGCACAGACTCAGTGGTGGATGGGGACACCCTGGTGGCCTGGATTGCCGCCCAGCCGTCGAGCCCCTGGTATGACCTGCTGCGGCAGGCCATGGAGGATTACCGGCTGGAGACCGGTGACGGGGAGACCACGGTGGACCATTGTATGGAATGGCTGGCGGAGTGGAGCCAGGATGTGCGCCAGCGGCAGCAGGGCTTGCTGCTGGTGACCGCCCACCGGGCCAAAGGTTTGGAGTTTGACCATGTGGCCGTGCTGGATGGGGGTTGGGGCCGGGTCCAGCACGGGGAGGACCCGGATGCCCAGCGCCGCCTCTACTACGTGGCCATGACCCGGGCCAAACACACATTGCTGCTGGCCCGTTTCCCGCAAACCCATGGCTTGCAAGGTGATTTGGCTGGCCATTCCGCCGTGGTCCGGCGCGAACCCATCCCGATCCACCCCCCTTCCCCGGCCATGGGGTATCGCCATGTTCGGACCGGGCTCCGAGACGTGGCGCTGAGCTTCCCGGGCTATTGCACCAGCGGTCATCCCGTTCACGCCGCCATCGCTGCCCTGTCCTCCGGCGACCCGTTGGAGGCACGGGTGGGAATCCATGGGCGTTGGGAGCTTCTGGACGCCACAGGTTGCGTGGTGGGGCGTCTTGCCAAGGCCTTTCAGCCGCCACCAGGGATGAGATGCTGTGCGGCCACGGTGCTGGCCATCATTGTCTGGAGCCGTGGGGCATCGGAGCCCCGGTATCAAGACCGCATCCGGTGTGACTCCTGGGAGGTGGTGGTGCCGGAGCTGGTGTTTGCGCCGGAACGGCCTTAAGCCAGGCGGTGGCCATGGCCGTCCCGGAGTTGCCAACAGCCATCAGCCGTTTCCACAAGGAAAGTGCCTGGTGGATGGGTCCAGCAGCCGGTGTTCAGCACCCGCACTGGCGCGTGATCCTCCAGGCAGGCACTGTGGATATGGCCATAAATTACCCCATCGAAGCCATGGCCCAGGCAATCCCCATGGATGACCGCCAGCCGCTGAACGTCTTTGGTCCGGTGAACGTAGCGGTGGCCAATCCGAAGCTGTGGCATGTCCTCCTTGATGGTGCCCATGGCCGTTGAACCCATGGCCTTCCGGAGGGGATGTTCATGGTTCCCCAGAACCCAGATCACCTGGCGCTCGGCACCAGCCGTTCACTGGGGTGGGCCTTGAGTTGCTGGAGAAGACACCGGGTTTCTGTCCTTCCGGTGCCCAGGTGAACATCGCTGAGAAATAAAGCCCGATGGGGTGCTGGACTGGCTGGAGATTGTTCCCCGTGGGTGGTGGGGAGCGCCATGGCGTCAACAACCAGCATTTCCAGGTCAGCCTACATTCGGGTTTACCGTCAAGGACGCCGTGAAGATCGTGGGAGAAAACATGGGAAAAATTGCCCGGATCCTGGTGGCGGCGGTCCTCCTGTCGGGAATGCCAGCGCCCTCCAGTGCCCAGACGCGCACTGTGAACACCGAAAAGGGTCCCGTGCTCCTCAGCGTGGTGGCCCGCGGTCTTGCGCAGCCGTGGGGAATGGACGTTTTCCCCAACGGCGCCATCGTCCTCACGGAAAAACCCGGTCGGCTCAGGATTCTGGATCAGGAGGGCAATCTGTCGGCGCCGTTGGGCGGTGTGCCCCCCGTGGCGGACGTGGGGCAGGGGGGTCTACTGGACGTGACCGTGGATCCGGCTTTTGCAAGCAACCGCTTGATCTGGCTGGCTTACAGCGAACCAGCCTCTGACGGCACAAACTCCACTGCGGTGGCCCGTGCCCGGCTCTCTGCCGATGGCACAACCCTGGAAGAGGTCACCGTTGTCTTTCGTCAGTTGCCCCGCTATCCGGGCCGTCTGCACTTTGGCGCCCGGGTGGCTTTCGCCGGGGATGGCACTCTGTTTGTCACCCTTGGGGAACGATTCCGGGATCCATGGCGGGAGCAGGCCCAGGATCTCTGCTCCCACCTGGGCAAGGTGGTGCGGCTGCAACCCGACGGCACAGCGCCCGGCGACAACCCGTTCATTGGCCGCGACGATGCCCTGCCGGAACTCTGGTCCTATGGACACCGCAATGTCCAGGGCGCGGCAATCCACCCGGAGACGGGCAAGCTGTGGATCAGTGAACACGGTCCTCGGGGTGGTGACGAACTGAACGTCCTTGAGCCAGGGGGGAATTACGGTTGGCCCCTGGTGTCCCACGGGGTGGAGTATTCCGGCCAGCCGGTGGGCCGTGGGCGCAGATCGGCTCCGGGGCTGGAGGATCCCGTCTCCACGTGGACCCCGGCCATTGCCCCTGGCGGCATCGCCTTTTACAGGTCCGGGGCATTTCCAGGCTGGCAGGGCAACCTGCTGGTGTCCGGTCTCGGGGCCCGCGCCATTCTTCGCCTGGAACTGGAGGGTGAGGCGGTGGTGCATGAAGAAAGGCTCATTGCCGATGAGGGACGGCGCATCCGCGACGTGGCCGTAGGGCCCGATGGCGTGATCTATGCCTTGACCGATGATGAGCAGGACGGCAGCGTTCTCCGCCTTACGCCGGGCGGTTGATGGTGTTCAGGAATGGAGTGGTTGCTTGACGCCGCCCTCCCCGCGCTGCTGACGCCGCTGGTGTTGACGGTAGAAGCGCATCACGGCCCGTGCCAGCCGCAGGGGATCGTGGCGCAGGTTCTTGCTGGCTGTATCCTCGCTGAGGGACTCGACGCGAGCATGCATCATGGCCAGGTGGGGCCGCAAGCCCTGTGCCTTGAGTTTGTCCACGGGACAGGTTACGGGCTCGGAGCCTGCGGACCGATAGCGTTCCACCAGACGGCGATCCAGGTGACCACTGTGGGCCAGGACATCAGGAAATAACCAGGGCGTGATGCCTTGACGACCCACGTGGCGGCCAATGGCCGCCACGTGGTCCCACACATCCAACCCGTCGGTTTCACCGGGCTGGGTCATGAGATTGCAGATGTAGAGCTTGGCGGCGGGAGAGCGACTGATTTCCTTCACAAGCTGGGGCACCAGCAAATTGGGCAGCAGCGAGGTGTATAAACTGCCAGGACCCAGCAGAATCAAGTCCGCTTGGCGGATGGCCTCCAAGGCGCTGGGGAGTGCCGGTGGCGCCGCTGGTCGGCAGCCCACTTGGTGAATCCGGCCCCCCGCTCCACTGATTCGGGATTCCCCCTCAATGAAGCGTCCGTCCTCCAACTGGGCCCAGAGCTGCACGTCGGCGTTGGTGGCGGGCACCACCTGCCCTTGAATGTTCAACACCCGACTGCTGGCGGCCACGGCGGACTCCAGATTGCCGGTGATGGTGGTCAAGGCCGAGATGAACAGGTTGCCCAGACTGTGGCCTTCCAGACCCTCACCAGAGGCAAAGCGGTAGCGGAACAACTGGGTGAGCAGTTGTTCCTCCTTGGCCAGGGCAGTGAGGCAGTTGCGAATATCCCCCGGAGGCTGAATGCCCAGATCACGGCGCAGGCGGCCGCTGCTGCCCCCGTCGTCGGTCACGGTGACAATGGCGGTGATGCTGTTGCTGTAATGCTTCAAGCCGCTGAGCAGGGTAGCCAGGCCGTTGCCCCCGCCAATGGCCACGATGCCGGGTCCCCGGCTGCGGCGGCGCTGCGCCAGCAGGGCATCCACCAGGGATCGATCCTGGTCGGGGGCCAGGGCCTGCTGGATGGATCCGAAAGTGCGGCTTTGGCCCAGCAGGATGAGCACCAGGCCACTGACCAGCACCAGGGGACCGGTCAACCGGTAGGGAAACACCTGGGTGATGCTGGCCAGAGTCCACTCAATGGCCTCCAGGATCCAGTACACCGGTTTCAGGTTGGCCCAGATGGCGCTGCCCAGCACCAGCAGCAGGAGACCGAAGGCGCTGGTGAGGACCCAGCGCTTGACCAGTAGACCTGGCAAGAGCCACCGGAGCGCTTTGCAGGACCTGTCCAGAATCCTGGACCGCCTCCTGTGCCCTGGCTGCCGTTGTCTGCTCTGCGTCAAGATCACGGCCACCATGTGCGAAAATTGTAGAAATACCCTTGGCACGTTGAGCCTATGTCCCAACCTGTTGGTGTGGCAGCGGAGGCGTCGGCCATTCAGTTGTGCGGTGTTGGCCTGCGCTTTGGCGCCAAGTCCGTGCTCAACGACCTGGACCTGGATGTGGGCGTGGGACAGAAGATTGCCGTTGTGGGGCCGTCCGGGGTGGGGAAGTCCACCATCCTGCGGCTGCTGGCAGGGCTGTTGCTGCCCAGCAAAGGCCGTCTCAGCCTCCATGGTCAGCAGCAGGTCTATTTGCGGGAAGACCAGGACAACCCCATGGACGTGCGCATGGTGTTTCAGTCGCCGGCCCTGTTGGCCTCCCTCAGCGTTGCGGAGAACGTGGGTTTTTTGCTGCGCCGCAGCCGCCGACTGTCGCCGGCGGACATCCGCGCCCGGGTCTCCAGGGTATTGGAGGAAGTGGGCTTGCGGGGCGTTGAAGACTTGATGCCGGGCCAGCTCTCGGGAGGAATGCAGAAGCGGGTCAGTTTTGCCCGGGCCATTGTGGAGGATCCCACGGCTGACACCAACCATCCCCCTCTCCTCCTGTTTGACGAGCCCACGGCGGGTCTTGACCCCGTGGCCTGCACCAGGATTGAGGATATGATTGTCAAGACCACGGAATTTGCGGGGGGCACGGCTGTAGTGGTCAGCCATGTGATGAGCACAATTCGCCGCGCCGCTGACCATGTGGTGATGCTCTACGGGGGTTGTGCCCAGTGGCACGGCTCTGTGGAAGGGTTCGAGGTGACGGATAATCCCTACGTCCGACAGTTCCGTAGCGCCAGCCTGCAGGGACCCATGCAACCCGAATTGACCTGAGCACCATGCGTCGTAGCCTCCGCGAGGCCACTGTTGGCCTGAGCATCCTTGCCGCACTGGGCATGGCCTCCGGGCTTTGGCTCCACCTGAGGGGGAGCAGGTTCTTCGGCACCGCATGGACCATCACCGTGCGCCTTGACGACGCGGCAGGCCTGGCTTCCCGCTCCAACGTGTTCTACCGGGGTGTGGACGTGGGCACCGTGCAATCCATTACGCCGGAGCCTGGCTTTGTGGCGGTACAGGTGCAGATCAGTGACGCCGAGTTGGTTATTGCTCAGCCCGTTCGTGCCCGGGTGGTGACCGGCAGCTTGCTGGGGGGCACGGCCCAGTTGGTGCTGATTGGCTCCTCCAAGCCCTTGGCCGCTCCTGTCAGCCCCACGGCAGAGGACTGTCCATCGGCCCGACAGCTTTGCGCTGGCGACGTTCTGTTGGGGGCCCAGAGTCCCAGCCTGGATGCTGTCGTGGCCAGGGTCACAAGCCTCCTGGATCACGTCATCGACCTTGACCTCGTCGGCACGGTAGACGAAACGGTCAAAGTCCTCGCTGACACCAGCAACACCATCACCGTTGCCGCCGAGGAGAGCATCGTCCTGACGCAATCCTTTCAGGACCTGGCGCAACGGCTGGAGCCCATGGTTGACCAAGTCAACACCAGCGCCGCCAACATCACCACAATTACAGACAACCTGGCCAAGGCTTCGGCGGAGTTGAGTCGTTCCGAGACCATCGCCAAGTTCAGGCAGACCATGGCCAACTTGGAGACTGCCACGGACCACTTGAACGCCAAGGCTGGCCCCATTCTCGCCAACATGGAAAGCTTCACGGCCAATCTGGATGAAATCACCAGTGATGTTCTGGAAATCACCAGTGATCCCGCCGTTGCCAAGGGTCTAAAAAACCTGACGGTTGGCCTTGGCCTGTTGCTTGAAGATCTCTACGGTGCTGAGCGACTGGCGGATCCCGAGGCCGTGGAGGAGGGGGCGGAGCCATGAGGGGGCGGGTTGCGGCCCATGCCCTGCCAGTGGAAGCCGGCTGCCGTGAGAACCACGCCATCCAGACAGTTGCGGCCGTCCACCACCAGCCGCTGGTGCATCTCCCGACCCAGTTGTGCCCAGTCCAGCAGCTTGAATTCCGGCCACTCGGTGACCACCACCAGGGCATCACACCCCTTGGCCAACGCCATGGCGCTGGCGCAGTGTTGAATCGACGCAAGGGCCTTGGGCCAGTGGTCCTGCCGGCTCCAGTAGGGGTCAAACCCTTTCACCGTGGCCCCCAGGCGGATCAGTTCAGCGGCAATGTCCAGGGCAGGAGCCTCCCGCAGGTCGTCGGTGTTGGGCTTGAAAGTGAGTCCCAACAGGCCGATGGTGCGCCCCTGCAGCACCGGTAGCGCCTGTTGCAGCTTGCGCACCACCAGACGGCGCTGATCCTGGTTGACCCCGGTCACCGCCGCCAACAGCCGGGGATGAATGCCCCGGCTGTTGGCGGTGTGCATGAGGGCCGACACGTCCTTGGGCAGACAGCTCCCTCCCCAGCCAATGCCGGCATCCAGAAAAGCGCGGCCAATGCGCTTATCCAGGCCGATGCCATCCGCCACCAGCGTGATGTCGGCCCCCACGCAGTCACAGAGCTGGGCCAGTTCGTTGATGAAGGACACCTTGGTGGCCAGAAAAGCATTGGCGGCATACTTGATCATTTCCGCCGATGCCAGATCCGTCTTGATCAAGGGGATGGGGCCAGGACGGCTGATGTCACAGCCCCGGCAACGGCGCTTGATCAACGGGGCATAGAGTTGCTCCATGGTGAGCAGGGCAGCAGGATCATCGCTCCCCAGCACAATGCGATCCGGGTTGTAGCTGTCCCGAAGGGCCTGCCCCTCCCGCAAAAACTCCGGATTGCTCACCACCGTGACCGGTGGCGGAGCACTCCCTGCGGCAGCGCCCCGGGTCACCAGGTCCTGCACCCAGGCGCCGGTACCCATGGGTACGGTGGACTTGTTCACCACCAACCGTGGTTGGCGGTCACCCGCCAGGGCAACGCCAATGGCGGAGGCCACCGTGGCCACGGCCCTGGTGTCACTGGCGCCGGAGGGCAGGGGGGGGGTGCCAACAGCGATGAAAATCACCGTACTGCTGCCCACAGCCGCCACCAGATTCCCATGGAATTGCAGGCGGCCCGTGCCCATGGCCAGGGTGAGGTCTTCCTGCAAGCCGGGCTCATAGATGGGACTCTTCCCCCCCTGCAGTTGGGCCAACTTCTCAGCATTGTTATCCACCCCCACCACCGTGTGGCCCATATGGGCCAGAGAGACCGCCGAGACCAGGCCCACATAGCCGGTGCCAATCACTGCGATACGCACGGTCCGCCATCTCCGAGACCTGCGCAAAGGTACAGCACCACAGCCTGGTCAGATCATTCCCTGCAGGGCGTCCGTCGCCATGGCGGCCATGGCCTGGCTGGTGGCTTTGGGAAGACGCACGTAGCGCCCCATGGCGGCCTGGGCCAGGTCCTCGCCAAAGCCACTGCGGATGAACTTGCGCTCCGTATCGATCACCAACAGCTTGATGCCCAGCCGTACGTATTGGGCCGCCACCTCCAACAGTTCCTGGCGCACGTCCTTGCTGGAGTCCTCTTCCTGGCCCAGGGAGCGGCTCAGGGGGACGTTGCCCCGTCCGTCGGTAATGGCCACCACCACCACTTGGGCGATGTCGCCAGCCGCCACGGCATTGACCCCGACCCGGGCCGCCTGGGTGAGGCCGTGGGCCAGGGGTGAGCCACCGCCACAGGGCAGTGTTTCCAGCCGCCGCCGTGCGGCAGTGACGGAGCGGGTGGGGGGCAACAACACCTCCGCCTGTTCCCCACGGAAGGGAATCAGGGCCACCTGATCGCGGTTTTTGTAGGCCTCCCCCAATAGCCGCAGCACGGCCCCCTTGGCCGCCTGCATCCGGTTCAGGGCCATGGAGCCGCTGCTGTCCACCAGAAACACAACTAACGCCCCGGCCCGCCGCTCCAACTGTTTGGCCCGCAGGTCGTTCTCTTCAATGACGACAGGGCGGCTCAAATCCCGTTGGCGGCGTTGCTTCTGATAGGGGGCAGCAGCCCGCAGGGTGGCATCCACTGCGATGCGCTTCACCGGCCCCCGCGGCAGCATGGGGCGCACGTAACGGCCCCGGTTGTCACTGTTCACCACGCTCCGGCGACCACTGCGCCCCGCCCGGGATTTTGCCGCCTGGAACACCAGCAGGTCCGGATCCACCGCAGCCGCTTCCGGTTCCAGGAGAAACTCCTCCGGGATGGTGGCGGGACCCTGCTGCTCCGGGTCGTTGTCCGGCTCTTCCGGCTCAGTGTCCGGCCTGTTGTCCTGATCCTGCCCCGGGTCCGGCTCCGGGGTGGGGGGCGGCTGATCCTGCGGCTGCTGGCGCTCGTCAAACCGTGCCCGGGGCGCAACGACCAATTCCACGGCGGTGCGCAGGTCCTCGGCCAACACCTCATCGCGCCCCGCCAACGCCGCCGCCGCCTTGGCCACCCGCACGGCAAACAACTCCCCCCGATGTCCGTCCACCCCGCCCCGTATGGCCTCTTCCACCAGATAGGCCACCTGGGCCGTGCTGATTTGCACATCCGGCAGCCACTGGCGCGCCAGCAGCAACTGGGTGGCCATGGTTTCCGTCTGCTGCTGCCAACGCTGACGAAATCCCTGGGGATCACCGGCTGCGTCCAGCACCGTGGCGACCGCCGCGGCCCGGTTGTCCTGTGTCAGGAGTTGATCTGCGCTGAGGGCCATGGCAAAGCGGTCCAGCAGGTGGTCCCGCACGGGGCCCTCTTCCGGGTTGTAGGTGGCCAGCAGCAGGCAGCGGCAGGGGTGGCTGGTGCTGATGCCTTCCCGTTCAACGCGGTTATGACCACTGCCCACCGCCTCCAGCAGCAGGTTGATGATGGTGTCGTCCAGCAGGTTCAACTCATCGAGATAGAGCACCCCCCGATGGGCCTGGGCCAGCAGCCCGGGCTGGAACACCGCCTTCCCGCTGCTGAGGGAGGCGCCCACGTCCACGGCCCCCAGCAGCCGGTCCTCGGACACGCCAACGGGAACCTGCACAAAGGGGGCCGGCACCACCTGGGTGGGCAACTGCTCAACCGCCACATCAGCCCACCGCTCACGGGTGGTGGGATCCCAGTCGTGGGGATCGTAGGGATCGCTGTTGAGGCTGCCCCGCAGGATTTCAATGGGGGGAAGCAGGGCATGAAGCCCCCGCGCCAACACCGATTTGCCCGTGCCACGGCGCCCGGCGATGATCACACCCCCCAGGCCGGGATCCACGGCCGACAACAGCAGGGCCAGCTTGGCGGCGTCATGGCCCGTGATGGCAGCCAGGGGAAAGGCCTGCCGCGCTACGGCGCCAACACCAGCAAAGGTGGTGGGGCTGGCGTCGCTGGCAACCATGGGAAAGGGTCTAGTGGCCAGAGATTGTAGGGCGCCAACCATGGCGGGTTTTGGCACCCTGTCTGGCCGTTATGATTATTGCACCAAGTTGCTTGCGTCAAATTGGGGAT
>JAJDVL010000025.1 GCA_022826155.1 Prochlorococcaceae cyanobacterium jk18x22bins.40 | reverse complement strand
GATCGAGATCCCGGGGAGGGACTCCGCCTGGGCGGACTCCTCCTGCGCCTTCTCCCCGGCCTTCTCGATGCACTCGATGGCCTCGACGATCGGCCGCCAGCGCTTCGCCGTGTACTTGTCCATCATTTCCCGCGCCTCGTCCCCGGTCATTGCCGTCTCGCCGGTGTCGTCGCCGAAGGCCGCCAGGGCCCTGTTCCAGCGTTTCACATGGGCCGATCCGTAATGACTCTCGCCCGCATAGCCTGTCACGGCCGAGCGGACGTCCGCCGGCACGCAGGCGGTCCGTGCGGCGGTCTGAGGATCCGCCGGACCCACGTCCAGCGTCGCCGTGGCCGCGAGCCCATTGTGCATCTGTGCCTGGCCGTCGTCCGTCACATGCCACGGCACCACCCGGACCGTCAGGGTCATGGCCGACGGGGCATTATGGTAAATCGTGCTCGAGGTGCTGGTGATGCCGGTCTGGGCGCCGCCGATGCGGTTGGACCCAGTGCCTGCTTCCCACTCAAGCCGGTAGGCCGTGGCATGGGGAACGGCGTCCCAGGATACCTGCGCGCTCGTGGCGTCGACGGCCGTCACCCGGAGGTTCGAGACCTGCGCCGTCGGGACCTGCGCCTCCGACCGCTGCACATCCGACCGCTGCGTCTCCGACCGCTGCGCCGGGAATTCCGGCGCAGCCGCGTCCACCCCGACATAGGCCACGCTCGGCCTGCCCGGCGTGTAGTCGGCCTCCCCGTCGGCGAACAGCAGGGACGGGTCCATCAGCGCCACCCGGATCGTGCTGGTGTTGCCCAACCCGTTGGTCCGGGTCGGCACGGTGAAGACCGTGCTGCCGGTGGTGTCCACGGTCGCCGTCCGCAGGCCCGCGTGGCTTTCGGCCAGATGCCACCGGATATTGTCGCGCGTATCGGTCGGATCCCCCCGGTACAAGTCGCTTTCCCCGACATGGATGCTCACGTCCAGGGGCGCAAGCGGCGCCGGGCTGGCCTTCAGCGTGAAGGTGGCGTCGCCGCCCTCGGCCACCTGGGGGCCCGCCTCGATGGCCACCACCGGCGTGGCGCGGGACGGGGCCTCCGACGCGCCCTGGATCGTCACCGTCGCGGCGCCCGCGGACCAGCCCTCCGGCGGATCGTATTCCTTCCTTACCCGGACGTGGTCGTTCGCGTCCAGCACGTCGCCGTTGGCGTCAGTGAGCCGCCGGTCCGGCACGGTGTCGGACGTCCCCGCCCGCCGGATCTCCAGATCGATGGTCTCCCCGTCGTCGCTGGCCGAATCCGCATACACCGGAATCCGCAGGACGCCCCTGGAGGCCCCCGCCGGGATCGTCAGGGTCCACGGGCCCGCCGCGTAGTCCGCGCCTGCGGTGGCGGTACTCGAGGTTTTGGCGGCGATGTGCAGCGTCACCGGCTTGAGGAGCTTCGCGAGGTCGTTGGTTTCCCGCTCGACCACCCGGATCCCCACCTCCGCGTCCCGCCCCTCGTGGGCCGTGTAGGCCGCGGCCTGAAAATCTACCACGCGGCTCGCATCCGTGAGGATGACATCGACTTGGCATGCGCTTTCCCCCAACGGAAGTTCCGGCTGGTCGACCTGCACCTGGAAAATCTCGTTGGGCTCCCAAAGGGTGTCCGCGGCGATCGGAACCTTGAGCGTGTGCCTCGTCGTCCCCGCGGGGAGAAAGAACAAGTCCGGATAGGCGTTCACCGGCGTGTAGTCGCCGTCGGCGGTGCTCAGGTTAGTGTAACTGAACTTGAACATCCCGCCCCGCGGCAGCGGCCGCGAGAACATGAGTCCCATCTCCAATTCCCCGCCCTCGGCGACCGCATAGCTACCCGAATCGTAACAGAGGGTGTATTCGTCGTCGTTGATTATGACCCTGGCGTCTTCCGGCGTGCGGGACCCGTCCGGCGTCACGAACCCCGCCGGCAGGCTGGCATCGTCGATCTGCATCCTGAACGCCTCGTCCATCTCCAGCCACTCGTCCTCGGTGGTCTGGATTGTGAACGTGGCGCTCGTGCTGCCCGCCGGGATCGTGACGGAGTACGGGCCGGCGGTGTAGTCGGTGCCGTCCGTGGCCGTGCCACGGGTCTCGGTCAGGGTGATGGTGGTGTCCACGCCCCGCGGTTCCTGTATGTGGACGGTCCCCTCGAGCGCATCGCCCTCGGCCACTTCGTAGTTGTCCTGCGACAGCCATACCTCGACATTATCGTCGGCGGTGCTCGACGTGTAGTCCCGGATCGTGGCGTGTAGGTCCCCAGCGCCCCGGTCACGGGTTCGGAGGAATGCGTGGGGACGGTCCTGCCGTCGGGGTAGGTGTGGGAGCCGACGACCTTGTTGAACTGGCTCGCGACGCTTTCGACGCGGTAGATCTCCAGCTCCAGCGTCTCCCGGTCGTCGTCGATCCCGTCGGCGATGATCGGAACCTGGAAACGCGCCCTGCGCCTGGTCCTCCCGAAATTCGCCACCCAGCCCAGCGGGGGGCGTGTGTAGTCCTGGCTGCGCGTGGCCGTGGTGCCGGACGCCTTCTCCCGGATGTGAAGCTGGGTCAGCGTCTCCGGGGTCTCGCTCAAATCCAGCTCCACCCATACGGAGCCCGCGCTCTCGTTCACCTCGAAGGTGCCGTCCGTCGACGTGTAATGGAGCCGGCCCTTCAGCGATTCGGCCACGCCCCTGAAGTTCACGTGGGGGAGCAGATCCTCAACCGGGCCGACCCGGGGCAGTCTGATATCCACAATATTCCCGTTCCCATCGGTATAATGGACAGTCACACCGATCCTCAGGCCCACCAGATTTTGCGTCAGGGTGAGCGTTGCCCCGGTCGTTCCGTTTATCAGAATCGATTGATCATCGTCAGTAACCCGAAACCACTGGTAATTCCTTATCGTGCCGTTACCGTCCGGGTCATCGCCGGTCCGCACCACCGTCAGCGTCTCCCCCACCCGGGGCAGGCCCTGAACCTCAAAGTCGGCATCGCCGCTGTCTTCGGTGATCGTGATTCTCATTTCATAGGTGCTCCCCCGATTGACGGTGCTGGTGTCGTCAATCGTCAGAACGATCGTCTCGCCCGTATCACTGACACTGTCATTGACAATCGAGACCGGAAAGAAAACCTTGCCGAACCTCGGCGTCCCGGCCGGTATCGTGAAGGTCGCGGTCCCGTTCGCGTAAGTGACACCGCTGCCGAATGTGTAGTCCGTGCCGTGCGTCGCCGTCCCGGTGACGGTGACTGTGACGCTGAGCGCCTGGGGCACAGCCCGGGTTGGCTGCAACACAACCTGAAACGTTCCCACGTCTTCACTCCAATTCAAAAGCACGCGATGAGGGTTCCCTGATTGTTGAAGACCGATTCCCCAAAATAAATTGGGCGCCGGCACGTCGTCGTCGTTGACCGTCACCGAGGCCGAGGACGGGGTGCCGACCATGTAGCCGGAGCGGGCGGTCAATGTCGCCGTCACGCTGCCGTTCGGCTCGTCCGTCGAGTCGTCCGTCGTGGGGACGGTGAAGCTCGATGTGGCCGAGTTGGCGGCGACGGTGACGTTGGTGCCGCCCTTCAAGCCCGAGGCCACGAACCCCTGACCGCCGCTCGTATCCTCCGAGATCGTGAAATCGACCCGCAGGTTCGCGGTCGGGGCCGGATTGAGGTTCAGCGTGAACCTCGCGTCCCCGCCTTCCGTCACCGCCGCGCCGCCGGTGATCGTGACGGTGGGCTGCGCGTAAGCTTCCGTCGCAAGGCCAACAAGCAGCGGCAGGAACAGCAGGGCCGGGAGCAGGCCACGCCGCAGTTCTGGGACAGAACGGCGAACGCCCGCGGCGGCGAGGGCGGAAGAAGGAGCGAGGCGGTCGGAGGGGGTTCGGGCTGGGCGGGCGTCGGAGCACCGGCCCGCGCGGGCGGAAGGCTCAGGCGGGCCCCCCCCCGTCCGCCCCAGACGGCGGAACCATGTAGAGGCAAAAATAAGGGGCGCTCCTGAGCCCGTCCCCCACAGCAGGCCCCCGCTGGCCAGCGGGGGGGGGGGGGGGGTAGTAGTACTAAGTTACTGGCTAGGCGGAGCATGGGTGCGGGGGCAGGCAAGAGGCTGGCATACTGTAAGCTCATCAGCAGTTTTGAGGAGCCCCTGAGCAAGTCGAAGTCGTCCACCATGAGGCTCTCGTTTCCCCTGTTTCTACAGGGCTTCCCAAAACTCGTCAGGGCCCCGAGGAGGTTTGTTCAGAGGTTCCCTGGTCGGGCCGGCTGAATCACCGCCTTTTCGCCACCGGACCCGGCTTCAGGAGGGCACGCAAACCTACACTGGGTCTGTTGCCCATGGATCCTTCCCGCTACGCCGCCGATGTCTTTTTTCCCAGAGGCCCTGCCCCGTTCCCCAGATCGGTCCAACCCGTTCATACTGCCCTACTATGCTATTGAACATCAGCCATGGTCTGAATGGGGCAGGTTCTGGTCCTGAACGCCTCCTATGAGCCCCTCAACATCACCAGTTGGAAGCGCGCCGTGGTCATGATGCTCAAGGGCAAGGCGGAAAGCCTGGAGCAGGACACGGTTGTTGTCCACAAGGATCTGCTGATCCCTACTGTGATTCGCTTGCGCCAGTACGTCTGCATTCCGTTCAAGGAAATTCCCCTCACCCGCCGTAACGTCCTCCAACGGGATCTGCACACTTGCCAGTACTGCGGCTACAAGGGAGAGCAACTCTCCGTGGACCATGTGCGCCCCCGCAGCCGGGGAGGCCAGCACACATGGGACAACGTGGTGACGGCCTGCGTCCGCTGTAACGTCTATAAAGGGAGTCGAACTCCCAGGGAAGCCGGCATGACCATCGCCTGCATGCCGCGCCCTCCCGTCAGCTCTCTTCACTTTGAGGCTTCAAGGCAGATCCGCAACGGCCGGCGCCAGGAGTGGCAGAAGTACGTCATTGGTGTTTGAGCACCGGGGCGGGTACGGGACGAGGGGCCTGCCCCCCGCTGGTTCAGCCTGCAACGGTTGCTTCGGCAAGTTGCTCCAGTTGCCGGCGCTGGTCGCGGTTTAAGGACTCCTGCACGAGAACTTCCAGCTCTCCTGCCAGCACGGCCTCCAGGGCAAAGTTCCGGGCAAGACGGTGGTCGGTGGCCCGCTTGTCCTTGTAGTTATAGGTGCGGATTTTCTCACTGCGGTCACCACTGCCCACCTGGGAACGCCGCTGGGCCCCCTGCTTGCTGGTGGCCTCGTTGAGGGCCAATTGGTAGAGCTTGGCCCTCAGAATGTCCATGGCCCGCTCCCGATTTTGCAGTTGGGAGCGCTCCTGGGTGCAGAACACACGAATTCCTGTGGGTTTATGGAGAAGATCTACAGCGGTTTCCACCTTATTGACGTTCTGCCCACCTGCACCACCGGAACGGGCGGTACTGATTTCCAGGTCACTGGGCGCAATGGATACCTCCACCGGATCCGCCTCCGGCATGACTGCCACAGTGGCGGTGGAGGTATGTACCCTGCCCTGGGATTCAGTGGCCGGCACCCGCTGGACGCGATGTACACCGGCTTCGTATTTCAAGTGGCTGAACACTCTGTCCCCCTGAATGGACAAGATCAACTCCTTGAACCCCCCCAGTTCCGCCACCGAGGCACTCACCGGCGCCACCCGCCAGCCCTGGCGGAGGGCATAGCGTTCGTACATGCGCGCTAAATCCCCCGACCAGATAGCTGCTTCGTCCCCCCCGGCGCCAGCGCGAATCTCCAGCATGACGCTGCGCTCATCCCGGGGATCCTGGGGCAGCAGGGCCAGACGAAGCGCCTGCTCACTGGTCTCCAGCGCCTCTTGCAAGGCTTTGAGTTCCTCGCTGGCCAACTGGCGCCAATCCGGGTCAAGATCCTTCTGCTGGAGTAGATCCATGGCCTGGCCATATTCCCGCTGCAGTTGCTGGTGGTGGGCAAAACCGGTTACCACAGGTTCCAGACGGGCCCGCTCCTGACCCAAACGCTTGAGGGCGTCAGGGTTACTGGCAAGGCCAGGGTCCGCCAGTTGGTGTTCCAACTGCTGGAACGTCTGGCAGGCCATCTGAAGCTTCTCGGTGAGATAGCACGGTGCTGCCATCGGCAGAGCGTTAAAGAGGGGCCACAGAGGGGAAATTGAAGCCTTAGCGCTTTTTCGGGTCTACCCGATTGGAGCGGATGCCGTATTTCTTCATGAAACGATCCACGCGCCCCTCCGTGTCCAGGATCTTCTGGGTCCCGGTAAAGAAGGGATGATTGCCACTCCACACTTCCACGTTGATCTCGGGCTGGGTGGAGCCGACAGTCATGATCTCCTGACCGTTGCAGATCACCTTGGCATCCGGGTACCAGGTGGGGTGAATGTCCTGTTTGGGCATGATGTGCTCAGCGCTTGGAAAATTGGGGAGCTTTGCGGGCTTTTTTGAGGCCGTACTTGCGGCGCTCCTTGGCGCGGGGATCACGGCTGAGGTGACCCTCCGCCTTGAGGGGCTTGCGATTGTCAGGGGAGAGCTTGCACAACGCCCGGGCAACCCCCTGCTTGATGGCGTCCGCCTGACCACTCAGGCCACCCCCCTTGGAATTGACCAACAGGTCATACTCCTTGTCCAGGCCAAGGATCTCCAGCGGGACCGTAACCGCAGACAGGAAGGCCAGGTTGTGGTTGAGGTAATCGATGGCGGAACGGCCGTTAATGGTGACCTTGCCGTTGCCCGGGACAAGTCGGACCCGGGCAATGGCAGTCTTGCGGCGACCCGTCCCCCAGTAGGAGACGGTGTTGTCGGTGTTGGACATCATCAACTGGCTGTGGAGAGGGAAAGCATGGTCGGACGCTGGGCCCCATGGGGATGCACAGGACCGCGGTACACCTTGAGCTTGCGGAACAACTGGCGGCCTAGGGCGTTGCGGGGCAACATCCCCCGCACAGCGGTTTCAATGATCCGCTCCGGCAAGCGGGCTTGCAGGTGGCTGAAGGTTTCCACCTTCATGCCTCCGGGGCGACCGGAGTGGCGACGATAAAGCTTTTGATGGGCTTTCCTGCCCCCCACAGTCACCTTCTCCGCATTGACCACCACGATAAAGTCACCCACGTCCATGTGGGGCGTGAAGGTGGGCTTATGCTTGCCCCGCAACACCTTGGCGATTTCGCTGGCCAGGCGTCCCAGGGTCTGACCAGCAGCATCCACCAAGTACCAGTCCCGCTGTAAGGAGTCCACCGAGGGAACGACTGTCTTGTTCATCACACCGTAAGGAAAGAGTCCACAAACGGCTAATTATACTCCAAGCTGTCCCCACGGCCAGGGGACAGGGTTGGGGAATATGGCTGGTTCGTAGCCAACGCCCATGAAACAAAGTCCCTGTGGCGGTGCCGCCTCTTGAACCTCCTCCCGTTTTCCCAACCGCCAGCGCTGCTCAAACACGGTCAGCGGAAGACGGCCTTCACCCACGGCCACCAACTGGCCCACCAGCAGTCTCATCATGCCGTAGAGGAAACCGCTGCACTGCACATCAACGGCCACCACGTCGCCCCAGCGCTGCACGTCCACAGCTTGAATCGTGGTGCGGGCATGGGGGCGGGAGCTGCCAGTGCGCTGAAAGGCGCGAAGATCGTGGTACCCAAGCAGGGGCTGCAGGGCTGCAGCCATCCGTTGCTCATCCAGTGAGGTCTTGTAGCGGTGCCAACTGGTGGTCCGCAGAAACAGGTTGGGCACCGGATTGTTATGAAGGACGTAGCGATAACGGCGCCAGCAGGCACTGAAACAGGCGTGCCACTGGCCGGGAACAGCACGGGCTGCCAGAACACGGATGTCCGGCGGCAAGCAGCCGTTCAGTGCCTTGGGCCAGCGGTGACCCGGAATGGGGCTGGTCACATCCACGTGCGCCACCTGGGCAGCGGCATGAACACCTGCATCCGTACGCCCGGCCGCCGCCACCACCCCTTGGAAGCCAGGCTGAAGCTTGCCCACTGCTGCCTCCAGCATGGCCTGGATGGTGGGACCATGGCGCTGGCGCTGCCAACCCTGGTAGGCGGTGCCCTCATACTGAAGCAGGAGGGCCAGGCGGTACGTTTGAATGCCTTCAGACCAGTTCGATGATGGCCATTTCCGCGTTGTCGCCGCGCCGCCGTACGGTGCGGGTGATGCGAGTATAGCCACCGTTGCGGTCCGCGTACCGCTCGGCCACCTTTTCAAAGAGCTTGTGGACAAGGTCTTTGTCGTACATGTAGCCCAGGGCTTGTCGCCGTGCGGCCAGACAGCCATCCTTGGCCAAGGTAATCATGCGCTCAGCTTCTTTGCGTAGGGCCTTGGCCCGTGCTTTGGTTGTGGTGATGCGTCCACTGCGGAGCAGCTCCGTGGTCAGGCCACGCAGGAGAGACTTGCGCTGATCGGCAGGTCGGCCAAGTTGGGGAACGCGGCATTGGTGTCGCATGGCTGCTGGTCCAGTGGGTTAAGAAGGGCAGGGTCGCCGCACCATCATGCCTTGGCGCGGCTTTTGGGGAGGGAGACGCCAATCCGCTCCAGAGCTTCAATCACCTCGTCGGCAGACTTGGCCCCAAAGTTCTTGATCTCCAACAGGTCTTCATAGCTGAAGGTGGTCAGGTCTGATACGGTGTTGACCTGAGCACGTTTCAGGCAATTGTAAGCCCGCACGGAAAGGTTGATCTCTTCAAGGGGAACCTGGCTTTCTGCAGAGATTTCAGGCTCCGCCACCTCCTGCTCGGGAAGGCCCAGGCTGGCCAGGGGCTGGAACAGGAGGATCAGTTGATTGGCAGCCTGGGCAATGGCGTCGTCAGGGCTAATGGAGCCGTTGGTGGTGATCTCCAGGCGCAGCTTCTCGCTGGCGGAGCCCCCTTCCCCCACAGCACTCTCGTCGACCGAGTAGATCACCCGGCGCACAGGCATGAAGACCGCGTCGATTTGCAGGGTATCGATGGAGTCCACGCCTTCGTTGAGACGATCCGCTGGACGGTAGCCCACGCCACGCTCCACATGGAGCTCCATCTCCAGGCTGTGACCTTCAGCCACCGTAGCAATGTGCTGGTCGGGATTCACCACGGTCACCTGGGGAGAGAAGTGAATCTGGCCGGCGGTCACCTTTGTCGGACCTGTCACCAGCACCCGGCCGATTTCCACGGCTTCAGGGCCACGACTGCTGACCACAAGTTCCTTGGCGTTGAGAAGGATGTCGAGCACGTCCTCGCGAACACCAGGGATGATGGCGTATTCGTGGTTGGCGCCTGCAATCCGCACGGTTGTGACGGCACTACCTTCAAGGCTCCCCAGAAGGGTCCTTCGTAGAGCATTGCCAAGGGTGATGCCCTGGCCCCGCTCAAGGGGGCCGATCACAAATTCTTGGGTTTGGGACTTGTCGTCTCCAATGGTGATGTCAGGGGCCGGTTCAATCTGGAATTGGAGCACGGTCCGTGTCCGGATGGGGGAGAGGAACAAAATTCAGACGCGGCGCCGCTTGGAACGGCGGCAACCGTTGTGGGGCAGAGGGGTCACGTCTTTAATCAGCGTGATTTCCAGTCCCACTGTGCTTAAGGCACGGATAGCAGTCTCACGGCCTGATCCAGGGCCGCGCACTTGCACTTCAATTTGGCGCATGCCTTGATCAACAGCGCGGCGGGCCGCTGCTTCTGCTGCGGTCTGGGCAGCAAAAGGCGTGCCTTTACGGGCCCCCTTGAAGCCGCTGGCGCCAGCGGAGGACCAGGCAATGACTGCACCAGACGTATCGGTAATGGACACGATGGTGTTGTTAAAGGTGCTCTGGATGTGGGCGACGCCGTTGGGGACGTTCCGCTTCACCTTTTTGCTACCGCTTTTCTTGGCAGGCTTGGCCATGGCTATCAGGAGGCTGCTGAGGATAAAAGGACGTTGGATCTAGGCATTTACTTCTTCTTGCCAGCCACGGTCTTGCGCGCCCCACGCCGTGTCCGGGCATTGGTGCGGGTGCGCTGACCCCGGACGGGCAGGTTCATGCGATGGCGGCGACCCCGGAGACAGCCAATGTCTTGCAGTCGCTTGAGGGCAATGCCCTCCTGCCGCCGCAGGTCTCCCTCAACGGTGTAGTCCTCAACTGCGGTGCGCAGCTTCTGAACATCGTCGTCCGTCAGATCCTTTGCTCGGATGTCAGGGTTAATCCCGGTGGTGGCCAGGATTTGCTGAGACCGAACAAGGCCGATGCCGTAGATGTAGGTCAGGGCGACTTCCACCCGCTTATCCCGGGGAATGTCGACGCCAGAAATCCTTGCCAAGACGAAGTTCTCCTCTAAAAAGAGCGTGGTTGACGGGACAGAGACAACAAAGCTGTGGTGGGCACGATGTGGGGCACGGGGTCCATCAGCCTTGTCTTTGCTTGTGTTTGGGATTGACGCAAATCACCATGACCCGCCCATGGCGGCGGATGACCCGACACCTCTCGCACATCTTCTTGACAGAAGCGCGAACTTTCATGAACTGCCCTCAAACGTGACCAAAGCCAAACGGAAATTTTAGCATATTGCATCCTCGCCCTGTTGGCACCCATCCAGGCTGTTGGCCATGCGGGCGGCCACCTCCTGGACACTGCCCAGCCCATCGACGCACCTGAGCAGTCCCCGGACCTGGTAATGGGCGTTGATCGGCTCCGTTTGCCGGGCATAGATCTGTAGCCGCTTGCGCACCACCGCCTCACTGTCGTCGGAGCGCCCACGGCTGAGAAGCCGTGCCACCAGTTCCTCTTCAGGAACTTGCAGTTGCAGAGCAACCTGTAGCGGTTGTCCCAGATCAGCCAGGAGGTCGTCCAGCATGGCGGCCTGGGCCGAGTTGCGGGGAAATCCGTCCAGCAACCAGCCTTCCCGATGCAGGGCAAGACGGTTGCGCACGATGGCCAGCACCAGGTTGTCGCTCACCAGGTCTCCTCTGTCGAGCACAGCCTTCACCTGTTGTCCCAAGACGCTCTCAGCGGCCACCTCGGCCCGCAACAAATCACCGGTGGAGAGATGCAGCAGACCCCTGGCTGCCGCCAGCAGCTTGCATTGGGTGCCCTTCCCGGCGCCGGGAGGGCCAAGAACAAGGACTCTTTCTCTCATTGCCTTACCATGCCTTCGTAGCGCTGGGAAATCACGCTGGTTTGCAGTTGCTTGGCCGTTTCAATGGCCACACCCACCAGAATCAGCAGGGAGGTGGCGCCCAGGCCCTGTAGCACACCGGTCCCCGTGAAGGAGTAGACCACGTTGGGGATAATGGCAATCAGGCCCAGAAAGGAGCCGCCAATCAGGGTAAGTCGATTGATCACGCCAGAAAGGTAGTTTGCGGTTGCAGACCCTGGCCGGACGCCGGGAATGGCCACACCCTGCCGCTTCAGGTTCAAGGCCATGTCTGTGGGATTCACCACCAGGGAGGCGTAAAAAAAGGAAAATCCAAAAATCAGCAGGAAATAGGTCAGCCCATAGACCCAGCCTGTGGACAAGGGAAGTCCCGGAACGGTGTAGGTGGGGCTCAGCCATGTGGCCAGGTTCACCAGTACCGCATTGCCCGTGAAGTTGGCCAGGGTGGCTGGGAGGAACAACATGGCCGAGGCAAAGATGATGGGCATCACACCGCCGGAGATGAGTTTGAGCGGCAAGTAGCTTTGCCGCTCCGGCAGGATTGCCACAACGCCAATCTGGCGACGGGCTGAGACAATGGGGATGCGCCGGCTGCCCTCTTGTACGGCCACGATGGCCACCACCATGGAGAGTGCCACTACCACCGTCACCACGATGGGGAAGATTTTGCCGGTTTGGGCCTCGCGAATGATGTTCTGCAGAGTGGTGGGCAAGGAGGCGGTGATGTTCACGAAAATCACCAGGGACGCCCCGTTGCCAATGCCCTTCTCCGTAATGATCTCGCTGATCCACATGACCACCATGGCCCCCGTGGTCAAAGCCAGACTGGTGGAGACGATAAACACGGCCCCGTCCAGATCACCGTTGGCAAAGCCCCTGAGGTAAAGGGAAAAGACCAGCGCCTGGAGGCTGCCCCACCCCAGGGCCACGTAGCGGGTGATCTGAGCCAGTTTACGGCGGCCTGCTTCCCCTTCGTCCTTTTGCAGGGTTTCCAGAGAAGGGAGAGCCGCCGTCAACAACTGCATGATGATGGAGGCATTGATGAAGGGCAAAATCCCCAAGGAAAACACCCCACCGGGCGCGCCGCCGGTAAAGATGCTGAGCAGACCGATCAACTGGCCACCCCCCAACTGATTCTGCAGTTGGGACACGTCAAGACCGGGGATCCAGATGTAGGCCCCCACCCGAATCAGCAGCAATAGACCGAGGGTGACCAGAACACGTCTCCTCAAGTCGGGAGCCGTCACAATCTGGGTTAATGTTTCGCCGGTGGTTGGGGCTCTGCCCTGGCTAAGGGTCATCCGCTGGGAGGAGTGGTGGAACTGACGACATAAGTCTTGCGGTAGAGGAGTGCCCTAAGGCTGATCCCCGGAGATCTTGCCAGGGCGCACCCACTTGCTGCGACCGGCCAGAACGTCACAGGTACCGCCAGCCGCCAGGATTTTTTCATGGGCGGTCTTGCTGAATCCATGGGCCTTGCAATGGAGCTTGACCTTGAGATCCCCGTCCCCAAGAACTTTTAGCGGAGCAGAATTCTTGCCCACGATCCCTGCTGCCCTCAGGGAGGCGAGGGTAACCTCGCTCCCGTCCGGCAAGACGGCCAAATCCCCCACGTTCACCACCGTGAACAGCTTGGGATTCACCACGGTAAAGTGCTTCAGCTTGGGGATCCGCCGGTAGAGGGGCATTTGCCCCCCTTCAAAACCGGGGCGGGTGGGACGCCCTGAGCGGGATTTCTGGCCACGCATGCCAAAGCCGCAACTGGCCCCTTGACCAGCGGCAATGCCGCGCCCCTTGCGGTTGCGGGGTCGACGGGATCCAGGTTGGGGCTGAAGGGTGTGGAGATGGGCGGTCATGGCCAGTCGTGAGGGGTCAGGAATACATTTGCTGGAGAGGGACGCCACGCTCCTTGGCGGCGGCCTTATGGGTGCGCAGGGCACTAAGGGCCATCATGGCGGCACGGGCATTGTTGAGGGGGGTCTTGGAGCCGAGGCGCTTGGCCAACACGTTCTTGACACCCGCTAATTCCAGAACAGTGCGGATGGATCCGCCGGCAATCACGCCAGTGCCGGGGGCGGCAGGACGCATCAGCACGCTGGCGGCGCCGTCACGGCCCAGGGCCACGGTAGGAATGGAGTTGCTGGAGGTGAGGGGCACCTTCACCAGGTGCTTTTTGCCGTCAGCCACGCCTTTGCGGACAGCGCCAATGACGTCGCTGGCCTTGCCCACACCTACACCCACCTGACCCTTCTCGTTGCCCACAACCAGGATGGCGCGGAAGCTCATTTTCTTGCCTCCTTTCACGGTCTTGGACACGCGGCGAATCTGCACCACCCGCTCCTGCCATTCGGAGTCCCGCTCCTCACGGCGGGTGCGGCGTTCACGACGTTCACGACGTTCACGACGTTCACGGCGCTGGCCCTGCTGCTGATCCTGTTGCCCTTCGGCAGCAGGGGGAATGTCCGCAGCGGCGGGGACTTGGGATTTGCTGTTGGAGTCGGTCATGGTCAGCACTAAAAGATAAGGCCCGCATCCCGGGCAGCATCGGCCAGGGCCTTGACCCGACCGTGATAGAGGTTGCCGCCCCGGTCAAAGACCACGGAGCGAATGCCTTTGGCCAGAGCCCGCTTAGCCACCAACTGACCTACCGCCTGTGAAGCTTGGCAGTTGGCCCCCAATCCCGGCAGGTCTTGACGCAGATCCTTATCGAGACTGGATGCCGCAGCCAAGGTATTCCGTGCGCCATCGTCAATCACCTGGGCATAGATGTGGTTATTGGAGCGGAAGACCGCAAGGCGGGGCCGCTGTGCGGTGCCCTCGATGCGGCGGCGAACACGCCGGTGGCGGCGCTGGGTCTGGGCTGTGCGAGAGGCAAGCATGGTCACGAATGGAGAAAAAGGCCGTTGGACGCCGAGGTTTACTTCTTGCCAGCCTTGCCGGCCTTGCGCAGGATGGTCTCAGCCACGTATTTGATGCCTTTGCCCTTGTAGGGCTCTGGTGGAGACACTGCGCGAACCTTGGCCGCCTCGTTGCCCACCACCTCCTTCTCGGCACCACTGACCGTGATCCTGGTGTTGTTCTCCACCTTATAGGTGATGCCTTGGGGAGGAATCAACTCCACGGGATGGCTGTAGCCAGCACTCAGCACCAGGGCTTTGCCCTTGACTTGAGCCCGGTAGCCCACACCCACCATCTCCAGGGTTTTGCTGTAGCCCTTGGTCACCCCCTCCACCATGTTGGCCACAAGGGTGCGGGACAGGCCATGGCGCATCCGGTTGGTGCGGCTGGCATTGATGGGGGTGACCACCAAGGCTTGTTCATGACGGGCAATGGCAACGCCCTCGGGCAGAGTGCGCCGCAACTCCCCATTGGGGCCTTTCACCAGAACCGTGCGCCCCTCAAGCTGCACCTGGACATTGGCAGGAATGGGAACTGGTTGCTTGCCGATCCGTGACATGGTGTCGTCTTCAGGAGGTGTGATCTGGGGGTCAGTAAACGTAACAGAGCACCTCGCCACCAATGCCCTGCTTGCGGGCGGTGCGGTCGCTCATGACGCCTCGGGATGTGGAAATAATCGCCACACCAATGCCACCTAACACCTTGGGCAAGTGACGATGATTGGAATAGATGCGCAAGCCGGGCCGACTGACCCGCTGCAGGGCGCGAATCAACGGCTGCTTATGGTTTCCGGTGTACCTTAATTCAAGAACCAACTGCTTGCGGAAGCCTTCGCCCTCTTCGTTAAAGGCATGGATGAAGCCTTCTTCCCGCAGCACCTTGGCGATGCTGCAGCACATGCGTGAGGCAGGGATGCTGGTGGTGGCGTGACGTTTCTCACTCGCATTACGAATGCGGGTCAGCATGTCAGAAATCGAGTCGTGGCTGGCCATGGTGAACTTTTACTGGGGGCTCAGATCTTGCTAAACGGCATGCCCATTGCCCGGAGCAATGCGCGGCCCTCGTCATCGCTTCGGGCAGTGGTGACAATGGTGACGTCCATGCCGCGGACGGCGTCAATTTCGTCAAAACTGATTTCCGGAAAAATCAGTTGCTCCTTCACCCCCAAGGTGTAGTTGCCGCGGCCGTCAAAGCTCTTGGGGTTGACGCCGCGGAAATCACGGATGCGGGGCAAGGCCAGATTGATGAGGCGATCCAGGAAGGCATACATGCGGTCACCCCGCAGAGTCACCATGACGCCAATGGGCATTCCCGCACGGATCTTGAAGCTGGAAATGGCCTTCTTGGCCCGGGTGATGACCGGTTTTTGCCCGGTAATTCTGGCAATCTCGGTCGTGGACCCTTCCAGGGCCTTGGAATTCTGTGCTGCCTCGCCCAAGCCACGGTTCACGGTGACCTTGACGAGCTTGGGCGCCTGGTGGATATTGTCCAGCCGTAGTTCTTTTTGCAGCCTGGGCTGGATGGTCGCTTTGTAGCGCTGCTTGAGGGGAACGAAGGTGGTCATCTGGGTCAGGTGCGGAACGGGGAAAGAAGCATGGGGGGAAGCAGACCGTTAATCCAGAATCTCTCCGGTTTTTTTAAGCCGCCGCTTTTTGCTGCCATCCTCCTGAAGGACCATCTCAATGCGGCTGGCCACCTTCTGGTCCACGGAGTAGAGCATGACGTTGGAGGCGTGGATTGGGGCCTCTTCGTTGGCAATGCGACCCCGCTCCCCCTCTTGCTTGGGCTTGACGTGGCGTGTCCGCATGTTGATGCCCTCCACCACCACCCGGTTGTCCGCCAGCAGGGTGCGCAGCACCTTGCCCGTCTTACCCCGATCCTTGCCTGCGATTACCTGAACGGTGTCACCCGTCTTGATGCGCAGCTTGCGTGTCTGTGTCGGCTTTGCCATCAGATCACCTCCGGGGCCAGGGAAACAATTTTGGTGAAGCTGCGCTCCCGCAACTCCCGGGCCACGGGTCCAAAGACACGGGTACCCCGGGGATTTTTGTCATCGTTAATGATCACGGCGGCGTTGTCGTCAAACCGGATGGCGTTGCCCGTATCCCGCCGCAGGGTGGCGCGGGTGCGCACCACCACCGCCCTGACCACATCGGACTTTTTTACCCCCATGTTGGGGGTGGCATCCTTCACTGCAGCAACAATGACGTCCCCCACGTGGGCATAGCGTCCTCTGTTGCCCAGAACCCGAATGCACTGGATTCTGCGGGCGCCGCTGTTGTCGGCCACGTTGAGATAGGTTTCCTGCTGAATCATGGCTGGTTTCCCCTCAGCGCTTTGTGGAACTGACGATCTCTGCAACCGTCCAGGTTTTGTGGCGGCTGACGGGACGGGTTTCCGAGATCAGGACCCGGTCGCCCACATGACAGCGATTGGTTTCGTCATGCACCTTGTAGCGCTTGGTGCGGCTCACCGTCTTTTTATAGACGGGATGGGGGAAGCGGTTTTCGACCGCGACCACGACGGTTTTGTCCATCTTGTCGCTGACGACGATGCCAAGTCGTTCTTTGGTGGCCATGGGTTAATCGGTGGATGGAGAGGTGGAAGGATTGACTTGGCGGCGCTGCTGCTGGATGGTGAGCAGCCGTGCCAGCTTGACGCGGGTTTGCCGGAACAGGTGGGATTTGTCCAGTTGACGGGTGGCCCGTTTGCAGCGCAACTCGAACAAGGTTTTGCGGGCGGCCGCCACCTGCTCTTTGAGGGCGCTGTCGTCCAGTTGAAGAAGGTTGGTGTATGCAGAGTTGGTCATGGAATCCATGGCGGAAGTCGCCCTAGGCCTCCCCAGGAGGCGTGACGCTGGCATTGGCAACGGCGGGCATGGGGGTATGGCCCATGCCCTCGCGCACCAGAAACTTTGTCTTGACCGGCAGTTTGTATTGGGCCAGCCGCATGGCGGAGCGGGCCAGCTCTTCGCTGATCTCCTCCCCACCCATCTCGAAGAGAATCCGTCCGGGCTTCACCACGGCCACCCAGAACTCCGGGTTGCCCTTGCCCGATCCCATGCGGGTTTCCGCAGCCCGCATGGTGATGGATTTGTCAGGAAAGATGCGGATCCACACCTTGCCTCCCCGCCGGATGGCGCGGGTCATGGCACGGCGACTGGCCTCAATTTGCCGCGAAGTGACCCAGCCGCATTCTTGGGCCTGAATGGCGAAGTCGCCAAAGGCGATGGCGTTGCCTCTGGTGGCAACACCCCGCATACGACCCCGCTGCATCTTGCGGAACTTGACCCGTTTTGGACTCAGCATGATTCAGATCCCCCCGTCACTCCTCGTTGGAGCGGTCTTCAAAATTCTGGCGGGCCCGACCAGCCCCCCGGCGCCGTGGCACAGCCCCCATGGGGGCAGCAGGCTGCTTCTCGTCTGGAAGCACTTCCCCCTTGAACACCCACACCTTGATGCCCAGCACGCCATAGGTGGTGCGGGCGGTCTTGCTGGCATAGTCAATGTCTGCCCGCAGGGTGTGGAGGGGGACGCGACCTTCGCGGGTCCACTCGCTGCGGGCAATTTCAGCGCCGTTGAGGCGGCCGCTGATCTGCAGCTTGAGGCCGATGACGCCAGCCCGCTGAGCCCTCTGAACGGCCATGCGGATGGTGCGACGGAAGGCCACCCGTTTCTCCAACTGCTGGGTGATGTACTCCGCCATCAGGGAGGCGTCCGCATCAGCCCGCTCCACCTCCACCACGTTGATGCGCACCTGACGGCTGCGATCACGAATGGCGGCCTGGATGCCACTGCGTAACTCCTCGATCCCGCTGCCTTGACGGCCCACCAGCACCCCGGGCCGCGCTGTCCTCAACTCCACCTCCAACTGATCCGCCTTGCGCTGAATGCGCACGTCGCTGATCCCGGCAGAGGCGTATTTCCTGATGATGTGACGGCGAATGGTGTCGTCCTCCTGCAGAAGGAGCGGGTAGGTCTTCTTGTCTGCAAACCAATTGGAGAGGTGGGGCCGGATGACCCCCAACCGCAGACCTGTCGGGTGAATTTTGTTGCCCATGGCTCGGATGGCAATCAGGTGTCTTGTGGAGCCACAGCAATGCTGATGTGGCAGGTTTGTTTTTTGATCTGATAGGCCCGACCCTGGGCGCGGGGTCGATACCGCCGCATGGAGGGACCCATATCAGCCGTGGCCTGGCTGATCACCAAGGTGGCGGGATCCAGGCCCAGGTTGTGCTCGGCGTTGGCCACGGCAGACCGGAGCACCTTGGTGACCATTGCCGTGGACCGGTAGGGCATGAACTCAAGCATGATCAGGGCGTCCCGGTAGCTGCGACCACGGATCTGGGTGAGCACACGCCGCACCTTGCTGGCGGAGCCCCGCACAAACCTGGCCGTGGCCCGGGCTGGAGTACTGGTGGAGTTGACCATGGTCTTTGTGTCCTTAGCGTGAACCTTTGCTGTCTTTGCCATGGCCCCGGTAGGTGCGGGTCAGGGCAAATTCACCCAGCTTGTGGCCCACCATCTGCTCCGTGATGTAGACGGGGATGTGGGTCTTGCCGTTGTGAACAGCGATGGTGTGGCCAATCATGTCCGGAAGGATGGTTGAGGCCCGTGACCAGGTTTTGATCACGGACCTGTCGTCAGAAGCGTTTTGCTTCTCCACCTTCTTCATCAGGCTTGCAGCCACGAAGGGGCCTTTTTTGAGGGAGCGTCCCATAGGAGGTCAGGCAGAGGGGAAGGGCATCAGGCGTCGCGACCGCCGCGGCTGCGCTTGGACACACGACGTCGACGGCGCAACACGTATTGGTTGCTGGGCTTGTTGCGCTTGCGGGTTTTGAGGCCCAGCGCCGGTTTGCCCCACGGTGTCACAGGTCCTGAGCGGCCAATAGGCGCCCGACCTTCACCACCCCCGTGGGGATGATCGCAAGGGTTCATGACACTGCCGCGCACCTGGGGGCGGCGGCCCAGCCAACGGCGCCGACCAGCCTTGCCCAAGCTGGTGTTGCGCACTTCCCCATAGGCCACTTCGCCAATGGTGGCGTAGCACTCCTTGCGGACAAGCCGCACCTCGGTGGAGGGCAGCTTGACAGCCACGTAGTCCCCATCCTTGGCCACCACCTGGGCACTGGCGCCTGCGGTGCGCACCATCTGGCCGCCCCGCCCGGCGTAGAGTTCCACGTTGTGGACCGTCGTGCCCAAGGGCAAGGCAAACAACGGCAGGGCATTACCCAGGGCAACGGGAGCATCCGGTCCGGCCATCACCTCACTGCCCACGGAAACGCCCTGGGGTTGGAGGATGTAGCGCTTTTCACCGTCTTCATAGAAGAGGAGCGCCAAGCGGGCATTGCGGTTGGGGTCGTACTGGACTTCAGCCACCCGAGCCTTGACGCCATGCTTGTCGCGGCGGAAATCCACCAAGCGGTAGCGGCGCTTGTGGCCGCCACCCCGATGGCGACAGGTGATCACGCCGCGGTTGTTACGCCCCTTGGCACGGTGCTTGGCGCCCACCAGGGAGCGCTCAGGCTCTCGACGGGTGATCTCGCTGTAGTCCCCGGCCACCCGGGTGCGGGTGCCAGGGCTATAGGGCTTGAGTTTACGAACAGCCATGGAACAGCGCCTCAGGAGGATTCGGGGAAGAGCTGGATGCTGTCGCCTTCGGCAAGGCGCACCACAGCTTTCTTGATTTGGGCACGCTCGCCGGCAAAGCGTCCCACCCGCCGTTTGCGACGGGGTGGATTCATGGTGCTGACGCCAATCACCTTCACGTCAAACATCTGCTCAACGGCGGCTTTGATATCCGGCTTGGCCGCCCGTGGATCCACCGCAAAGGTGTACTGGTTCTGATCCATGCCACGGGTGGCCTTTTCGGTGATTAGAGGCGCCCGCACCACGTCCGCAAGGCGCCCGGCAAAGGATTTAGCCATCGCTGTAAACCTCCTGGATGGTGGTGACGGCGTCTTCACTGAGCACCAGCTTGTCCGCGTGGAGCAGATCGAAGACGTTCAACTGATCCGCTCGGATCAGGTGGACCCGGGGCAGGTTACGGGCCGACTTGACGACAGCCTCACTTGGCGCCTTGAGCACAAGAAGTACCCGTGCGTCAGGCGCAACGCCCCAACGCTCCAGGGCCGCCAGCAGGTCCCTGGTCCTGGGTGTGCTGATGGAGGCATTGAACTCCTGCACCACCACCCAATCCTCCGCCCGATTCATCAGGGCCGTACGCAGGGCCAGGCGCCGCTCCTTGCGGTTCATGGCCTTGGTGTAGGAGCGGGGCTTGGGACCAAAGATGATCCCGCCGCCGGGGCGCAGCGGGGTGCGTATTGAACCCTGGCGCGCCCGACCCGTGCCCTTTTGCTTGAAGGGTTTGCGTCCACCACCGCGCACTTCGGAGCGGGTCTTGGTGCTGGCGGTGCCTTGGCGCTGGTTGGCCTGCTGCCGCACCAGGGCGGCATGGAGCAGGTGAACCGCTGTGTCCTCACGGGCAGCCTTCAAGTCAAGGTGGGCCTCACCCACCTGCTCACCTTCCCAGTTGTGAACAACGCAATCAACCATGATTCTCCAGTGTGAACATCAGGCAGATCATTGGCCGCCCACCTTGCGGCTGGGACGGATGCTCAGCAGGGATCCAGGCTTGCCCGGCACCGAGCCCTTCACCACCAGCAGATGCTGGTCAGGGTCCACCTTGACGACCACCAGCTTGCGCATGGTGGTGGCTTTGCCCCCATAACGACCGGCCATCCTCTTGCCCGGATAAATCCGGCCCGGCGTGGTGCCAGCGCCAGTGGACCCTGGCTGGCGGTGATTCTTAGAGCCATGGCTCATGGGACCACGGCGGAACCCGTGGCGCTTCTGATACCCAGCAAAGCCACGCCCCACCGTGTCCCCGCTCACGTCAACCGCTTGGCCCGGTTCAAACTGGGCCACCGTGAGGACGGCTCCCGTGTCCACAGCCTCATCAGCAGGGACAGGGTATTCCCGAAGATGCCGGAGCAGGGTGTCGCCGCTTTTGGCCAGGTGGCCTTTGGCAGGCAGGCTGACCAGTTTCTCGCGAGTCTCGCCATAGCCGATCTGGACGGCGCTGTAGCCGTCCCGAGCCATGCTCTTGCGCTGGGTGATCCGGCAAGGGCCGGCCTGGATGAGCGTCACCGGTACGGCTTTGCCGTCCGGGCTGAAAAACTGGGACATGCCCAGCTTGGTGCCGAGGATGCCAATGGACATGGGAGAAGAGCTGTACTTCGGCAGGGTCATGCCGGACCATGGGGTCCAGGGCAAGGCTGAACCGTTTCGAAATGACCGTTGCCGGTGTGGGCAGGGCTAGTCCGAGGACAGATTGACCACCTTGATGGGGGGCAACCCGGCGATGCAGCAAGAAGAGGGCTAGGACTTGATCACACCGCAGCAGAGACCTGCCGCAAGATGTCAGTTTCCTGTGATCAACCACGACCCAGGCCGGATGGATCAACCCGAAGGCCCATCCCTGCGGATGAACCTGTGCATCGGGAGCTGGAGGCCTGGCTAGCGCTCAGGCGCAGTCCTGAAATGCACAAGCAAAAATCCTAACACATGGGGGGCGATGGTTCAAGTGGCGGGTGAAGAGGTGCCCCCTTGGTCAGGGTCAGCCTCTATCTGGGATTGTGTCACGGTTGATGGCAAAGCGGGGCGAGGAACAGCAAGCCCCGTCGGCAACACACGGGACCCGCAGCCTCCCATGGAGCAGAATCGCGGCCGCACCACTGACAGGAGATACCCGGTTTCCTGCTGATGGGTGCGCCATGTGGCGATTTCGGCTTCATTTTCGTCCAATACCCTCGCCAGCCGGTCATCTGCCCCAGGCCGAAGCTGGGCAATCTGCGCTGGGCGGTAATCATTTTCCCAGACAAGACCACTGAGGCGTCGTTGGCCCAGAATCCGGTAGCCCGCTGCTTTGAGGGGAAGTAGCTCAAGCTCACCAGAAAGAATTGCCCTCTTTTCGCTTAAAAAAGCCTGTTTTGCAGGAAATGTGTCGCCCCGCTTCAGAAGGATGAGGAGAAGTTGAGCTTGAGGGAGTGATCGGCTGGAGTCGAGGAAGAGAAGTGTTCCAGTCGTTCCGCTTCGATGGACAATTCCCAAGGAAAAGCATGTGACTGTTCAGAGTAGGGAGTGACCGACCAGAGGAGGCCGTAGGTCCTGGTGGTGGAAGAGAATGCCATTACCACGGCAGGGGTCAGGGTGAGGCGGTCGTTATAGAAGGGGAAGCCGTAGGCCAGTTGTGCTTCAAACCGTTGCCCGTTGCTGGGTGAGGGATCCAGCCCGTCGAGCCCGTCCAGGACGGTGGGGTTGAGGAGGGCATGTATGCCTTCCTCTGTGGAGAGGCCCATGGCGTGACCCATGGAGAGGGAGGGACCGCGGTTGGAGGGGGATGGATCCCAGGAGAAGGAGAGGGCCAGGCCCTGGTCATGGAACTCCTCTTCTGCATGGGAGAGGAGAGTGCGCCCCTTCAGCTCAGCGCTGATGCCCCGCTGGGGATCCTTCCAGGAAATACCAGCGCCCAGGTCCATGCCGAAGCCGTTTTCTGCATCGCCGCCGTCCTGCCGGATGCCCACTTCCATGGAGGGGAGGAGAGAAGAGCCGTTGGCGAAGGGGAAGGGCCGTGTTGCCTCCAGCCCCAGGCGGAGGCGGGAGACGTTGCCTTCAGAGGACTCCAGCCCCTCTATTTCCTCTGAGGTGGTCTTCAGGGAGAGGAGGTCGGCGGTGGCGTTGAGGCTGACGCCTTCGTTGCCCCCGTCCAGGAGCAGGCCGTCCATGCCGAGGGCCACCATGGTCATGGTGGTGTCGGGCTTGTATTCCTCCTCGTTGCCATCGGGTTTGAGGGAGAGAGCACCCCATCCGTAGCCTGCTGTGGCCCAGATGCCGAGGCGTGGGGTGAGGGCGTAACGACCATAGGGGAACAGGCCTGTCAAGGTGGTGCTGATCTCTCCGTCAGCACCGTCCTCGCCGTCGTAGGAGCCGTTGGCCCAGGAGTGGGAGAGAGCAGCGCCAGCCTGCCAACGGCCAGTGCTCCAGTCGGCCCCCAGCAGGAGTGTGGTCACGTCTCCATCAAGGGAGACCTCCTCCTCCTCTCCACTGAAGGAGGAGAGGACGCCCTGTCCCCAGAGGGCAAACTGGGGAGCGCCTGCCTCTCCTTGCGGAGCGAAGCTGAAGGAGGAACCCTCTACCAACAGTTGGGGGGTAACGCTCTCAAAGCCCAGGGCCTTGGAGAGCAGGCCTTGGTT
>JAJDVL010000049.1 GCA_022826155.1 Prochlorococcaceae cyanobacterium jk18x22bins.40 | reverse complement strand
TTACAACTCACCCTCGCCGGGGAGGACTTCACCAGCGATACGCCCTTGGCAGAAAACCAGGGCCTGCTCTCCAAGGCCCTGGGCTTTGACAGCGTTACCCCCCAACTGTTGGTAGAGGGTTCCTCCTTCAGCTTCGCTCCAGAAGGAGAGGCAGGCGCTCCCCAGTTCGCCCTCTGGGGACAGGGCGCCCTCTCCTCCTTCAGTGGAGAGGAAGACGATGTCTCCCTTGATGGAGACGTGACCACCCTCCTGCTGGGGGCGGACTGGAGCACTACCCGTTGGCAGGCTGGCGCTGCTCTCTCCCACTCCTGGGCCAGCGGCTCCTATGACGGCGAGGACCATGCTGATGGGGAGATCAGCACCTCCTTGACAGGGCTTTTCCCCTATGGACGTTACGCCCTCTCCCCACGCCTCGGTATCTGGGCCACAGCAGGCTACGGCTGGGGACAACTCTCCCTCAAACCCGATGACGGAGAGGAATACAAGCCCGACACCACCATGACCATGGTGGCCCTCGGCATGGACGGCCTGCTCCTGGACGGGGGCAGTGAAGGCACCAGCCTCAACACCACCGCTGACCTCCTCTCCCTGAAGACCACCTCAGAAGAGGTGGAGGGGCTGGAGTCTTCCGAAGGCAACGTCTCCCGCTTCCGACTGGGGCTGGAGGCCACACGACCCTTCCCCTTGGCCAACGGCTCTTCTCTCCTCCCCTCCATGGAAGTGGGCATCCGGCAAGACGGTGGCGATGCGGAAAACGGCTTCGGCATGGACCTGGGCGCTGGTATTGCCTGGAAGGATCCAGAGCGTGGCATCAGCGGCGAGTTGAAAGGTCGCACTCTCCTCTTCCATGCAGAAGAAGAGTTCCAGGACCAGGGTCTGGCACTCTCCTTCTCCTGGGATCCCTCACTCTCCAATCGTGGTCCCTCCCTCTCCATGGGTCACGCCATGGGCCTCTCCACAGACGAAGGCATACATGCCCTCCTCAGCCCCACCGTCCTGGATGGGCTGGATGACTCACCCAGCAGTGGGCAACAGTTTGAAGCAGAACTGGCCTATGGCTTCCCGGTCCATAACGACCGTCTCACCCTGACCCCTGCTGTGGCAATGGCACTCTCTCCCACCAGCAAGACCTATGGCCTCCTCTGGTCCGTAGCTCCCTATGCCCAGCAACTCCAAGGAGAACCATGGGAAGTCTCTCTGCAAGGCCAGCGGCAGGAGTCGATCTCCACTACATCCCCAGTGGAACATTCCCTCAAGCTCAACTTCTCTACCTTGTTTTGAGGATATTCCCCCGTCACTCACCAGCGCCCCCTCTCCATAGCACTGGCTGCGGCCACCAGTCTGTGCTGTGGAGAAGGGCTTACCGTCCTGGGGACCATCGGCAGGCTCTGGCGTCAGTTGCCAGTTGGAACCCATGCCCCACCCCCAGGGCATGGGGACGCGCCACAGGACTGGTTCTCTGTAATCAACCCCAGTTCCGGATGAGGGAACATCAGGAAAGGGACTAGCTGCTGAGGGGTGAGACCCTCCATGAGGGGAAAGTTTCTATTGGAGAGTGCTGTTCTGCTTCAGTGAGTGGCTGCCCTCTGGTGTTGCCGTTGGCTTGGGCATGTTCCTGGTCGGGGTGGTGCGCTCAGACCTCAAGGCAATGGAGACCCGGCTACGGGAAGACCTGAAGGCCAGTGATGCACGCCAGCGGGAAGAGATGAGGGAACTGCCGATATGAAAGCGCTCGGCCAAAAAGTGGACCACCTGGTGGAGAGCTTTCTAACCGCCAAGCAGTCCTGAGACCAGGCCCGCGCCAGACTCTGACCTACCTAATGTAGGCGTGGTGGTGTTTTTCTCTCGCACGCGCTCAACCCAGGGGAGGGAACGCCGGGTGGGCTGCTGGCGGCGGGTCAGCGGGGGGCTTTGCTCAGCATCTCCATGATCTTCAAAGGCAGGTCGTCCACTTTCGCCCGTAGCTCTTTCACGTCATCCCGCAGGTCGTCAATCCGCCTGTCTTGACCGTCAAACCGCCTGTCCAGCTTGTTGTTTTGGTCGTCAAACCGCTTGTCCAGCTCGTTGCTTTGGTCGTCAAACCGCTTGTCCAGCTTGTTCCACAAGAAGATCAGGACGGTGACGCCCACACCGGACCAGACGCCCAGCGCAGTCACGATCATCAGCGTTTGGGCAAGGGTGGGCATCGGGTGGGCGGGTGGATGGCAACAGCCTAGCAGTTCCGGTTCGGGATTACCGAAGGAGAGCGGCGCTACGGAAACCAGGTCGCCAGACGCCAGGGCTACCGGAGGCTTTCCAGCACCCGGTCCAGCTTTTCGTTCAAGGCTCTGTAGTCGGCCTTCAGTTCTGCAATGTCGGACTTCAGGTCACCCCTGAGGCTTTCTTCGCTGGCCCTGACCTCCTGCCGCACGCCATTGATCTCCTGCCGCACGCCAGTGACCTCTTGCCGCACGCCATTGATCTCCTGCCGCACGTCTTTAATCTCTTGCCGCACGTCTTTAATCTCTTGCCGTACCCCATGAAAGGCCGCCAGCAGCAACGCCAGGGCCCCCAGGACCACTGCCGGCCTCAACCAGTCGTTGCCCTGGACAGCAGGAACGTAGGCCATCGCCGGACCTGCTTCCCGCGTAAGGGAAGCAGGCTGCTTTACCCCTGGCGACGGGGGCTCAGGCTTCGGGGTGGTGGATGCCGTCATGGCGCCATCCTAGCACTCGCCGTTGGGCAGGTCTTCCATCGCAGGGGATGGAAGGCACACGGACAGTTTCTCCCAACCCCCTGGCCGCGGCTACCATGGCAGGGAGTGCCTTCTCTCCATGCCTTCCTGGTTACTCCCGGCACTGCTGACGGGTGGTTTGACAGTCCTTCTCGGCGCCCTGGCGGTGATCTGGGCAGAAATCAAGGCCAGTGAGGCCCGGCAGCAGGACGCACTCAAGGCTATGGAGGTCCGGCAGCGGGAAGACATGAGGGAACTACGCTCCAAAGTAGACCGGCTGATCGAGGGCCTGCTGAAGACACAAGCCTCCTGACCTGCTCCTGGAGCGGGTTGTGAGCGTTGCATATAATCCCTTGTTGCCACTTGCCCCTACGCCAGCCAATGACCACGGTTCAGCCCAGCATTTCCGTGGTGATTCCCCTCCACAACGAGGCCGACGGCCTGGAGCTTTTGCTGGAGCAACTGCTGGGGGTGCTGAGACCCATGAAGGAATCCTTCGAGCTGGTGCTCATTGATGATGGCTCCACCGACGGCACGGCTGAGCGTCTGCAAAAGCTGGCCCGGGACGCGCCGGAGCTGGTGGTGGTGCTGTTGCGCCGCAACTACGGCCAGACACCGGCCATGGCTGCCGGGTTTGACGTCTCCCGCGGCCATGTGATCGTGACCATGGACGGGGACCTGCAAAACGACCCTGACGATATTCCCCGCATCATCAACCGCCTGCGGGAAGGCTACGACCTGGTGAGCGGCTGGCGACACCAGCGCCGGGACAAGGCCCTGAGCCGCAAGCTGCCTTCACGGTTGGCGAACCGTCTGATCGGTAACGTCACGGGGGTGCGGCTGCACGACTATGGCTGCTCCCTCAAGGCCTACCGCCGCGAGTTGGTGGAGGACATGAACCTCTATGGAGAACTGCACCGCTTCCTGCCTGCCCTGGCCTCCATCGAGGGGGCTCGCATTGACGAGATCAAGGTCAATCATCGGGCGCGGCAGTTTGGCCGCAGCAAATACGGCATCGACCGCACCTTCAGGGTGCTGATGGATCTGCTCACCATCTGGTTCTTGCAGCGCTTCCTGACCCAGCCCATGCACGTGTTCGGCTTTGCCGGACTCCTGGCCATCACCACCAGCTTCCTGATGAGCTTTTACCTCCTGGTGGTGAAGATGACGGGGGCAGACATCGGCAGCCGTCCTCTGTTGCTGTTGTCCGTGGTGTTGGGGTTGGCCGGGGTGCAGATATTCTGTCTCGGGTTGTTGGGGGAGTTGCTGATGCGCACCTACCACGAGAGCCAGAACCGCAGCATCTACAGGGTCAGGCAGGTGGTGAGGGGCGGTGACCCCGTGGCCGACGAAGGCGCCGTGGAGCATGTTTGAGGCGCTGGCTTGGGCCACGGAAACGCTCCAGACCACGGGCTGCCAAACCGACCACACGAAGGTCCGCATCCCGCAGGCCGCGCCGCAGGAGAGGGAGGCAGGCAGGATGTCCCCAGGCCACCATGTCTTCCATGGCCGCCAGCCGGGCGTTTGACCCCTTGTCATAGGCAAACTTCAAGTACCGCAGCATCTGCCGCCGCTGTTGTGGACCTGAAGGCCGGGACTGGCCCATTCCGGGGACCACCGCCGGTTGCTCGGAGAAGGGGGAAGGCTGCAAGACCCCCTGAACCGGATACGGGCCAGCGCTGGCCTGCTGTGGGCTGGGTGGGGCCTGCTTCCCCAGGAGTCGCCGGCGCCGTTGCAGCAGAACGGCTCCCACAAGAAAAAGGACGGCAACACCAACAAGCAATAGGGTCTCCATGGCATCATCCTAATTCCCCCTGCCCGGCGCCCGAGGCCCTGCCCAATGCCCAGGGATTGAACTTTTATGTCACCCCCAGGTTGTGGTCACCGGGATCAAAGACCGGCCCGCTTAGGGTTTGAGCTATCAATCGTGGGTATGCCGTCCCAAGCCTGCTGGGACGCTGTCAATGATTGAAACAGCCCTTTTGCTCTGTCCGGCATGACTGTTGATTTCACCATTGGCGATTACGCCGCAGCGTGGATGCCATCAGTGTTTATCCCCCTTGTGCTCATCAGCGCTTTCGTGGCCATGGGAATCCTGTTCACCGTTGTTGAATCCACGGACTGATCCGTCAGGTTTCCCGACGCCTCGCCGCGCCCTGTCTGCGGCGCTTCCTGATTAACGTCTCCCTCGCCAACCATGACTGTCACTCCCGTCGCGGACCCCACTGTTGGGAATCTGGCCACTCCCTTCAACTCCAACGAGTTCATCAAGGCCTTCCTCAACGCTCTGCCGGCCTATCGGCAAGGCCTCTCCCCCAACCGCCGTGGTTTGGAGGTGGGGATGGCCCACGGCTTCTTCCTCTATGGCCCCCTGACCGTCACCAGTGGCCTGAGGGCCACCGAGGCGGCCGCCACCGCTGGTTTGCTGGACACGGTGGTCATGGTCACCGTGCTCACCGTTGCCCTGTCCCTCTACGGGACCGCAGGCAGTGCTCCCAAGGTGCAGCCTCCTTCCGTCACCATCCCCAACCCGCCAGCCGACCTGTTCACCAAAGCCGGCTGGGAAGAATTCGCCAGCGGCTGGTGGCTTGGGGGCTGCGGTGGCGCTGCCTTTGCCTGGTTCCTCTGTGGCACGGACCTGGTGCGTCCCCTGGTGGATATGGCCGCCGGTGTGTGGAGCGTGGGCTGATCCAGAGCTGACGAGGACAGTGCCTTGCACATAAAATGGGTCTTACCCCAGCGCCCCCTGGGCGTGCAAGGCAAAACACCATATGGCTTAGCGTTTAGCCAAACGGTATGTGGCCTGGATGAGCTTGGCTCCCCAAATTCCCTCCTTCCCCCCCCTTGAGACCACCAACCACCAGCAGCTTTGGGAACGCTTCTGTGCGTTGCTCTGGCACGACGAAGCGTTGGGCTTCTGGCTGGACGCCAGCCGCATGGCCTTGAGTCCGGAGGTGCTCACCAGCCTTCAGCCGCGTTTTGAGCAGGCCTTTACGGCCATGGCCGCCCTGGAGAAGGGGAGCATTGCCAATCCCGACGAGCAGCGGCAGGTGGGCCATTACTGGCTACGGACCCCGCAACTGGCGCCGGATCCCGCTATCACGGAAACGCTTCGGCAGCAGCAGCAGGCCATGGCCGCCTTTGCCCGTGGTGTGCTGGAGGGGTCCATCACCACCCCTGCAGGAGCGGCCTTCACCGATGTGGTGTGGATCGGGATCGGCGGCTCGGGGCTGGGACCCCTGCTGGTGATTCACGCCCTGCAGCAGCCCGACGTGGGCCTGCGGTTTCACTTTATTGACAACGTGGATCCGGAGGGTATGGGTCGCACCTGTGGGGAACTGGGGGAGCGGCTCAAGACCAGTCTGGTGATTGTGGTAAGCAAATCCGGCAGCACCCCGGAACCCCATGTCGGCATGGTGCAGACCCGCCGCCGTCTGGAGCAACTGGGAGCAGCGTGGCCAGCCCAGGCGGTGGCCATTACCGTGCCGGGCAGCAAGCTGGATCGGCAGGCTGCCTCGGAAGGCTGGCTGAAGCGTTTTGCCATGCACGACTGGGTGGGTGGGCGCACCAGCATCACCTCTGCCGTTGGGCTGCTGCCGGGGCTGCTGGCGGGTGTGCCGATGGAGGACTTCCTTGCCGGGGCGGCGGCCATGGACAACGCCACCCGCCGGCCCCTGCTCTGCGGCAACCCTGCCGCCCTCATGGCCGCCAGTTGGTTCGTCGCCGGTTCAGGGCGGGGCGCACGGGACATGGTGGTGTTGCCCTATCGGGATCGCCTGCAGATGTTCAGCCGCTACCTGCAGCAACTGGTGATGGAGTCCCTCGGCAAGCGCTGTGATCGGGACGGGGTGGTGGTTCACCAGGGCATTGCGGTCTACGGCAACAAGGGCAGCACGGACCAGCACGCCTACGTGCAGCAGCTTCGGGATGGAATCGATAATTTCTTTGTCACCTTCATCGAAGTCCTCAAGGACCCCCCCGCCAGTTCCCTGACGGAGGAGGACGATAGCCCTGGAGACCTGCTGGACGGCTTCCTCCAGGGCACCCGCAGCGCCCTCACCGAGGGTGGCCGCCAGAGCGTCACCATCACCATGGAGCGGCTGGGGCCACGGGAGTTGGGGGCCCTGGTGGCCCTGTTTGAGCGGACAGTGGGGCTCTATGGGGAGTTGGTGAACGTCAACGCCTACCATCAGCCCGGCGTGGAAGCGGGCAAAAAGGCTGCCGCTGCGGTGCTGAGCCTGCAAAAGCAGGTGGCGGCCCTACTGGATGGCACCCCCCGCACGGCTGTGGAGATTGCCCAGGCCGTCGGGGCGCCGGAGCAGGTGGAGCGGGTGTTCTGGATCCTGCGCCACATGGCCATGAATCAGCCCGACCTGCGGGTGGACGGCCCATGGGGACATCCCCGGACCCTGCGGTTTTTCAAGGGCTGAGGGATGGGGATTCTCAAGAACGGAGAGGGAGGGATTCGAACCCTCGACAGAAGTTGCCTCCTGTAACTCCTTAGCAGGGAGCCGCTTTCAACCACTCAGCCACCTCTCCAGTGGCCGTTCCAGCCTATCATTGCAGGGTCGGTTGGTCACCCTGCTGTGGTGAATGGCCAGCGCTTAACCGGGGCAGACGGCTGGAGAAGCCACAGAGAACGTCCCAGGGGATGGTGCCGCAGGCTTCACTCCACTGGCGCGGGCTGATGGTTGCGGTTCCGTCGTGACCCAGCAGGGTGACCACCGCGCCGGTGTGAAGCTGGGGGTGGTCGGTGGCGTCAATCATGAGTTGGTCCATGGTGATGGCCCCCACCTGGGGCAGCCGGTGTCCCCGATGGAGCACGCCCATGCGACTGGAGAGTAGCCGCGGCACCCCGTCGGCATAGCCGATGGCCACCACCGCCAGCCGACTGGGGCGTCTTGTGTGGTAGCGGTGGTCGTAGCTGATGCCGGTGCCAGCGGGGACGTTTTTGAGCAGGGTGACCCTTGCCCGCACCGCCATGGCCGGCCGCAGGGGCAGGATGCCCTCCAGATGTTCCGCCGCAGCATGGCCATAGAGGGCCAGGCCAACCCGCACCATGTCGTAGTGGAGACTGTCATCGGCCATGGTGGCGGCGGAATTGGCCAGGTGGCGGCACAGTCTTGCGGGTTGGCCGTTGCCAAGCTGGGCCAGCACCTGATCGAAGCGTTGCCGCTGCCGCCGGGTCAGGCCGGGATCCACGGCATCGGCAGCCGCCAGGTGGGAATAGACCCCCTCCACCCGGAGGCTTTCCAGGGGCTGGATGGCCTGAATCAATGCCGCCCCTTCCTGCCAAGGGACGCCGAGACGAGCCATCCCTGTGTCCAGGTTCACGTGGACCGGCAAACACGCCCCCGAACCACTGGCCACGGCATGGAACATCCGTGCCTGGTCCATGGTGCTGATGGTGGGCAGTAAACGCCAGTGCAGGCAGGCCCGGGCCTCGTCACCCTGGCTCAGGTGACCCAGCACCAGCACGGGCTCCTGCACCCCCTGGCGACGGAGGCCAACGGCTTCCGCCAGGCTGGCCACCGCAAAGGCATCGGCGCCCCCGGCCCGGGCCGCGTGGGCTGTGGCGCCGTCCCCATGGCCGTAGCCGTTGGCCTTGACCACGGCCATCAGTTTCACGTGGGGACCAATCCTCTGGCGCAGCACCCGGGTGTTGTGGGTGATGGCCCCTTCATCCACCTCGACCCAGGCTCTGGAGCGTTCAAGGAGCATGGTCTGCCGCTCCGGCGAAGAGACCGGCATGGGTGGCTCAGCCCTGTAAGGTCCACCAGCCCAGGGCGGGACCGACAAAGCGGATCACCAGCCAGACCACCACCAGCAGGCCGATGCCGGCCCAGGCGCCGCGACTGGTCCAGGTCATGAAGCTTCGGGCTTGTTGGCGGGTCAAGGGCAACCAACTCACCACCCGGGGGGACGTATCCCGCGGTTGTCTTGACGTCTGCCGTGGCGGCAGGTTCAGATCACGGCGCCGTTTTGCTTCTCCCATGGATGGAATCCTCTGCTTCCCCCATGGTAAAGAGCTAATGCTCGTCGGGCAAAAGCCGGGAGAGGCCAACCCAGGGCTGCAGTTGATCCAGCACCCGTTGGCCCCAGCTTCGGCAATGGATGCGCCCGTCCAGAACAGCCAGCCGCGTGCCCTGCTTCCCCCGCAAACAGGCCACCACGTGCTGCACGGTTGCCAGGGCATCGGGCAAGAGAAGGTCCTGGAACCAATCCCGGCCTTGCCGGCGCCAATGACGTACCCTGGCTGCCGTGACGGGATCCTCCAGGCTCAGCAGGGGCAGGGAACCGATCACCAGTTGTCTGGGCAGGGGCAATTGATGATGGTGCTCCTGCCACCAGCCCCAACTGGCGCAGAGCACACCGTTGTCTGCGGGGGTCAGGCACTCGTGGACCACACGACTGCCGAATTCCGCCGCCAATCCGCTGGCCAGAGCCTGTCGCAGGGGCACGTCGTCCAGCAGCACTGCCGTGAGGCCGGAACGGGCCAACACCAGGCGGCAACACTGATTCAGGAGGTGACGAGGGAAGACGGGGGCGTTGGGCTGGGGCTGGCGTCGAGGCGCATAGAGGGGAAGGGGGTCCTGCAGGGGCGGATCCCCCAGCTTCACCCGCACCATGGAGCGACTGTGGAGGCTGTCCTCCAAGGCTTTGCCGGGGCCCGGGCTGCCGCAAAGAATCATGCCCCTGGCGGTGAGCAGGGGTTGGAGCAACCGGAGGGGTTCCAGGGGTTGCCGCTGCCACCTCCAGCGCAGCAGACGGTAATCCACCTCCGCCCAGCTTGCCCAGGGACCGCGGGCATGGAGCCAGCGCTGCCACGGATCCGGCATGGGGCCGTGATCCTCCAGCAACTGCCGCAGGGGAGCTTCTGCCGCCTCACTGACGGGAACACGACCCAGGGGATTGGCGGGATGGGCAAACACCTGCTGGTTGAGCTGGTCAAAGCAGGAAGCAACAGCCTGGGCCAAGGCGGGGTGAGCCTGCTGGAGGTGGCTCCAGTCCCGGGCCTCCAGTGTTACCCCCATTGCGGTTTGCAGATCCTTCTCCAGTTGGCCGCTGTCCAGAACCACCAGTTGCCGCCCGTGAAGCTGCCCTGCCTGGTCGGCCCGCAGCAACTCGGCGGGCCGCAGCAGCCACAGGGGAATATCCTGTGGGCAGTTGTCCCCTTCCCAGAGGGGTGGTGCAATGCCGGCACGATGCAGACGGGGCAATTCCACACGTTGGAGGCGCTGATGCAACTGCTGGCTCACCACCAGGGCAACGGCCTCACCCGCCAGACAGCAGGGCAGCAGGGCGCTCAGACGCCAGCTTGGTTCGCTGCCGGGGGCAATGCCGATCAGCGTGACGTCATGTCGTCGCAGACTGCGGGCCACCAGCCGAGAGAGGCTCAGATGATGGGCCCAGAGGGGACGACCGTCCTGGTGAAGCAGCCGCTTGAGTTGCTCGTGAACATGGGACTCCAACATGGGGCAATGGTAAAGGTCCACTGGCGTTGGAGGACATGGCGGTGAGTGGTCCGGAGTCCCCCCTGCAAACCCTGCGGTCCTGCCTGGCGCAACGGCCGGTGGGCCTGGTGGGGCTGGGGCTCATCGGCGGCTCCATTGGCCTTGACCTCAAGGCCACGGGTGTCCCCACCGTGGCCCTGGTGCATCGCGCCGAGACGGCTGAGCGGGCCCGGCAGCGGGGTCTGGCTGACGTGGTCTCTACGGATCCGGCAGTGCTGAGGGAAGCGGGCCTGGTGGTGCTCTGCCTGCCGCTGGACCGGCTTCTTGCCCCCACCCCCCAGCTTTTGTCAGCCCTGCCCCGGCAGGCCCTCATCAGCGACGTGGGCTCTGTCAAGGGTCCCGTGCTGGCTGCGTGGGAAGCGGCCTGGCCTGGTCGTTTTGTTGGGGGGCATCCCATGGCTGGCACTACGGCGGCCGGTGTGGAGGCGGGCCAACCCGGCCTCTTTTACGGTCGTCCCTGGGCCTTGACCACCACAGGCGCCACCTCTCCTGCCGATCTCCGTCTTCTGGAGGCCTTGATCCGTGTCCTCGGGGCCCGGGTGATCCACTGCAGCGCCCAGGATCACGACCATGCCGTGGCCCTCGTTTCCCACTTGCCTGTACTGGTGAGCGCGGCGTTGCTGCGCACCGTGACACAAGAACGGAATGAACCCATCCGCCACCTGGCCGAGAGCCTGGCCAGCAGCGGCTTTGCCGACACCACCCGGGTGGGTGGGGGCAATCCCCGGTTGGGGACCTTGATGGCGTCCCACAACAGGTGCGCCCTGCTGCAGGCGCTTCGCCACTACCGGGACAGCCTGGAGGCCCTGGAGGCCCTGGTGCGGGAGGAGCGCTGGGATCAACTCTGTGCCGCCCTGCAACAGACCGGGGTCCTGCGGCAGCAGATGGTCTCCCCCCAGCCCCCTTCTAACCCCCTCTAACCCAGGTACTCCTTGCGAAGGTTGTGGAATTTCTCCCCCAAGGCCTGACGTTTGTCTTTGGTGTAAAGATTGCGATAACACCATTGGCCGGTCACCACCAGGCCCAGAAGTTCCAGCAGTCCGGGCACAACGGGAATCAAGTGGATGGTTGCCAGGACGCTGTTCACCAACACCAGGGCCAGGCTCAAGACCAGCAGGATGCCCGCAAACGTGCCGATGCGGCCTGCCTTCTCCCAGTCCACCTTGTCCAGGGAGGCATTAATTTTGCCAATGGCCTCGTCGTAGCGTTTGGAGAAGGTCAAGGAAAGATCCTCTTGGAACCCTGGCGGGCGTATTGATGGTATTTTAGCGGCCTTGTCTTCGGTGTTGGCAGCGTTAATCATGAGCCGGGCGGGTGAGCCATTTTAACCATAAGGACAACATGGGGGAGATGCCAGTGGCGCTCCAACTCAGTGGGCCATGTTTGGCGGCCTTGGAGCGGAGCCTTGCCGTGCCCTGGCCTGAGGAGGGTTGTGCGCTTCTCCTTGGCGGGCGCCGTGGTGGGACCCTGTACGCGCAGCGTGTCTGGCCTTGTCGGAACGTGTGGCGCCCCAACTGGTGCGAGACCCCCCAGCCCCGGGATTCCCGGGATGAAGATGAAGCCGAGGATCTGCATCAGGCCCATAGCCGCGCTGATCGTTTTGCGGTGGATCCCCGCGAACTGATTGCAGCCCAGAAATACTGCCGCAAGACGGACATTCTCCTGTTGGGGGTGGCCCATTCCCATCCCCGGGGCGCCCCCCGCCCCTCCGCCATGGATCAGCGCCACGCCTGGCCCGGAAGCCTGGTGTGGATCTCTGCCGTGGCCAGCCGAGACGGCTGGTTGACCGAGGGGGATCGGGGCGCCTGGTGGGTGGGGGAATCAGGTTGTCTTCAGCCCATGACCATTGATGTTTTCCAACCTGTCTAGGAGGATTGGGGGGAATTTCGGCGCAGAGAACAGCCATACTGCAAACGACGAGCTTTTGTCTGCTGTTTTTGCCATGTTGCCGCCGGATACAAGCACAGTGACCCTCAGCCAGGATGAGGTGGCCCGCTTTTCCCGCCACCTCATCCTGCCGGAGATTGGCATGGAAGGCCAGAAGCGTCTGCGGGCAGCCAGCGTGCTGTGCGTGGGGACGGGTGGATTGGGCTCCCCCCTGCTGCTTTACCTGGCGGCAGCCGGTGTGGGCCGCATTGGCATTGTGGACTTTGACGTGGTGGACCACAGCAACCTGCAGCGCCAGGTGATCCACGGCACCAGTTGGGTGGGCCAGCCCAAAATTGCCTCTGCCAAACACCGCATCCAGGAGATCAATCCCCACTGCCAAGTGGATCTCTACGACACTGCCCTCAGCGCCGAGAACGCTCTGCAAATCATGGAGCCCTACGACCTGGTGTGTGACGGGACCGACAACTTCCCCACCCGCTATCTGGTCAACGACGCCTGCGTGCTCCTGAAGAAGCCCAACGTCTACGGCTCCATCTTCCGCTTCGAAGGCCAGGCCACGGTGTTCAACCTTGACGACGGACCCAACTACCGGGATCTTTACCCGGAACCGCCACCGCCGGGCCTGGTGCCCTCCTGTGCGGAGGGGGGTGTGGTGGGCGTCCTGCCAGGACTCATTGGTCTGATTCAGGCCACGGAAGCCATCAAGCTGATCACGGGCATTGGCCGTAGCCTGAGCGGACGGCTGTTGCTGTTCAACTCTCTGGAGATGACGTTCCGGGAACTCAAGCTGCGCCCCAACCCGGAGCGGCCCAGGATCACCGGTCTGATTGATTACCAGCAGTTTTGTGGTGTGCCGGGATCCAGCCCCGGCCAGGAGGAAGCGGGCGCGGTGGAGAGCATCACCGTGCAGGAATTGAAAGCGCTGCTGGATCAGGATGGGAAGGACGTGGTGCTCCTGGACGTGCGTACGCCCCAGGAAGCGGAGATTGCCCGCATCCCCGGCGCGGAACTGGTGCCCCTCAACACCATTGAAAGCGGGGCTGCGGTGGAGGCCGTGCGCGCCATGGCCGCCGGGCGGCGCCTCTACGTGCATTGCAAGATGGGGGGACGCTCCGCGAAGGCCGTCCTGGCCCTGCGCCGCCTTGGCGTGGAGGGGGTGAACGTGGAGGGGGGCATTGACGCCTGGACGGCGGAGATTGACCCCAGCCTGAATCGCTACTGATCCCATCCCCTAATATCCGACCAGAGAAGTCGGATATTAGGGGATGGGCGGTGCTCCGTTGCTAGAGTTTGGCCCAGTCTTCCAGCCCTCTTGTTGTGACAGTTACACTGACTCAACCTCGACAGAGTTCTGAAGCCACCTTCACCGGCTTGCGCTGCCGTGAATGTGGTCATCCCTACGAGGCCACTGCTCAGCATGTCTGTTCCGAGGTGTGTTTTGGACCGCTGGAAGTGGTCTACGACATGGAGCGCATCAAGGCCCGGGTCAGCCGCGCCGCCATCGAAGCGGGTCCCCTGTCCATCTGGCGCTACCGGGATTTCCTGCCCATCGACAGCGACCCCATCGACGTGGGCACTGGCTTGACGCCCCTGTTGCGGGCCAACCACCTTGCTCGACGCCTCGGCCTCAACCATCTCTACATCAAGAACGACGGGGTCAACATGCCCACCCTGTCCTTCAAGGATCGGGTGGTGTCCGTTGCCCTGACCCGTGCCCGCGAACTGGGCTTCACCACCGTCAGTTGTGCATCCACCGGCAACCTGGCCAACTCCACCGCCGCCATCGCTGCCCATGCCGGCCTGCGCTGCTGTGTGTTTATTCCCGCGGACCTGGAAGCCGGGAAGGTGCTGGGCACCCTGATCTACCACCCCACCCTGATGGCTGTGGAGGGAAACTACGACCAGGTGAACCGCCTCTGCTGCGAGGTGGCCAATTCCCACGGCTGGGGTTTTGTCAACATCAACCTGCGTCCCTACTACTCCGAGGGCTCCAAGACGTTGGCCTTCGAAGTGGCCGAGCAACTGGGCTGGCGCCTGCCGGACCACGTGGTGGCGCCCTTGGCGTCGGGATCTCTTTATACCAAGATCTGCAAGGGGTTCCGCGAGTTTGTGGCGGCGGGCCTGGTGGAGCACAAGCCGGTTCGTTTTAGCGGCGCCCAGGCAGAAGGGTGCTCGCCCATTGCCCAGGCTTTTGCCGCAGGTCGGGATTTCATCGCCCCGGTGAAACCCGACACCATTGCCAAATCCATTGCCATTGGCAATCCCGCTGACGGTCCCTATGCTCTGGATGTGGCCCGACAAAGCGGCGGCAGCATCACGGCCGTGAGTGATGCCGAGATTGTTTCCGCCATCAAGCTGTTGGCGGAAACGGAGGGGATTTTTACAGAGACTGCCGGTGGCACCACCATTGCCGTGCTCAAAAAGCTGGCGGAGTCCGGCAAGATCCACCCCGATGAAACCACCGTGGCCTACATCACCGGCAACGGCCTCAAAACAGCGGAGGCCGTGAAGGACGTCATTGGCGCCCCGTTCGAGATTGATGCGCGGCTGGACAGCTTCAACCAAGCCTGGGCCAAGGCTTCCGGCCAGACCATGGCCGGAATGGCCCTTGCAGCCTAGGGTGCCCGGCCCAGCGCCTGGCCCAGGCACCCATTCACCACACCGCACACCGAGGATCCCATGCCCGTTCAAGTTCTGATCCCCACACCGCTGCAACCGTTTACGGCCAACGAAGCAGTTGTTGAGCTGAATGCCGTGGACGTGAACCAACTGATCCAGGCTCTTGATGAACGCTTCCCCGGCTTGAAGGCCCGTCTTTGTGATGACTCCGGCAAATTGCGCCGCTTCCTTAATATCTATGTCAACAGTGAAGATATTCGTTTTCTAGACAATCAGGCTACCCCGTTGAAAGAGGGGGACGAAGTGTCCATTATCCCCGCTGTGGCTGGTGGTTAGCCAGGGGGCCTATAGGCTCAACGGATTCCATCGCTTGGGCCAGGCTTTGGCGTTGCTGGAGAAAAGAGGGATTGAAGCGTAGCTTGTCGAGATCCTGATGGTCAAAGTTTGTCGCAAGGGTGTAGCTGATACGGCCAGGATTGGAAGCCAGAACATGCACCTGCTGAGCCAACAGCAGCGCTTCCTCCAGGTCATGGGTAATCAGGATGGCAGTGAGACGGGTGCGCTCCCAAAGGCGATAAAGAAAATTTTGCATCGTGGCACGAATATGAAGATCCAGGGCGCCAAAGGGCTCATCCAACAGCAACACCTTGGGACCCGCTGCCAGGGCGCGGGCAATGGCCACCCGTTGTTGCATGCCACCGGAGCATTCCCTCGGCAGCAGCCTACGCCGACCTCCCAAACCCACCACGTCAAGGAAATAGGCCGTGCGCTCTTGAATCTCCCGGCGTGAGAAGCGGCCTTGCAACTCCATCCCGAAGGCCACGTTCTGCGCCAGGTTCAGCCAGGGATAGAGGCTGTAGTTTTGAAACACGAGACCGCGATCAGGACCCGGACCGGTCACGGGCTGTCCATCCATGCAGATTAACCCACGGCTGGGGCGCTCCAGCCCGGCAAGACAGCGAAGGAGGGTGGATTTCCCGGATCCGGAGCGGCCCACAATCGCGGTAAATTCTCCTGAGTGGATCCTGAGATTGATGTCCTTGAGCACAAGTCGAGCCTGCCGCCCTTCGCCGAAGGTTTTGGATACGGACTGAACCTGAAAGTCCATGGGGATTCTGCTCCTGTTCAGACGGCCCAGCGGCAGGTGAATCGCAACAACAGCCGGAAAGCCAGGTCAATGGCAAAGCCGATCAGCCCCAGCACCAGCAAGTCCGCAAAAATCTGCTCCGTGCGAAAAAACCGTTGCGCCAACTGAATACGCTTACCCAGGCCCACCTCTGCTGCCAGCAACTCTGCCACCACCAACAGGTTCCAGGACGTGGCCATGTTGATGCGCAGAGTGTCAATGATGCTGGGCAGGCTGTAACGGGTGATCACCTGGACCACTACTTGCCGCTGGGATCCTCCCAGGGTGAGGGTGGTTTCCATGAGTTCCCGGGGGACGAATTTCACTGCATCCATTACCATCAGCATGTTAAAAAATACCGTGCCGATGGCGATCAGAGCAATTTTTGGTGCTTCGTCAATGCCCAGATAGATAATCAGAAGAGGTGTAAAAGCTGCGGCAGGCATATAGCGCAAGAAACCGGAGAGGGGCTCCAACAGGGCTCGGACGGTGGCAAAAGAACCCATCAGAATTCCCAAGGGCACTCCCACCGCAGCGGCCAGAAGGAAACCTAGCATCACCCGACGAATACTGGCGGTGGCGTCCGCCAGCAAGATCCCGCTGTGGGCCATGGACCAGAGGGAGTCGAGGACCTGTGCAGGGGAAGGCAAAAACGCTGGCTCCACCACCTGTGCATGACTCACCACCAGCCAAAGCAACAGTGGCAACAGCAACGACGCGCCATGGAGTCCCAATCGCCAAGCGGAGGAACGGAGGGTTTCTGAAGAGAACCAGCGCTGGATGACGTGGGTGATCATTGGGCGGAAGCCTTGATGAAGCGATCATCAAATAGATTGCTCATGTCCGGCTTTTCTGGAATAAAACCGGTCTCCACCATGAAATCCGCCATAGTCTTGGCTGCATAGGGCATGGATCTCATCGTGGCGCCTTCACTGAAGGCCTCAAGATTGTCTTCAATGCTAAAGAGTGTGGTGCCCTCTTTGTATTCTTGATACTCCTCTGTAGAAACGCCGGCACGCCTGGCCATGATGGCTTCCGCTTCTTCGGGATTGGTGTTCATGAAGGCCCGTATATCCCACCAGGTATCAACAATGGCCTGAACCGCCTCGGGGCGCTCGGCAATCAAGTCGGCATTACAGACCAGCAGGTCGGGAATGGCGCCAGGATAGTCTGCGGAGCTGACCAGCACATGGGCGCCGTCCCGCTTCTTGGCAGTGCCAGTGAAAGGAGGAAAGGCACCCACAGCATCCGCCTTGCCCGCAACAAACGCTGCCGCCGCCTGGTCTGTCGGGAGGCCTTTGATCACCAGATCATCCCGCGTCATCCCGTTGTCCCGGAGGGCCAGGCTGAGAAGAAAGTCATCCACAACCCCTTCTTCAATGACAACGGTTTTGCCCTTGAGATCCTGGATGGACGTGATGGAGGCATCGACAATAACCTGATCGTTGCCGGTGGAATTGTCGTTGACCAGTATCACTACCTCACCACCGTTGGCACCAGGGAGGAAAGAGATGGTGTCGTTGAGTGTCTGGGAATTGCATTCAATCTGACCAGCCGCCATGGTTTCCATGGATTCCACGTAGCCGTCAAACCACTTCATCTGTACAGCCACGCCGTTTTTGGCAAACAGCTCCTTCTCCGCTGCAATGGCCCAGGGCCACCAACCGGCCCAACTGCTGTAGCCAATGGTGATGGGGTCAGCGCTCCGGCCTGGCGCTGTGGAGGTTGTGGCGGAGGGTGACCTGGGTGAACAGGCTGCCGCCAGAAGGGAGGCCGCGGCAAGGGTTACCAGCCTGGTGAACAGGCTGCCAGGGGATAGGAGATGGTTGCGAATGAGGGTCGTCATGGCAAGAGATGGGAGGGAAGGAGAAGAGCGGGAGCGGATGATGGGCGCTCAGGCGGTCGTCAATGCTGATTGCTTCCGGTCACTGGTGGGCCGTTGCGGGTTCCGCTGGTGATGGCCCTTGGCCTGGAGTTGTTGCCCAAGCCAGGCCAGCCAGTCCCCCAGTCCGGCGCCGGTAAGGGCCGACACTGGAAACACCCCGCAGTGGGGATTGACCTGCCGAACGTGATGGCCCATGCGCTCCAGATCGGCAGGCACGTGGGGGAGGAGATCAATTTTGGTGATGAGCACACAGTCCGCCTCACGGAACATCACCGGATACTTGAGGGGCTTGTCGTCTCCTTCCGTGACGCTCAGCAAGGCCAGCTTGCAGTGTTCGCCAACGGCAAACTCCGCCGGGCAGACCAGATTGCCCACGTTTTCCACCCAGAGCAGATCCAGAGACGCCGGATCGCATTGCTGCCGCAGCAGATGCAGGCCTGTGGAGACCATGGCGGCGTCCAGATGGCAAGCCCGACCCGTGGTGATGGGCACCACGGGAACGCCCGAACCTGCCAGCCGCTGGGCATCAAGCTGGGTGGTCATGTCCCCTTCCAGCACAGCCATGGCATAGGTGTTATGGAGAGAGCAGAGGGTTTGCTCCAGCAGGACCGTCTTGCCGGCGCCAGGGCTACTCATCACGTTGATGCAGAAGAGCCCCCAGGCATCAAAATGCTGGCGGTTGTGCTGGGCCTGCTGATCGTTGGCCGCCAGCAGGCTGAGGTTCACGGTGTCGCTGGTGGGCATGTGCATGGCGATGGATCGACGAAGGACGGAGTTGGCTGGCTGCAAGGGTTGGCTTGCACTGGTGGACCGCAGATTCGGGGTCGGCTGTAGTCGATGCGCTGGATCTTCAACTCGCGGCCGGAGAGGATGGTCTCCAGAGGGTGACCACAGCAGGGGGAGGCATAACCGCTCGTCGGATTGGGCCGATAGCTGTTGCCGCACACCAGGCACTTCCCCACCAGGGGAACCGACGCGATGCTGAGCCGGGCTCCCGCCAGCCAGGTGTCCTTGACGGCTGCCGCAAAGCTGAGCTGCAGTTGACTGGGCTCCACACAGGTGAACTCCCCCACCAGCAGGTGAATGGTCCCCACTTGGGGCTGAACGGGGTGCTGGTCCCGCCAGTCCTCCAGGGCCTGAAGGAGGCAGCGGGTCATGTCGACTTCATGCATGGGCTCACCTCCAGGCTTGGCCCACGTCCATGGCGCAGTCCTCCTGGATCCAGGCCGGTGGGCTCTGCCGTGGCAGTTGCCCGGAGATCACCAGGTGGGCCATGGTGTCGCAGACCACCCGGGTGGCCATCAGTGCGGTGATGCCGCTGACGTCGTAGGGGGGCGATACCTCCACCACCTCCAGCCCGCAGACCGTCACGTTGCGCACAACGAGCTCCAGCAGCTTCAGGGCTTCTCTCGGCAGCAGGCCACCCGGTTCCGGCCAGCCGGTGCCCGGCACGAAGCCCGCGTCAATGCAGTCGATATCAAAGGAAATGTAGACACAGTCCGTCCCGTCACTGGCCCGTTCCACAGCGAATCGGGCTGCGGCTTCCAGACCTATCTCGGTGATGTCCGTCACCGTGAGCACGTTGGTGTTGCGCTCGCGGCAGACTTTCACGCCTGGTCGTGGCACCTGCCATCCGCCTATGCCCAACTGCACCAGGTTGCGGGCCGGAGCATGGACCATGTTGGTGGCGTGAAACCATGGGCAAGTGTGCATCCGCTCATCCAGGTCTGTTTCCTGGGTGTCCACATGGCGGTCAAAGTGGATGATGCCCACTTTGTGGTGGCCCAGATGGCGGCAGATCCCCCGCAATGTGGGGAAACCGATGGAGTGGTCTCCCCCGAGGATGATGGGAAAGGCCCCGGAGGCAAACACATGGGCCACCCCTTTGGAGATTTGATCGAAGGACTTTTCGTTGCTGCCGGGAAGGGTGAAAATATCCCCCACGTCGCAGAGGGTGATCTGCTCCCGAAGGTCCACGCCCATTTCATAGTTGTAGGGGGTGTAGAGAGCAGACATCTGGCGGATGCCCTGGGGGCCGAAGCGTGTTCCAGGGCGATAGGTGGTGCCGCTGTCATGGGGAACCCCCATCACGGCGACGTCATGGCGTCCCACCTGATGCACGTCTTCCAGGTAGGGCGCCTTCAAAAAAGTGTTGATCCCTGCAAAATGGGGCAACTCCCCCCGGGAGAAGGTGGAAATGCTGCGATCCCTGATGCTGTCGGCAGCGTCCAGGCCGAAAGCATGACCTCGTTCCACCTCCTGTTGCCAGCCCGCCTGGGGAAGCCGTTGCTCTTTGGCCAGGGCCTCAAGGCCTTCCCGGGAAGGAAACCCTTGAAAAGGACCGTTATTATCGGACGCTGAAGCCATGGCGATGGAGGGGTTACGGTGCAGGCGGCCTCCCGGGCTTTTGTCCCTCCGTGCACCTGGGTGACCCCAGTGGATTTCTCTTGGACCAGACGCCCCTGGGGGAATTGGGACCGGAACCCTAGAAATCGCTTCCGCACCCCAAGTGTTGCGACACCTTGATCAACGGGGCTGTGTGATTGACTACGGAACTGTCAAGAGGTTCTGGCGCGCCTCAACAGTTGGCCAAGTCTCAAGTTGGCCAATTCCCGCTTCCAGACGCCTGCGGCGGCAGGGTCGGCACGGGGCTGTGTCTGGGCATGGGTTCTGCCCCACTGTTGCGCCCACTGCTGCGCCAGGAATTGGGCCGCCTGGAGAGTGAGCAGAGCCAGGACGCCGAAGACGGAGAGCAGGAGCAGCATGGCGTCCTCCCCAAGAGAGGCTCCAGTTCCGATGGCCTGGTCTTGATGGGTGGCTGGTGTCGGGACGTGCTCCACCTGCTGTGGCAGTTCCGTTTCCTCCGCCGGGGGAACCGATACCAGGGGAAACAGGGCAGGGGAGGGGGACTGGTTGTTGTCTGGAGCAGGAGCAGAATGGGGGCGCGACGGTGGATCACCCATGGGCTGGCAGCGGGTGACGGAGAGGATGGTGTCCCCGGCCAGGAGAAGGCGCCGATGGGTTGCCTGAAGACGATTCAAGGGCACCGTCATGGGACGCTGGCCCACAAGCCGCCCGGGGAAGCCGCCACAACCCTGAACGGTGATGGTGAACAACGTTGTGGACTCGGGGCCAGCCGCGAGCAAGGCATTCATGGGAACTGCTGGAAGTCCGGACTCTCCAGAGCCTAGGGGGTATTGCGTGACAACTTTAAAATACCCCCAAGGGGATTCGAACCCCTGCCGCCTCCGTGAAAGGGAGGTGTCCTAGGCCTCTAGACGATGGGGGCCAGAGCTTTTGGCAAGGCTTAATCATAGACTTGAGGAGGGTAAAGGGTCAACCTCTTCCCTCCCTTTGTCAGGCCAGCTAGCGGCCAGGCAGTTTCTGGTTGCGCCAAACCGGAACCGTGAAATAGAAGCAGGATCCTTCTCCAGGCTCCGACACCACCCAGATCTTGCCGGTGTGGACTTCCACAACCCGGCGGCAGATGGAAAGGCCTACGCCAAACCCCGCAGTTTTCCAGGAGGTTTGGGACAGGCGCACCTGATCCTGGAAGATGCGTTCCTGCTCGTCCACCGGAATCCCGGGGCCGTTGTCGCAGATGCTCACTTGCACCCATTGACTGGTGCGATGCATGAGACCCAGCTTCACGTGGCCCCCGTCCGGTGTGAACTTGAAGGCGTTTTCCAGCAGGTTGAGCAGCACCTGGCGCATGCGTCGCGAGTCGGCAAAGACGTCAGGGATGTCGCTGGGAATATCCGCTTGTATTTCCAGGTTGCGACCAGACCACATTTTCTCCAGTTCCAGCAGCGCGTCGGCGCAGACCTGGGAGAGGCTGAGGCGCTGGGGATTAAACAGGGCTTCCCAGTGGGTGCTCCCCACTTCCAGCAGATCGTTGGACAGTTGCTCCATTTCATGGAGGCGGCGCCCGAGGATATCCAGAAGCTCTTCGTTGCCAATGTGACCCCTTTTGAAGCTTTGCAGAGCCAGGCTGGTGGTGGTCATGGGGGTGCGCAAGTCATGGGCCACCATGCGCAGTTGGCGCTCTTGAAATTGCAAGCGGTCAATCAGGGCTTCATTCTCCTGGCGCAGCACCAGAAGCTGGTCCTCCAGCTCCAGAGCCCTGGGACTATCGCGGCCGTCCTCCGCAGGCGAGGGAATCACCGGCATGGCCAGGCTGTTCAAGCGCTCCATCTGGCCCCAGCGCGGCAGCCAGGACTGCACCTGTTTCAGCATGGTGATGCCCGTAAACACCTGGCGTGGTGCGGGGGAAAGCTTAACCAGCGCCGGCGTGGCCACCAGCTTGTGCAACTCCAGCAACTCCGGATTTTGTCCAGGCTCAATGAGCTGGAGATGGATGTCCAGCTCACAGTGGTCATCCTGCAGAAAAGCCATCAATCGACGCAAATCCCGGGTAGCCAAATGGTGCTGACTGGCCACCAGCAGGAGGGATACGCCGACGCTGGCTTGCTGGTTGGTTGCAGTGGGACCACCCACCCGTCAATGTTGCGAAGGTATGTTCATTCTAAACTCGTTCTTGAAGGAAACATGAAGATGCGAACGGCGACTGTGTTGATGCCGTGATGCTGGAAGCTGGGGAAAGCTCCCGATGAGCGCAAGCTTTTCCCGTAGCCTACGGGCGCAGTTGTCGCTAAACAGGACTCAAGAGGTGGGCTGCGCTGGCCTCATCCACCGTCAAGTTGATTTTGTGGCTCACCCCAACGAGTTGATTACCCGCGTACCGCTCACCAGGAGTCGTGGCCCCTTTGGCGATGGAGTAGACCAGGTTATCCGCCGTTGGTTCAATCGCAATGTTGGCCTCTGGCGCAGCCACCGACGCTTTGACTTCTGTGATGGCAGCACCGTGGCCATGGACACCATGCTGCACATTGAATCCTTTGAAGATCCCCTCAAGGGGGATTCCTGTTACCGCTTCCGCTGGTGGCCTGCCCAGAAAGACACGCCGTTCAGCAAGAATTCTTCTTATCCTACCACAGGAGCAATAGAAGCCTATCTTATTGGCCACCAACTTTACCGCAGCCGTGGCTACTTTTGTGGCTCCCCCATCCGTTCCCACATCCGCCAAGTGGATGAGCAGGAGGTGGTCTTTGAGTCCCACTACATGGAATGGGACATTCTGGAACACATTCGCCTGGTGGATGACGCCCGCTACCGGGCCCGGTCCATTTATTCATGGCAAAACAGCACTTTAGCTCTTGTGGAAGTCCACCATGAGGTGCGCGAGGACCTGTCGGCTGGGGAGGCAGCACAGGCAATAGCCAGTTAATATTCGGCTGTTTATCCATTCCCCTGGAGAGGTAAGGACGCCCTCGCCTTCCCCATGCCTGAGACACCACCGCCCCAGCCTACCCGGTCCCCTGTCCAGCCCAAATCCTTTTTCCTGAGCCCGGATCTCCACCACTACATTCTGAGCCATGGGGGCGGCCCCGATGAGGTGCAACGGGCCTTGATTGCGGCCACCCAGGCGTTGGGGCCGGTGGCCAGGATGCAGATTGCGCCGGAGCAGGGGGTGTTCATGGAGTGGCTGGCCCGGGTGATGGGGGTCCAGCGGGCCATTGAGGTGGGCACCTTCACGGGCTATTCCGCCCTCTGCCTGGCCCGCGGCCTGGGACCCCAGGGGCGCCTGCTTTGTCTGGACGTCAATGAAGCGTGGACCCGCATTGCCCAGACCTACTGGCATCGGGCTGGTCTGGCGGATCGCATCACGTTGCGCCTGGGACCTGCTGCTACAACCCTGGCAGCCCTCCCCCCAGAGCCCACGTTTGACCTGGGCTTTATCGACGCCGACAAGGAAAACGGCCGCCTCTACTACGAAGAGGTGTTGGCGCGGCTGCGGCCAGGTGGGGTGCTCATCGTTGATAACGTCCTGTGGGGCGGCAAGGTGGTGGAGCCGCACCAACACCCTGGAGACACCTCCCTGCAGGCCATTTGTGCGTTGAACGACTTTGCTGCTGCAGATGCACGGGTGGAACCGGCCTTTCTGCCGCTGGGTGACGGCCTATTGCTGCTGCGCAAGCGCTGAGTGCTGAGGTGCTACGCCCCGCAAGGTCCGCAAGGCAGCAGCAACGTCGGGCTGACCCATGAGGGCTTCCCCCACCAACACCGCCTGGGCACCGGCAGCCGCCACCTGCTCCAGGTCTTTGTGCTCCCTCAGGCCGGACTCACTCACCACCCACGCGCCGCCCTGGTGCAGGGCCTGGCGGTAGGTGGCGGCGAGGCGTTGAGTCACCGCCAGGTCGGTGGTGAAGGTGGTCAGATCCCGGTTGTTGATGCCGATAAGGTTCATGCCAAGGGCCAGAACCCGCTCCATCTCGCCAGCATCATGCACCTCCACCAGACAATCCAACCCCAGTTGGCGGGCCACCTTGTGCAGGTAGCGGATGTCCTGATCGGAGAGGACGGCGGCAATGAGCAGGGCCGCGTCGGCACCGGCAGCCCGGGCCTGGAACAACTGGTAGGGGGAGAGAATGAAGTCCTTACACAACAGGGGCAGGGGCACGGCCTCCCGCACGGCGCTGAGCACCGCAAAGCTGCCTTGAAAAAACTGCTGATCCGTGAGCACCGAGATGCAGGCTGCTCCAGCGGCGGCGTAGGCCCGGCCAAGGGCGACGGGATCAAAGTCTTCACGGATGACCCCTCGGCTGGGGCTGGCCTTTTTGATCTCCGCGATGATGGCGGGCAGGTCCGGCGCCTGTTGCAACGCCCGACGAAAACCGCGGGTGGGGGGTAGTTGCTCCACCTGCTGCTGAAGCTCCTGCAGGGGAACCCGCTGGCGGGCCTGCTCCAGCTCCTCCCCCTTGGCCCAGACAATTTTTTCCAGGATATGCCGGGGCTCACTCTCCGGATGGGGTGTGGCGTAGGCGAGATGGGCTACCCGCACCAGAGGGCTGGGGGGGCGACGGCGAATCTGCATGGGTGGATCGGGCAGGAGAGGATCAGGAGGAAAGGGCCGTAGCGGCTTGCCTATAGGCCACCTCCACCACTTCACTGAGGGTGGGATGGGTGTGGACAGCCCGGCTGAGCTGCTGGACGGACTGGCCTGCCGTCATGGCATTGGCCACTTCCTGGATCAGGTCTCCTGCGTGGAGACCATAGATCTGGGCGCCCAGCACGCGACCGTTGTCGCGACGGAACAGGAGTTTCATGAGGCCGTCCCCTTCGGCTTCTGCCAGAGCCTTGGCATTGGCACGAAAGTAACTGCGCACATTGCCCAGCTCAAACCCCTGCTCCGTGGCCTCCTTCTGGGCCTGCTCCTGGGTAAGCCCCACGGAGCTGATCTCGGGATGGGTGAAAGTGACGGCGGGAATGCTTCGGTAATTCATGGTACGCCCATGACCAAGGATGTTCTCTACAGCCGCAATGCCCTGGGCCGCAGCGGCATGGGCCAGCATGAGCTTGCCCGTCACGTCTCCCACGGCCCATAACCCCTCCACGGGTTGCCCATCCGCCAGCACCCGTAGCCGTTCATCCACGGGAATAAAGCCCCGCTCCGTGGCCACCCCCACACTGGCCAGGTTCAAGTCCTGGCTGACGGGGGCGCGGCCGGTGGCCACCAGCACCCCATCCACCTCCAGGGTGTCCACCAGTTCCTTGCTGGCGGCATGGCGCAGTTCGATCCGCACGGGAGATCCTGGCGTCACCTTGCTGGCCAGCACCCCGGTGTAGGTCTCAACGTCACGGGCCTCGATGAGGTGACGGGTGGCCAGCTTGCGAATGTCCGCATCAAAACTGGGCATGAGCTGGTCCAGTGCCTCAATCAGGGTCACCTCACAGCCCAGCGCCGTATAAATGTCCGCAAACTCCAAGCCGATGTACCCACTGCCCACAATGGCAATCCAGGGAGGCAGCCAGGACAACTCCAAGGCCTCGTCACTGGTGAACACCGTGTGACCATCCAACTCGATGCCCTGTGGCACAAAAGGCTCGGACCCGGTGGCGACGATCACGTGGGCAGCCGTGATCTCCCGCTCAATGCCCCGGGGGGAGCGCACCACCACACCATGGGGGCCATTCAGACGGCCGCGGCCTTCCAGCACCTGCACCCCCAGGCGTTGCAGGGTTTTGCCGATGGAGGTGCGCATGGTGTCCACCAACTGCCGGGCGTGATCCGCCATGGGCTGCCGCTGGGCCGTTGCGCCGCCGCTGTGGATGCCCAAACGGGCCAGGCGCGTCTGGTCGTTCAGCTCCCGCACCCGGCCACTGGCCGCCAGCAGTGCTTTTGAGGGCACGCATCCCCGGTTGACACAGGTGCCCCCCAACTCCCGGGCTTCCACAACGGCTGTGCGCAGACCGTGCTCGGCGGCGTGCTTGGCGGCGTCAAAGCCTCCATAGCCTGCACCAATCACCAATACGTCAAGGTTGAATTCCTGGGCCAAGGGTTCACGGCAAGTGGCTGCCATTCTGAACTGCTGCCAGCACACCCCACCCGCAACCAGGGCAGACCTTTTTGAGGGAACGCTGTGCTCAGGAGCCGTTCATGCCCATGGCTCCCATGTTCACAGATCCTGGTAGGATTTCATCATGATGGTTTCATCCGTTCTTCATCCCGTTGTGTTGCCAACAGCGTGGACACAACCGGAGATGCTGATCCCCTTCGGGGGGCTGGTGGTGGCATTTGGTGGGTTGTTATTGGCCACCTGTCAATTCCTGAAAAGCGAAATCAATAACAGTGAAACCAGACTGCGGGAGGAGATGAAGGCCAGCGAAGCCAGGTTGCGAGAGGAGGTGAAGGCTAGTGAGGTCAGGTTGTGGGAGGAAATGGCCAAGCAACGGGAGGAGATGAAGGCCAGTGAGGCCAGGTTGCGGGAGGAGATGAAGGCCGGCGAGACCAGGCAGCGGGAGGCGCTCTCGGACGTCAAGGGCGAACTCCATGCCGTCAAGGAAGAACTCAAGGGTCTGGGAGACAAGCTGGACCGGGTGGTTGAGAGCCTTCTGGCGTCCAGGGCCTGAGTCCATCCCTGCCTAGGCGGAGTGTGCATCCCCCATGACGCAACTCAAGCTGGCCGCAACCGCTCAAACAGCAGCAGTGCGCCAGCCGCCGCCACGTTGAGGGAGTTCACGGCTCCGCTGTGGGGGATGGAGACGGCCACTTGGCAGCGGCTCACCACCGCAGCAGACAGCCCGGAGCCTTCGTTGCCCAACACCAGAAGACTGGGCAACGACCAGTCCAATTGGGTGTAGGGGAGACCTCCAGCAACACAGGTGGCCATGGTGCGCAGGCCATGGCCATGGACCTCCACCAGCATCGGTTCCAGGTTGGGGACTTGGCGGATGGGCAGGGCAAAGCCGGCCCCGGCGGCGGCGCGGAGCACCTTGGGTTGCCATGGATCCGCGCATTGCGCCAGCACCACGCCGTCCACCTCTGCCGCCAAGGCGGTGCGCAACAGAGTGCCCAGATTACCGGGATCCTGGACGTGGTCCAGGGCCAGAAGGAACCGGGGTTGCCAGGGCCAGGGCGTCTGGGGCAACAGGGCCGTGGCCGCCACTCCATCGGGATGGACCGTTGTGGCTACAGCCGCCAGAACTCCCTCGCTGACAGGTTGTTGGAGACGGGGGGGAACTTGCGCCAGCAGGTTGGCATGGATCTCGCCCCAACGCTGGGTGAAGACCACCTGCTGGAGGGACAGGCCATGGCGCAAGGCCTCCTGCAGCAGGTGAGTCCCTTCCAGCAGCAGCATCCCCGCCTCGCGCCGGCCACGGGTTGTGTGGAGTTGCCGCGACTGTTTCACCAGGGGATTGCGCCGGCTGGTGATCAGGGGGCGTTGCTGGCTATTGTCCGGCAAGGGTGGGACCTGGGAAGTGATAGGGCGTCAGAACAGTGGTGGCTGATGCGGCGGCGTGGGGCTGTGGGGCTATCTCCCAAGTGCAAACGCCGTCAGAGGCAACGACAGCAAGGGCCGTGGGGGCAATTGGCTGGACCAGTCTCCATGGGGCTTGGGGTCGATGCTCGTGTTCAGCGGTGCTGGCATGGGTCCCATGGTGGACATCCCTCGCGTTGGGAGTCGGCGCTTGTGATTGAGTCGTGGTCTGCTCATGGGAAGCCCTATCAACCCTATCAACAGGGTGCCCTCGTTGCACAAGGACTGCTGGGCGAACAGCAGCGTTTCTATGGGATGCTTTCCCCCAGCCGGGGAAGACTGCTAAATCTTAAATCTCTGTAACGATTGACGAAGAGAGACTATACGGGCTTGCTGAAAGCTTATTAGCCTTGGATTGCCTGACAGAACTTCCTGATGCAAGGCTCCAGTCCCCAGTCCCCAGTCCCCAGTCCCCAGTCTAATCAGTAGACAGGACAGTAGAGGTTCCTATCGTTCCAGGAGCAATGTTTCTAAAAGAACTTCGGTGTGGGAGAAGGAAGAAGAGGCTCCCCAGGCTTTCTCGCTAAGGCGGTTCCATTCCCTTGGAGGCACTAAGTTTTCTAAATTTCTATTAGTCAGATTTCCGTCAATTAGCTTAGCTTTAGTACTTTACAGTTTATGTTTTATTCCAGAAAGTAGTAGCAAGATGTTACAGTCAAATATTTATACAACTCCCACAGATTCTCAACAACAAGTAATTATTGGCAATATTTTTCGAGATTTTTTCCATGGCGGTCAAGATTTGATATCAGGTGGCTTGAAGTTTTGCAACTATTCTTCAGAGCCATATGTAAATGTAGCTTACGGTTACTGGAGAAGCCAACGTTCAGGTTGGGCTTCGACTGGCTGGTTTCGGGTCAATCAAGGGACATGTACACATGTAACTAATCTTCCTTTGAAAAATACACGTTATTACTATTATGCCGATGGTTCAAACGGGAAAGTGTGGAATGGAAATTATACATTTTGTGCTCCATCACAGGCATTTACTGATTATCATAAGAGCCATTGTTCAAAAAATGATCAACGTGGCTTTAGAGAAATTTACGTTGGAAGAGCGTACAAATATACAGTTAACTTAACATAATTAAGGCACCTCTGAACAAGCCTCCTTGGGGTGTTAGGGCACTTCTGATTGAAGGACCTTGCTGTTGTGAATCCGTTTTGAGGTTTTCCAGCGTTTGCCAAAGCCTCCACAGTTCCTCTCTTCCTTTCACTCGCCATATCTAAGGAACCTCTGAACAAGACTTCTAGGGGTAGCAAGATGGAGGGATGAGCGGTAAGATAGAGCCCTGATTGGAGCTTTGCTGGGATGGAGAGAGTGGAGAGGAGCTTTGCGGACCTTGAGTACGAGAGCAAGAAGCCGAAGACACGGAGGGAGCGATTTCTGGAGAGGATGGATGCGCTGATTCCCTGGGAGCGTCTACTGGATCAGATCAGGCTGTACTACCCAAAAGCTGGAAAGGGGAGAGCGCCCTATGGGTTGGAGTCCATGTTGCGCGTGCATGGTGTGCAGCTCTTCTACAACCTCAGTGATCCAGCCACCGAAAACATGCTCTATGGAATTGAGAAGGTGCGACGTTTTACCGGTATCAGTCTGAGCAAGGCGCCGGACGAGGCGACAATTCTGAACTTCCGCCATCTGCTGGAGCGTCATGGGTTGCCCCAGGTGTTGTTTGAAGGAGCATCTGGCAGAAGAAGGGCTGATCCTCAAGGAAAGGACGACTGTGGATGCCAGCATCATGGAAGCGCCCACCTCGACGAAGAACCGGAAAAGGGAACGGGATCCGGAGATGAAGCAGACCCGGAGGGGAAACCAGTGGCGCTTCGGCATGAAGCTCCATGTGGGAGTGGATGATCAAAGCGGCCTGGTCCATAGCCTGGCGACAACCTCTGCCAAGGTGCATGACCTGCAGCATCAGAGGAGTTGCTCCAGGGAGAGGGAGTTCGTGTCTGGGGAGATGCAGGTTATCGTGGAATGGAGAAACGTGAGGCCCATAAGGATCATCAGGTGGCATGGCACATTGCCATGAGGCCGTCACAGCGCAGGAGATGAGCCAGAGAAGAACTGGAGTGGCTGATGGAAGCGTGCAAGTCCAGTGTGAGGGCCAAGGTGGAACAGGTCTTTTTCTCTGTGAAGCAGATGTTTGGCTACGGCAAGGTGCGCTACCGCAGCCTGGGGAAGCAGGAGAATCGGCTGGCCCTGCTGCTTGGACTTGCCAATCTGCTGCGGGCAGAATCCTGTATGGTGTGATGTTCACGGGGTAGCTGTATCTGATTGCCGACAGTCAAAGAAAAAGCCGACCGTTCAGCACCACTGTTGACGACGGCTAGCCCTTTTTGAAGGGTATATCCAACTCATCACAATCCAACATTTTGCATGGTCAATATTTATGGGCTTATTCAGAGATTTCCTAGGCAATATGACCATTTTGAAGGCAAACTACAATCGTGATCTTGGTCGTTCAGGTTGTGATAAAAAGCAATTGACCTATGGAACCGCTGGAGAATCCAGGTTCAAGACTGAGATAGGAGAGGAAAAGCTGAATTATGTAGCTGATAGAGCGTTTTTAGGGTCAAAGGACCTTATTTCACTTCTCAATAGCCTTCATGGTGCTTGATAACACCATGAAAGCAGTGTGTTGACACACTACTCCCATGTCTATGCTGCCATTGCTAATAATCTCTTTCTCGCCAGAAAGAGATTGGTTAGAGCTGCCAAAATCATCATTTTGCAGTGATTCTTGGCCATGCCTCGCAGCCTGGTTTTCTGGAAGCCAAACTGCTGCTTGACGACACGGAAGGGGTGCTCCACTTTGGCTCTGATATGGGCTTTAGCCTTCTCTACCCAATGCAGTCATTGCCCTTCTGGAACTTGACGACCCAGGCGGCGGCGCTGGACCGGCCCCATGGCAATCCGACACTCCACATCTCGTCCGGCCATCTCCTCTCTCTTGTGCAGGCCTGGATACCCCGCATCGCCATAGACCACCTTCTCTTCTCCATCCAGCAATTCTGCTGCCATGGTCACATTGTGGACGCTGGCGCCAGTGGTGGGAATTAAGTACTTGACACCATCGGGAATCGAGCTTATGCTGGTGGGGTGAAGCACCTTGAGCCATGGCCACCCGCTCCACCATTAACCTGCTGGAACTCTTCCAGCTCTTCCCGGATCAGGAATCAGCCCGCCTCTAC
>JAJDVL010000037.1 GCA_022826155.1 Prochlorococcaceae cyanobacterium jk18x22bins.40 | reverse complement strand
ACCCCAATTCTGGATAAGGGGATTTGCAGGGGGAGAGCCTCTTGCCTGGGTTGAGTGCTGTGGGAAGCCTGATGGGAAGAGGGAAGAGGGGGAGACGACCTTGTTGCGATCTGGTTTCAGGCTGTCCAGCTCTTGGGTGGGGGGGAGGGGGAGGTTCCCAAATCAGGCAAGACCTGATTCAGTATCCACCTGTACCACACAACTGGAAGGCCCCCTCATGACGGATTCTACCATTGCCTTGTTCTGCTGTCTCGATGATTTTGCCAAGCTGTTTGCGGACTGGGAGCGTCACCACTTGATCCCCTCCCATCGCCACCGCCGCCGAGCTGGCAAGCTCTCCCTCGGCGAGATGCTGTTCATCATGGTGTTGTTTCACATTTCAGCTTATAAGGATTTCAAGCATTTCTGGTTCTACGGCCTCTCACAAGAGTATAGGGACTGCTTTGGCGACCTCCCCAGCTATAGCCGGTTTGTGAGCCTGCAGCCTCGACTGCTGCTGCCCTTTTACCTGCTATTGCATTGTTTCCGTGGGGAGAGGACCGGCATCTACTTTGTCGACAGTACCAAGCTAGCGGTCTGCCACAATGCACGAATCAGCCGGAACAGGGTCTTCCAAGGGATGGCCAGGCGTGGTCGTACCGCCATGGGCTGGTTCTTTGGCTTCAAGCTCCATCTACTCATCAACCACAAGGGCCAGATCATGGCCTTCAGGATCACAGATGGAAGTAGTGATGACCGCAAGCCGCTTGAGGCCATGACCGCTGCTCTGCAAGGGAAGATCTTTGCTGATAAAGGGTATCTGTCCCAGGCGCTGCTGGAGCGCCTCTGGCAACGGGGCCTTCACCTGATCACCAGCATTCGCCGCAACATGAAGAACTATTTGCTGCCCCTGCTGGACAAAGTGCTGTTGCGCAAACGATTCATTATTGAGACCCTGTTTGACAAGCTGAAGTCCAGCATGGGCTTGGAGCACACCCGACACCGATCCCCCGTCAACGCCCTGGTCCACATTCTCTCATGCCTGGCGGCTTATACCCTGGCACAACTCAAGGTCAAAATTGGCAACATCGGCATCCCCAACACATGCCCAGCACCACAAGCTCCTCTTGATCTTATCCAGAATTGGGGTTTGAAAGGAATCCCCTAGGGACGAAGCGGGAACGTCGTCGACCAGCTTGAGGCCGGGTATCTCTGCCAATGCGCTTGTTCTGCAATGGTGTGGCAAACACCGAGGGCATCAACTGGGCCGCTAGGATTCGAACCTAGGAATGGCGGGACCAAAACCCGCTGCCTTACCACTTGGCGACGGCCCACTACTGGGAACTGAACCGTTTCATCCTACACCACATTGCCCTTGGTGCGGAAGCGCAACAGCAGCCGTTCCAGGGCTCTTTGCAGTTGAGGTGGGTTGGCGGACTTGATCACGTGGATGGAGACCCCCAAGCTTTTGGCTATCCGCCGGGCGCTGGGGTCATGACTGAGGCTGTTGCGCAGGGAAAGCACTGCATCGGCCCGATCCACCGTGCGCACCACCTGTACCGGCAACTGCCGGTCCTGGATGAGTGCGTCTAGTTGATGGGGGGTCACACCAGAGGGATAGATGCGCAGGGGGAGATCGCCCTGGGCAGCGTGAAGAGCAGGCTGCTCCGTGGACAACGCCCCGGGATCCCCTAGCCCAGGGGGGCATGGGGAGGGGTTTTGCACATGGAGAACACCTCGCTCGTCCAGACGCCGCACCTGGGACTGGACAGGGCGGCCCCGCAGCAGGCCATCCACCGTGCGGGCCACGTTCCAATGCACATGCCAGCAGTCACGGCTGTGCATTTCCACAGCCAGAGGGAAGGTGGGCGGGGCACAGCGCTCCTGCACCGTTTTCTGCGAGCCGCGACGACGGGCTTCTTCATCCCCCAGGGTGACTGCCTGAAGGCCGCCAATCAGGTCACGGAGAGCGGGATTTTTGATCAGGTTGGCCAGTTGATGGCCATGGGCCGTACCCACCAGTTGCACGCCCCGCTCGGCAATGGTGCGGGCCGCCCAGGCTTCCTGCTCGCTGCCGATCTCGTCAATGACAATTACCTCGGGCATGTGGTTCTCCACCGCCTCGATCATGACCCGGTGCTGATGCTGCGGATCCGGTACCTGCATTCGTCGCGCCCGCCCAATGGCCGGGTGGGGGATGTCCCCATCACCAGCGATTTCGTTGCTGGTGTCAATGACCACCACCCGCCGATCCAGCTCATCCGCCAGCACCCGGGCAATTTCCCGCAGCACCGTGGTCTTCCCCACGCCGGGATACCCCATGATCAGGATGGATTGGTTGGATTCCACCAGGTCTCTGACAATGGCCACGGTGCCGTACACGGCCCGCCCCACGCGACAGGTGAGGCCAATCACCTCTCCCGACCGGTTGCGCATGGCGCTGATGCGGTGCAAGGTCCGCGCAATCCCGGCCCGGTTATCGCCACCAAAACGCCCCACCCGGCCAAGGACCCCATCCAATGCCTCCCGACTCAGGGGAGTATCCTCCAGGTCCAGCCGCCGGCCTGGATAGCGGGCCTCGGGAGGACGTCCCAAATCCAGCACCACCTCCAGCAGGTCCTGGCGCCGCTCCGCTGAAGCAAGCTGCTGTTGGAGAGACGCCGGCAACACCGCCAGCAGGTGGTCCAGGTCATCGGTGACCCGCTGTTCCCGGATGGTGATGGGCTGGAGTCCGGGCTGGCCAGGGGTACAAGGAACTGGCACGGCCATGGCCGGGAGGGGGGCACATCTCCAGGTTAAGCCCTTGGATCAGCCGGCAGGCTCAAAAGAGCCTGGGCCTGCCCCACGGCCACATCCGCCAGGTCTGGATATTGATGCAGGGGCCTGCCCCGCGCCTGGGCAGCCGCCAACCAGGGGCTTACCAGTTGGCGGGCGGCGCCGCCAAAGGCCATACCCGCCACAGCCGGGGCCTTCTCGCCGGGGCCGACCAGGCCGTGGCGCTGCAGAAGCGTCTGGGTATGCCGGTTGACGCCCCCAGCCACCTGCAACAGTCCCGGAGGGCCATGGCGAGACACGCCAAGGGCCAATGCCACAGCCCCATGGGCTGTACCGCGGCCCAGGTCCCCGCTCATGGGGCGGCCATCCAGTTGCCAGAGATGGGAGACCGACTGCGTCACAAGCAATCCGTGCAGTTGCCACAGATAGGGAATCAACTGGGCCAAGGGTCCCCCAGCACTCACCGCCAACAACCGCAACCGGGGCAGCAAGGGCTGTAGCAAGGTCAGGAGTTGGGTAAACGGGGCGACAGCGCCAGGGCGGGTGTGGATTTCCAGAGCGTCCGGTTGGCAGATCTCCAGGATCTCCAGAAGCTGGGAGCGCTCCAAACGCCAGGGCCGCTCCTCAATGAGGCCCAGGGGGCATACCGCCAGGCAACGCCCACAGCCATAACAGCGGGCCGTGGCCACACCCTCAGGGGAAATGGCCGCCACTGGGCAGGTGGCCTCGCAGGGGCGGGGACAACCTGCAGGGCAATGGCGGGGGTCAAAATGGGCTTTACGGAAATGGGGATCCGTGTCGTCGTTGAGGCTCACCATGAGCCAAGGGGGTGGTTGCCCCGGCCTGAGCGCCGCGGCGATGCCCTGGCGAGCGGCGGCCACCACTGCCGGATCCGGCGCCACGTCAATGCAGTGGACGCCTGCACGGGTGTAGACCCAGGCCAGATCCGTAATGGCGGCCAGGTCCTGGTTGCTGGCGCCGCAAATCAACTTGCGCCAACAACCGCGGCGCAAAGCGTCTTCAGGGGCACAGCACAACACGGCCTCAGGCTGACAGCGCCTCGGCCAGGGGCTGCCAGCGCAACGTCCGGCTTCCCCCCATCTCGCAGACCACATGGAAGCCGGGGTAGCGCCGGGGCAGGTCCACAAAGGTGTCCAACTCCGCCCGGCTGAGCACCTGAGCCTCCAGGAGCCACAGCAGCACCGGCTTACCTGTCTGGAGTTGGGGCATGAGTTGGGGCAGGGCCATGGATACAGCGCCCACGGCAGCCGTACCGCCAATGCTCTGATGCCCCAAGTGGGGCGGACGGACCCCATGGAGGCCCAGAAGAAACGTCTCCGGATCCCCCAATCCCCGGGCTGAGCACAGTTGGGCGGCATAACCTGCTGCCCGGAGGCGGCGCAACAACCGGGTCTCAAAGCCCCCCTCCAGAGGGGCCGTGACGGCCATGGCGCCGTGGCGCTCCAGATCCTTGCGGAAATGGCCGATACCAAGCAGCAGTGGCATGGGAGGGGGAGCTGTGGGAGGTGTCCGCCCACTCTGGCAGAGACCGCCTTGCCCTTGCCAACATCTAGGATTGGTGAGCTCCCCTCCCACCTGCCCAGTGCTGCCGCCCGAGACCGTTGCCAGCGCCACGGCCCTGCTGGTTGTGGCCACGGTGTTGCCCCTGCTCCACCTGCTGTTGAGCCTGGGGCTGGCCGCCTGGACGTTGCTGTTTCTGTTCCGTATTGTGCTCACCTGGTATCCCCAGGTGGATCTTCAGCGGGGCGGCTGGCGCCTCCTCCATGGCCCCACGGAACCCCTGCTGGCCCCCACCCGCCGCTGGGTGGCCCCCATCGGTGGCGTGGACGTGACACCGGTGATCTGGCTGGGACTGGCGAGTCTGCTGCGGGAATTGCTGGTGGGCCAACAGGGCTTGCTGACCATGGCCATCAGATGAGCTCTGGCCGGCCCATGTCCTGCTCAATGAACTTGGTGTGGACGGCCCCCTCCAGAAACTCGGGCCGCTCCAGCAGTTGACGATGGAAATCAATGGTGGTGCTCACACCGGTCACGGCGCACTCGCTGAGGGCGCGGCGCATGCGGGCAATGGCCTGTGGTCGATCCTGGCCCCAGGTGATAATTTTGGCAATCAAAGAATCGTAATAGGGGGGGATGTGGTAGTCGGTGTACACGTGGCTGTCCACCCGCACCCCGGGGCCCCCCGGTGGGAGCCACCCACTGATGCACCCCGGCGTGGGCCGAAACCCATGGCGTGGATCCTCGGCGTTAATGCGACACTCAATGGCGTGACCCTGAAAACGGACCTCCTTCTGGCTTAACTCCAGGGGCTGGCCAGCGGCAATCTGCAACTGCTGTGCCACCAGGTCAAGCCCGGTGACCATCTCCGTCACGGGGTGTTCCACCTGGATGCGGGTGTTCATCTCCATGAAATAAAAATGACCGCCGGGCTCCAGGAGAAATTCCACCGTCCCGGCGCCCTCGTACTGAATGGCCTTGGCGGCACGCACTGCGGCTTCACCCATCTTCCGCCGCAATCTTGGCGTCAGGTTCGGACTGGGTGATTCCTCCAGAATTTTCTGATGGCGCCGTTGCAGGGAGCAGTCCCGCTCGCCCAGATGAATCACACCCCCATGGCTGTCCGCCAAAATCTGGATCTCCACATGGCGGGGCCGGATGATCAGTTTCTCCATATAAAGCCCTGGATTACCAAAGGCTGCTTTCGCCTCCCCCTGGGCTGTTTTGAACATGCTGTCCAGTTCTTCCGGCTTGGACACCAGGCGCATGCCCCGGCCACCCCCACCTGCGGTCGCCTTGATCATCAAGGGATAGCCCACTTGACTTGCCAGGTGGTGGGCGTGGTTTACGTCCTCCACAAGGCCACGGCTGCCGGGCACCGTGGGAACACCGGCCTCCTGCATGGTGGCCTTGGCCGTAGACTTGTCCCCCATGGTGCGAATGGCTTCCGGAGACGGGCCAATGAACTTGACGCCATGGTCTCTGCAGATTTCCGCAAAACGGGCACTCTCCGCCAGGAACCCGTAGCCCGGATGAATGGCGTCCACCCTGCGGGACGTGGCGGCAGCCATGACGTTGGCCACGTTCAAGTAGCTTTTGGCGCTGGGGGCTTCCCCAATGCAGACCGCCTCATCCGCCAGTTGAACGTGGAGGGCGTTGCTGTCCACAGTGCTGTGGACAGCAACCGTCGGAATGCCCAAATCACGGCAACTGCGGATGATCCGCAGTGCAATCTCACCTCGGTTGGCGATCAAGACCTTGCCAAAGGTCATCCACAGCGACACCATCAATCGTGGATCGTATCAGTGGCTGATGCAGCAGGCCAACATGTGTCAAGCGTGGTGTTTAATAAAGCAGCAGCCATGGACTGGCTAACGACAGCGGATGTGGTGGAATTGGTAGACACGCACGTTTGAGGGGCGTGTGGCTTCGGCCTTGCGAGTTCAAATCTCGCCATCCGCATGGTTTTTCCCCAGAGCGACATCATTTTGGTGTCCAACGGACCGGGTGAACTGCTCACCTGGGTGCGCCCCCTGGCCCGTCGACTTCGCCGTGAACCGGGTGCGGCAAGTCTCCATCTGGTGCTGACCCCGTGCCCCCATGCCCACGGCCAGGAGGCCGGAACTGCGGCCGCCATGGGGGTGTTTGACCGGATCGTTCCGGCGCGCTACTTCTGGCATCTGCTGCTGCTGCCGCGGCGCTACCGGTGCTGGCGTCCCCAGGGGGTGGTTGTGTTTCTGGGGGGCGATCAATTGTGGGCCGTGCTGCTGGCGTCCCGGCTTGGCTATCGTCATGTCTGCTACGCCGAGTGGGTGGCCCGTTGGCCCCGCTGGTGTGACCGGATTGCAGCCATGGGGCCTGTGGCCTATGGGCGGGTGCCAGGGCGCTGGCGCCCACGGGCCCAAATCGTTGGCGACCTGATGGCGGACGTCTCCCCGGAGCAAGGCGATTCTCCCCCGGTCCCGGAAGCTGCCCCAGCCACCATTGCCCTGCTGCCTGGCTCCAAACCCGCCAAGCTCTGCCTGGGGGTGCCCTTCATGTTGGCTACGGCCGAGACGCTCCATCAGCACCATCCGGAGTGCCGCTTTCTCCTGCCCCTGGCCCCCACGGTGCGCCACCAGGACCTGCTCCGTTTTGCCGGTCCGCAGAATCCTCTGGCCGCCACTTTTGGCGCCAGCGCCGTGCGGCTGGAGGCCCCGTCCTCGTCCCGTCCCCACTGGTCCCTCTGCACGGCGGCGGGGGTGCGGATTGCGGTGGTGGATCGCCACCCCGCCCATGACCAACTGCGGCGGTGCACCATGGCCCTCACCACGGTTGGGGCCAATACTGCCGAATTGGGAGCCCTTGCCGTGCCCATGGTGGTGGTGCTGCCCACCCAGCACCCCCAGGTGATGCGTGCCTGGGATGGACCCTTGGGCCTGCTCAGCCGTGTTCCCCTGTTGGGTCCTGTGATCACCAGGCTAGTGGTGTCCATGGTGCTGAGACGTGGTTCAGGGCTGGCCTGGCCCAACCTCCAGGCGGGTCGCATGGTGGTGCCCGAGAGAATTGGTCCCGTCACTCCAACGCAAATTGCCCGGGAGGTGTCGGTTCTGCTGCGCCATCCCGCACGACTGGAGGCCATGGCCATGGCGTTGCGACAGTTGCGGGGGCCAGGGGGAGCGACCGCAGCCCTCAGCGCCATGGTCATGGAGGTGCTGCGGTTGCAGGCCCACTGCCGCCGGGGCAGGCCCCTGCCCCCCGTTGCCGAGTGTCGCTAAACGTCGTCCTGCCAGGGATCCGCCACCTCGTCCATGGGCTGGGCTGGGCGGCGGCGGTGGCCCCTCGCCTCGGGGGTGCTGGTCTCCTCTTCCCAATAGGGATTGACAGGTTGCCGACGTGAGTCAGGACTGTCGTCGCTCAGGTAAAGACGCCGGGATGTGGCGGTGCGGCGACCCCGCTCGGCATCCACGTATTCCAGCTCCGGCTCCATGTCATCGTATGGCCCCTGGGCGGCCTGGTTTGAGGTGACGTCACCGCGCAACGCCTCCTGTTGGCGCTGCTCTTCCTGGTCGGGTTGCCCGGGGGCCAGTTGGTTCTCCACGGGAACGACGGCGCCATAGGCGTGCTGCTCCTGGCGCTCCCAGCTCTCGCCACCGATGCCCAGCTTTTCCAGCAACCCGGAGCTGACCTGTTGCAGCTTCTCCTCTGCCCCCTCGTAGACAATGATGCGATCAGGACCGGAACTGACCACCTCTGCGGCCCCCAGTTCCCATGTGCTGAGCACCCCGTTGGCCAGCACGGGGACCCCGAGGGCGGCAATGAGCAGGGTGACCAACTCCCCTGTTTCCACGTCAAAACTGAAACCCAACACACGGCCCAGTTGCTCTCCGGACTCGGTGATCACCTGGCAGTTGATCACGCGGCTGTAGCGCTCCGGGTTGAAGTCCTCCGCCACTGCGTCACAGGAGTCCACCAGCACCACGTCTCCCACCTGACGAATCTCCCGGAGGAGCATCCAGCGGGGGACCCCCGGCAGCAGGCGGGTCAGGACATTGTCCCGGAGACCCAAGGCCACCACCTCGCGGCGGTCCACGTCCACCACAATCTCTCCCACGAGACCGAGGCGCCGGCCGGAATCCTTGGCAATCACCTGGGTGCCCATGAACTCGGAGCGCAGCCAGAGGCGATTGGACGGAGTGGTGGTGATGGGGGAAGGCAACATGGGAGACACCTTAGGCTGCCTGCTGGGTGGGTAGGCCAATCACCTGGGTATGGGCGCCACGGGCCTGGGTCACCCCAAGGGTGCGCTGTGCAGCGGCAATCATGGGACGACGGTGACTCACCACAAGACATTGGGCCAGTTGGGCTTGCCGGGCAATCAACCGGGCCAGGTTCTCCACGTTGACGCCGTCCAGGAAGCTGTCCACCTCATCCAGAGCATAGAAAGGGGATGGACGAAACCGTTGCAGGGCAAACAGGAAGCTGAGGGCCGTCAGGGACTTTTCCCCCCCGGACATGGCGTTCAAACGGCGCATCACCTTGCCTTTGGGATGGGCCACCAGGGTGAGGCCACCGGTGAGGGGATCGGTTTCGTCCTCCAACTGGAGGTGACCTTCCCCGTCCGAGAGCTGGGTAAAGATCTCCTTGAAGTGCCCATTGACAGCGGTGAACGCCTCCATGAAGGCCTTTTTCCGCAGGCTGGCCATGGTCTCAATGCGCTGCAGGACACCTTCCCGCTCCTCCTGCAGCACCGTCAACCGTTCCCCAATGGCGGCCAGCCGTGTCTCCAGTTCCGCCAACTCTTCCAGCGCCAGCATGTTGACGGGTTCCAGGGCCTGCAAACCCTGCTCCAGCTTGTGGATGTGCTGCTGCAACGCCTCCAGCCCCGTGGCCCTCAGCGTGTCCGGGAGTTGGGGGCGAGGGTCCGGCAGTTCTGCTTGCTGCAGGCGGATCTGCGCCTCGATGGCCGTTTGCTGATCCCTGAGGGCCTGGTGTTTCTCCGCCAACTGCTGCTGCTGCCACGTGCTCTGGTGAATCTTTTGATTCAGTTGCGCCACGGCAGTCTCCAGTTGGTCCCGCTGCCGCCGCTGCTGCCCCAGGACCTGCTGCAACTCCTGAAGCTTGGCCTCCATGGTCCGGCGTTCCTGTTCCAGGCGTTGCTGGTGCGTGCTCAATTCTTGCCGGCGCTGGTTCAGGGTTTCACGTTCTCGCTCCAACCGGTCTCCTTCCTGTTGCAGGAGTTGGCGCTGGTCCGCCAGACGCTGCTCGTTCAACCGGTGCTCCCGCAAGGCGGAACGCAGCACCTCCCGTTGGGCCAGGTTGGCCGTGTGCTGAGACTCCGCCGCCTTCAGTTCCTCCTGCAACTGGCGCCATTGCCCGCTCACCAGGGTGGCGTCGTCATCCTCGGCGACCGCCTCCAACGTGACCAATTGCTGCTGCTGTGCCTTCAACTCCCCGTCCAGCGTTTGCAGCCGCCCCTGGCGCTCCCTGATGCGGGCGGCGCTGGCAGTGATGCGCTGCCGTTGCTGGTCCAGACGTGTGGCCAGGGGTCCGTGTTGCGCCAACACACTGCCGTGCTCTGCCTCCACAGCCGCCAGACGGCAACTGACGTCGGTCAACCGCGTCTGCACGGCGTCCACGGTGTGACTCTGTTGGGCCTCCTGCCGCCGACAGGCGCCCAGGTGCTGGCCCAGTTCCAGCAGCCGTTGCCGGAGAGGCTCCGCCTCGTCGGTCTGTTCACTGCGGCTGAAACCGAGGCGATCCTGGCGGCGCTGCAGATTTCCACCTGTCATGGCGCCGCTGCGCTCCAGCAGCTCCCCCTCCAGGGTGACGCAACGGTGCTGCCCCAGGAGGCGGCGCGCCTGATGCAGGGTCTCAAACACCAGGGTGTCCCCCAGCGCATGGGCAAAAACCTGTCCGTAGACAGGATCAAAGTGAACCAGGTTCACGGCGCGGTCCACCAGGCCTGGCAACCGCGGGCTGCGGGTCGTGGCGGCTGAGGCCGCTGGCGTGCGCAGGCGGTTGAGGGGCAGGAAGGTGAGGCGACCAGCGCGGTGACGCTTGAGGAGCGCAATGGCTTGTGCGGCAATCTGGTCGTTGTCCACAACCACGTGGTTGAGACGGGCGCCGGCAGCCACCTCCAGCGCCAGGCGATGGGGTGGTTCCACCTCACCCAGCTTTGCCACGGGACCGTGGATGCCCGGCAGCCCACTGTCCAGAATCAAGCGCAGCGCCCCGGTGCCACGGCTCTCTTGCAGGGCTTCACGGCGGCTTTCCAGCTTGACCAGGTCCTGCTTCAACTGCACCTGATCCCGTTCCAACCGCTGGCGGCTGCGCTGCAACAGCTTCAGAGCGCTGTTGCCTTCGTTGCACTCCGTCCGGAGCGCTTCCAGCCTCTGTTGGAGTTGCCCCTTCCGGGCCGTGAGATCATCCAGCTTGGCCTGGTGTTGCCGGTGGCTGGTTTCCGCCTGCTGCTGCTGCTCACGCCCGTCCTGCAATTGCTGCTCCTCCTGCTTGAGTTGCTCCTGAAGCTTGAGTTGCTCGGTGCGCAGGGGCTGGATGCTGCTGCGCAGCGCCGCCATGGCCTGCTGCCGCTGTTGATAGCTCTGCAACCAGCTTCCCGAACGGTGCGCCAGCGCCTCCATCCGCTGCCGTTGTTGCTCCACAACCCGCTCGGTGTCCCCGCAGCGCCCGTCCGCGGCCTCCAATTGGGCGCCATGGTTGGCGCCGGCCAACGCTTCTGCCGCAGCCTCCATCCGTCGCCAGCGACCGCGCCAGTCATGGTGCCGTTGTTCCAGGTGATCCTGGTCCTGGTTCTGCAAGCTGCGCTGCAGCTCCCGCTCCCGACTCTGCAGCCCTGCCAGCGTTGCCTGCACCGACAACAGTTGATCCTCGCCAAGGGCCTTCACCTGGGCCTGGATCTCCTGCAACGCCTGCACCTTCTGATGGTGCGTGTCGGTGAGCTGCTCCCGTTGGGTCTGCAGGGCCTGCTGCTCCTGCCGGTTCTGCCCCTGGCGCGCCACCAGGTCGTCCCGTTGCCGACAGGATGCCTCCCATAACAGCACCAACTCCTGTTGGCGCGACTGGTGCAGTTGGTCACGCAACTGCTGATAGCGGCGGGCCTTCCCGCAGTCCCGCTCCAGCTTCTGGCGGCTGGTGCGTAGCTCCCCCTCCACAATGTGGCAGCGCTCTTCGTGGTCCCGCACGTCCGTCAGCTTGCTGCGGCACTGCTCAATGCGCTGGTCAAACAATGCCACACCCGCCAGTTCGTCAATGATTTCCCGGCGCTCACGGCCACCCATGGACACAACGCGGGTCACGTCCCCTTGCATCACCACGTTGCTGCCGGTGGGGTCAATGCGAAGACGGCGCAACTGAGCCTGCAACTGGCTCAGGCTGCAGGACTCTGTCCCAATGGAATAGGTGCTGCTGTAGGTGCCGCCAGGGGCCAGGCGGATGCGGCGGCCAATCACCACCTCCTGTTGCTGCGGATCAATCCATGGCCCGGCAACCTCCAGGGCGTCAGGTTCGGCATCCGGCTCTACTTCAGGGGGCTGCCAGTCCCCAAGGGCAAGGGTGACGCTGACCGATGCCTCGGCAGCTTTGCCTTGCCGCACCATGCGGTGATTAATCAGGTCAGGCAGGCGCTCCGCCCGCATCCCGCGGCTGGAGGCTAGCCCCAGGCAGAAGAGGATGCCGTCAATAATGTTGCTTTTGCCGGACCCGTTGGGTCCGGTGACGACAGTGAACCCCGGATTCAGCGGAATCTCTACGCTGCCGCCAAAGGACTTGAAGCAACTGAGCTTAACCTGCTGAACGTAAACCAATGACGACCAGATCTACCCGTAGAAAAACCATAAGGTGCTGATCCGGCAACAACAAGCCAGGCCGGGGGGATTGCTGGAGGATTTAAGGTGTGGTCATTCTGCCCATGGCAATGTCGTCGCCTGCAAACGACCAGTCCAACGACCCGTCTCCCGCCGACCAGGCCCAGGAGGGTCACGCTGCAATCGACGGCGCCACAGGGGATCCGCTGCGGGAGCATTTCCAGGCCCTGTTGCCCCTGCTGCAGCAGGAATGGCCCGAGATTGCCCGTGAACATTGGGAGGCCACCCGCGGCAGCCTGGAGGAGCTGGTGCAACTCATTGCCAGCCGGACGTCCCACACGCGGACCATCGTCCGGGCCCAGCTTCTGGAGTTGGTGAACCACGTGGGACGGCTCAGGGAGACTCCCAAGGAATGGGACGAAATGCTTCATCCCCTGGAAGAACGGCTGGACACCCTTGTTGACGAGTTGCGTCGGGACCTGGCTCCCCGCCTCAAGCGCAGCATCCGGCAACAGCCTCTGTTGAGCCTTTCCGTCGCTGTTCTTGCGGGCCTGGTCACCGGGCTCCTGCTGGGCAGCAGCCGTCGGCAACAGTGATGGCGTCCCCACCTCACCCGCCCGGTTCCCGCCAGGGACGCGGCCCACGGCATCCCCTGGAGCGCATGGTGTTGCTGCTGGCCAGCCTGGTGGACGTGCATCTGCGCATGGCCTTGCAGGAGGTGAGCCGGGACCGCCGCCGCCTCGTCGGTGGGGTGTTGCTGTTGGGGATGGGCCTGGGGCTGCTGGCCACCAGCTTCCTGCTGGCCAGCGGCGCCCTGTTGGCATGGCTGGTGCGAGGCCTGGGCTGGGGTCTGATTCCCGCCCTGCTGGCCATGGGTGTGCTGGATCTTGCCCTGGCCGGGATCGCCCTGCGGGTGGCCGACGTCCTGCTGCAAGGGCCTTACCTGGTGAAGACCAGGGCGGGCCTCGTCAAGGCCGCACGCCTGATTGCGGGACGGTGACCATGGTGCTTGTGCTACGTTAAAAGGGTTCACATGCCGTGAACTAGGTGGCTCACACCAGTGTTTCGGACAGCGGTTCGATTCCGCTCAGCTCCACTTTTCACGGGGCTGCAATGGTTTCGACGGGGCATGAGGAGGGTGACTGAAGCCTGCTCGGTCAGAGCAATTTCGTAACAGCGAACAACATCGTTCGTTTCTCTCGCCAGGCCGCCCCTGTTGCCGCCTGAGCCCAAGGGAGATGGGGTGAGGTCAGCCTTATCAGCAAAATGACCCATGGGGGCTGGGAGGCCCCTTCTTCCAACCCTTTCCCAGCATGGCGCGGAGCGGCGGATACAAGGACTACTGGAACGTCCTCCAGGTGCCCAGGGGTGCGGATCAGGCCACCATCAAGCAGGCGTTTCGTCGCTTGGCGCGGCAACATCATCCGGACGTGAGGCCCAACGACAAGGCGGCGGAGGCGCGCTTCAAGGAAATTAACGAAGCCTACGAAGTGCTCAGTGACCCGGAGAAGCGGCGCCGGTACGAGCAGTTTGGCCGCTTCTGGAGCGGTGGCCGTGGCCAGGCCAGCGGTGGCCCAGGGGTGGAGATGGATTTTCAGAACTACGGCAATTTTGATGAATTCATCAACGACCTGCTGGGCCGCTTCGGGGAGGGGAACATCCCCGGCGGCTTCAGCGCCAGTGGTTTTCCCCGAAGCGGCCGCCCCCGCTCCCGCGCCAACGCCCCGGACCTGGATGCGGAAACCGCTCTGGAGATTTCCTTTGCCGAGGCCCTCCATGGTTGTGAGCGCACCCTTGCTGTGCGCACCCTGGGCAAGAACCAGGAATCCGTGCAGGTGCGCATTCCGGCCGGTATTCTTCCCGCCACCCGCCTGCGCCTCAAAGGCAAAGGCAACCTCCAGCCGGGCACAGGGCGCCGTGGGGACCTTTACCTCAAGGTTCAATTCAAACCTCATCCCGTGTGGCGGTTGGAGGGGGACCAGTTAAGGGCCGATCTGGTGCTGGGATTGGACGAGGCCGTGCTGGGGGGCGAGATTGCGGTGCCCACGCCCACGGGCACAGCCACGGTCATGGTTCCGGCCGGCATTCAGCCGGGGCAAAGCCTCCGGCTGCAAGGCCAGGGATGGCCGTCCCCCGACGGCCGCAAGGATCTTCTGTTCACGGTTGTGATCCATGTGCCCCAGGCTCCGTCCCCCCAGGAGTTGGCCCTGTTGCGGCAATGGGCAGCCTGCCGAACCGGCTCCCTCCGGGAGGCCATGGCCCGGCAGGCCCTGCTCCCCAAGCCTTTGTAGCAAGGTTCAAGGCGGGAGGCCGGGGACTGCAGGGAGTTTCGTAGGATCACCAAAGTTTTTGCCTCTCCATGCTGGACCTGCTGCACCGCCCCCGCCGTCTGCGGCGCACGCCTGCCCTGCGGGCCATGGTGCGCCAGACCTCTCTGCAGGCCACGGATCTGATCTACCCTCTCTTCGTCCATGAAGGGGCCCGGAACGAGCCCATTGGCTCCATGCCCGGCTGCCAGCGCTGGTGTCTGGACGCCCTGGGGGACGAGGTGGGCCGCGCCTGGGACTTGGGGATCCGCTGTGTGGTGCTGTTCCCCAAGGTGGCCGACGGCCTCAAAAGTGAGGACGGCGCCGAGTGCTTCAACGAAGGCGGCTTGATCCCCCGCGCCATCCGCCGCCTCAAGGCGGAACATCCCCACATGGCGATCATGACCGACGTGGCCCTGGATCCCTACTCCAGTGACGGTCACGACGGCATCGTGAGCCCCCACGGAGTTGTTCTCAACGACGAGACGGTGGAGATTCTCTGCCAGCAGGCCCTGGCCCAGGCTCGCGCCGGCGCGGATCTCATTGGCCCCAGCGACATGATGGACGGCCGGGTGGAAGCCATCCGCACCACCCTGGACGACCATGGCTTCACGGACGTGGCCATCATCTCCTACACCGCCAAGTACTCCTCCGCCTATTACGGTCCCTTCCGGGATGCCCTGGATTCCGCCCCCCGCGCCAGCGACGATAAACCCATCCCCATCAACAAGGCCACTTACCAGATGGATCCGGCCAACAGCAGGGAGGCCCTCATCGAGGCGGATCTGGACGAAGGAGAGGGGGCTGATATTCTCATGGTCAAACCCGGCCTGGCCTATCTGGATATTGTGGCCAAGCTGCGGGACGACAGCACCCTGCCCATTGCCGCCTACAACGTGAGCGGTGAATACGCCATGGTGAAAGCCGCGGCAGAGCGGGGCTGGATTGAAGAGCGCCCCGTGGTGCTGGAAACCCTGCTCTGCTTCCGTCGCGCCGGTGCGGACTTGATCCTCACCTATCACGCTCCTGATGCTGCCCTATGGTTACGGGAGGGTTAGAGCCTTGAACGAAAAGCTGGGCTGAAGTTGTTTATGAGCAACTCAAAGAACTGTTGATGGTTGCCAATGGCAAACCATCTCCATAACAACAGGCTCGATAAGCTCTTTCCATGTCTCGCTCTGTCATGTAGAAGTGGTATGTATCTGTGTTCAGGCCGTCAATTTGCTGCTGAATTGTCGCAGTGGTTGGCATTGCCGGTCACAGGTGAACAGGGATTGTCCTGAAAAGACAAGTCCCCCACCACGGGGATCCACCCCTGCAATCGCCATTCCACGCAACCGGAGAGGATCATGGGGTCCTGCTGGATCAAGGCCAGGGCTGCCCCATGGTTGTCTGCTTCCAGAATCAGCAGCCCACCGCCCCCTGGTTGACCATGGCCGTCCACCAGATAGCCACTCACCATGACCCGGCCTTGCTGCTGTTGCTGCTGCACCCAGCGGCGATGGGCGGCCAGGTGCTCTCCCATGTCCTGGGCAGGAGCACAAAACAGTTCGGTTTTGACGTACCAGGGCATGGGAGATCTGGAGGGCGCTTGCTCCAGCTTGCCGCCCTCAAGTCCGGGGATCCAAAACCAGCCTGGGTTGCAGTTGTCCGGATGACCGGATGATGGCCATCCCCGCCAGGGCGCCGGTGGGGTTCAGCGCCACCACCACTTGCCCCACCGGCAGGGCGGTGGACATGGGGAGCATCTGGCCACAGCGCCAGCGGCTGTGCTCCTCCGGGCTGAGCTGGTGGTGGGGATAGAGGGCCAACAGGGACGGTCGGGGATCCTGCACCAGAGTTGCGGGGGCCGGATGGGCTTGCAGTTGGGGGATGGTGGTGGTCTGCTCCAAGTCGAACCCCAGGGCCTCGGTGCGGCGCAGGTCGGCCAAGGTGCCGCCACAACCCAAGGCTTCCCCCAGATCACGGGCGATGGAGCGGATGTAGGTGCCGGCGCTGCAACGCACCTGGATCGTGAGTTGGGGAGGATTCCAGTCGCACAGTTCCAGAGCATGGACCGTCACCTGACGTTCCGGAGCCGCTGCTACCTCACCCTGTCTGGCTTTCTTATACAGGCGCTCACCATTCACCCGGACGGCAGAGACAGCCGGTGGGCGCTGGCGAATGGCGCCACGGAAGCTGGCCAGGACCTGCTCCAGGTCCACCGCACTCAACCCAGGGACAGGCCGCTGCTGCAAGACAGCGCCAGAGAGGTCGTCGGTGCTGGTGCATAAGCCCAGGATTATGGTTCCCCTGTAGGCCTTGTCGCCATTAAGGTAGGGCAGGAGGCGGGTGGCGTTGCCCACGGCCATGGGCAGGACACCGGTTGCCCCCGGATCCAGGGTGCCCCCGTGACCAATGCGCCGCAGCCCCAGGCATTGCCGCAGCAGGGACACGCAGTCGTGGGAGGTGCGCCCCGCAGGCTTATCAAGGATGAGAAAACCGCTCAGGCTGGCCATGGCGCTTCTGGTTTTAGCATTGCCGCCGCCTAAATTTGGCTGGAGCACTGCTCCCCTCTCCACGTTATGCCGTCCCTCAAGCAGTTGAATGCCCGCCGCGAACTGGCGTTTCTGGTATTGGCGGGCTTTTTTCTTGGCAGTATGAGCCTGCTGAACGTGCTGGGGCTGAGCCGTTTTATCAATCTGGGCCAGATTGGACCCTTCCCCATTGTGGTGACGATGGGGGTTCTCCCCTATCCCGTCACCTTCCTCTGCACGGACGTCATTAGCGAGATCTGGGGAGAACGGCGCGCCGCCCAGCTTGTGTGGGTGGGTCTGCTGGTGAATCTCTGGATTCTGCTGGTGGTGTGGCTTGGGGGCGTGCTGCCGGGATTTGAGCAGATGGACCCCGCCACCGGCTTGCCCGCTGTGGACGCGGCAGGTCGCCAGCCCCTGTTTTTTGAGTTGCGGCGGCTGACGGTGGGCACCGTCATGGCCTCCATGGTGGCCTATCTGGCGGCCCAGTTCACGGACGTGCGGATCTTCCACGCCTGGAAACGCCTCACCCGTGGTCGTTACCTCTGGCTCCGCAACAACGGCTCCACCATGGTGAGCCAGCTTGTGGACACCAGCGCCGTGATCATCGTCACCCACCTGAGCAGCGACGTGCTGCCCCTGGAGGCCAGCCAGCCCGTCCTGCCCCAATTGGGTGGGCTCATCCTGAGCGGCTATATCTTCAAATTCCTCTGCGCCCTGGCGGACACCTTGCCCTTCTATTGGCTGGTGGGCTGGCTGCGGCGTTATCTGGCCATCCCGGGGCAGGGGCAGGAGTTGGGGACCATCAGTGCCGGTGAGGGGGGTGTTGGGTCCGGATCCTAAGCCGGCACCACCTGAATCCGTTTGCGGCAGGTGCCTCTGCGGCGAATGGTCTGGAAGCCCACGATGCCGTCCACCAGGGCAAAGAGGGTGTCGTCCCGGCCGCGACCCACGTTGTTGCCGGGAAGGATGGCTGTGCCCCGCTGGCGGATCAGGATGGATCCTGCATGGACCCGCTCACCGCCGTAACGCTTGACGCCAAGGCGCTTGGCGTTGGAATCCCGGCCGTTGCGAGTGGAGCCGGTACCTTTCTTGTGGGCCATGGAACTGCAAAAGGGGAGGGAAGGAAGGTTGGGAGATGATCTCAGGCCAGGGGCTGACCCGCCACGGTAATGGAGTCCACTCGCACGCGGGTGAGGGACTGACGATGGCCACGCTTGCTGCGGGTTTTCTTCTTGCGGCGCATCTTGTAGACAATTAGTTTGGGGCCACGACGATGGGCCAGAACCGTCAGGTTGATCTGCCCCCCCTCCACGTAGGGGGTCCCCACAGTGATCCCGGCGCCGGAGCGCACCATGAGCACCTGATCCAGTTGCAAGGTGTCGTCCACGGCGGCATCAAGACGGTCCAGGTCGTAGTAGCGCCCAGGTTGGAGCCAAAACTGCTTGCCACAGGCTTCGACGATGGCGTAGGCGCCAAGGGGATCGGCGGCAGGGGCTGGAGAAGCTGACGATGAGGACATGGACGAGAATTGGCACAGCTTTGCTGGGCTCGCGAACAAGCCCCATTGCAAGCCAAACGTGCTGACCGGTAAAAGAAGAGTCTACACCCTAGAATTGATGCGTCCACAGTTGGTGCTGCCTTGTCCTGGCCGGTGGAGCGTTGAGGCAATGGTGGAACGGAATCGTCGCGATTTTCTGTGCAACCTGTCGAAGCCGGATCAGCAGGCGGTGCTGCAGGGCCTCAGGCAGCGTTACCAGGTGTTGCTGAAGGTCTACCTGGGCCAGGGGGACGCCGTGGACGAGACGCTGGAGCAGGTGGTCTCCGTTGCGTTCTCTGCGGACGTGCCGGCCCAACTGCTGGTAAAGATCCACGTTCAGGTCATGGACCAGTTGGCCACCCAACTCAGAATGGAAGGGCACAGCACCGCGTTCCTGAAGGATTACCGCTTGGCTCTCATTGAAGCCATGGCACGCTTGAACGAGCGATACCGCCACGCCATGGCCCTGGGTCCCTCCAGCCCCCATCCGACCAGATCACCGGAAACCGCTCGATGAGCCCTCGCAAAACCTACATTCTCAAGCTTTACGTGGCGGGCAACACACCCAACTCCATGCGAGCGCTCAAAACCCTGCGGGACATCCTGGAAACAGAGTTCAAAGGCGTCTATGCCCTCAAGGTGATTGACGTACTGAAAAATCCCCAGCTTGCCGAAGAAGATAAAATCCTTGCCACGCCAACCTTGTCGAAAATTTTGCCCCCCCCGGTGCGGCGCATCATCGGCGATCTCTCGGACCGCCAGCGCGTCCTCATCGGTCTGGATCTGCTTTTCGAGGAATTGACCACCGAGGATGTGTTGCATTCTGGCTCGGAAGAGGCAATCTGAGGCCATGACCAGTCAGCTTTCCTCCCTACCGGATCCCCGTAGCCAGGGGTTCGGTCATGTTCAGAAGGTGCCCACCGGCATTGATGGCTTTGACGATATCTGCCATGGGGGACTGCCCACGGGTCGCGCCACCCTCATTAGCGGCACCTCCGGCACGGGCAAGACCGTGTTCTCGCTCCACTTTCTCTACAACGGCATCAAACAGTTCGGGGAGCCGGGGATCTTTGTCACCTTCGAGGAGTCGCCCGTTGATATCCTGCGCAACGCCAGCAGCTTCGGCTGGTCTCTCCAGGAGTTGGTGCAGCAGGATAAGCTCTTTGTGCTGGATGCCTCTCCCAACCCGGAAGGCCAGGATATGGCCGGCAGCTTTGACTTGTCCGGCCTGATTGAGCGCATCAACTACGCCATCCGCAAGTACAAGGCCAAACGGGTGGCCATTGACTCCGTGACAGCGGTCTTTCAGCAATACGATGCTGTCTCGGTGGTTCGCCTGGAAGTGTTCCGCATGATCGCCCGGCTCAAGGAAATCGGGGTGACTACCGTAATGACCACGGAACGCATTGACGAGTACGGTCCCATCGCCCGTTACGGGGTGGAGGAGTTTGTCTCCGACAACGTGGTCATCCTGCGGAACGTGCTGGAGGGGGAGCGGCGCCGGCGCACCTGTGAAATCCTCAAGCTGCGGGGCACCAGCCATATGAAGGGGGAGTTTCCCTTCACCATCGGGGTACAGGGGATCAACGTCTTTGCTCTGGGGGCCATGCGGCTCACGTCCCGCTCCTCCAACACCCGCATTAGTTCGGGGATCCCCCGCCTGGACCAGATGTGCGGCGGCGGCTTTTTCAAGGATTCCATCATCCTGGCCACCGGACCCACAGGTACCGGCAAAACTCTGCTGGTGAGCAAGTTCCTGGAAGACGCCTACCAGATGAAAGAACGGGCCATCCTCTTTGCCTATGAGGAGTCCCGCGCCCAGTTGATGCGCAACGCCACAAGCTGGGGCATGGATTTCGAGCAGATGGAGCAGAACGGGCTCATCAAGATCATCTGCGCCTATCCCGAATCCACGGGTCTGGAGGACCACCTTCAGATCATCAAGACCGCCATTGGGCAGTTCAAGCCCACCCGGATGGCCATCGACTCCCTCTCGGCCCTGGCCCGGGGCGTGAGTCAAAACGCCTTTCGCCAGTTCGTCATTGGGGTCACCGGCTACGTGAAGCAGGAGGAAATCACCGGGCTTTTCACCAACACCTCCGAAGAGTTCATGGGTAGCCATTCCATCACCGACTCCCACATCTCCACCATTACCGATTCAATCCTGCTGCTGCAGTACGTGGAGATCCGCGGTGAAATGTCGCGGGCCATCAACGTATTCAAGATGCGCGGTTCCTGGCATGACAAGGGCATCCGTGAATTCCTCATTAGCAGCACGGGGGCCGAGATCAAGGACTCCTTCAAGGACTTTGAGCGGATTATCAGCGGGATCCCCAGCCGCATCAGCGATGATGAGCGCCAAAGCCTTGGCCGCATTGTCAGCCTGAGCGACGCTGCGGAGTGATTTTGCTGGTGGTGGCGGTGTCCGCCTGGACCCGCTCCGCCAGGAGGGCCAGCTCGTCGTCGTCGCTGCCCTCCAAGGGCAGTTCAAACCAGAAGGTGGTGCCCACGCCGGGCTTGCTCACCAGCTTGGGGACACTGCCCTGTTTCTCCATGATGTTGCGCACAATGGCCAGGCCAAGACCAGTCCCCTGTTCCGTGTGAACCGTGTTCTCCGCCCGATAGAACCGCTCAAAGATCTGGGCCTGATCCGACTCGCTCATCCCGCATCCCGTGTCGGACACCTCCACCCGCAACCGTGGCAGCCGGGAAGTGAGGTCGTTGATGGTGACCACGGCGCTCAATTCCGGCACCGGACAGGAATCGGGCCACAGGTAGGCCCGGAGGCAGACGGCGCCGCCGGACGGCGTAAATTTGAGTGCGTTGCCCACCAGGTTGTCCAGCACCTGCAGCAAAAGATCGAAGTTGGCCCGCACCCGGGGCAGGCCGGGCTCCACCTCGCACAGCAGTCGCACCCCCTTGTCCGAGGCGTTGAGGCGGTAGTTGCGCAGGGTCTGCTCCAAGGCCGGGCGCAGTTCCATGGGTTCAAAACGAAACTCCTGACCCGACTCCAGGCGGGAAAGATCCAGCACGTCGTTGACCAGCCGGGTCAGGCGGTCGGTTTCCGCGTTGGCTGTGGCCAGGAATTCGCTGCGCTCCTCGTCGCTGATTTGCGTCCACAAATCATGAAGGGTTTCCACGTAGGTCTTGATGTTGAACAGCGGTGTCCGCAACTCATGGGACACGTTGCTGATAAAGCGGCTTTTGGCCGCATTGAGCTCCACTTCCCGGCTCAGGTCCTGCAGGGTGACGGTGACCCCCTTGAGGACCTTGCTGCTGGGATCCGTGTCCGTAACCGCCACCAGCACAATGCGCAGGGTGCGGTTGGGGGACCCGAAGCTGCAACGGATGTCCCTGGTGGCATATTCACCCGCCAACACCTGCTGCAGGGCTTCCCCCACGTCCATCAACAAGGACTCGGGCAGCAGATTCACCAGCGGCTCCCCCACCAGCTTGCGGGCCTCCCAGCGGAACAACCGCTGGGAGGTGGGGTTGGCCAGCACCACGCAACCCCGGTCGTCAAGCAGCATGGCCCCATCCGCCATGGTGGCGATGAGGGACTGCTGCTGGGCCTGGGCCACCTTCAGCTCCTCGATGTTGGCCGCCTTGTACGCCTCAAGCTGGCTGGCCATGGCGTTAAATCCCTCCAGTAACTCCACCAGTTCACCGCCCATGGGCAAGGCAATGCGGGTGGAAAACTGGCCGGCGGTGATTTTGCGCACCCCGTGGAGCAATGCCTTGATGGGATGGGTGATGGTAAGGGCATTGAACACAGCTCCCAAAATCACCAGCACCCAGATGGCGATAAACACGGCAATGGTTACCTTGCGGGTCAAGGCCGTTGTATTGAGCACCACTTCATTGGGGTTGAGGCCCAAAGCCACGACGCCAAGGCGTTGCCCGTTGGCCGTCAAGGGCACAAATACGTCCGTGACCTGCCCATCGGGGGACAGGTGCTGACGCACCAGGGGATCTTCCCCGTGGTCATAAACGCTGTCCGGCAATTCCAGGCGGCGCCTCAAAAGCAGGGCGCTGTCCTCGTCCGTGTTGTCGAGGGGCAGGCTCAGGTAGATCACCCCGTCGGGGTCGGCAAACAGGATGTAGCGGATGCTGTTGCTTTGCTGCCAGAAGCGGTTGGCCACGGTAATCAACTGACGGTCCTGCCCTTCCGCCACCAGGGACGTCACGTTGGCGGCCAGCAGCAGGCCCACGTCCCGGGCATAGCGGGTGTCGCTGAGGCGGGCATCCGCCTGAATGGAAGACAGGGAGAAGAACGTGAGCCCCGTCATGATGAGGCTCACCACGAGGGTAGACAGGGCCAGCAGCTTGGCTTGAAGCGTGAACTCCGACCACCACTGCCGCAACGCAGTCAGCAGCGCTTTCAGGGTGTCCATGACGTGATGCTTTCTTCAACTGCGGTGCTTCTCAACGTCGACGCACCTGGTGGCCAATATCGGACCGGACCGTTTTGCCAGCGTAGTCAATTTGGTCCAAGCGGGCGTAGGCCTGGTCAAAAGCCTGGTCAATATCGTCACCAAGCCCCACGCTGGCCAGGACGCGCCCTCCGGCGGTCTGGAGTTGTCCTGTTTCCGCACGCTTCACACCAGCGTAAAACACCATACTTCGGGACTCCGGGCGGCCAGTGTCCGTGATGGGATCCCCACGGCGAACGGGACCCGGATAGCCTTCGGCGGCAGCCACCACACAGGCACAGGCTGCGGAACTCCGGATGATCAGAGGCGGGGCCTCCCCCAGTTGACCCAGGGCACAGGCCTGGAGCACGGCAGCCAGGTTACCCTCCAGCAGGGGCAAAAGGCACTGACACTCCGGATCGCCAAAGCGGCAGTTGAACTCAATCACCATGGGTCCTGTGGCTGTGAGCATCATGCCCGCATAGATGACGCCGCGGTAGTCGATGCCCCGAGCCTGAAGCGCCGCCAACACCGGTAGGAAAATGGTGCTGCGCATGTGCTCCAGGTCCTGCTGATCCAGGAACGGAACCGGCGCGTAGGCCCCCATGCCGCCGGTGTTGGGTCCGGTGTCCCCTTCGCCAATGCGCTTGTGGTCCTGGGCAGGGGGGAGCAGCACCAGATCCTGGCCATCACAGAGGGCAAGCACCGACACCTCCGAGCCTTCCAGGCGCTCCTCCAGCACAAGCTGCTCCCCGGCGCGGCCAAAAGCCCCGGCGAAGGACCGATCCACAGCAGCTTCGGCCTCAGACATGGTGCTGGCCACCGTCACCCCTTTCCCTGCTGCCAGCCCGTCGGCTTTCACCACCAGAGGACGCCCCCGGCGGTGGAGCAGATCCAATGCTTCCGTCCGGCTGGTCACCACCCAACTGGGGGCGGTGGGCACACCGGCTTGGGTCATGAGTTGCTTGGCCCAGGCTTTGCTGGCCTCCAGCCTGGCCCCGTCCGCGCCAGGGCCGAACACCGCCAGGCCGTGGGCCCGCAGATCATCCGCCAGCCCTGCCGCCAGAAGCGCCTCGGGGCCAATGACCACCAGCGTGATGGCCTTGTCTTGACACAGTCTGAGGATAGCCGTCCTGTCTTCTGCAGCCACCGAGGCAACGGGGGCAATGGCCGCCGCCCCCCCTGTGGGGGCACTGACCATGCCCCCGTTGCCTGGCGCTACCCAAACCTTCCGGACCCCTGGACTTCTGGCCAAGGCCCAGGCCAGAGAATGTTCACGCCCCCCCGAGCCAATCACCAGGATGTTTGCAGTCATGGATTTGGAGTCTTCGCCGGTGAGTAGAGATGCTGCCTCTTAGTGTGGTTTCCCCGGCCTGACGCTGCATGTGCTGACCATGGATACCCCCACCCCTGTTCTTGGCCCCCTGCTCCATGAAGGAAAGGCCAAGAGATTGTATGCCACAGCCGATCCCCGGCTTTGCGCTGTGGAGTTCAAGGACACGGCCACCGCAGCCAACGGTCGGCACCAGGTTCACGTGCCGGGTAAAGGCCGGCTCAATTGCCGGATTTCATCCCAACTCTTCACCCTGCTGGAGCAGGGGGGGCTGCCCACCCATTTCCGGGGACTGCTGGGGAATGGGTGGATGCTGGTCCGGTCCCTGCGCATGATTCCTCTGGAAGTGGTCCTGCGGAACCGTGCGGCGGGCTCTCTGTTGCGGCAGCTTCCCATCGTTGCGGGGCAACCACTGGCGCCGCCCCTGCTGGATGTTTATTTTAAGGACGACGCCTTGGGGGATCCCTTCCTCAGTGAGGCCAGACTGGCCGTCTTGAACATCATCACCCCACAGGAGCGGATGCAGTTGGAGACCATGGCCCGTCAAGTGAACAGCGCCTTGCATCAGGCCTTGGGCTGTATTGACCTGGATCTGGTGGACCTGAAACTGGAGTTTGGCCGGGACTCCTCGGGTCAACTGCTGTTGGCCGATGAACTCAGCCCGGACAATTGCCGTCTCTGGGATCAGCGGCAGAGCCCCGACAGCTCGGAGCGTATCCTGGATAAAGACAGATTTCGTCAGGGCCTTGGTGGACTGGTTGATGCCTACAGGACCGTCAATCAACGCCTCCAGGCGCTTGATCTCAAGCCCCGGCACTCTGACTCCAGGGTCAGGTTATGACTCGGGTCAAACCACGTCCGTCAAGCATGTTCAATCCCATGGTTCTGTGGTCTTCCGTGATGAGTTGCTCCCAGCCTCGCCGTGCCCCCATCCTGCTGGCCGCCCTTTCCGCCACGGGACTCTTCGGTACGGCACTGCCCACGCCATCCTTCGCCCAAGCCCGTTGGCTTGCCCAGTTGCGGCCCGCGGCCTTGGGCGGGGATGCCGTCAAGGGCCGAACGGCCCAGGCCCCTGATAGCCTGAACTTGGCCCAGGATGCACCGGAAGAGGGGGAGGCCACGGACCCGTCGGCTGCAACCCAGGAGGAGGACCGAAATGATCCTGGCCGGGAGCGGATTCTCCCCCAGGAGGCCCCTTCCGGAGCCGTTCAGGACATTGCCCCCGAACAGCAGGTGCTCATCGCCGAAGTGGTCATCGTGGGCCTGGCGGATCACCCGGAACGGAACCGCCTTGAGACCATCGCCTACGACGCCATTGAGGTGCGGCCCGGTGGAAGCACAACCCGCTCCCAACTGGAGAGAGATCTGACCGCCATCTATGCCACGGGCTGGTTCAGTGACGTGCGGGTCAGTCCCACCGACGGCCCCCTGGGGGTGCGCCTGGAGGTGACGGTCACCCCCAACCCGGTTCTGAGCGCCGTGGAGTTGGAGGAGCAGAACGTGCTGCTGCCGGAGGATGTGTTGCAGGCCACCTTCGCGGAAGACCAGGGCCAAACCATCAACCTGGTGGCCCTGCAGGACCGCCTGACCAGGCTGGAAGAATGGTATGCCGAGCAGGGCTACTCCCTGGCCAGGGTGTTGGGGCCAACGCGCATCACCCCGCAGGGGGTGATTGTCCTCACGGTTCGTGAAGGCAGGGTAGCGGACATCGAGATTGCCTTCACGGATGACGCTGGCGAAACCACTGACGCGGACGGGGAGCCCATCCGCGGAGACACCAAGCCGTGGGTCATTACCCGCGAGTTGTCCACCACATCGGGAGACCAGTTTAACCGCCGCACCCTGCAGCAGGACCTGGAGCGTCTCTATGGCACAGGTCTGTTTTCCGACATCAACGTCTCCCTGCGGCCCATTCCCAGCGATCCTGGCCTTGTGGATCTGGTCTTGAAGATCCAGGAAGCCAAAACAGGCTCCCTCTCTGGTGGGCTTGGTTATAGCGATGTTCAAGGAATCTTTGGTCAGATTTCCTTTAGCGAAGACAACTTGCTTGGCCGAGCCTGGAGAACAACATCACAGATCACCTATGGTCAATATGGCGTGCTGCTGGACCTTGCTTTCCACGATCCCTGGATCAAAGGTGATCCCTATCGCACGGCATTTCGGATGAATGTTTTTCTCAGTCGAGAAATCCCTCTGCAGTTTCGGAGTGACGAGGGCAGCGATATCAGAGTGGTTGAGCATTACCATCGGGCTCCAGCGTCCACGACAAACCGGGTATTCTTGACGAACGATGTCAATGATCCTGAGGTCTCTTCCGAGCTTGGCAGGCGACCCGACCCTGAAATCCATAACCTTTATCAGACGGATGGTGACTCGGTCCGTCTACAGCGGAATGGGGCCAACTTCCAGTTTGTCCGCCCTCTTAATGGAGGGAACCCCCATGCTGACGACATCAAATGGACGGCTTCCGCTGGTCTGGCCTTTCAGCAAGTCACCGTGCAGAATGCCGATGGTGAGGCCAAGGCTTACGCAAAGGGACCCCCTAAGGATCAGGAGACCACCGACGATTTCTTCTGTGTAGGTCATGACTGTGAGTCAAAAAATATTTTAGCGGGTTTGCGCCTTGGTGTTCTCTATAACACCTTGAATGACAAGGTTAATCCCACGAGCGGGAACTTTGCCAGTTTCTCCACAGAGCAATATATCTCCATGGGGAAAGGGTCGCCAACGTTTAATCGATCCCAGGCGAGCTTCGCCCATTTTATTCCCGTAAATCTGCTCAAAATCTATCGGGGTTGCCGTCCTGAACCCGGAGAAGAGGAAGATTGTCCTCAGACATTGGCGTTTCAGATGACGGGTGGCACCCTTCTGGGGAATGCGCCACCCTATGAATCCTTCTGCCTCGGTGGTTCCACCTCCATCCGCGGCTTCTCGGAATGCGCCATCGGCCCTGGCACCACCTTCGGGGAAGTGTCCATGGAGTATCGCTTCCCCATCTTCGGGATTGTCAGTGGCGCACTGTTTACCGACGCCGGCAGTGTGCTCGAATCCCAGTCGAACGTGACCGGCAATCCCGGAGCACTGCTGGACAAGCCGGACAGTGGTTTCAGCTATGGCGCCGGTGCGGTCCTTAACACACCGTTGGGACCACTGCGCCTGGAGGTGGCCAAAGGCAACCACAAGGACGAGTGGGGCCTCAACTTCGGCGTGGGCTGGAAATTCTAGGAGGCCAGCACCGTGCCCTGGCCTGCCGACTATCACAACCGCTGGACCCTTGCCGACGAGGTCTCCCTCGCCGGCATTGGCCTCCACAGTGGTCTCGTCAGCCGCGTCACCCTGACTCCCGGTACGTCAGGAGGGCTGAGCATGGGTCTCATGGGCGCTTCTCCCGTACCCCTCCACCACCACTTGGTGCGGGAGCAGCGTCTTTGCACCGCAGTGCAACTGCCGACGGGTCTGGTCCGTACCGTGGAACACCTGCTGGCAGCCCTGACAGGCATAGGCATCAGCGACGTGCAGATTCACGTGGAGGGACAGGAAATTCCCCTGCTGGACGGTTCGGCCCTGCCCTGGGTGGAGGCAGTAGCTGCTGTGGGTCTCCAGTCCCTGGATGGCCAACGGTCTCCGCCCGTGGTGCCCGAGACGGTCTGTATACAGGCTGGTGACAGCCATGTGCTGGCGTTGCCCTATGAAGGCCTGCGATTCAGCGTGGCGGTCAACTACCCTTCGCAAGCCATCGGCCAGCAGTTTTACGAGGTGGAACTGACACCGGAGCAGTTCGTGGAGCAGGTGGCCCCAGCCCGCACCTTCGGACTGCAGAACCAGTTGGACGCCCTACGCTCTGCTGGCCTGATCAAGGGAGGAAATTTACACAATGCCCTGGTGTGTGATGACCGCCACTGGCTCAATCCCCCCCTGCGTTTCGCCAACGAGCCCGTACGCCACAAGTTGCTGGACTTGATCGGGGATCTGGCCTTGGCCGGATGCCTCCCCCAGGGGCACATCAGTGCCTATCGCGCCGGCCATGCCCTCCACACCCAACTGGCTGCACGGCTGGCCATGCCCTGTTCCGCACCCACCACCGCACCCAACCGATGACCCCATCCCCCACCACGACTCCCGACGCAACCCGGACCGATCCAGCCCAGGTGGACATCCTGAACCAGGAGTTGCGCAGTGAGCAGATTCTCAACCTGCTGCCCCACCGCTACCCCTTTGCTCTGGTGGATCGGGTGGTGGAGCAGGTGCCGGGCAAGCGGGCCGTCGCCGTCAAGAACGTCACCATCAACGAGCCCCAGTTTCAAGGCCACTTCCCTGGCCGCCCCCTGATGCCCGGTGTGTTGATTGTGGAAGCCATGGCCCAGGTGGGGGGGCTGATCGTGATGCAGATGCCCAGTCTCCCCAAAGGGTTGTTCGTCTTTGCCGGCATTGACGGGGTGCGCTTTCGCCGGCCCGTGGTGCCGGGCGACCAGCTCCGCATCAGTTGCGAACTGGTCAGCATCCGGCGCCAGCGCTTCAGTAAGGTGCGGGGCAGGGCAACAGTGGACGGCGAACTGGTCTGTGAGGGCGAACTGATGTTTTCTCTTCTGGATTGAGATGCCGACGGACCTTCTCGAACCCAAAATCCATCCCACCGCCGTCGTGGATCCGGAAGCCTCTCTGGCCCCAGGGGTCATGGTTGGTCCCTATGCCGTTGTTGGCGCCAGGGTAACCGTCGGTCCCAACTGCTGGATTGGTCCCCATGCGGTTCTGGAGGGACGTCTCACCATGGGGCGTGACAACCGGGTGTTCCCTGGCGCCTGCCTGGGGCTGGCTCCCCAGGACCTCAAATACCAGGGCTGCGACACGGAGGTGCGCATTGGGGATAGCAACACCTTCCGGGAATACGTCACGGTGAACCGTGCAACGGAGCAGGGTCAGACGACCCGGATGGGAGACGGCAACCTGCTGATGGCCTACTGTCACATTGCCCACAACTGCATCCTGGGCAATCGCATTGTCATGTCCAACGCGGTGCAAGTGGCGGGTCATGTGAGCATCCACGACAGTGCCGTGATCGGCGGAGCCTTGGGCATTCACCAGTTTGTGCAGATTGGCTCCCTGGCCATGGTGGGGGGCATGAGCCGTGTGGACAGGGATATTCCCCCCTATTGCATGGTGGAAGGCCACCCGGCCCGGGTGCGGGGGCTCAACAAAGTAGGACTGCAGCGCAGTGGTCTTGCCACCATCCACGGCCCAACCTACCTGCAGGACCTGCAGGACATCTGGAAGCTTTTTTACCGCAGCGAGATGACCATGGCCCAGGCCTTGGAGCAGTGTCGCAACCGGTCATGGCATGGTCCTGCTGCCACCTTTTTGCACTTCATCGAGCATTCCCTTGTTGCGGGGCGTCGTGGCCCCCTCCCCGCCACCCGTGGCTGAACCCTCCTCCTCCGCGCCTGTGCAACTGCTAATCAGCACAGGGGAGATCTCGGGGGACCTGCAAGGAAGCTTGCTGGTCAGAGCCTTGCGGGAAGAGGCTGCTGCCCGCAACCTGCCCCTCTGCATCCATGCCCTCGGGGGGGTGCAAATGGAGCAGGCCGGCGCCCGCTTGCTGGCCAACACCACGTCCTTGAGCGCCATTGGTTTGTGGGAAGCCCTGCCCTTTGTTGTGCCCACCCTGCGGCTCCAGGCTCGGGTCAATCGATGGATCAGGACGGTGCGTCTGGATGGCGTGGTGCTGATTGACTACATGGGACCAAACGTCAATTTGGGTCTCAAGCTGCGACGGATGAATCCGGATCTGCCCATCAACTACTACATTGCCCCCCAGGAGTGGGCCTTTCGTGTGGGGGAAGGAGGCACCACCCGACTGATTGGATTCAGCAGTCAGATCCTGGCGGCCTTCCCCGAGGAGGCCAGATTCTACAAGGCGCGCGGGGCAGTGGTGCATTGGGTGGGCCATCCACTGATGGACATCGTCCACAACCGGCCCGAGCGCGCTGCCGCCCGGACGCGCCTGAAGCTCGGGGAGGACAGCAGACTGCTGCTGGTGCTGCCTGCCTCACGGAGCCAGGAGATCCGCTACCTCCTGCCGCCCCTGCTGGAGGGGGCGGCGCAGCTCCAGCGACGCCACCCGACACTGCAGGTGATCATCCCGGCCGGGCGGCAGAGCTTTGTCCCCGTCATGCGCCAGCAGGTGCGGAACGTGGGGCTCATGGCAACGGTCCTGGATGCTCGGGAAGCCCAGCAGCGCAAGGCCGAACTTTTTGCCGCTGCCGACCTTGCCCTGACCAAATCCGGGACCGTGAACCTGGAGCTGGCCCTCCATGGTGTGCCCCAGGTGGTGGGTTATCGCCTCAGCCGACCCACGGCCTGGGTGGCCAGGCATATGCTGAACTTTCAGGTTCCTTTCATTTCCCCCGTCAACCTGGTACTGAACGAGCCACTTGTCCCTGAACTGCTCCAGAATGCGTTCACCCCCTCTGCTATTGCAGACCATGGCGACACCTTGCTCACCAGTACCATGGCCCGTCAGCGGGTGTTGGATGGCTATGGGCGCCTGCGCAGCCAACTGGGTGAGCCGGGTGTCGCCCAACGGGCGGCGCGGGCCATTCTGGATGCCCTCCCCCTGAGTCAGGGCGCAGCACCATCCTCCACCACCAGTCCATGACCCTGCACCGTCCCCTCACCTGGCTCCTTGGCGCCAGTCTCTTCCTGCTACTCCTGCCGGCTGGCGCCACCCTGGCGGCTCCGTTGCAGGAAGACACCACACCCCCTGAACAGCCGACCCCCGCCAGCACGGAAACAATCGTGCTGGCGGGTGGATGTTTTTGGTGTCTGGAAAGCGACCTGGAGAAGCTGCCGGGGGTGGTGGAGGCGGTCAGCGGCTATAGCGGAGGTCATGTGCCCAGTCCCAGCTATCGCCAGGTTGTCTCCGGCAACACCGGCCATCGGGAGGTGGTGGAGGTGACCTTTGACAGCCAGGTTCTTCCTCTGGAGGACCTTCTGCAGGCGTTCTGGCGCAACATTGATCCCCTCGATGACGGCGGCCAGTTCTGTGACCGGGGTGAGCAATACACCAGCGCCATCTTCGTGGCCACAGCTCAACAGCGGGATGTGGCCGAGACATCCCTGGATGATGTGCAAGCCCGGCTGATCAATCAGCCCGTTGTTACACCCGTTCTTCCCGCCGCCACCTTTTATCCTGCCGAGGATTATCATCAGAATTATGCCAAAACCCATCCTGTTCGCTACAGGTATTACCGTTGGAGTTGTGGTCGTGATCGACGCCTGAAGCAGCTTTGGGGTGACGCCACGTCGGGATCGGGGGAAGAAGCATAAGGTGGCCCACGGCTCTCCTCACGCCGTGGGGGGAGCTCCCCAGCAACCTGAGCAGCTTCCCCACACCCACTGGCATCCCCACCTGTGGCACCCCTTTGCCCAGGAGGCCCTCCACGATCCACCCCGAATGGTGCGCGCCGGACACGGCCCCTGGCTGGAGTTGGCCGACGGTCGCCGTGTGCTGGACGGTATTAGCAGTTGGTGGGTGACCCTCCATGGTCATGGGGAGCCCACGATTGCCGCGGCCATTGCCGCCCAGGCCCAAAAGCTGGAGCAGGTGATCTTTGCCAATTTCAGCCATCGTCCTGCGGCCACTCTGGCCCAACGTCTCTGCCAGGCCTGGCCCGGTCTGGATCGGTTGTTTTTCTCGGATAACGGCTCCACCGCGGTGGAAGTGTGCCTCAAAATGGCGCTCCAATACTGGCATAACCGGGGGGAGCCGCGCCAGCAGTTGATTGCCTTTGACGGGGCCTACCACGGCGACACCTTCGGCGCCATGGCCCTGGGGACCCGCTCTTTGTTCACCACCCCCTTTGATCCCCTACTCTTCGCCGTGGCCCGCTGCCGGTGCCCAGCCACGTGGTGGGGTGACGACACGGTGGACCACCGGGAGCAAGCCGCATTGCAGCACCTGGACCAGTTGCTGGAGACCCCCACCGCCGCGGTGATCATTGAACCCCTGGTGCAAGGGGCAGGGGGCATGGCCATGGTGCGCCCGGCCTTCCTCCAACAGGTGGCACAGCGGGTGCAGACCGCAGGCGCCCTGCTTGTTGCCGATGAGGTGATGACGGGTTTTGGTCGCACCGGAGCACTGTTTGCCAGCCATCGCTCAGGCATTCAGCCGGATCTGGTGGCCCTCTCCAAGGGGTTGACCGGGGGCTTTTTGCCCATGGCCGTGAGCTTGGCGCGGGAGACCGTCTACCAGGCCTTCGTGGCGGACGATCCACGGCACACCTTCTTCCATGGCCACAGCTTCACGGCCAATCCCCTGGGCTGTGCGGCCGCCAACGCCAGCCTGACCCTGTTGAGTGCCCACCCGGAGCGCTATCAGGGTTTTGCGGAGCGGCATCGCCCCCACCTGGAGGCGCTGGCGCGGCTGTCAAACCTGGAGCATCCACGCCTCTGTGGAACCATCGCCGCCATTGATCTGCGGGTGGACCAGCCCGGCTATCTCCACGAGGCTGGACGGCAGATTCAGCGGGCCTGCCTGGCGGCAGGGGTCTTTTTGAGACCCTTGGGCCATGTGCTGTACCTTCTGCCGCCACTGTCCATGAACGATGAGCAACTGGAGCAGTGCTATGACGCCCTGGGGAGAGCTGTGCAGGGGCTCGTTGGCTAAGCCCGACGGGGGTGGCCCTCAGCCACCTCTCCGGGGAGGGCGACCCCCCGAATCCAGGCTTCCCGCTGCTCCCAGGTGTCTCCACCCAAACGGCCTCTGGCGGGATTGGCGCAGCGACCGGCGCCGCCGTAGTCCGTATTGCAGACCAAACCGGCCAGGTCAAGATTGTTGCCCCGGGCACCTGTGGCCCAAAAGAGGTGAGGACCAATCCAGCAGGCTTGGCACACTGTGCAGCGACGCATTGAGACTGAGGACATGACAACTCCTAATAGGGAGTGTCAAAATTTTCACTACCACGTAAAATGAAATTTGAAGCTAGAATTACAAAAATGAACATAACCCTTCATGATGTGTAGCGGTTGCTGCGCTTTTTGAAGGTTTTTGAAGTCAGCAGTGTCTTTGAGCAGCAACGGATGAACGCGAGAGTGGCTGGATTCGCCCAGGAAGATCCGGCGCTACGCGGGCATCGCATGGACAGCATCAGTAACGCGGATGTGCTAATTGATGCAGCCTATCGCCAACTGTTTTTCCACACCATGGCGGCGAATCGGGAACCTTTCCTGGAATCCCAGTTCGGAAGTGATCAGATCAACGTTCAGCAGTTGATGTGCAGCCTGTGTCTCTCGGAGCGCTTCCAGCGTTGGGTGTACCGCTGCAACCCCAATAACGAGGTGGCGCGTCCCATTTGGCGCAGCGCCTCCTGGGCCGCCAGGTGAATGGGGAACAAGAGAAAATTGCCTGGTCCATCGTCCTTGCCCAGAAAGATCTGGCGGGCCTGGTGGATGCCCTGCTCAATTCTCCCGAGTACATGACCACCTTTGGGGCGGACACTGTTCTGTTCCCTACCAACGGCGGCGGCTCTTATCCAGCCGCACGGTGGGCACTGCTGTACCCCTCAACATCAGCCTGCCCCGCTACGGCGCCTACTGGTGGCGAGACACGCTGGCTGCACGCTCCGGGCTGCCTTCACTGGCTGGTGGTGTCAGCGGCGACGTTCCGGAGTTGGGCCAAAAGGTGGCGCTGGCACTGACTATCATCGGCGTCGTCAGCCTTGCCGCGTTTCTAACCCTTCGCTGAGCACCAAGGGGCTGGAAGGCTGGAAACCGGCATTCACCTTGTGGCCAGTCCCCCCTTGCAAAGTCTTTAAAGTTGCTTGTGCATTTCAATGGCAGAGCCTGTGTCCCAGGCCCCTGCATCTAAACTTCCTTGGTTTTTTACTGCCCATTGCGGCTTCACGTTCCATGACCCTTGGCCTCTTGCCCTATCCGGCAACATCCATGAATGCCCATGTTGCCGGATTTGCCCAGGAAGATCTGGCGCCCCGCAGCCATCGCATGGATAGCGTCAGCAATGCGGATGTACTAATTGATGCAGCCTATCGCCAACTGTTTTTCCACACCATGGCGGCGGATCGGAAGCCTTTCCTGGAATCCCAGTTCAGGAACGGCCAGATCAACGTCCAGCAATTCATGCGGGGCCTGTGCCTCTCGGAACGTTTCCAGCGTTGGGTGTATCAGTGCAATTCCAACTACGACGTGGCCGCCCACCTGGTGCAGCGCCTCCTCGGACGTGAAGTGAACGGGGAGCAAGAGAAAATTGCCTGGTCCATTGTTCTTGGCCGGGACGGTTTGGCCGCTCTGGTGGATGCCCTGCTCGATTCTCCCGAGTACATGGACACCTTTGGGGTGGACACCGTTCCCTACCAGCGGCGGAGGCTGTTGTCCGGGCGCCCCATGGGCAACGTGCCCTTCAATATCAGCCTGCCCCGCTACGGCGCCTACTGGCGGGACGTGGCCGTGATCAAGTGGTCTGCTGGGGGACGGGTCTCTGCCGCATGGGCCAACGGCGTGCCCCCTGTGGCCCGAAAGTTCGGGTTTGCCCTGTCCGTTGTGGGCAGCTTGGAACTGGTGAGGGTGTTTCTCACCGTGGTGGTGGCCATTGGCTCAACCGCAGGCCACTGACTCGTTCTTCAGCAGCCAGGACTCAGCAACTGGGACACCACAGTCCGAAGCTGGCGCTGGCGCCCGCAATCTGCACATGGAGCCCGCCGGGGCCATGGAGACTGCGCCAGCGCAGGCCGTTGGCGCAGGTACCGCTTTCCACCAGCTTGGCGACGGCCCTGGTGGCCTGCCATTGGCTAATCTCCGCAGCAGTGCAGTCCAGGCCGGCAGTGCCAGCGAGCCTGATGACTTCTGCGGGCGTTCTGGCGTCGAACAGGGCCGCCGCCAGAGTTTCGTCTGTCTTGACGCGCTCTAGAAAGGCAGGAATCTGCTGTTCCGACATTCAAGGACGGGGCTGGAAACAACTGTTCAGCTTAATGCCTCAAGGGAGCGGGGCAGGTCGAACAGGAAGTCGTGAATATAGGCCTCGGTCCACTCCGCACCATAGAAGCGGCTGAGCATTCCTCGGGCAGGGTCTTTCTCGGCCCGATAGTCGGTGTAGCGCCGCTGTCCCGCCAAGAGTTGGCGGGCGCGCTCGCTCGGCACCGGCTCCGCCGCGGTCACCAAATCCAGGTACAACTCCAGATACTCCTGAAACGCCGGAAAAACCGCCTCCTCCAGCAGGGTGGTTTCACTGAGGGGAAGGCGGGTCCAGAGAAAGCCGTCGGAGAAATAGGGCTGTGCCTCCTTGGGGATGGGCCCCCCATCCGGCAGCAGACGGCGCCAGCGCTGGAAAATGGGCTCCAGCCGCTCCCGGACCGGAGCTGTGTGGCCCTCATCCTGCTTGAGCACGGGCTGGAGGTCAAGGGCCAGCAGGTGCCCACCGGGCAGGGTCACCAGGTCCGCCCCGAAAAACGGCAACTCGTAGTTGTGATCAGGGTTGATGACAAAGTTCAGCACCTGGGGGACGGGATCGGCGGCCACACAGGCTGCCCGGGCCTGGCGGATGCCGCGGGCTTGCACCGCCCAACTGCGGGTCACCACCTGGACAGGCCGGCCTTTTGGTCCCGTCTCTGCCCGCTGCTCCCCAAAGCCTTCCGGAATGGGGTAGGGCCGCAGGTCCGGGAGCCGCGCTTGCAGGCGCTGCCGGGCGTGGTCCAGATAGGGCTGCCAGAGCCAGGTCATGGGGTGGTCTTGGTGGGGATGGATTCAGGAAACAGGAACTCGTGGAGGAAGCGATCCGCCCAACTTTTCCCGAAATAACTGGCAAAGAGCCCGTGGGCAGGATCCTTCTGGACGCTATAGCGGGCATAGTCCCTCTGCAGCGCTTCCACTTCCCCCTGCTGGCGGAGATCGGGCTGCTCGGCATCGTGGAGTGCCCAGTAAGCACTCAGCAGTAGCTCAAAGGCGTTCCAGAGATTCTCCTTCAGGTCCGTCGCCGGACCGCGAGCGAAAAGCAGCCATGGAGAAAAGTAGCGGTTGGCGTCGTAGCTGCGCATTTCTTCCCCCCGGGCAAAGGCCGGGAAACGTTGCTGCAAGGTTTTGAGACCCCCCATGTAGCGCTCAAGGTAGTCGGGATCCTGGCTTAGGGGCTGGAAGTCCATCACCGCCACCAGCTTGTCCCGCAACCCGAACTGCAACAGGTCAATGCCCAATAGGGGCTGCTGACGATCCGTTTCCGGGAAGGCCACCGCATTGAACACCTGGAGCACGTTCCCCGCGTCCAGCCGGGTGGCCCGCAGACGGCGAATCCCCGGCAGGGACCAGGCCCAACTGTGAATCACCCCCTCCTTTTTGGTGGAGCGGCATTCCGCCAACTCCTTGGGCACGGGCAGGGGAACACCAGAGCGGACCTGGACGTCATCGGCAAGCTTATCCAGGAAACAGGTGAACAAGCTCCAGGCCCACGCGCAGCTTCCATGTTAGGCGGCCACCCCCAAGAGCTTTAACAGCGGGCCTGGGCTGCACGTCGCAACTTCTCCAGATCCGCAAGGGAGGCGCAACGGGTTTCCGTGGCGTAGCTCACCAGGTTGGGACCATCCATGAGCTGGACCGTGCCCACCCGCACCCGCACGTCCTCGTTGAGAAACCAGCAGCGTTCGGTCCCCATGTTGCGGTCATAGACGGTGTGAATGGTGAGCAGACCATCCTCGTCAAAGCGATAGGGGCTGATCACCGGCGTGGCTTCCACATAGCCCACGTCCCGCACCAAACGACCACAGCCCTGGCGCGGACCGGGCAGGTCCACCAGCACAGCCCCGTAGCGCTCATCGGCTGGCCCCTGCCGATGGTTGCCCTGCCACTGAAAGCGGGCCCCGATGGTGGCGGCGCTGCAGGGAACGTGTTGTTGGGCGCAAACCCGCTGCACGGCCTCATCTTCCTGCTCCAGCAGGGTAATGATCAGGTTGGACTCCCCGGACTGGTCCGGGGAGAAGTCAAAATGATGGACACTGCGCACCGATAGCCAGGTGCCAGCACTGAGGCGCAGGAAGTCCGCCATTGAGCGGGGTGGAGAAAAAAGCAACAACCCATGGCAGAGAGATCCATGGTGCCCTGTCGCTGTCACAAGCTGGGGAGGCTGCATCAGCATCGTGCCCCATGGATCACCAGCCGCGGCTGACCTTCGCCCCGAATCATCAACGACAGGGCAGCACCATGGCGGAAGCTGTTCGGCACAACGCTGATTTACGCGGAACCAACTGGCAGGGCTGCCAACTGGGGGCAGTAGACCTGCGGGGCGTCAAGCTCTGCCGCGCCGATTTACGGGGCGCAGACCTGGGGGACGCTCGCCTGGAAGGAGCCGACCTCAGCCTGGCGCGCTACGACAGGTTGACCCGCTGGCCGCCAGGCTTTGCCTATGCACGCTCCGGCGCCGTGGGACCTGGGGCACAGTTGGGTGGCACGTTTCTTAACACTGCCGATCTGCGGGACATGGATCTGCGGGGAGCGTTCATGTTGGGGGTCTATCTGAGTGGGGCAGACTGCCGTGGCGCCCTGATGCAAGACATCGGCTTTGCCAACGGGGACCTGCGCCGTAGCCGCTTCTGTGGTGCGCTGCTGACGGACAGCCGCTTTGCCTATGCCCAGTTGGAGGGCTGTGATTTCCGGGCCGCTGATCTGCGGGGGGCGGATTTCACCGCAGTGGGGAGCATTGCGGGATCCGTATTCACGGGAGCTCTAGGGCTGGAAGGTTTGCGGGACGAGTTGCTGGCACGGCCCTATCAAGAGTTGGACTGCTGGAATCGCCTGGCGCGCTGCACCACCCGCGAGAGCCTGGAGGACATCAACACCCACGGCGATGCCCATGGCTGAGCGCTTTGACACCCTGTTCGGCTGGCTGGACGAGCAGGAGGCCATTCAGGTGCTGCACAGCTCCACCGCCAAACTGCCCAACCCTGGGCTGCAGTATGTTGCCGCCACCCGCTTGGGGGCTGCCAGCAGCCCGGAATCCCTCAACGCTCTGCTGGCGGCATCGGCATGGCGTGGCCATGGCATCAATGAGCGGCTCACACGCCGCAAAGCCCTGGAGGCCCTGGGCCGTCGCCCTGATCCCCGCAGTGTGGCGCGGGCGGTAGAGGCTCTGAACAGCAGTGATGCAGGGGCGGTGATCAATGCCGCCAACAGCCTCTCCCGACTCTGGGCCGCTGGCCAAACCATGGACCCGGACCAACTCACCGAAGCTTTGGTGGGGGCGCTCCATGGTCCCGGAACTCAACAGCGCGCCGTGATTCAGTGCCTCACCCGGCTGGAGCTCCATGGGGCCAAGGATGCTGTGGAGGGCTGTATCAATCATCCGGATCGCCTTCTGGACGGGGCAGCGCGGGCCTGTCTGGTGCGCCAGGGCGGCCCTGGAGGGCTGTTGCAGCCCGTGTTAAGCCGTCTCCAGGATCCGGAGGCGGGGCAGCGGCGAACCGCGGTGATCGACCTGGGCCTGGCGGCCCAGCCAGAGCATTTGGCGGCAGTGGTGCGCACACCGGTCTCCATGCCCCTCAGGGCGCTGACGGCGTTTTCCCTGGCCCGTCGCGCCCTGGCCAACGGATGTGCCCCAGCGCCGGTGGCAGCCCTCCTGGATGAACTCTGCCATGACGACCCCCGCAGGCTGCGGCTGATTGGCCAACCCGAACCCACGGAAAACACCTCCGCCGGGTGGATCCGGTTATTGCTGCAACGGGACGAGAATTGTCAATATGGCGCCGCCGCGGGCATCCTTCAACAATCCCGAACCAGTCGGGCCGCAATTCTGGAGCAACTGCACCGCCACCACGGTAGCGACTATGGCGGCCATTACATGCTCATGCGCCTGGTGGGCCTGGGGGGACACCATGAGCGGAGCGCCTGGCTGAAGCAGGGGTTGGAGACAACAGCCCCCCAATACAGGAAGTCCCGCATTGCCGCGGCGGTGGCCATGGGGGAGTTGGCCCTCACAGACCACCGGGACGCCCTGCAAGCTCTACAAGACGCCTCCCAGGAAGAGCAACTGCGCTGGGCCGCCGCCATGGCGCTGGCCCTTTTCCAAGGCCAGGCCCAAACATCCTTGGCCCTGAGGGCGCAGGCTCTACGCTAGCTGCTCCATGACGTCACCCCCGAGATCCATGCTCCCGTTCCTGCGGCGACTGTTCACCGACAACCGCCGTGACGGCTCCCGCATGGTGAGCAGTGCATTGCTGGTGGCCTTTGCGGGTCTGCTCCGCTGGGATCATCCCCTTGGCATTGCCGTGGCGGCTGGTGCGGGGACCTTGGCATTGCTGTGGTTCCTGCTCTACCTGGGGCTGGAGAAAAAGCGCTAAGGGCAGATGAACGGGGACCTACGCCGTTCTCATCTCCAGCTTGCGGATGCGTAGAGGCTTGCTCGCCACCCGCATGGTGCGCAGCGTGGCAAACAGATCTTCAGGCAAATCCTTGGGAAGGTCCACTGTGCTGTGCTCATCAAAAATATGAATCCGACCAATGGACTGCCCACGAATGCCCGCTTGATTCGCCAGGGCACCCACAATGTTGCTGGGCTTGACCCGGTGTTTCCAGCCCACCTCAATGCGGTAGCGCTCCATGTGGGCCGCCAGCGGCCGGGATTGGCGTCGTGGGTTCAGGCGGAGTACAGGCTCCTCCGCAGAACAGGCAAACGGCTTGGCCCCCTGCACCAACTGGGCCAGAGCGGCGGCGATGTGCTCCACAGGCAGACCTTTCTCTGCGCTTAACTCCTGCACCAACTGCCCAAAGACGGGCACGTCAGCCCCATCCAGCGCCCCAAGGATGCGCTCCTTGAAGCGCTGGCGCCGGTGCCGATTGATCGTATCGGCGTCGGGGGCGTCCATCATCTCCAACTGCTGACCATTGGCGCGCTCAATGGCCTGAACCAGACGACGCTCCCGGGGTGTGGCCAGCAACAGGGCCCGTCCCTGTCGCCCAGCTCGTCCCGTGCGGCCGATGCGGTGAACATAGGCCTCCGCATCCAGGGGAACGTCGTAGTTGATCACCATGGTGATGCGCTCCACGTCAATGCCCCGGGCCGCCACGTCTGTGGCCACCACCACGTCCACACGGCCGGAGCGCAGCCGCTCAATCACCTGCTCCCGCTGGCTTTGCGCCACGTCGCCGTTGAGGGCTGCGCAGCGGTAGCCCTGGTTGTCCAGGGCGGTTGACACGTCCACCGTCGCTTGCTTGGTGCGCACAAACACCATGGTGGCTTCACTGGCTTCCGTGTCCAGCACCTGAACCAGGGCCCGCAGCTTCTGGCTGGCATGGACCGTGAGTAACTGTTGGCGGATGCGCTGGGTATCGGCCTTGGAGGTGGCAATGGTCACCTCAGCGGGATCCCGGAGAAAGCGCCCGGAGAGTTGGCGCACCTCCGGCGGCATGGTGGCGGAGAAGAGCATCAACTGCCGCTCCGGGGGGGTCCGCTCCATGATCCAGGTCACGTCGTCGATGAAGCCCATGCGCAGCATCTCGTCGGCTTCGTCCAGCACCAGGCCGCGCAAGCCGTCGAGGCTGAGGGTGCCTTGACGCATGTGGTCCATGATCCGCCCCGGGGTTCCCACCACCACCTGGGCGCCCCGCCTCAGACCTTGAATCTGGGGTCGAAAATCACTACCCCCATAAACGGGCAAAACCTGCACCTGGGGCAGTTGCGCCCCATAGCGGGCGAAAGACTTGGCCACCTGCAGAGCCAGCTCCCGGGTGGGCGTCAGCACCAGCACCTGACAACAGCGTTGCTCGGCATCCAGGTTGTGGAGACAGGGCAGGGCAAAGGCCGCCGTCTTGCCCGTCCCTGTCTGGGCTTGGGCAATCAGGTCACGGCGTTGCAGCAGCAGGGGGATGGCCTGGGCCTGCACAGGGGAGGGCTGACGATAACCGCTGGCAACGAGGGGCTGGAGCAGTTCGTCGCGCAAGCCAAAGCCAGCAAAGCCAGCGGCTGGTTCAGCAGCCGACAACACGGGGTCGGGTGTCATGTGATGAAGAGACAAAGGGTTGTCCTGGGAACGACGGCAACCCTTTGCCTGGCCTTCAGCAGCGTTGGGAGAGGCTGCTGCCGTTGATGGCAGTGAGCTGAAACGTCAATCCTGCCGACCACAGCAGTCGGATACAGGCGTGGAATCAAATTTATCACACCCCAGCACCTAGACACAGCACGTGTGCAACCGGCTGGTTAAGCCCGCAGCCAGTGGGTGGTGCCGTCGGGACGGTCAACGAGGGTGATCCCCTGGGAGAGCAGTTGGGCTCGGATGCGATCCGCCGTCGCAAAATCCCGGTTCTGCCGAGCAACGCGGCGCTCTTCAAGGGTCGCAGCAATGATGGCTTCGTCTCCAGGCACTGACGTGGTCTCCGTGGCGGTGCCGGCTTCCAGCCCCAACACCCCGGCCAATTCCACCAGGCTGCGCCAACTCCCCTCCAGCCCGGGATCACGGGCCGTCACCTCCCCACCCCGCTGCAGGCGGCGGGCCAATGCCCGCAGGGGGCGCGCCAGAACAAACAGCACTGCCAGGGCGCCGGAGCTGTTGAGGTCGTCGTCCAGGGCGCTGGCAAAGACTTCGTGCTGGTCCAGGCAGCGCTGTCGGGTATCACACCAGCCCAGCCGGGCGCCGTGGCGCTCCCCCAGTTGCAAGGCAACCTGCAACCCCTCCCAGCCACTGGTGGCGGCGACCATGGCCTCCCGGGTGAAGTCCAGCGGTTTGCGGTAGTGGGCCTGGAGAACAAACAGGCGCAGCGCCATGGGGTGTATCCCTTCGTCCAGTAAGGCCTGGATGGTGGTGAAGTTCCCCAGGGACTTGGACATCTTGGCCGCGTCCACGTTGACCATGCCGTTGTGCAGCCAGAAGTTGGCCAGGGGGCGACCCGTGGCCGTTTCCGACTGGGCGATCTCGTTCTCATGGTGGGGAAAGATCAGGTCCGCCCCACCCAGGTGCAGATCGATGGTGTCCCCCCCGAACGCCTCATGGACCATGGCGGAACACTCGATATGCCAACCGGGCCGCCCCCTCCCCCATGGGGACGGATAACCGGGCTCATCGGGCCGGGACCGTTTCCATAAGGCAAAATCGGAGGGATGGCACTTGCGGTCCGTATCGTCCGCCGCCAGACGACCGCTGGCCCCTTCCTGCTGCTGCTGGAGATCGCGCCCGCTCAGCTTCCCGTACTGGTGGGCTTTCATCACGGCAAAATACACGTCCCCATCGGCAGAATAGGCTGCCCCCTTGGCCTCCAGACGGGTGATCATGGCCTGAATCTGACCCAGGCAACGGGTGGCCCGGGGGTAATTGTCCGCCCGCAGGATGTTGAGCGCATCCATTTCCGCAAAGAACCCGGCAATGTTCCGCTCGGTGACAACCTCCACGCTACTGCCTTCGGCCTGGGCCCGTCGGATAATTTTGTCGTCGATATCGGTAAAATTCTGAATAAACCGCACCGTAAAGCCTTGCCAACGTAAGTAGCGGCGCAGGACATCCCAGACGATATAGCTGCGGGCATGGCCAAGGTGACAGGCGTCGTACACCGTGACCCCACAGCAATAGATGGAGACAGCGGGTGGTTGCCGGGGCGTAAACACCTCCTGGCAACCGGTGAGGGTGTTGTGGAGCCTGAGAACCACTGGAGAGCGATGGGGTCGGCAAATCAGACTACTTGGCCTCCATCCAGTTGGACCCTGAACGGGCCTCCACCTGGAGGGGCACCCGCAGCGGCAACACGGTTTCCATGGTGTGGCGCACCAGGTCCATGACCTGGGCACAGGCCTCCGGCGCCGCCTCCAGCACCAGCTCGTCATGGACCTGGAGCAGAAGCCGGGCAGGCAACGGCGCCAGCACTGCGTGGAGCCGCACCATGGCCAACTTGATGATATCGGCGCTGGAGCCTTGAATGGGGGCATTGGCGGCGGCGCGCAACTGCTGGGCTTCCAGGCCGCCCCGGCGGGCTTGGTCCAGATCAATGGCCATGGGGTCCTGACCCCGGTACCGCCCTAGCCCCTGGGGCGCAAAATGAAACAGCCGGCGGCGCCCCAGCAGGGTTTCCACATACCCCTGGCTGAGGGCCAGACGTTCCTGCAACTCCAGAAACGCAAACACCCGCGGGTAACGGCTGTGGTAGCGGTCCAGGAATTCCTGCGCCTCGGCTCTGGGCACCCCGGTGGCGCGGGCAAACCTCTGGGGGCCCATACCGTAGATCACCCCGAAGTTGATGGTTTTGCCCATGCGGCGCTCTTCGGCACTCACCTCTTTTTTGTCCAGCAGGATTTGGGCGGTGAGTGCATGAACGTCGTCCCCCCGGTTGTAGGCGTCCAACAGCAGGGGCTCCCCACAGAGATGGGCCAGGATCCGCAATTCAATCTGGGAATAGTCGGCGCTGATCAACTGCCAACCGGGTTCGGGAAGAAAGGCTTGGCGCACCTGACGGCTGAAGGCCGTGCGAATGGGGATGTTCTGGAGATTGGGGTTGCTGCTGGAGAGGCGCCCGGTGGCGGTGACCGCCTGGTTGAAATCCGTATGCACCCGACAGGTCGTGGGCTCCACCAGGGCCGGCAGGGCATCTACGTAGGTGCCCTTCAGCTTGCTGAGGGTGCGGTGCTGCAGGATAATGTTCACCACCGGATGATCCCCCGCCAAGCGCTCCAGGACCACGGCATCGGTGCTGTAGCCGATTTTGGTCTTGCGGGACTTGCGCCGATCCAACTGGAGTGTCTCAAACAACAGTTGCCCCAGTTGTTTGGGGGAGGCCAGATTGAAGGGGCGCCCTGCCGCTCCATGGGCCTGCTGCTCCAACGCCTCCAACTGCTCAGCCAGTTGTTCGGAGAGCGTCTGCAAATAGCTGCAGTCAATGGACACGCCGGTGGCCTCCATCCGGGCCAGCACCGACTCAAGGGGCATCTCCACCGTGGTGAACAACTGTTCCAGTTGGGGGCCTGCCGTGGCCAGAGCCTGGCGGAGAATGGTTGTGAGACGGCGGGTCAGGTGTACGTCCATGGCGCAGTATCGGGCCACGGCCTTCGCCTCTACAGCAGCGATTGTCTTGTGGTTGCCCACCAACTCCTGGAAGCTGGTGGGGAGAAAGCCGAAGTAACGCTGCGCCATATCACTGAGACCATGGCGACCGGCGGGATCCAGCAGGTAGTCCGCCAGGAGGGTATCCATGACCACCCCATTGAGGCGCAAGCCGTGGTGCAGAAGAATCAGGCGGTCGTATTTGGCGTTTTGTAGACATTTGGGGTGCTCGTCACTGGCCAGCCAGGGCGCCATGCGGGACAGCACCAGACCCAAATCCAGTTGGGGCTTGGTGTCCTGGTGCCCCAGGGGGATGTAGGCCACGTCATCGCTGCCCTCTCCCCAGCAGACACCAATGCCCACAAGTTGCGCCTGAAAGGGATTGAGGGAGGTGGTCTCCGTATCCAGGGCCACGGGTTCCGCCGGATTTCTGGACGCCTCCAAGCGCTCCAACAGCGCCGCCAATGCCGCCTCCGTGGTGATCAACCGGGGCGCAAGCCGGGGACCACGGGTTGCTTGGTCAGCTTCATGGTGGGTCTGGTGGGGTTTTTCATGGGGCGGCCCCATGGCGCCGCTACCAAAGCAGCGGTGAAAGGCGTCCAGTTGCCGGGCCAGGCTTTGCAGCTCCAACTGGCGCAACTGGCTGGCCAGGGCCGTGGCATCCAGGCCCACCAGGGCGAGAGGGGGTGGCTCCGTCAGCGGCACGTCCACACGAATGCGGGCCAGGGTGCGGGAGCGAAAGGCGCTGTCTCGATCAGCCTCCAGCTTTTTCGCGAGGCTGGGCTTGACGGTCACCAGGGCGCTGTAGATGGCGTCCAGGTCTCCATACTCTGCCAATAAGGTGACGGCACTTTTGGGGCCAATCCCCCGTACCCCGGGAATGTTGTCGCTGCTGTCGCCGGTGAGGGCCTTCAGGTCAACCACTTGGTGGGGAGCAACCCCCAGTTTCTGCAGCACTGCCGCCTCGTCCACCATGGTGATGCCACGCCCCCCATGGGATCCACCGCCCATGTAGAGGCAGGCCACGTCCTTCTGGTCGTCCACCAGTTGAAACAGGTCCCGATCCCCGCTGAGGATGCGCACCCGCCAATCCTGCTCCACAGCCTGCCGGGCCACGGCGGCAATGACGTCGTCGGCCTCAAAGCCGGGGGCCGTGCATACGGGGAGCCTCAGTGCCTCCCGGAGCAGGTATTGCAGGTTATGTACGTCCTGATGGAACTCCTCCGGCGCATCCCCACGGTTGGCCTTGTAGGCGGCATCCAGGTGGTGGCGAAAGGTGGGCTGCCCGGTATCAAAGGTGATGACCACCCCCTGGGGTTGCAACTCCTGAGCAGCCTCCAGCAGCGCCTTGAGGAAACCGTGGGTCACGCTGGTGGGGATGCCACCGCTGGTGCTCAGTCCCCCGTTGCGCTTCCCCAGTGCGTAGTAGCTGCGAAACGCCAGGGAATGGCCATCCACCAGAAGCAGAAGTGGTGTGTCAGCCATGGTCGAGACAACAGGGCAGGACCACAAGCCTGCCATGGGCTGTGCAGTGCCCATGGCGAACGTCATCACCCTGGGGACGCTGGCTGGCGGTGGAGCGCCGCCCAGGCCTGGGCGGCAGCGGCTTGCTCCGCTTGGCGGCGGGAGGGACCGCGACCCTGGCCCAGCAGTTCCCCAGCCACGTGTACCTGGGCGGCAAACCGCCGGGGATGACCGTGGACGGACTCCACCTCTTCAGTGACGTATGTGGGCAAGCAGGCATGGGTCGCCTGGCTCCATTCCTGGAGTGCCGTTTTCCAATGGTGGAGTTGGGGCCGGCTCAGCAATTCCTGGGTCAGTGGCAGCCAACGGGATTCCAGCCAGGGGTACAGTTCCCGCAACCCGTCCCCACCCCCAAGCCGCAGGGCCTCATGGAGCCCCCCCAGTAAGGCTTCACAGCTTCGCGCCAGGATGGCTGTGGTTGCGGCGGGATCGCGCCGGGCGTGAACCCCCATGTGGATCAAGGGTTGGAGATCCATGGCCTGGCCCAGGCGGACCAACTCCCGGTTACTCACCAATTGGCTACGCACTCGAGACAATTCACCCACAGGGAGTTCCGGCCAGTGTTGACGCAGGAAGCTGGACGCCAGCAGGCGGAGCACCGCATCCCCGTGGAACTCCAGCCGCTCGTTGTCGATGGCCAAGCCTGCGGAGCGGTGGGTCAGGGCTTCCTCCACCAACGCCAGTGCCGGGGGATGACAGAGGGAATCCAGGCCGAGGCGCTGCAACAGAGCCTGGAGCCGGGCCTGGCGCTGGGGGGTGGGGGAAGGGGGTGGAAAGCAGGACATAAGCCGGGTTCTGTTCCTGGGGAAGTCTCCATGGAATGCATTCCTCTCCAGGGGCGACCATCTCTCTAGGACCTGTGTTACCACAGGCCTCAAGCGGCATGTTTGAGCAGAACCGGTACATGGCCAACCTTGGTTCTTCGCCTTGCTCCCGGCTGGGGTTTACCGAGCCAGCACCTCTCGATGCTGCTGGTGCGCTCTTACCGCACCTTTGCACCCTTACCTGTGCCGGGGCAAAAGCCGCGACCATCGGCGGTGTGTTTCTGTGGCACTATCCTCACGGTCACCCGCACTGGGCGTTACCCAGCAGGCCTGGCCATGGGGGAGCCCGGACTTTCCTCAGCACGCACTGAGCGAACTCAGTCGTGCCGCGGTCGCCTCGCCTCCTTTCCGGCACCAGTGTATGGGGTAGTCTGTTTCCCTGGTGTTCAGGGTGACGCCTCTGTGACGTGCTGAAGCTGTTGGGGCTGTGGCTCAGTTGGATAGAGCAGGGCTTTCCTAAAGCCAAGGTCGTGGGTTCAAGTCCCTCCAGCCCCGTCCCCCAACTGTGGCCCCCATTGCCAAGGCTCTCCATGGCGTTACGATGGACCAGTTAGCGGGTGAGACCGTGACCCAGCTTCATGCTCTGCGCCTAAGGCTGCTGGTGCAGCAGGAAAGTGACCGCATCATCCATGAGCAGATTGAGGAGTTGGACCTCTCGGTGGTGCAAGCCCGGAGTCTCTGTTGGCTGGCCCTGCTGGCGGAGGCTCACGAGGAACAGGCCAGTGACGCGGAACGGCGGGGGAACACGGAGCAGGCCATGGGATGGTTTGCGGATGCCATGCGTTTGCGAGATGCGATCCAGTTGGTCAGCTCTATTGAAATTCCACTTCCCGAGGAAATTTCCCTTCCCGGTCACAGCGAGCACAAGCACTTTGGTGAAGACATGCCCCACCTCAAGTAATCCCAGTCTGGGCTGACGGTCTTCCCAACGACCTAAATCCTGCGCTCCCGTTGCCAAAAACCCGGATTTTGGCTGAAAGGTTGTCTTTTTCGTGTCAGAGGTTGACCATCAACATCGTTCTCTGGCTAAAGTACAATCAGTTCCAAGCGGGAATTTGTCTGCACCATCCGAAAGATACTGCCAGTGTCCAGATTGCAAGCGATTTTATCGGGAGCATGATCGCCTGATCCGCGAATACCCCACGCTGCGACACCAACAAGAGTTGATCTGGACCTCCCTGCAATCATTCCGTACCCTGGCGGTCCGTGTTCTGGAGGAGTTGCACCAGGAGGAAGGGGTCAAAGCCGCTGGTGTGGAAAATAGCGTATCCGCCAATGAAGAAATGGCTAAGAGGCATACCGTGGTTGCTGAACTGGAGAACATCAATGCCTACCTTTTCTCCGTCGAGGCGCTGCTGGAGCGAATTTTCACCATCAAGCTCCCTGACTCCGTGGAAGGCAAGTTTCGGGAAGTTGCCGGTGAATTGGCCCCTGATCCTCTCAATCCCGACCGTTTGCGCTTGAATCGCCTTCTCCACAAAACACCGGATTTGGCCGAGTGTGACAACAACCAGGACACAAGTCAGACCTAAGGTTCCAGGACTCATCTTGGGGAATCCCGCTCCAGACGCACGGCGTACCACTGCACCCGCTGGCCGGGAGCCACTTCCAGTTCACAGGCGGTGTCCAGAAGATGGGCGGCCCGTGCCGGGGTGTCGGGAAGATGGCGAAGGTCGGCGGGTACGTGGTCCATGGCGGCCAGGGTCCGTTCCAGCCAGTCGGCGGTTTCCCTCTGACCAGCCATCCACTCCGCCTTGCCGGGCTCCAGGATCACGTAGTGATCCATGGCCCAAATCATGGGATCAGCCATGGTCGCTCGGGTCGGAGGGCGGTGTCTGGGCAGGCTCACCACGTCCCACAGCTCCATAGAGCTGGTCCCGCCAGGCAAAAAGAGACTCAAACAGAGGGTGATCCGCAATGCCGGGAACACCACGGCCCCCCAGCTCGGCCCCGGCGGCGGCGGGGAATTTCAGCCCGTAGAGTTGGGCCGCCACTGCCATGTCCGCCGTGCAGTACTGCTCACCAAAGAGAGATTGACCATTGGCCACAAGGGTTGTCAACTGCTCCAGGGCCTGCTTGACTTGCTGAAGGCCTGTGTGGGTGAAGATCTGACTGATGCCCGACACCATGTCCCCCGGCAGCGCACCCATCACATCCCGCAAAGGTGCCGGTGTGGCTTGGGGGAGGAGGGCCTTGCGCAGGTGATTGTCCTGGCTGACGGCTTGCAACAGGGCCATGCGCGCCCCATGGGCCAGGGTTGTATCGGCCCAGTTCTCCCAGATCAAGGCCCGGGCTCGCTCCTGGGGATCTCCAGGCAGCAAAGGTGGTTCGGGCACCTTGCTGTCCAAATGGCGGGCGATAGCCACGGATCCTGCGATCAAAACGTCTCCGTCTTGCAGCACCGGCACTTGCCGCTGCCCGGAGCGGCGAAAGAGGTCCACTTGGCCGACACCGGGGATGACCTCCTGTACGGCGTAGGGAACGGCTTTGGCGCTCAACAGCAGACGAGCTTTCTCGCAAAATGGAGAGTGACGGAATTGAAAAAGTTTCACAGGAGCCCTTGATGGTTTGGCACAGTCTCCCCCATGCTCGCGGGCAAACCACAGTCTTGGGATGATGCCATGGGAAACCTGCTCGCCACCCTGACCAAGTACCCCCGCTTTCTGCTGGGGTTTGTCCTGGGCATCTTCATCTCTGCCGTCAGGCCCTTTCTGGCTTGGGGGCGTCGCAGCCCCGTTGCTGCCGTGGCCCTGATCGGCGCCGTCATCAGCGGCGCCATCTGTCTGATGCAGATTCTTGATGCCATGCTTGTGGTTTCAGGAGAGGCATAGGCCATGGCGCAAGGGCGACGGGTCACGCGGGTGGCGGCCTTGATCAAGCGAGAGCTGGGTCGGATGCTGAGCGGCCAGCTTAGGGATGAGCGGTTGACCCGCTCCATCATCACCATTACCGCCGTGGACGTCAGCGGGGATCTGCAGAACTGCAAAGTGTTTGTCAGCGTCTATGGAGGAGAGGAGACAGGGCAGGAGGCAGCCCTCAATGGTCTCAAGGCCGCCAGCGGCTTCTTGCGCAGCCAGTTGAGCCGCCGTTTGGAGTTGCGACGATGTCCCAAGCTCTGGTTCCACCAGGACAAAAGCACGGAAGCTGCCACAACCGTGTTGGGTCTTCTGGAAAGACTGGGGGAAGATCCTGTCCAGGAGGACCTGGGCAGCGACTGACCAGGGGAGCTAGTCCTATGAATGGACCGATTGGGTCTCAGGTTCGGGCTTGCCGGTTTCCTGGGCTGAACCCCGGGTCAGCAGGTTGAGGAGAGCCTGGCGACCCTCTTGGTCAAGCTCCCCATGGTTGTCCCAACCCAGTGTGAACAGTGTGGAGTCAGCGGACAGCATGGAGGGCTTTTTGAGAGGCTTAAAATTATTCCAAGAAAAAGAAAACAGTCTCGAAGAGTTCAGGATTATTTAAGATGTGAATGACGGTCGCCTGGTAGGCCACGGGCGGTGACGGGTGTTGCTGTTGGGCAATACTGGTCTTCGGCAAGATAAACACTACTTTTGCTGGAGTGCCTCAGCGTTGATGTCCCGTGATCTTGGCTTTGCCCTGCTTGAACTTTTGCTGTCCATCGGGTTCACCATTGCTGCTGTAAGACTGCTGGTCATCAACGGCCTGGAAGGGCTTGCCCAGGTTTTAGGGTGGTCAGCCAAAACCAAAGGTCAAATTCTGGGCTACGCCACCAGCCTGCCGGAGTTGGTGGCGGTTTTGGCCACAGCGCTCAACGGCCGGGAGAGCTTGGCAGGGGGCTTCTGGAATATCGCCTCCAGCAACGTGATCAACCTGGTGCTGTTTCTGGCTGCCGTGGTATTTTATCTGCGCCACTGGGAACTGCTCAACCCCCGTTTCATTGAGGAAATCAGCTTCTGCGGGTTCTCCGTGCTCTTGCCGCTGGTGCTGGCTGCCACCGGTGTCCACCCTTCTCTGGTGCTCGGCCTGGCCCTGGTGGGTTGCTTCCTGGGCTACCAACTCCTGGACCGTAACTTGGCGGAGTTGCAGGGGAAGCGGGGTCAGGAGCTTGAGGGGCAGCCCCTGGACCAGGGCGAAGGGATCGCAGTAGACCACACACAACATAGTCGCAGGATGGCCCTTGCCCTGTTAATGACGGGATCTGTAGTGCTCACCATGGCTGGCCACCGCCTGGGCAACAGTGCCGAACTGCTTATTGAAGCCATCCATCTGCCCGCCTGGCTGGTGGGCTGCTGCCTGGGGCTGGTCACGTCCGTTCCGGAACTCACGTCCTTCTTTGAGCTCTACGGCCGCAGCACAGGCCAGGGGGAGACCCGCAGGCTTGATGCCACCCAGGCCAATCTGGACACGTTGGTGAGCTCCAACATGGCCAACATCGGCCTCATCTATCCCTTGGGATTGGTGGCCTTTCAAGTGAGTGAGTGGCTGGGATTGGATGCATTGATTGGGACCTAGGGCCGCAGGGGGATGCGGCGCCAATAGGTACCGTCCTCCACGGCTCGGTTGCGTTGCTGCAGCACAGCCATATCAACAGGAACGACCGCCACCTGCCGCTCCCGTCCCTGTCGCCACACATCCAGCCTAAGTTGCCCCCCCACGCCCGCAGCCTCCACGGCCTTGAGCAACTCCTCCGGGTTGGTCACCTTCGTCCCCCCCGCTGCAAGGATCACGTCCCCAGTGCGAAGTCCCGCCTGCTCGGCAGGGCTCAAGGGCAGCACGTTGGCCACCAGCACCCCTTGACGCTCCGGCAGCCGGAAGCCACGGTCACTGTTCCGATTGAATTCACGGGCCAACTCAGGCGTCAGGGGACGCAAGCCGATCCCCACCATGGCATGGCTCACCTTGCCTGTCCTGATCAACTCTTCGGCAATGCTGCGGGCCCGGTTGATGGGAATGGCGAAACCCAGTCCCGCCCCTGGCCCACTGCGGACCAGGGTGTTGATGCCAATCACTTCACCAGCGGCATTGAGCAGAGGGCCACCGGAGTTGCCGGGATTGATGGCCGCGTCCGTCTGGATCAACTCCAGCCGCTTGTCGGTAATGCCCAGCTTGCTGATGTTGCGATTGAGATTGCTGATGATTCCCATGGTGACCGTGTTATCCAGTCCGAAGGGATTGCCCACCGCAATGGCCCAGTCCCCCACCTCCACGGCGTCGGAATCCCCCAGGGGAGCCACTGGCAAGGGGGTGGGGGACGTCACCCTCACCACGGCCAGATCGGTTACGGAGTCCAGGCCCACAACAGTGCCGGCCAAGGTGCGTCCGTCGGTCAGGCGCACCTCCACCTGATCACTGCGTTCCACCACGTGGGCATTGGTCAGGATTAACCCTTCCTCGGCAAAGATGACCCCCGTTCCCTGCTCCCGTTGGGTGCGCTGCCTGGAGGACGGGCCATTCTCGAAGAACTGGTCAAAAAACTGGTCAAAGAACGGGTGCCCCAGGCCCTGGGGGGGCAAGCGCCCAACGGTCACGGTGCGCATCGTGTCAATGCGCACCACGGCGGGACCCGCCCGCCGCGCCGCTTCCGTCACAAACGACTCGGATATGACGGGCTCCCGCTGGGCAACCCCCGTGGGGGGGACCGCCAGGGAACCCAGCCCCAGGCTCAAAGCCAAAACACCAGCACGGCAGCCAAGGGGAGAGGAGGACCGACACCATGGTGCCGGCGGTAACGGAAAGGGAAGTGCCATGATCATGTAGCGCGTGTAAGCCAGCCATGAGCCAGATCATTCCCATACTCTATGGAATCTCTTTTGTCTTTCTGCTGGTCCAGGCCATACGCCTCATGGGTCGCGGGTTTAGCGCAACCAGCAGCAGGAAGGACCGCACCGCCACCAGGTCGGTCACTGTTCATCCGGAATTGCTGGATCAGGAGGGCAATCTCCTGGAGGATGAGTTGCTCACGGTGCGTTTCACCGGGGATAACGAACCGCCAGCCGCAGCCAGCCCCGATGAACAGCCGGATGACTCTCCCCCCTTGGCCCCCCGCTAAGGCAACAGCCCCCTTGGGTTGTTTCACCAATGCACCAGATCCCGTGAACAAGAGAACGCGAACCGTTGCTGCGGTCTTGAAAGGCTTGAAGCTCCCCCCCCGCTTCAAGTTGCAGCAGGTGAAGGAAGACCCGATCCGCCTTGAGTTGACCCTGACCCCGGCCTACGGCAAGGATCCCATTCTGGTGGGCCTGGTGGAGTCCCAGGATCTGGTCACATGGCGTGATCGAGATGGACGCACACCCCGGGACCTGCAAGGTACCTGGGACTGGACCGTGCGCCACGGCACAGTGAGCACAGGGGGCTGGAATCCCTACTTGAAGGAAGCGCTACAAACCATGTTCGAGACCGGGCTCCCCGCCTACCTCTACGAGGAGGTCACGGGCGAGACTTATCACCCGGTGGACGGCACCCGGCACGTACGCTAGATGTTCCAGCACGTGCGTCAGGTGCTCCGGTGCGAGGATGTCTTCTCCCTGAGGCGTGGTTTGGGTGAGAAGACGGGAACAGGTTCTCAATAAACATGGCATTTTGGGCCATGGCCAGACAAACTGGGAACAAGGTTTTTGGGTTTCCTTTATGTTTCCTCCCGATCCCCCGGCCAGGTTGCTGGAAAACCCCTTGATTAAGCTCCTCACCGCCACGGGCCTGGTGAGCACCCTCACCCTCTCTTGTGTGGTGGCTCTGTGCTGACTGCCTGAATCCCCTGAATCCTGAAAATGGCGCGCACCGTTGCTCTGCTGGGTTTGGGCCTATGGGGTCAGTGCCTGGCCCAACTCTTCCGTAGCGCCGGGCATCAGGTGCAGGGGTGGAGCCGACGGTTGGGTGGTGACCCTGAAGACTGCCTGGCAGGGGCTGATCTCCTGGTCAGCGCTGTTTCCATGGCGGCCCTGCCCGGCCTGGCCCCTCGGCTCGGCCCCGTGATTCCCCCTGGCCTACCCCTGGTGAGCTGTTCCAAGGGTATTGCCGTTGATACCTTGTTGACGCCTCTCGGCCTATGGGACCAGTTCTGCCCCCAGGCCCGGAGTCTGGTGCTCAGCGGACCCAATCTTTCCGCTGAATTGCGCCAGGGCCTGCCGGCAGCCACGGTATTGAGTTCCCACCACACGGCCCTGGCCATGGAGTTGCAGCATGTGCTCAGGTGCCCGCAACTGCGCATTTACTGCAACGACGATCCCCGTGGCACCGAGCTGGCCGGTGCATTGAAAAACACCATGGTGATTGCCGCTGGCGTGTCGGACGGCCTGGGCCTGGGGAGCAATGCCAAGGCCTCTCTCCTCTGTCGCGGCCTCAACGAGATGGGCGTGGTGCTCAGCGCCCTGGGTGGTCAACCTCGGACCCTCTACGGCCTGGCGGGATTGGGGGACCTCCTGGCAACGGCCAACAGTCCTCTGAGCCGCAACTATCGCTTCGGCCTGGAGTTGGGTCGCGGCAAAACACCGGCAGCGGCGGAGACCTGCTGTGAGGGCACCGTCGAGGGCATTCCCACCACCCGTGCCGTTGTGGCGTTGGCAGGGCGCCACGGCTTTGCCGTGCCCATTGCTCAACAGGTTCTCCACTTGCTTGAGCAGCGCACCACGCCCAGAGAATGCGTGGCTGCCCTGATGGAGAGACATCTGCGGCCTGAGGACCAAGTTGCCATGGAGGTGGGGTTTTCACGGCAATGAATTCGCCCGCGCCCCTTCACATTGCTAAATATTTCGTTACACTTTGAGCAGTGACCCCGCTGGGCCATGTCTGACTCCCCATCGTCTCGCTTCGGCTTCGTTGACTTCGCAGAAACCTGGAACGGCCGTCTGGCCATGCTGGGCTTCGTCATTGGCCTCTTCACCGAAGTGCTCACCGGCCAGGGCATCCTTGGCCAGATCGGCCTCGGCTGAATCCGGATTCCATCTGAACGGCAAGGGCAAAACAAACAAGCCCCTTCCATCCACCCAATCCTTCGTCCCATTCCCGTCATGACTGACTCCACCTCTTCCCGCTTCGGCTTTGTTGACTTCGCAGAAACCTGGAACGGCCGTCTGGCCATGCTGGGCTTCGTCATTGGCCTCTTCACCGAAGTGCTCACTGGCCAGGGCATCCTCGGCCAGATCGGCCTGGGCTGATCCGCAGTCTCTGCGCCCACCTTTGGGGCTTCCCGTTGACCAACGCCAGGAGTCCCAAAGCTCAATTCTCTTCCACAATCCGAATCACCCCTTGGTGGTGCAGTTGACCCAGGAGATACAGGGATCCCGCCACCACCACCTGCGCTTTCGATCCTGGCGGCTGATGAACGGCCTGCCGCAAGGCAACGGACACCGGCCAGGTGGAACCCAAACGGGGAGGTGGCACTTGCAGGCAAGCAGCCTGCGGTTCCGCCAACCGCTGGGCCAATTGATCCGTTGGCCAGCAGCGGTTGTCCCCAATCCCCACCAGCCAGGCCCGATCCCCAGGCCGCAGTAGGGCCTGCACCATGCCGACGCCATCTTTGTTGGCCAGGATGCCCAGCACCCAATGAACGAGGCCAGGAGAGTTGCTGTCATCCAGTTGCTGGCGTAGACACAGGGCAGCAGAACGGTTGTGGGCCCCATCCACCAGCAACGGATGGCCTTGCCACCGGCACCGCTGCAGGCGACCGGGCCAATGCACGGAAGCCATGCCCTCCCGGCTGCGCTGCCCATCCAGAGGGTGTATGGTGGCGCTGACGTGCTCCAGCACCGCCATGGCCACGGCGGCGTTTTGGCGCTGCACCTGGCCCCGAAGAGAAAGTTGCAGGGCTTGGAACCCGTGGTCTGCAAGGGGAGGAACCCAGATGATCGTGGCGCCACAATCTGCGGCAGCTTGACGGAGAACAGGGACCACCGCCGCAGGCTGGGGACTGGAAAAGGCCACACAGCCTGGACTGAGGACGCCGGCCTTCTCCCTCGCGATGCTGGTCAGATCCGCGCCCAGGTACTCCTGGTGATCCTCGCCAATGGCGGCGAAGGCTACGATGGGGCGCCGACCGTGGGCCGTGGTGGCATCCAGCCGCCCCCCCAGACCCACCTCCAACACCGCCAGGTCCACCCCCTGGCGATGGAAGTGAAGGAAGGCCGCCGCGGTCAACTGTTCAAACGGCGTGAGGGACCACTGCTGCGCCAGATGCTCCAACTCCAGCAGCAGACTCCGCAGGGTGGTGGGCGGGATGAACGCCTGGCCAACTCGAATCCGTTCACACCAGCTCACCAAGTGGGGTGAGGTGTAGAGCCCGGGGCGCAGCCCATGGGCCGTCAAGGCCCCATGCACCAGGCTGCAGATGGATCCCTTGCCGTTGGTGCCCGCCACCTGGATAGCCACAAAGCTGTTCTGGGGATTGGCCAGGCTGGCGAGGGCCCCTTGGATCCGCTCCAGGCCCATGGCCACAGCACCGGCGGTCTGGCCTGGCAGCAGGTCGCTCAAGTCAACAGGGGCTGGCCAGCGGGATTCTCCGCCGGGGTGCGCAGCCGCCCCGCCAACCATCACCTTAGGCGCCCAAGCCACCCAGGGCCGTGCGCAGCCGCATGAGGGCTGTGTCAACCTCCGCCCCGCTGATGGTGAGGGGCGGGACAAGGCGCACCACCTGGTTGCCTGCGGGCACCACCAGAAGCTTGTGCTGAAGACAGGCCTGGACCACTTGGGCAGCACCGGGTCCACCCTCCCGCAGCACCAGCCCCTGAATCAGTCCCCAGCCCCGGACAGCGGCACAGAGCCTGGGGAACTCCACCACCAACTCCTCCAGGCCGCGGCCCAGTTGCTCGCCCCGTTGCTGCACGTTGGTGAGCAGATGCCGCCGCTTCAACTCTGCGGCCACGGTCAGGCCAGCGCGACAGGCCAGAGGATTGCCCCCGAAGGTGCTGGCATGGTCCCCCGGTTGCAGCACGTCGCAGTGGCGTTTCACGGCCAGGGCGCCGATGGGGAAGCCGCCCCCCAAGCCCTTGGCCATGGTCATGGCGTCCGGCTCGATGCCCAGATGTTGATGGCCCCAAAGCTGACCGGTGCGACCCATCCCCACCTGAACCTCGTCCAGGATAAGCAAAATCCCCCGCTGGTCACAGAGCTGGCGCAGGGCGGCAAAGACGCCGGGATCTCCCGGCTGGACCCCACCTTCCCCCTGTAAGGGCTCCAACAGCACCGCCGCCACGGCCGGACCCTGAGCATCCAGGCGATCAATGCACTGCTGGATAGCAGGGAAGTCGTTGTAGTCCACGTAGTGGAAACCCTCCACCAGGGGCGTGAAGCCCTGATGGTATTTGGGTTGGCCCGTCGCGCTCAGACTGGCCATGGTGCGGCCGTGAAAGCTGGCGCGGGCTGTGATGATCCGGGCCTGTTCGATGCCGCGTTTGCAGCGCCCGTACTTGCGCGCCAACTTGATGGCGGCTTCGTTGGCTTCAGCGCCGGAGTTGCAGAAGAACACCGCGTCCATGGGGCTGTTGGCGGTGATCCAGGTGGCCAACTCCCCCTGCTCCGGGGTGAAGTACAGGTTGGATACGTGCTGCAACCGACCCAGTTGTTTACTGAGGGCCTGCTGCAACACCGGATCACTGTGGCCCAGGCTGCAAACAGCAATGCCCGCAACACAGTCCATGTAGCGCTCACCGTGGCGATCCCATAGCCAACAGCCCTGGCCATGGGTGAAGGTCACCGGGAAGCGTCTGTAGGTGTTCATCACCGCATCTGCACCGGCAGGGCTGATCAGGGATGAGAGTTGCGAGTCAACCGCCATGGTTGGGCTGGCTGGGGAAAGCAATCATGGGAGCGGTGGGACTCGAACCCACATGCCCGAAGGCGCTCGATTTTGAGTCGAGTCCGTCTACCAATTCCGGCACGCTCCCTGGAAGGGCTGAAGGTCGAATTTTAGGGACACTTAGGCCGCCAGTAAAGCAGGTCGGACCGCACCCGTGCGACTAATCCGGGCGCCCACCGCCTGGAGTCTCTCTTCCAGCCGCGTGTAACCCCGGTCGAGATGCTCCAGCCCCGTCACGGAGGTGACGCCATCGGCGGCCAGTCCGGCGATCACCATGGCTGCCGCAGCACGAAGATCAGTTCCTGTCACGGGGGCGCCACTGAGCATCGGCACACCTTCGAGGACGGCAACATTGCCACAGGTGCGAATCTGAGCCCCCATGCGCTGCAACTCGGCCACATGCTGCAGGCGGTTCTCAAAAATGGTTTCCCTGACCAGGGAGTCTCCCTGAGCCGTGGCCAGCAGGGCCATGAACGGGGCTTGCAAATCCGTCGGGAATCCTGGAAATGGTTGGGTCCGCAACTCGCAACCCCGCAACTGCCCTCGTGTGGTGATGGTGAGGCCTTGACCCTGGGGGCTGATGCTGCAGCCCAGTTCCTCCAGCTTGGCCAGCACGGCATTCAAATGACTGGGCTCCACGGGGGTCACGTGAAGGCGGGAGCGGGTGGCGGCGGCGGCGATCAGAAAGGTGCCCGCTTCAATTCGATCAGGGATGACGGCATAGTCCGCACCGTGCAGTTCCTTGACGCCGGAGACCCTGATTGTGGCAGACCCGGCCCCCTGAATCCTCGCGCCCATGGCCTTCAGCAATCCCGCCAGATCCACCACTTCCGGTTCCTGGGCCGCATTGCGGATCACGGTGTCACCCTCCGCCAAGGTGGCAGCCATCATCAAGGTTTCCGTGGCGCCCACGCTGGGGCAGTCCAGATGAACGGCACACCCTTGCAATCGGCCCCGGTTGCCCGACACCTTCGCGGAAACCACCCCACCTTCAATGGAGAGGCTGGCGCCCATGGCCTGCAAGCCCTTGTTGTGTTCACGCACGGGGCGGCTACCGATGCGGCATCCACCCGGTAAGGGCACCTTGGCCACACCGTGGCGGGCCAGCAGGGGACCAATCAGAAAAAAACTGGCCCGCAGCTTGCGGGTGAGGTCGTAGGACGGGTCATGGCGGGTGAGCCCATCGCCGCTGAGCACTGCGGAGGAGCCCTCCACGTGGAAACCCACCCCCAGGGACACCAGGATTTTGGCCATGGTGCCGATATCCGTGAGATCCGGCATGTTCCCCAGACGAATGGGAGTGCGGCTGAGCACGGAAGCCGCCATCAGCACCAGGGCAGAGTTTTTGGCGCCATTGACATGCAACTCACCCTCCAGCCGCTGCTGACCAATAATGGATAGTTGGGGATCGTTTAGCCCAGGCGGGGATTTTAGGGCGGCAAGTGTCATGGAGGGGTCCGGCCAGCAACAATCGTACTCAGTTCAAAAGTGACAGCCAGACTGGATTTTGCCCAGTTCTCCCGATCAAGAAACTGTCATAAGTTCATGCATTCTAGTAAATTTTTTCTCCTTAATTTCTTTCCCGCGATGGGGCCGTGGATGTCCTTGGGATAGTAGGATTTCAAAGGCTCATGGGGGGCTTGGGCCCTGTCCAGACCTGCGGATGTGGCGGAATCGGTAGACGCGCTAGTTTCAGGTACTAGTGGCAGCAATGCCATGGGAGTTCAAGTCTCCCCATCCGCACTGTTGATCGCCGTTCTTAATTGTTCGATTGCCGAATTTGGCTGACCTGGATTCAAGCGGCTGGTGACAAGGCACAGGGTGGTCAGCAGCAGCCACAGGCCCATCCCATGGCCCTGCATCTCCAGCAGCCACCCTGCCACCGGTGGGGCCACCACTGAACTGACGCTCCAACATTGGGAATAGGCCGCCATGGCCCGGCCTTGCAGAGCGGCGGGGGTCCGCTCCAGGCACGCTGCGCTGGCGGTGGGCAAGAAGGCGGCGGTGCCCATGGCAGTGAGTACCTGGGCCACCACCACCAGCCACAGATCCGGAGCCATGGGAAAAGAAGACAGGGTCATCAGGGCCTGACCACTGGCAAAGGCCAGCAACGACCAGCGCAGACCGGTGCCGGTGGGCCAACGGCTCACCAGATGACCCACGGGGAGTTGCAACACCACCAGCAACACCAACTGCACAGCCACCACCAGGCTGCCCATCACAGGCTCCAGAGCGGGCCGTCCCAGGCTGCCGCGCACCAGATCCAGGGGCAGGGCGCTTTGCTGCAGAATGATGATGCTGGTGGCCGTGATGCTGATCAGCATCACGGCCGGCAGGCCCGGCACCTTGGCCAGGGCTCCATAGCTGTCCTGCTGCCGTTGAGGGTCCGTCTGCCCATTGGAGACTCGGCGGCTAGCCGTGCCGGGGCTCCAATGGGCCGCCACAGCCAGGGCGAGCAGCAGGGCCGCGGCCGTGAGAAACGCCCAGGACGTCCGACCCAGCGCGGTGAATACCGCCGTGCCCAGCACACCCAGGGCAGAACCAACAGCTTCACAGAAGCGGGCCAGGGTGAATGCTTTCCCCAGGGGGACGGGGCCATGGGTTTGGGCCACTGCGATCTCCGCCGCAGGCCAAAACAGACCCAAGCCGAGTCCCTGCAGGGCCATGCCCAGGAGCAGAGCAGGCCAGTCGCTGACGTCCCGCAACTGCACCATGCTGGCTGCCGCGAGCAGACCACTTACGGCCAGGAGGTGGCGCCAGTGGAGGCCGCCATCCAGGGACCGCCCCGCCAGCCAACGGCTCACAACACCCATGGCAGCGGCCACGGCAAAGCCGTAGCCAAGGGCAAGACCACTGAGACGGTCCCCATAGGCAATCCCCAGGTAGAAGCCAATCCCGGTGAGGGCCATGAGGGCCAGTCCCCGCAACAGACAGGACCAGACCAGGGCCGGAGGGTAGCGCTGGAGCCATAGGGGCCCACAACGGAAGGGGGTTGAGGACGGCACACGCGCCACAGGGGAAGTCAACATGAAAACTGATGCCGTCCTCAGACGGCGGTGCCGGCATCCCCCAGATCCCGTGGAAGCAACGAGGGCCAGGCCTGACGCACCAGTACCAGGGAAAAGTAGGAACATGATCCAGCGGGAAGCTCCGCCGCGGGGACGAGGCGCTGATCCGGCCAACCCACCCGTTCGGCCACCAGGGTCTGGGGGAGGAGGTCGCGCTGCTCCAGTGCCTCCCGCAGCCAAGCCCAGCGCTGGCCCACTTTGTGGAATGCCAGCATCTCCGCCTTGGCCAATAAGGCATCCAGGGCTGTGGGGGTCTCCGGTGCCGGTGCGATGAGCAACTGCTGTGTCTGAAGAGCCAGGGGCCAATGGGCCGCCGCCGCTGCAGCGGCCATGGCGGTCACCCCTGGAATCAAGCGCAGCGTCAACCTGGGGATGGCCATCCTCTGTAGTTGGAGCACCACGTAGCTGGCGGAGGCATAGAGGGAAACGTCCCCTTCACACAACAGCACCACCGGCGGTCTCTCCGCTACCGCCTGCACCAACTGCCGGGCAGCACAGTGCCAGGCCTGCTGACAGGGCTCCGGGTTGGTGGTCATGGGGAAGTGCAGCGGCAGATGCCGTTGTTCAAGGTGAAGCCATGGGGCGGCAATGCGCGCCGCCATGCCCTCTGCCCCTGGCTGAGCCACGGGATAGGCCACGGTGCGGGCTTGGCGCAGTGCTTTGAGGCCAGCCACGGTGATCAGATCCGGGTCACCCGGTCCCACACCAAGGATCGTGAGAAGCGCCATGGCCGGTGAGCGGGGCGTCCGGTCTGCTAAATTACGGAGTCACGGCACGGGTCGGTGCCCGAGTGGTTAATGGGGGCGGACTGTAAATCCGCTGGCTCTGCCTACGTTGGTTCAAATCCAACCCGGCCCATGTGCCCTTGTAGCTCAGCGGTAGAGCACTCCCTTGGTAAGGGAGAGGTCACGAGTTCAACTCTCGTCAAGGGCTTTTACGAAGGCAAGCATCGAAATTGTCCCCTGGAGGAAATCCAGTGCGCAAGCCATCGTTTTAGGATTCCTCAAGGTGGTCCTGGTATTGCGTTCCTTTGATTTCTCCCCCAACGTCAACGCCCCAACAGTCGTTTTTGCATCGCCACCTGGGCCCAAGTGCCGCGGAGCAGCAGCAGATGCTCCAGACGTTGAACCTTCCCTCCATGGAAGCGTTATTGGAGGAGGCCATCCCCGCCGGCATTCGCCTGCCCCGGAACCACATGGCCCAAAGCCTGCCGCCAAGCGTCAGTGAGCAGCAGGCCCTGGCGGAGTTGGAAGCCCTCATGGGACGGAATCGCATCAGCCGCAGCCTTGTTGGCCTGGGCTACTTCGGGGCGGTGATGCCGGCTGTGGTGCGCCGTCATGTGCTGGAGAATCCCGCTTGGCTCACTGCCTACACTCCCTATCAGGCAGAAATTTCCCAAGGTCGCCTGGAGGCCCTCCTCAATTTTCAAACCCTCGTCTGTGAACTGACGGGTCTGCCGGTGGCCAATGCCTCCCTGTTGGACGAGGCCACGGCAGCGGCAGAGGCCATGGGGCTGAGCTTCGCGGTGTGTCAGCGGCCCGGGGCTCGCCGATTCCTGGTGGACCGGAACGTCTATCCCCAAACCATGGGGGTGCTGCGAACCCGGGCTGAGCCCCTGGGCATCCGGTTGGAGGTGAAGGCGCCCGGCGCCTTTGTCTTTGATGAAGAAGTGTTTGGCGTGCTGCTGCAACTCCCGGACGTTCAGGGACAACTCTGGGAGCCTGCAGAAGTCATCAGCGCTGCCCATGCCTGTGGTGCGCTGGTCACCGTTGCCGTGGATCCTCTGGCCCAGGTGCTCATGGCCCCTGTGGGCGCCCTTGGCGCTGACGTGGCGGTGGGTTCTGCTCAACGACTGGGTTTACCCCTGGGCTATGGAGGACCCCATGCCGCCTTTTTTGCCACCCGCGAGCATTACAAGCGGCAGGTGCCCGGCCGAATTGTGGGGCTGTCCGCGGATGCGGAGGGGCGCCCTGCCCTGCGCCTGGCGCTTCAGACCCGGGAGCAGCACATCCGGCGAGACAAAGCCACCAGCAACATCTGCACAGCCCAGGTTCTGCTGGCGGTGCTGGTGAGTTTTTATGCGGTCTACCACGGTCCTGACGGCCTCACTGCCATGGCCCGTCGGGTGCGCCGCCTGAGTCAGGCCATGGCCGCCGCCTTGGCCCAGGTGGGTCTGGCGCCCGCCCTGGCGCCAGGCTTCGACACCATTGTGGTGAAGACCCCGGCGGCGGCAGCCATCCTGGCCCGTTGCCGGGCAGCGGGCTTTTCCCTGCGGGTGGTGGAGGACGGGAAGGGCTTCGCTCTTAGCCTGGATGAGCGCTCCACGGTGGAGGAGTTGGAGCAACTGCTGGCGCTCATGGCGCCGGGGCGCACCCATCTCCCCATGGCGAAGTTGCTGGAGGCCAGCAAGGGTGCGTTGCCCGTGCCGGAGCGCCACGAACCTTGGCTTCAACAGGAACCCTTCCACAAGCACCGCAGCGAGACCGCGCTCCTGCGCTACATCCAGGCACTGGCCGCCAAGGATTTCTCCCTGATCCACGGCATGATCCCCCTGGGAAGCTGCACCATGAAGCTCAATGCCGCCGCCGAGCTGCTGCCCCTGAGCTGGCCCAGCGTGGCGGAGTTGCATCCCTTTGCCCCCGCTGAGGATGCCCAGGGCTACGGGGCCATGATCCGCCAACTGGAAAACTGGCTGGCGGAGTTGACGGGCTTTGCCGGCGTCAGCCTCCAGCCCAATGCGGGCTCCCAGGGAGAGTTGGCGGGGTTGTTGGTGATTCGTGCCTGGCAGGCCAGCCGGGGCCAGGCCCATCGCCGGGTCTGTCTCATTCCCACCAGTGCCCACGGCACCAATCCCGCCAGTGCGGTAATGGCAGGCTTGCAGGTGGTGCCGGTGGACTGTGATGCCCAGGGCAACATCGACCTGCAAGACTTGCGTCGGAAGGCCGTCACCCACAGCGACCACCTGGCGGCCTTGATGGTCACCTATCCCTCCACCCACGGGGTCTTCGAGGTGGCCATTCGAGAGATCTGCGCCATCACCCATGAGCATGGGGGACAGGTGTACCTGGACGGGGCCAACCTCAACGCCCAACTGGAGTTGTGCCGCCCCGGCGACTACGGCGCGGACCTTTGCCATCTGAATCTCCACAAGAGCTTTTGCATCCCCCATGGGGGTGGTGGGCCAGGGGTAGGACCCATCGCCGTGGCCTCCCACCTGACCCCGTTCCTGCCCGGCCATCCGCTCCTGGCCTGTGGTGGGGAGCAGCCCATCGGGCCGGTGTCCGCCGCCCCCTTCGGCAGTGCCAGCATCCTCACCATCAGTTGGATGTACCTGCGCATGATGGGTGCGGCAGGCCTGCGGCAGGCCAGCGCCGTGGCCATCCTCAATGCCAACTACGTTGCCCACCGCCTGGAAGAGTTCTATCCCGTTCTGTTCCGTGGTGAGAAGGGGCGGGTGGCCCATGAATGCATCCTGGACCTGCGCCCCCTGCGCTCCGAAGCGGGGGTGGGTGTGGAGGACGTGGCCAAACGGCTGATGGACTACGGCTTCCATGCCCCCACGATGAGCTGGCCTGTGGCTGGCACCATGATGGTGGAGCCCACGGAAAGCGAATACAAAGCCGAACTGGACCGCTTTTGTGACGCCATGATTGCCGTGCGTCAGGAGGTGGCCGCCATTGCCTCCGGCGCCATGGATCGCCACGACAATCCCCTCAAGCGGGCGCCCCACACCATCGCGGCCCTCATCGCAGATTCATGGGATCGTCCCTACAGCCGTCAGCAGGGTGGGCTCCCCGGCAACCAGGACCCCGCAGAAAAGCTCTGGCCTGCGGTTGCCCGCATTGATAACGCCCGCGGTGATCGGACGCTCATCTGCACCTGTCCCTCGGTTGAGGCCTACGCCGGTTGACCGTGCTGCCAGGTGTCCTGGAGAAGCGCGCCGGGAAGCGGCATCATGGTGGCGGTTCGGGTCCAGAGGACGGCGGCTTCGGCGGGGCGGTCCGGGTAAAGGGTGGCGAGGGCCCGTCTGTAGGCGCCCATTTGACGAAGAATGCCCTCCGGGCAATCCTCCGGGGTGGTGGGCACGGTGGCGTTGGTTTTGAAGTCAATCACCACCACCTTGTCGGGGCGCACCAGCACCCGGTCCATGACGCCTTGCATGGGCTGGCCGTCCACGGTGACACTGAAACCCACCTCCGTCAGGGCATCTTCGGCGAATACCTCCGCCAGGGCGGGCGCGCTCAACACCTCCACTGCCTCCTGGATCATGCCGTCCCACTCGGATTCACTGAATGAATGGTCTTCGTGCAGGCATTGATGCAGGAGTTGGGCAGCCACGTCGTTCTGGAACGCCGGGGGGATGGCGGGCAGTGCTTCCAGCAGGCGATGAATGGCTGTGCCCCGCGCCATGGCCAGGTCCTGACGCAGCCCGGCCTCACCAGGTAAGGCCTTGTCCCCGTCCAGCCTGGATGGATTGGTGACCATCGGCTCTGCCACGGGTTCCTGACGCAGCGGCGGATTCAACAGATGGCTGGGCAAGTCGGGTAGTTGCTGTCCGGAATGCTGATCATCCTGCTGTTGCTCCGGGGCGCACCAGTCCCCAGAACCGAGCCGCAGGATCTCCCCATCGGGATAATAATTTCCCCCCCGTCCTTTTTCTCGTTGCACATGTTGGACAGCAATTCCTTGCACCGCACCGGTATTCACGGCATCGGCAACCCGTTGGATTCCTTCCTGCACGTGATCGTACCAATTCTTTGCCCCATCTTCTTTATCTTCTTTCACTTCACCAGCACCGGCCACAACGAGCCAGCTCTGGGCACGGGTCATGGCCACGTAAAGTAGTCTCATGCGCTCTTCCTGCTCCTTTTGCTGTTGTGCAGCAACGGCTTCATGAAGATGATCCGGGCGCTCCGTGATTCTGGTGTTCCAGAGCAGTTGCTGATCGGTGGTCCGAAGGAGTTGATCTGCCCCGGGATTGCGCTTGGTAAACATCGTATCCGGCAAGATTACGATGGGGGCCTCCAGGCCTTTGGCGCCATGCACCGTCATCACCCGCACCATGTCACCGGCTTCGCTGAGCTGGCGTTTTACCTCGAAGGCGTCTGTGGTGGCCCAGGCCACAAAACCCGTGAGGCTGGGAATTTCCGTTGTTTCATAGGCCAGGGCCTGGGCCAGCAGGGCATCAATTCCGTCTTCCGCTTCCGGCCCCAATCGTCCCATCAGATGTTGCCGGGCGCCGTGGCGGGTCAGAATGCGCTCCAGCAACTCATAGGGCCGTAAATAATCTGTCTTGTTGCGCAGATCCTCCAGAATATCAACCGTCTTGCCGTGGTGAGTTGACTGGTTCCGGAGTGCCTGCCCCAGGAAACAGCCCGGAGGGCGGTGGTGGGCCAGAGAGAAGAGTTGTTGTTCAGTCCAACCGAAGATGGGAGACTTCAATGCTTCCGCCAGAGACAGGTCATCCGCTGGTGTGGCCAGAAAGCGGAGCAGCGCCATGACATCTTTTACCGCCAATTCAGCAGCCACCTTGAGGCGATCCTTGCCGGCAATCAGTAACTTTCTGGCCTTGCAAGCGGCAATGATTTCTGTAAACAGGTCGGAGCGGCGCTGCACCAGAATCAACACGTCTTCGGGCCGAACAGCACGCCGCTGGATGCTGCCATCCCCTGTGGTGACGGGGACGGTTTCCCCACTGTGGATGAGGCCGTGGACGAATGTGGCCACCTGCTCCGCCAGCACCTTGGCGGGAGGCCGGGGGTGGATGTACTCCCTGGCGTCGCTCCACGATGGTTGTTCCGCCCCTGCTGTCCTGGGCACCAACGGCCATAGATCCACCCGCCCCGGCAAGGCTGTTTTGAAAGCCCTGTGGTGCTCCTGGGCAGAGAAGCCGGCCTTCTCTGCCTCTTCCCCCTTGAATACGGCATCCACCAGCTTGAGAATCACCGGCGCCGAGCGAAAGGAGTATTCCAAATGGAGTCGCTGCAGCTCCAGGTTCGCCCCTTGTAGTCGCTCCTCAAAGACACCTGTCATATCATCAAAGGCTGTGGGATCTGCACCCTGGAAAGAGTAAATGGATTGCTTTTTATCTCCCACCACAAAGATGGTGCGCTGCAGCTCCCGGGACCCTTCGCCGCTGCTGAATTCCTGAGTGAGCTTGTCAATCACGTCCCACTGGACCGGGCTGGTGTCTTGCGCTTCATCTATCAGAACGTGATCCACGCCGCGGTCCAGACGGAACAACACCCAATCCGCCACGGAAGAATCCTGAAGAAGATCTCCGGACTTCTGAATCAGGTCATCAAAATCCAGCCAGCCCCGTTGTTGTTTCTCCTGGGCATATAGAGACAAAAATGCCGCAGCGAAGGTGTGCAGGACCATGGAGCGCTGAGCGGCCGCCAGCCCCAGACGTTGGGATCTCGCCTGCTCAACCCTCTCCATCAATGCCTCCAATGGCGGCATCAGAGACGCCATGGTTTGGCGTAGGGCCTTGGTGGGGAAGGCACCAATTTTTGCTGTGTAGGGTTTCCTGGCAGTGGCCCCCGTAAGCAGCACGCCTTCCAGCAACCCCATGTCCGCCCCGGTTGGGTTGGCTGCCGCCAAGGATGCCAATTTCTTCGCCGCATCTTGATCCCTCTTGCCGCTGCTCTCTTCCAATCGGGTGCGCAGTTGGGCCAGCAAGTCCAGGTCACCCGGCTGAAACACCTGGTCCACCAGAGTTTGTTCCGTGATGGTGGGGGGAAGGGAGAAACTCTCCAGTAACCGGAGCCATGGGAGGGGATGTTGCGGGAATGCCCCACGGTTGTTCACCACCTGGAGAACCACTTTGCTCAGGCTGTCTGCCCCGCCGAGTTGGCCCGCCAACCCATCCAGCAAGGCTGCTTGCGGGCCTTCGGCCATGGATTGAACGATTTGATGAATCAGCCTGTTCATGTCGTGGTCGTCCATTTCCACAAACTGGGGGCTCACCCCGGCCTCCAGGGGGAAACGGCGCAGCAAACGGGCGCAGAAGGCGTGGATGGTCTGGATTTGCAGGCCGCCCGGGGTTTCAAGGGCGCAGGCAAACAGGGTGCGGGCGTGGCGCAACCGTTGAGAGGTAAGCTCCGTCTCCCCCAGTGCATCCAATTTCTGGCGCAAGCGGGAATCCGGCAGCATGGCCCATTCCCCCAGGGTATGAAACAACCGGTTCTGCATCTCTGCCGCCGCCGCCTTGGTGTAGGTGATGCAGAGAATCTGCTCGGGGCGGGTGCCACGGAACAGCAGCCGCGCCACCCGGTTGGTGAGCACCCGTGTTTTGCCGGAACCGGCATTGGCGGCCAGCCAGGTGGAGCGGTCCGGTTGGGCCGCCTGGACCTGACGTTCAGTGGCGGGATCCCGATTCACGCAATCTCCTGGGGGTAGGCTGTTGTGGCGCTGTCCCATTCGCCAAAGCGGGCAAGATGGTCATAGGTTCCGGGAAGTTCGGCGCGCAGCAGGCGGCGGGACTGGTAACCCTTGTGGGGGTTCAGGTAGGAATACAACAAGGCGTGGAGACGACGCCACACCTCCTCACTGCTCTCCTGGCCGGCGGCTGGTTGCTGATCCGGGTTGCTGCCCAGGCCAATGAACCATGCCCTGGCCTGGCCGGGTGGAATCGTTGGGAATGCACCTCTCTCCACCATGGCCACCTCCAGGAGTAACTGTTTATCCGCAATCTCCTGCTCCTTTTTGCTGGGAATCGTGCCGGTTTTGTAGTCGTAAACCAGCCAGCCGTCAGAGGTTTTGTCAATGCGATCCGCCCTGGCGCTCAGCACAAACCGGAACGGTTGCCCGTCTTCCGAATGCAAATCCAATGGTGTCTCACCCTTCACTTCAAAGTCGAAGGGTTGCCCCTCCTTCCGCCGCTCCACCTCCGTATTGAGAAACCAGTCCGCTAGCCGATCCAGACGGGCCAACCAGAGCCGCTGGACCGCAGGCCATGGAACCATGTCCCTGAGGGTGTCCTCAGCCAGCTCCATGAAGTTGTCTCGGGTCCGGGACCGTCGGTCGGGATCCAGTGCCGCGGGGTCCCCCTGGATGGCGCGGAGAAAACGCTCCATCACCCGGTGGATGGCCACACCCCGCAACAGGGCATCAGGACCTTGTTCAACGGGATTCAGCGGCTTCAGGCGCAACACGTGTTTGGCGTAAATGCTGTAGGGGTCTTTCACCAGGGTGCGAATCTCCGTGACGGAAAGCTTCTTCGGGCGGGTCGCCACCGGTGGGGACGGACAGGGACGTGGCGCTGCCACCAGGTCCGGTGTGGTTTTCTCCGGGGGGTTCTCCAACTCCTTCGCCCAAGCCAGCCACTGTTGTCCCCGTTGAGCCATGGCCTCCAGACACTGGGGACCGCCCTGTTCCGGCAGACCACGGAGCAGGTTGACGAGCCGATTCAGCCAGCGGCAGGGCACCGTCTCCCCACCATCGGAGCGGGTGGAGCGGCTCAGCCACACCTGGGGTGCGGCAACGGCCTGTTGCAGGTCATGGGCCGCCAGGCCCAGCAGGTGTTCGGGCAGCGGCAGCCCTGCCTGGCGCCGCATGGGGCGGTTGAGCCATGGATCCGGCGCCATGGCCTCCGGCCAACAGCCTTCGTTGAGACCGCCGAGGACGAGGAGTTGAGCATCGTGGGAACGGGCCTCCCAAGGGCTCCAGACGACCACCTTGCCGGTCTCGGGCTCCGGGTTGCGCACCGCCTCGGCAGACAGCAGGTTCCGCAACAGCTCCTCAAAGGCCAGGGCATCCATGGCGCCGCCCTCAGGGGCCTCCTGCGCCAACGCCGCCACCACCTTCCGGGCTGTCCTGCCAGCCTCCTGCTTCCAGAGGGGGCTGTTGGCGTAGTCTGCCCCGTTGGCTGTATCGGCATCACAGCCGGCCACCAGCCGTAACGACACCTCTTGCAGCCGCCGGACCCAATCCCCCAGCGGCTGTTCCCCTTGCAGCGGTTCCGACAGGCAGGCATTCAGCCAGTGGATCCAGGTTGTCTCTGTTGGCGTGGTGGATGGGGCAGGGGCGTGTTGCTGCTGCCTCCGGGTGAAGGCTTGCAGCACGGTTGTCTTGGGGAAGGAATGGCTCTCCTTCCGCAACCAGAGTTCCAGGGTGCGGCTATGGCGCAAATGGGTCGTTCGGGCAGCACCGGCGTGGCACAGGGGATGCTGGAGCAGGCTCAGCAGACGACTGGTGGTGAGGGGCCGGGTCATGAGCTGCGCCACCTGCTGCAGGAATCGCCCCGGTGGGGACAGTTGCAACGGCAAGCCCGCGCTGTCGTCGGCAACAACGTCCCAACGATCCAATGCCGCGCTCACATGGCGCGCCAGGCGACGATCCGGCGTCATCAGGGCGGCCTTGTGGCCGTCCCCCAAGGCCTGGCGCAGCCGCAGCGCGATGGCGAGGGCCTCCTGGCGTAACCCGGGGGCCTCCAGCAGGGTCAATCCTTCCGTGGCTGTGCCCAGGTGGCCCAGGGACGGACCCTCCGCCAGCCAGGCATCCGTCACCGGCGCCGGGCGCAACGCCAAGGACACCAGGCGGTTGCGCGCCGGGGCAACCACCTGGGCCTCTGTCCAGGGCTGCACCCCATGGGAGTCCATCCGGAGGTCTTGCAGCAGTTGCCAGAACCGTTGCTGGGGGTGGTCTTCCAGAGGATGGGCCGACGGGGATCCGGTTGGACCCAGCCGGGACCACACCGCAGCGGGTAGATCAAAGTCGAACCCCGGCAACACCAGCGCCCCCTGTTCCAGGCGGGCCACAGCCTGCATCAGCAACCGGGTGCTGCCTCTGGAGCCCGTGGAGCCAGCCACAATTACCGGGTGGCTGGGGGGGTGGCTCCGCCAGTGGCTGGCCAATTCCTCGATCACCCGGCGCTGTCGCTCCCGGACATCCAGGCCGCCGATGGCTTGGAGATACTCCTGCACAAGGCCGAGGAACGTCCGGGAGCGCTGCCAGTGGCCCGAGAGCTCCCCCACGTCCAGATCCCGGACGACCTGGGGATCAATACCCTCGTCCTGGAGTTCGTCCATGAGGCGGGCCAGGCTCTTGGCCAGGGAATAGCGGCAGGCGCGTGGCGCCAGATCCGGCTGCCGCTCCAGCAGCTTGCCAATGAGCCGACCCAACTGCAACTGGCGTCGCAGGGAAGGAATCGCGGGGGGCAGCAGCAGGGCCTGGGGCGCATTGCCGTGGTAGGTGGCTACCAAGTGGATGGCGGGCAGCAGGCATGGGGTGGCGCCGTGGAGGAGCTGCTCCAGTCGTCGCTTCATGCGCTGGCTGTTCACCACCAGATGAATCCGGGCCAAGGCTTCCGGTGGCTGATCGTGGAGGCGCTCCCTGAGACCCTTCAACAAAGCCTTGGGGAAGTCCACCCCTGGCGGCAGGCCATAGACCCGTGGCGAAGCCGTTGGCTCGAATAGGGTGGCCATGGTCAACGGGCCTGGCAAGGCAGGAAAAAAATTCTAAGCCGGCAAGGGTTGACACTCCAACATGGAACAATGCTGATCTGCACATCGGCAGGACACAAGAAGCGGGGGCTGTTGGATCGCTTCAGGGCCAATTCAAGGGAAGGATAGCCAGAACGACAATCTCAACAATCTGTCACAAAAGGAATGGTTGGTGAAGGTGGGGCCAGTGGTGCTGCTGGAATTTGTGCTGTCAACTTCCCTGCCCGTTGCTATGGCAAATCTGATCGATCCCAAGGAACCTCTGAACAAGTCTCCTTGGGGCTTTGATGAGCTTTTGGGAAGCCTGGTAGAGACAGGAAAAGTGAGAGCCTGATGGCGGACGACTCCGACTTGTTCAGATGTGCCCTAAGGCGGCTATCAGGCCTTCCAGGAAGAAGACCTTGCTAGTTGTGGCGGCCATGGGCGGCCTGGCGGGGGTTTTCTACACAAGCCAACGACCTAGGGTTCCGTGCAGTCAATGGAATATCTTTGAGTTCTTTGAATACGCTTCTTCCAGGAATGTGGCCTATTGCCTGAGAAAAAATGCAGACACAGAGGCACGGGGTAGTGGATGGCGGACAGATTGAAGAGAGATGGAGAAAGCTGGGCTTAATTGAATGAGACTTAATACCCTCCGGTTTCCGACAAGGGCATCGCAAAGAAGGAGCCAACCACTCCCGTAGCCCCCATCCTGAGGAGAAAGCCTATGGGTGACAAGCTGTTCCGAGGACTGGCCCGCTGCGAGTTCAAGGGTTGCATCATGGCGCTCAAGGGCACAGGGCGGCAATAGCGATGACCGCCGCCAACCGTTGGAGTGTAGGACAACCTCCCCCATGGGACGCCCTCGCATCCGTCACTTGATAAATAGAGATAACTCAACAAGTTTCTCGGAAAACCATTCTTCCCCATCGTCACGCCAAGCAATTACAGTGTACACGCCAGGCTCTTTGAGCAGGGAGCCCATCCTGGCTCTCAGCATAAAGCGGCTAGGAGAGTCCATCCATAGGCTGGCCACCACTTGGTTCGTATCAAGGTTTGGGTAGTAGCTGCCCAGGGGTGGAGGCTCCAAGATGTCGGCTGTAAAGGAGTCGGAACAATGGACTGTAAACCCTCCGCCTGTGCAGTAGCTGTTCAGTGCGTCAATCTGTGCTGGTGTCTTGGGTGTGGGCAGTGGATCGTAGGCAATGCTCACTGCCCCGACGTCAATTCCTGTCTCCCGCTTTCCAAGGGAAAGGAACAGCTCGCAATTCTGGTTCAGGATGGGCATCCCAGGCAAGGCCTGAACCGCTCCACCCTCAAAGTGCTGAACAAAGGTCATGCGCCGACCATTGAATCCAATGCCGATATTCACGGCGCGATGGGTCTCCCCCAGAATATTGTCGCGATGGCCCCAATCTGCATGGGCATCGTCATACATCATGCCCCATTGAAGTCTAGTGATCGCCTGTTTTGGCGTAGGAACTGTGCAGTCAACGTACAAACCGCACCCATTGCCGATCCATTCATCATTAGTCCAGCCGCTGGTTGCCGCGTTCTCGGACACATAGCTTGTGCCACCGGTTTGCGTATACACCATATAAGGCTTGCGGCCGTCAGCCCACCAGTGCCCAAAGTAATCATTGACGAGCATATCTTCAGCATGGAGCTGTGCAGCGGAATTGGTGCCAAGTACAATAGGCGGGAGCCCATAGTCTGCTCTATCATTGTTGATGAGTCGGAGCGCGTGATAACGCAACTGATTTAATTCATCGCTAGACAGTTTGGAGATTGACGATGGTGTGGATGATAGGACTGGTGGTGACTCTTCTTGTGAACACGATGTATACCGATCTAAAATTTGCAGAACACGGTCCCTCAGCATGTCTGGCCCCACGGCCATACCGAGAATTAGCGCTCCTATGAGCATGAAAAATAGATAATGCCCTGAAGCCACCTCTTTCCCCCTGTCATTGCTGGACATCAGACCTACTCATCAGGACGCCTTCCCCTGTTTTTACCACCCCTCAAGGGTCCCCGCTAAGGAACAATGGCAACACACGCTCCTTTGCTGCCATGCTCCTGGATCTCAGCGGCAAGAAGGCCCTGGTCACCGGCATTGCCAACAACCGCTCCATCGCCTGGGGCATTGCCCAGCAACTCCACCAGGCCGGGGCCGAGTTGGGCATCACCTATCTCCCGGATGAGAAGGGACGGTTTGAAGCCAAGGTGCGGGAGCTGACAGCGCCCCTCAATCCAGGCCTGTTTCTGCCCATGGACGTGCAGAACCCGGACCAGACGGAGGCGGTGTTCCAGCAACTGGAGAGCCAGTGGGGCCAACTGGACATCCTCGTTCACTGCCTCGCCTTTGCCAACAAAGCGGAT
>JAJDVL010000047.1 GCA_022826155.1 Prochlorococcaceae cyanobacterium jk18x22bins.40 | reverse complement strand
CTGGAGAAGTTCTATCTCCTTATCTGCCGCCTCCTGGTTGCTCACAGTGGCGTCGAAGCTGGTGCTAACCGTGCCTCCCTTCCCGTCGTCTGCGGTTACTGTAATGGTTATAATGCGGAATGTGTTTCCGATGGCGGCGATAGTCAGTGTATTGCCGCTAACCGCTGTTCTAACAATGTCAGGATGGCTGCTGGTTGCACTGTAGGAGAGTGCATCCCCGTCAGGGTCACTGAAGTGGTTATCGAGATTAAATGTTCGAGTCGGACGGTTATGGATATCCAGCCTCACCTGACGTGTGCCAGAGAAGGAACTGTTTTCTACGATGGGAGTGCCGTTTTCTTCCTCCATGGGCTCCTCCTCTGGCTCTGCTCCACAGGTTGGCAGGCCATGGTCATCTATATCGTTTATATCATCACCATCAACATAGAGATATCGTAAACTCGATGGCAAGGTCGGCAGGCAGCTTAGATTATTGTTACTCAGAAAAAGGTAATCTAGATCATTGAGCCCGCTGAAGATCCCCTCCGGCAGGCTGCTTAGATTATTGTTACTCAGATCAAGGTCATCTAGCTCATTGAGCCCGCTGAAGATCCCCTCCGGCAGGCTGCTTAGATCATTGTAATCCAGATCGAGAATTTGTAGATCATTGAGCCCGCTGAAGATCCCCTCCGGCAGGCTGCTTAGATCATTGCCAGACAGATAGAGAATTTGTAGATTATTGAGTCCCCTGAAGATCCCCTCCGGCAGTCTGACTAGCCTGTTGCTTGATATATCGAGAGTTCGTATATTATTGAACCCCCTGAAGATCCCCCCCGACAGGCTACTTAGATATTCATAGGTATCACCGTCAGGCTGCTCCACCTTTATAGATTGATAAAGATGTAAAGATGTACATCTTCCCCTCGATACTGGATCATCGGAAGGATCATCCCTCACGTTGGTTAAGGAGCCCCTTCCCACCACATCTGCGGTACAACGTTGTGATGATTGTGCCCAAGCAGGAGAAGCGGGAGCGAGGAGCAGGAGAGCAGAGAGAGTTGTGGCAGAGAGGGAGAGGAGAGCACCCCAGGGTGTGTGTTGGGGGATATGTGTGGGAGAGGATTGGAGTTCAGGAGCAGGAGAGGCCCCTGTCCCACGGGTGGGGGGAAGGGGAGTAGGTTTTGGCAGGCAAGGGACGTGGCGGAACGGTGTTTTGAAGGGCATGGCTGGGGTGAATCAGAAGAAAGGAAGGTTGGGAATGAGAGAGATCAGGGCTTGGAGGGTTAGGGGGATCGATTTCCCCTGACGGAAGCAAGGCAACATGTCCTCTGCTGTGGGAGGGGAGTGTCTGCCATGGACTTGCTGTGATGGTGTTCAGGGTTTTCTTAGCTCTTGCCTTCCTCTGGATTTTCGCCTTACTTCTAGTTCATCTCTTAAATTTCTAATTTTTTGTTGTACGATATAATCATTTAGATTCCTATTTATTTTATTTGTTTGAGTTTCTAGCCTTTTAGTTGAAGCAGATGATTTGTTATCATAATCACTTAGATTATCATCGATTCTACTTATTTGAGTTTCTAGTCTTTTAGTTGAAGCAGATGATTTGTTATCATAATCACTTAGATTATGATCGATTCTACTTATTTGAGTTTCTAGCGTTTTAATTGAAGCAGATAAATTGTTTAATTCATCAGTCTTCTTCAGATTTTCTTTTCTTAACATTGCTATTGATGCAAGCAGTAGAGTAGCAAGTCCAACTCCTAGCAAGGATAATGTATTACTAGGTTCAAGAAGCAGTGGAATGGCATTGGAAATCCAGTTGTGCTGACTTGATCTCTGATGTGGGTTCGCCATACCGGCAGGGGCGAGAAAGAGGGAACCAGCCAGAAGAGGAGTGGCCAGGAGCTGGGGAAGGAGGGAAAAGCGGCGCATGGGAAATGCTGGGGTAAGTTGGAAGAAAGAAAGATTGGGGATGAGAGGGGATCAGGGCTTGGGGCGTCAGGCTGCTATTTCTTTCATAGGGAAGCTACGATGAATCAACTTCCTCAGGGAAATCATTAACCTTTTCAGGAAGGATAACTTTCTCTAATTTTTCGTTATCACTAATATCAAAATGCATATAATTGCCCAGTTTGGAGAGATCAATCTCTTTCAGCGTTGCATTGTCATTAATCTGGAGTCGGGTGACGCTGAACAGCTTTGGTAGGCTAATGCTCTCCAGACATTTATTATTGCTAATTGTTAAACATTTTAAGACTTGTAATTCTGGAAAATTGATGTGGGTCAAATTATTATTATTTTTGATCACCAGACAATTCAATCTAGAGAAATCTGATAAGTATCCAGCATCTTTCTTCTCTAATTTGTCATTATTAGTAATATACAAATATTCGAGGCTGTTTGAGCTGGGAAATTTTACTTTTTTCAATTCGTCATTGTTATCAATCCAAAGATGTGTCAAATTGACTGTTTCTGCAAGATCTATATCTCCCAGGTTATTATTATTCCTAATGATGAGATGCATTAATCCAGAAGCAGGTAACAGACCAGAAAAGTCAATAGTTTCCAATTGGGGATTGTCTTCAATGCGCAAGCAGTGAAGGTGAACCCCCACCAGCTTGGCCGCCGTCACGGTGGTGAGGGCCGTTCCCCTGATGGTAGCGCAGTGGTTGGCATGGGCCCAGGCAGGGGGCGTAAAGCTCCAGAGGGCCATCCCCAGGCCGGCGGCGGAAAGCGCCAGGGCGGTGGAGGATGCCGCCTTCAGGACTGGCGTTGAGGCCCATGGGCTTGGCAGTGGCGGGGGCGACTTCAGGCAGGGGGAAGAACGGAGGGTCATGGCGGGAAGGAGGCGGTTCGTCAGGTTCTGTGGGGCGGCTAACAGGGTTAGAGGTTTCACAAGGTAAGGACAAGTGGGCAGAGGCTGGAGAGGAACAGGGAGGGGGTCGGCTTTTATGGGGCGGTCAACAAAAGAAGAAATCCTCCTCCGAACAAACGCCTGGACCAGTTGGAGGCTGGCCCTCCCCGGCTGGCTTGTATAGCCTGTCAACCCTTTCTTCCAATCTTCCAACTTGTCTAATCAACGTCTGAATTGACATAATGCTTCCAAAATCAAAATCCAAAAATAAAAACAAAGCTGAAGGAATCGCCACAATAAGAGCAATAGCTACAACCATTTTACTTCTCAAATCTTCATATCTTTCTCTTATTTCCTTAACTTCTTCCTTAATTTCTTCTTTTGCTTTCTCAACATCTTCCTTGACTTCAGTCTTCTGATTTCTAATTACAGATTTTGCCTGTTTAACATCTATATCTACAAATTCTGTTTTCTTGCTATCTACTATAGTCTTTGCTTCTTTTACTGCTCCTTCAACTTCTTGTTTTGCCTGGTCGACATCATTGTTCTCAAAACTCTCTACGATCTTGTTAAGCGCATTAGACGCCTTAAGTTCTTTGATCGCCTGTTTAATACTCTCGTCCGGGAGATCTTTGGGTATTCCAAAAAACCAGCTTCGCAAGCGTCTCTGCAGCCAATTGCTCTTGTCAGGCTGGATGCTGGGTGCGTTTGGGTCAGTTGGGGTCATGGCAAAAGGAAGAGGAGAGCCGGGTTTCAGCCGCCAGGGGGGGACGAGTTGGGGGGAGAGATCATTGCGGCCGTCAGGCCGGGTGTTGCTGCTCCGGGGCCATGGCGGCAGCGCCTCCGGGTTGGTGAATTCGGATCCCTGCAGGAGGGGGAGCGGGGCAAAACGCAAAGCAGCGGCCCCGGTTTTGGCGCCTGCTGGCACGGGGTGTTACGACGGCGAACGGTGTTTTTCAGGCGCTCACCACCACCAGCCCATGGGCCTGGCTTGTGCGGGGCGTGGTGACGTGGAGAGTTTGAGAAGACGGACGGGTCCTGCCCCAGGATCAACCTGGGGTTACGCCGCCGTCTCGCCCTGTTCAGGGCAGATGCAATCAAGCGGAGCCGGATATTACAAAATTTTTCGGGGGGGGGGTAATTAACAATTCTTTATATTGTGTCTTTATATTGCGATCCTGTGTTGTGGCCTGTTTTCCCTGCCTGGGAAAAATTCCCTGGTCCATGGTGTCGGCTGTTTGCTGGCGGCGGGGAGTCATGGGGGAGGGGGAGGCGCACTTGCAGCACACTTCTCAAGCAGGTTAAGCTACAAGGCCCACCCGTGTCAATTCCCCTGGTCGGAATTCATATCCCTATCTCCCCACGGGATCCCGTTCCACCATGAGAACGTCAGTTGTGGCCCCGTCAATCCACCAAACGATGTTCCAACGCATAGCGCACCAGTTCCGTGCGGCTGGAGGTGGATGTTTTGCCAAACAGACGACTCACGTACTTTTCCACGTTGCGAATAGAGGTGCCCAGTTGCTTGGCAATTTGTTTATTCATTAACCCTTCCGCCACCAACTGGAGCACACTGGCTTCCCGTGGCGTGAACTGCTGCTGGGGCGCTTCGCCGCCGCCACGGCTGCCTGGTTTGCCTGAACTTCTTTGATCGCCTTGTCCCAAAAGACTGCGAATCTCGGTGATCTGCTTGGCCAATTGGCCCACGTCGGCATCGGCAAAACGGGCCGCTTCGGCCAGCAGCCGCTGCTGACGGGCCAGCACACTGCGCACCCGGGCCACCAACTCGTCAGGATCAAAGGGTTTGGGAATGTAGTCGTCCACACCGGCCACGAAACCGGCAATGCGGTCTGCGGTCATGCCCTTGGCCGTGAGAAATACCACGGGGGTTCCCGCCAGCCGTTCATCCTCCCGCAGCCGGGCCAGAAGCCCGTAGCCATCCAGGCGGGGCATCATCACGTCACTGATCACCAGATCGGGGAGCAGTTGCTGAGCCTTCTCCCAACCCTCTTCGCCGTCATTGGCCGTTTCCACACAAAAGGATTCCTCTTCCAGGTAGGCCTGGGTGGCCTTGCGAAGACCAGGCTCGTCGTCCACCAGCAATAGCCGCGCTGAACTGGAGGGGGGTTCCGCCGAAACCTGGTCAGGAGGTTGGGGTGGAGGAACTGTCATGGCTGGCGGCGGGGCAACCCCATCAACCTAGCGACCCGTGGTGATCCCGTTGGCAGCCACCAGTGGAGTCCCTAAGCTGAGTCCGCTTTTGCCTGGCTTGGGCAGTGCTGGATTCCATTGATTTGGTGATTGACACGGTGGTGGCTCGGGAGGTGTTGGACTCCCGCGGCAACCCCACCGTGGAGGCTGAAGTGCAGTTGGAAGGCGGGGCCATGGGGAGGGCCATGGTGCCCAGCGGCGCCAGCACCGGCGCCCATGAGGCCCATGAGTTGCGGGATGGCGACAAGAGCCGCTACGGGGGCAAGGGGGTGCTCAAAGCGGTCACCAACATTGAGGAGCGCATCGCACCGGCCGTCTGTGGCCTCAATGCCCTGGAGCAACAAGTTGTGGATCAGGCCATGGCAGACCTGGACGGCAGCCACAACAAGTCCGGCCTGGGGGCCAATGCCGTGCTGGCGGTGTCTCTGGCCACTGCCCATGCAGCAGCCCAGGGCCTGGGGCTGCCGCTCTACCGCTATCTGGGGGGACCCATGGCCACGGTGCTGCCCGTCCCCCTCATGAATCTCCTGAATGGCGGCGCCCATGCCAGCAACACACTGGATTTTCAGGAATTCATGGTGGTGCCCCATGGGGCTGCCAATTTCCGCCAAGCCCTGCGCATGGGGGCCGAGGTGTTCCATGCCCTGAAGGATCTCCTCAAGGGGCGGGGGCTATCTCTGGCTGTGGGGGATGAAGGAGGCTTTGCCCCGGACCTGCCGGACAACCACGCAGCCCTGACCCTGCTGGTGGAGGCCATTGAACGGGCCGGCTACCGCCCCGGTGAGCAGATTGCCCTGGCATTGGATGTTGCCAGCACGGAGTTTTACCGTGACGGCGCCTATCACTTCGGTGGGCGCAGCTTCAACTCCACCGAAATGGTCCACGAGTTGGCCGGTCTCTGTGATCGTTACCCCATTGTGTCCATTGAAGACGGGCTGGCGGAGGACGACTGGAGCGGCTGGGAAAGCCTCACCCAAACCCTGGGGAATCGCATTCAGCTTGTGGGGGATGATCTCTTTGTCACCAATCAGCAGCGGTTGCAGCGGGGCATTAACGAAGGGGTGGCCAACGCAGTCCTGATCAAGGTGAACCAGATTGGTAGCCTCAGCGAAACCATGGCGGCCATGGCCATGGCCAGCCGCCATGGGTACGCCAGCGTGGTGAGCCACCGGTCCGGGGAAACGGAAGACGTGTCCATTGCGGATCTGGCGGTGGCCAGCCGGGCCGGACAAATCAAGACCGGCTCCCTCAGCCGCAGCGAGCGGGTGGCCAAATACAATCGGCTCCTGCGCATTGAAGACGAGTTGGGCAGCCAGGCCCGCTATGGGAGCGCCGTGGGCATGGGGCCACGGTGGGCATCACCGTGCTGAGCACTTCACTTCACTGAGCGCCGCGCCTCTGCCCTGCCCCTCAGCCTCCCGGCAGACGCTCTTCCCGCCGCAGGCGCAGGTTGGCTTGCAGCCAGCCCTTCACCACGGGCGCCATGGCCACCAGGGGCAGCACTGCCAGCCAGGGGGAAGCGCTCAGACTGGTGGAGAGGATGGCGGCGGCAATGGCCAGGCCCCCCAGAAGCATGGCTTGACCACTGGATTGCTGCGCCAGCACCAGGCGGCGCAGAATGCGCTCACTGTCCCCGGAGCGCACCTGCACCTGCAGGTCTCCCTGCTCCAGCCGGGCCAGGCTTTCATCCAGGCGGCGCGGAATGCCCAGGGCACGGCTGCCCACTTCCGCCGCCTGGCGGCTGAGACCACTGAGAAAAACCTTGGTCCCGGCACCTTGGCTGTCCTTGTCTTGACTGTTCATGAGAGGAATGAGGTAGGGCTTGGCGATGTCCACCAGGGTAAAATCCGGATCCAGGGTGCGGCCAACCCCCTCGAAGGTGGAGAGGGCCCGCAGCACGAAGATCAAATCCGGGGGCAGACGAAAGGGTTGGCCATAGACCAGATCGTAAATATCTCCGGAAAGCTTCTCCAACACACGGGAGGAGAAGGGGGGGGTGAGCACTTCCTTGAGCATCAGCCGCACCAGACGCCGCACAGGCCCCAGGTCAATTCCCTTGGCCAGCAGGCCCACCCGCTGCAATTCTTCGGTGAGCCCGGCCGCATCCCGGGATGCGGCATAGGTCACCATGCGGCGGATACGGCTCCGCAGCAGGGGGGACACGGTGCCCATCATGCCGAAGTCGTAGTAGATCAAGCCACCGTCCCGGGCCACAGCCAGGTTGCCCGGGTGGGGATCCGCATGGAAAAACCCGAAGACCACCAGTTGGCGCAGGTAGCTGCCCAAGCCACGGCTGGCCACCTCCCGGGGATTCAAGCCGCGCTCCAGCAATCCCTGACGGTCGGTGATCTTCAGACCGGGCACATAGTCCAGACACAGCACGCGGCGGCTGCAAAGCTCCCACACCACTGCCGGCACCCGCACCATGGGGTCATCCGCGAATTGCTGCCGGAAACGGGCTGCGTATTCCGCTTCCAGACCAAAATCCAGCTCCCGCAGCAACACCCGACGGCATTGCAACGCCAAGGCTGGCCAATCCCGGCCCCGGCCCCAACGGGGATGACGCTGCAACAACCGGGCCACCTGCTGCATCACCTCCAGATCCAACCGGAACAGCCGGTCCAGATTGGGGCGTTGCAGTTTCAGCACCACGGCCCGTCCATCCGCAAGGCGGGCCCCATGCACCTGGGCCAGGCTAGCGGAACCCAGGGGCGTCTCCTCAATGGAGGCAACCTGGTTCAGTCGCTCACCCAACTCCTCGTGCAGCAACTGCCGGGCCAGGGAGAAGGGGAAGGCGGGCACCTGATCCTGCAGCTTGCTGAGCTGCGCCACGTAGTCGGGTGGCAACACGTCGGGACGGGCAGAGAGGAGTTGTCCCAGCTTGATGAAGGTGGGACCCATGCTGATGAGCTCCTGCAGCAGCCATTGGGCGCGCCGTCGCTGCCGCCGCCGTCGCCGGTCCTCCCGGTTGGGGCCACGGTCAACCCAGGGTTGCTGATCCCACCACAGCCGCAGCAGGAGCAGGGCGACAAACGTCCAGATGCGGACAATGCGCCGCTGCCGCCAGAGCCAGGGTGCCCCGCTGTCGTTTCGTGCCGTCACAGGGTGTTTTGTTCAAGACGCTGGTTCAGGCCGGCCACCTCGGCACGCAACTGATCAATGCTCTCCTGCACCTGGGCAGGGCTGGCCCGTTTCCGGGTGGCGGGCTCCGGCTGGGACTGTCTGTCGCCTTCGGAGTCCTGCTGTTGGTCTGCGGCAGGGACCTGTCGGGATGCGGTGGACGGCGATGGGTCCGGCTCTGGCGCGCCCCCCCCTGGCCGCTCCAGCCGCTCCGCTTCCAACTGGACTTCCTGCCAGAAGAGTTGCCACTCCTGTTGCACGTGCTGCGCCGCCAACTCCGCCTCCGTAACAACCTGGGCAGTGGCATCCGCAAGACCACTGCGAATCCGGGATCGTAGCCGGCTTGCAGTGGCCAGGAGCAGCATCCGCGTTGACGGCATACCAGAAACGCAAGGACCTGCAGTCTGAATCATGGGACCGGCAACTGCGTTGCCCCTCCTCAAGGGGCAGGGGGAGGCGGTGGGAGTGGCGGCGCCCCGAAGGACGGGGGAGGGGGAGGAATGGCGAGATCCGGGGCGGTTGGTTCCACAGGGGTGGGGAGAGCAGGGGCGGATAACCGGGGCGCCGCAAGGGAGGGCTGGTTCTGGGCAGGTCCGTCGTCGCGGCGCTCAGGGGTAGGCTGGGTGGTGACAGCCGGGGCTGGGTCGTTCGCTGGTCTATCCGGCGTCAGCACCAGTGGAGGCGGCACAGGACGGCCTGGCGGGGGGGTAGGATTCAAGAGCGGGGACAGTTGGCTTCCATAGCGGCGCATGAGACTGTCCAGACTGGTGCCGGGCAGGGGTTTCGCGGCAAAGGGTGGGGAGAGGTCAAGGGGCTCGTAGGTCTTGGTCTGATTCCACAACCGGAACGTCACGTGGAACCCCAGGGAGAGGGCCAGGCCGGCCACAAGGTGTCCCAGGGGGATCCAGGGGCTGCTCCACCAGGATTTGCGTTTCCTGCCGGACGCCTTGCCAGAAGGGTCGTCTCTCCTGGGGGCGGTGGCCCGTTGAGACGCTTTCTCAGGTGGTGTAGTGGGCATTGATGCGAATGTACTCTGGCGATAGATCACAACCCCAGGCAGACCCTGATGCCGGACCTGCGCCCACCACCAGGCGGATCTCCACGCAGTCGTCCTGCAAATAGGCGCCAGCGGCCCGCTCTTGCAGATAGTGCCTCACGGCGGCCGGATCCACCGACAGCGGCCTGCCATCCTTGAGCAATTGATGGGGACCGATCCAGAGGGCCAGGGCCTTGGGATCCAGGGGCACCCCTGAGCGTCCCGCCGCCGCCACGATGCGGCCCCAGTTGGGGTCACGCCCATGGATGGCGGTCTTCACCAAAGAAGAACTGCAAATGGTGCGGGCCATGGTCCTGGCCTCGGCGGCGGTGGCGGTGCCGCTCACCTGCACCTCCAGGAGACACGTGGCCCCCTCTCCATCCCGGGCGAGGGCCTTGGCCAGGCCGCAACAGAGCTGCTCCAGGCCCTGGACCAGCCGGGGCAGGTGCTCCGTCGGCAGGGGCGCACCAGCGGCAAAGGCCAGCACGGTGTCGTTGGTGCTGGTGTCTCCATCCACCGTGACGGCATTAAACGAACCGTCCACCGCCGCTTGCAGCGTCCGCTGCCACCACCGGGAATCCACCCCTGCGTCACAGGTGACGAAGGCTAGCATGGTGGCCATATCCGGATGAATCATGCCGGAACCCTTGGCCATACCCCCCAAGCGCACCACGCGATCCCCCAAGCGGGCCTCCACGGCGTATTGCTTGCTCACCAGGTCGGTGGTGAGGATGGCCTCGGCAGCGGCAGCAGCGGCCTCCTCCGTTGCCGCCAGCTCTGCGGTCAGGATAGCCTGTCCCGCCAGCAGCCTGTCCATGGGCAGGGGCTGACCGATGACGCCGGTGGAGCAGATCTGCACCTGCTCCAGGGGAAGATCCAACCGCCGGGCCAAGGCTGCCGTGATGCGCTCGCTCTGCGCCTGCGCCAGATCCCCCGTGCAGGCATTGGCCTGACCGGCATTGACCACCACGGCCCGGGCCTGCCCCCCAGTGCGCTGGAGCCGCTCGGCGCACAGGTCCACACAGGCCGCCCGCACCTGATTGCGGGTAAAGACCCCGGCACAGCTTGCCCCCGGCGGCGCCACCACCATCGCCAGATCCCGGGCGCCCGAAGGCTTCAACCCCGCTGCCACGCCACTGGCCTGGAAACCCGCAGGAGCCGTGACGCCTCCCGCAATGGGAGACCAGGAATCGTTCATATCGTTCATGACGAAGCAGCCAGGGTGGGGGTGAAGATAGTTCCAGGATTGCACGCCAGCAGGATGGCGCCAGAGCCCCCTCACCCACGGCGCCGCTGGTGCGGACCCCAACGCCGCATTGGACTCACTGGCGGCATTGCCACGGGCAAAAGCACCGTGGCAGCCATGTTGTCGGATCGCCATGGTCTGCCGGTGTTGGACGCAGACGCCTATGCCCGCAAGCTGCTGGCGTCCGGCACGGCGGCCAGCCTGGCCGTGTTGGATCGCTATGGTCCGCAGGTGCAAATCCCCGGCGGTGGACTGGATCGCCGTGCTCTGGGGCGCATGGTCTTCGCCCAACCGGCAGAACGGCGCTGGCTGGAAGCACTCACCCATCCCCTTGTGGCTCAGGCCTTCACCAGGGATCTGGCGCGGCATCACCAGGCGGCAACGGTGGTGCTGGTGGCGCCCCTTCTGTTTGAGGCAGGGTTGGAGACTCTGTGTAGCGAGGTGTGGCTGGTGGATCTGGACGGGGCCAGCCAACTGGAGCGCCTCCTGACAAGGGACCAACTCAGCCTCCACGAGGCCCGACAGCGGATCCAGGCCCAGTGGCCGCTGGCGCACAAGCGCGGCTTGGCTGACGTGATCCTCAAGAACCACGGCGACCTTGTGGAACTGGCCCAGCAAGTGGAACTGGCCCTTGCCAAGCGGGCGCCATGACCCTGACCAACGATCAACCCTTGAGGGCCTGGGCCAGGAGTTGGTTGGCCAGCTTGGGATCCGCCTTGCCCCTGGTTTTCTTCATGAGCTGACCCACGAAGAAGCCCTTCACCTTGGTCTTCCCCTGGCGGAACTGCTCCACCTCCTTGGGATGAGCCGCCAGCAACTCCTCCACCAGGGTGGTGAGTTGAGCGGGGTCACTCACCATGGTGAGGCCCCGCTGTTTCACCAGGGCCGCCGGCGAACCACCGTGGGCCAATAGCTCGGGCAGCAAATCCTTGGCAGTCTTACCGCTGATGGTGTTGGTCTCAACCAGCCCCACCAACTCCACCAACTGGGCGGGCGTGAAGGGAAGTTGATCAGCGCTGAGCTTGTGGGCATTGAGGTGGGCGGAAAGATCACCCATCAGCCAGTTGGCGACGGCTTTGGGGTTCCCCTTCGCAGCCACGGCGGCCTCGAAGTAATCGGCCATGGGGCGCTCGTCCGTGAGCACCCGGGCGTCGTACTCCGAGAGCCCCAACTCCTGGCCGTAGCGGTGGCGACGGGCGGCGGGCAACTCCGGCAGTTCCGCCTGCCAGGCCTGACGTCGGGACGCGCTGACGTGAATGGGACCCAGGTCCGGTTCGGGGAAATAACGGTAATCACTACTGCCTTCTTTCTTGCGCATGGATTTTGTACATTGTCGCCCTTCATCCCAGAGGCGGGTTTCCTGCACAACGGCCTCTCCGGCAACAACGGCTTGCACTTGACGCTTGAATTCGTAATCACAAGCTTTTTGAATCGCGGAGAAGGAGTTCATGTTCTTGATTTCCACTTTGGTGCCAAAGGGAGCATCTTCACTGGGGCGCACCGAGATGTTCACGTCGCAACGCAGGGACCCCTCCTGCATGTTGCCGTCACTCACCCCCAGGTAGCGCATGATGCGGCGCAACTCCGCGGCGTAGGCGGCAGCCTCACGGCCACTGCGCAAATCCGGTTTGGAGACAATCTCCACCAAAGGAACACCGGCACGGTTGTAATCCACCAGGGAATGGGTGCTGCCCGAGAGTTGATCCGCACCAGCATGGAGGAGTTTGCCCGCGTCTTCCTCCATGTGCAGCCGTTCAATGCCAATGCGTTTGTTGATGGTGGATTGCCCCTTCTCGGTCACTTCGATCTCAAGCCAACCTTCCGTAGCAATGGGTTGGTCGTATTGGGAGATTTGGTAGTTTTTGGGAAGATCGGGATAGAAGTATTGTTTGCGGTCGAATTTACTGTGCTCGGCAATGCGGCAGTTGATGGCCAAACCTGCCTTGACGGCAAATTCCAGCACTCGGGCATTGAGTACCGGCAGACTGCCCGGCAACCCGAACACCACCGGGTCCACATGGGTGTTGGGGTCATCGCCAAAGGCGGTGGAGCTGGGGGAGAAAATTTTGCTCCGGGTGGCCAGTTGCACATGGGTTTCCAAGCCGATAACGGGAACCCAGTGGTAATGCTTTTGCCCAGCCGTAACTGCCATGGCCAGCCATTCCAAGACGTTTCAGGATCCTAGCTGCTCTCGCGGCCACGGCCGGCCCAGCCATAGGCGGGCATTCCATGCACCATAGGCAAGACCCCTCGCCGCCACCTGCCATGAACCCACTGCACCGGAGCCGGCAACAGCAGGTGCTGGTGCTGGGGGGCGGGCTGATGGGATTGGCGGTGGCCCACGGCCTGGCCCGTCATGGGTGGTCCGTGCACCTCCTGCGTCGTTCCCGGCGGGACGCGGCGGGCTTTGCCGCCGCCGGAATGCTGGCGCCCCATGCCGAAGGTCTTAGCGGACCCCTATTGGCGTTGGCCCAGCGCAGTCTCCGGATGATCCCCACATGGGTGGGCGCCATTGAGGAAGACAGTGGCCTTCCCTGCGGTTGGCTGCCCTGTGGCACGGTGGCGCCCTTCACCAGCCAGGCCCAACGGCAGGCGTTTCCCACGGCAGCCCTGGGCCATCCCCTGGAGCGGGCGGCGCTGGAGGCCGAGGCGCCAGGCATCAGCCCCGCCTTCACCTGTGGGCTGTTGTTTCCCCAGGATAGTCAGTTGGACAGTCGTCGCCAGTTGATGGCGGCCCTGGAGCGGGCTTGCCGCCGTCGTGGTGTGCATTTTGCGGAAGGGGTCACGGTGGAGCGGCTGTGCCAGGAAGAGGACGGCGGCGGCCGTCAGCGCCTGGTGGGCATTGCCCTGCGCAACCGTGACGGGGAGAAGCAGCGGCTGCCCTGTGGGCAGGCGGTGCTGTGTTGCGGCGCCTGGAGCCAACAGTTGATCCCCCAGGTGTCGGTGACACCTATCAAGGGACAGATGTTCTCGGTGCAGGCGCCGCGCCAGGCCTTGCGGCGGGTGCTTTTTGGCCCTGGCACCTACCTGGTGCCCCGCCAGGATGGCCTGGTGGTGGTGGGGGCCACCAGCGAGCAGGTGGGCTTTACCCCAGGTCTCACACCCATGGGGCAGAGTCGGCTGGAACAGGGTTTGCGGCAGTTGTTGCCGGAAGCAGCCCGATGGCCTCCCATGGAGCGTTGGTACGGGTTCCGGCCCTGCACAAGGGATCAACAGCCGGTGTTGGGGCCGGGTCCCTTGGCGGGACTGGTGATGGCCACGGGACACCACCGCAACGGGGTCCTGCTGGCTGCCGTCACTGCGGAACTCACACGAATTGCCCTGGATACCGATCCAGCGGGCCGCCACAACGCCTCCTGGGCCGCCCCCTTCTTCCACTCCTTCCGCTGGAACCGCTTCTCTCCAGCACCTGCTCAAGCCTCGTTGCGCCAAGCCTGATCCGCCGGTTGCCAACTGCCGAGCTCCTCCGGTTGGAACCAGAGGCCAATTTCAAACTGGGCGGTATCCGGGCCGTCGGAGCCGTGGACCACGTTGCGGCCAATGTCCACCGCCAGGTCGCCCCGGATGGTGCCGGGGGCCGCCTCCAGGGGCTTGGTGGCGCCAATGAGGACCCGGGCGCTGGCGATGACCTCTTCCCCCTCCCACACCATGGCCACCACAGGGCCGGAGGTGATGAACTCCACTAGCCCCCCAAAGAAGGGGCGCTCCCGGTGAACCCCGTAGTGCTGCTCCGCCAGCACCCGGCTGGGGGTCAGCAGCTTGAGGCCCACCAGCTTGAAACCCTTGCGCTCGAAGCGACCCAGGATGTCCGCCACCAACCCCCGTTGCACCCCGTCCGGCTTGATGGCGATAAACGTGCGCTCGCAAGCCATGGCCAATTCCACAAACGGCAGCCATGGTCCATGGTGGACAGACCCTTTGGCAAGGGGCTTGCTGGTTGGTGTCAGTGGGTGCGCGGTTATGGTTTGGGATCAGCCCGGACCCCATGCCTGCTCCCATACCCGTGACCGATCAAGGCTCCCCCCTTTCCCCTGCCTCCACAATCCCTGTTCTGGTGGTTGGAGCGCTGGGGCGCATGGGCTCCCACGTGGTGCGGGCCGTCACCGCGGCTGCGGATCTCAGCCTGGTGGCCGCCATTGATACGGCGGCAGAGGCGCAGGGGGAGGATGTTGGCTCCCTGCTGGGCCTGGGCGCCCTGGAGGTGGTGGTGAGCCAGGATCTGGAAGGGCACCTTTGCCTGGTGAGCCAGCAGCATCGCGGCGCCGTGATGGTGGATTTCACCCGTCCCGCCGTGGTGTACGACCACACCCGGGCGGCTATTGCCTATGGCGTTCACCCGGTGATTGGCACCACGGGCCTCTCTCCCGGGCAACTGGAGGACCTGGCTGATTTCAGCCGCAAGGCGTCCGTTGGCGCTGCGGTGATTCCCAACTTTTCCGTGGGCATGGTATTGCTGCAACAGGCCGCCATGGCCGCGGCCCGCTTCTACAACCATGCGGAGTTGATTGAGCTGCACCACAACGGCAAGGCGGATGCCCCCAGTGGCACCTGTATCAAAACAGCAGAGTTGATGGAAGCCATGGGCAAGACCTATAACCCGGCCGCTGTGGAGGAGAAGGAGAGTCTTGCGGGGAGTCGTGGTGGACAGCGCCCCAGCGGCCTGCGGCTCCACGCCCTGCGACTCCCCGGCCTGGTGGCCCATCAGGAGGTGATGTTTGGCGGCCCTGGCGAGACCTACACCCTGCGGCACGACACCATTGACCGCAGCGCCTACATGCCTGGGGTACTGAAAACCATTCGCCAGGTGGGCGCCTTGGAGGGACTGGTCTATGGGCTCGAACATCTCCTCGAGGCGCCATGCTGATTCCGCTGAGCGGAACGGAGCGGGACCGGTTGCTCCCCAAAGTGGCCACCGGTCCCCAGTTCAGTGCCTGCTGGGGCGGCCTCCAGGTGTTGCTCCAGCGGGTGATGATTTCCGTGATTGGGGGTTTGGTCAGCTTGCTCCTCGGTCAAGCCTTCCGTTTTGGCAGCCCCTTGGGATCCTTTTGGCTGGTGACCGGCATTGTCTTCGGCCTCACCTGGTTATGGGCGCCCGTGGCCGTGGCGGCCCAGCGCAACGGTCGTCTGCGCCGGTTTCCCCACACGGCCCTGGTGATGGCCCAAGTGGGGGACCTGTTCACGGAAGAGCGGGTGGCGCAGCGCCGCGAGGACGTCAACACCAAGGGACGACTGGAGCTGGTGGAGAGCAAGCGCCGCTGGCTCAACCTGGAGCTTGCCGATGAGGACGGCTTCCTGGGCACCCTGGCATTCCCCCTGGAGCAGAAGCACCAGGGCATTCGCCGGGGCGACACCGTTTGCTGTCTGGCCATGGCCAACCGTCGGGATTTCTCCCCCGTCATGGCCTTCAGCGATGCCTGGCTACCACAGCAGAATCTTTGGGTCGGTCGCTACCCCTATCTGCACCGGGATCTGCTGGTGAACCTGTGTCGGCGTCAGTTGGCCGCCTGGGATTGAGACGCATTCGGCGGTGAGCCGGCCTGGGGCGAACGCCAGAGGGCATCTGCCATGGTGGCCACCTGGGCCATGGCCTCCACGTCATGGATGCGCACCACGGCAGCGCCACCAGCAATGGCCTTACAGACCGTCGCGGCCGTGCCCCAGATGCGCCGGCAGGGGTCGCTCTGGTCAAGAATCGCACCGATGAACCGCTTGCGGGACGGCCCCACCAGCAGAGGGTAGCCATGGTGGGCCAAACGGGACAGGTGGCGCAGAAGGGTCAGGTTGTGGTGGGTGGTTTTGGCAAATCCCAGGCCGGGATCCCAGAGGAGTTGCCAAGGCTCCACACCAGCTTCCTGTGCCGTGGCCGTCTGGCGCAGCAGTGCAGCCTCCACCTCCCCCACCACGTCCTTGTAGTGGGCCAGGGCATCCATGGTGCGGCTATTGCCACGGCGGTGCATGAGCACGTAGGGACAACGCCGGTGCGCCACCAGCGGCAGCATGGCGGGATCATGGTTGCCGCCGCTCACGTCGTTCACCCAGTTCACCCCCGCCTGCAGGGCCGCGTCGGCCACGTCGGCCCGGAAGGTGTCAACAGAGAGAACGGGTTCAGGCCCCAACTGCTGGCGAACGGCCTGAATCACGGGCACCACCCGCGTCATCTCCACGGCAGGCCCCACCTCCCCAGCGCCAGGACGGGTGCTCTGGCCGCCAATGTCCAGAATGTGGGCGCCCGCCTGGAGATGGGCGCCACAGACATCCACGGCCTGAGCCACGCTGGTGATGCGTCCCCCGTCGCTGAAGCTGTCGGGGGTGATGTTCACCACCGCCATCACTGCCGTACGACCCGGCGCCAGACCTGGGATGGCGCTCTCCATGGCGCGCAGCCTGGTTCTCCTAAAACGACTGGTAGTTGACGATGCGGGCAAAGGCGTCCGGGTCGAGGGAGGCGCCACCCACAAGCACCCCGTCAATGTGGGACTGGTGCATCAACTCGTCAATGGTCCCGGGTTTCACGGAACCGCCGTATTGGATTGTCAACTCCGGATTGCCCGACCATTGGCGGATCAGCCCGCAGATGCGGTTGGCCTCCGAGGCATCACAAGTCTGCCCTGTGCCGATAGCCCAGAGGGGTTCATAGGCCACCACCAGGGAATCCAGCTCCAGCCCGTCCAGCCCCGCTTTCACCTGATGGTGAATTACCGCGTCAGTTTCCTCGGCCTGGCGTTGCTCCAGGCTTTCCCCGATGCAGACAATGGGTGTCAACCCCTCCTTTTGCGCCGCATGGGCGCGACGGTTGACCGCATCGTCGGTTTCGCACCAATACTTGCGCGGCTCGCTATGGCCCACAATCACGTAGCGCACCCCGTGCTCCGTCAGCATGGGGGCAGAGATCTCGCCTGTGTAGGCCCCGTCTCCGTCCCAATGCACGTTCTGAGCACCCAGGCGAATGCGACCTCCGTGCATGGCGCTGCTGAGGCTGGACAGGGCCGTGAACGGCGGCACCAGGATGACGGTCCGGTCCGTGGGAGTTTCCGTGACCTGGGGGAGGAAATCTTCAAGAAAACGCAGGGCGGCTGCACAGGTCATGTGCATCTTCCAGTTCCCCGCAATGAAAGCCTGACGCACGAAAAACGATGATTCCGTTGCCAGCTTACCAGGGCCCGGACTGGCTGCCCCAGCGCCGGTGCAGCCTAAATTTCAGGGGTTTGGAGTTGATCTCCTCGCTCGGAAGACTCAAGGGGGGCCATGAGAATCATGGCAATCAGCAGGCCTTGACCCAGGGCCAGGGTGACGGCCACGACCAATTCCAACAGCGCCAAGGTCCAGGCCATGGCGGTGATCAACCTGCTCTTCAGTTGAAGCTCCCGGGGCTGGGGAGGCGCCGGCGAGCCTCTGAAGGCAACGACCCCGGTATCCATCACCAACGGACTCAAGCCAATCATGCCCAATGCCTGCAAGGGTTGTCATCATCCTACAGGCCTTTCTCCCGGCTTGAGACAATGATGGCCACATCCATACCAAGTCGTTGTCCCCCTGGAGACCCCCTTTTTTGATGTCCAGTTCCATGTCCAGCCCGCAAACGTTCGAGCAGATCATCACCACCCTCAACAGCTTCTGGGCCGAACAGGGCTGTGTCCTGCTCCAGCCCTACGACACGGAAAAAGGGGCTGGCACCATGAGCCCCCACACCTTTTTGCGCGCCCTTGGTCCGGAGCCATGGGCCGTGGCCTACCCGGAGCCCTGCCGCCGACCCGGAGACGGACGTTACGGGGAGAACCCCAATCGGGCCCAGCACTATTTCCAATACCAGGTGCTGATCAAACCTTCTCCTGCCGGTATCCAGGAAACCTATTTACGCTCCCTGGAGGCCCTGGGCATTGCCTGCGAGCGCCATGATATTCGCTTTGTGGAAGACAACTGGGAATCCCCGACCCTGGGGGCCTGGGGCGTGGGTTGGGAGGTGTGGCTGGACGGCATGGAGATCACCCAGTTCACCTATTTCCAGCAGTGCGGCGGGCTGGACTGCTGTCCCGTCTCCGTGGAAATCACCTATGGCCTGGAGCGGTTGGCCATGTACCTGCAGGAGGTGGACAATCTTTGGGACCTGCGCTGGAATCACCGCCTGCGTTACGGCCAAATCTGGCTGGAGCAGGAGCGGCAGCAGTGTCGCTACAACTTTGTTGCCAGTGATCCCCAGCGTCTTCTGAAGCTGTTCCGCCTTTATGAAGCGGAAGCCAGCCAACTGGCTGAGCAGGGCTTGGCGGTTCCGGCCCTGGATTGGGTGCTCAAGTGCAGCCATTGCTTCAATTTGCTGGATGCCCGGGGCGTCATCTCCGTCACGGAGCGTCAGCGCACCATCCTGCGCATCCGCAAGCTGGCGGCGGCGGTGGCCCAGGCCTGGCAAGGGGAGCGGGAGACCATGGGCTACCCCCTGTTGACCTGAATGGGAAGATAGCCGGAGCCGGGATTGGATCGCTATGGCCATGTCGTCAACTGCCAATGTGGGTATTCCACGGGAGGTCAAACGGGACGAGCGGCGTGTGGCACTGACGCCGGACGCCGCCAAGGAGTTGACACGCCACGGCCTGGCGGTGTGGGTGGAGCGGGGAGCCGGAGAGGAAGCGGGTCTTGCGGACGAGGACTTTGTAGCGGCGGGTGCAGTTCTTGTGGACGCCGCCACCGCCTGGTCCGCCAACGTGGTGGTCAAGGTGAAGGAACCCCAGCCTGAGGAGTACGGGTTTCTACGGGAAGACCTGGTGTTGTTCACCTATCTGCACCTGGCGGGCTATCCGGCGGTGGCCCGGGCCTTGATGGAGGCCAAGGTCACCGCCGTTGCCTATGAAACCGTGCAACTGGAGGACGGCAGCCTGCCGCTGCTGGCCCCCATGAGCGAGATAGCCGGGCGTCTGGCCACCCAGGTGGGGGCCCACCTGCTGGAGAAACCTCACGGGGGCCGCGGGGTGTTGATCGGGGGCTGCACAGGCGTCCAACCAGCGCGGGTGGTGGTGTTGGGGGCCGGCACCGTGGGCTGGAGCGCAGCCCGCATCGCGGCGGCCATGGATGCCGAGGTCATTCTCCTGGATCTCTCCCCAGTCCGACTCCGCCAGTTGGAGGCGGAGCGCCGTGGCCGGATCACGGGCCTGGTGAGCAGTCGCACCACCATTGAGCACCTGGTGCCCACGGCAGATCTGCTAATCGGCGCCGTGCTGACCCCCGGTGGCCGCGCCCCCACACTGGTGGACGAGCAACTGGTTCAGCGCATGACCCCCGGCTCAGTCATTGTGGACGTGGCCATTGACCAGGGGGGCTGCGTCGCCACCAGCCAGGAGACGGTCCACACGGACCCGGTGCGCATTGTCCATGGCGTGGGGCACTATGCCGTGGGCAACATGCCCGGCGCCGTGCCCCGCACCGCCACCCAGGCTTTGGTGAGCGTCACCCTCCCCTACATCCAGGCCATTGCCGGGCGCGGGTTGCGGGAAGCGGTCACGGAGAAGCCGGAACTCCTGGGGGGCTTGAACACGGCTGACGGCTCCATCTGCCATCCGACCGTGGCCAAGGCCCTGGATCTTGAGCAGCGCCATCCCATGGCCTGCCTGGGTTAAGGGAGCAGGCCGACCCATCAGGCCTCGAAGTTGGAGCGTTTGAGAACACCTTGCCGCGGCCGACCCGGGCCTGCAGAAGCGCCCGGCTCAAGGTGGCGGCCCACCTGTCTTCTGCCGTGGAGCGCTCTCCCCCGTCCACCCTGCCCCCTGTCAAAACGTCCTCTCCTCATGGACTGAATCACGTCGTAGCGCTCCACATGCAGACTCTGTCCATGGCGTTTCAGATCCAGGTTGAGGAAGTGGCGCAAAGCACGGCGTGGCACAGCCCCATGGAGCGTCAGCTTGAAGTTGCGTCCGCGCTGGGGGGGGGTGTTGACCCGGGGCTGCTGGCGAATTCTGACCACAAGCTGCTGTGCTTCGGGATTGGTGAGCACCAACTCACCACGCACGGAAAAATAGCCGTCAGACGGCTCAATATTCTGGGGATCCTGAGGGTCTTTGGACGGCCGGGGGTCTTGCGGCGCCTCGTCGGTACGATCCAGCAAGCTGGGCTCCCAAACGCCCATCACTTGCAGGTGAAGCTTGTCCTGATCCTTGTCACGATTGCGTGGATAGCACACCCAAAGATGGGGCTGATCCAAGTCCACGTACCGCCGCACCAAATGGATCACGCGGCCGAGAAGAACGGCTTCCAGTCGGGTGTTGTCCATGACGTGGATGACCCCGGTGGTAAAGGAGTCCGGACCGTCTGAGCGATAGATGCCCCTCACAAGTCCGATGGCTCGGAATTGCAGAGGGTCTGTCACCGGTGAAATGGGTTGTTTTGCCATCCCCAGTCTGGATTCCTGCCCTGTGAGACAGTTTAATCCTGCCAGACCCCTGACCGCCCACCGTGCCCCGTGCCATCGTTCTGTTACTCCAGGGCGTGCTGCTTGGCGGCAGCTATGGCGGCATTTTTCTCCTGGGCTGGTGGGCGTCCGGCAACACATCTGCCGAGGTGGCCGCCACGTCTGCCGTTCCGGCCGAGCAGCAGAAAAAAGTTGTCAACCTCCGCAAACAACTGGGTCGCTTGCCGGACGATCCGGACTTGCTCCTGGAGTTGATCACGACCCAGCTTCAGCAAGGGGATCTCCAGGCCGCCTACGACCACTTGCAGGCCCTGCGCCGGAAGCATCCCCAGCGCTGGCAGTTGAGTTTGCTGGCTGCCGAGCTGCTGCGCTCCAGTGGCGAGTTGACCGCTGCCCAACAGAAGATTCAAGGTCTTCTGGCGGTGGACCCCGACAACCTTTCACTGCTGCGGCTCTATTGTCGCATCCTGCTGGAGCGGGGCGAGGCCGACCGGGCGGAGTCCGTGGCAGAGGCCGCCTGGCAACGGGTTCAGCCCCCGGAGCCGCCAGACCCGGATATGGAGAGCACGGTTGATGCCGTGCCCTATGGCTTGCTGCTGGCGGACGTGCGCCGCGCCCAGGGCAAGGTGGGCGCGGCAGACCGGCTGTTGGAGCAAATGATCGACCGCTCGCAACGTAAGGAGATGGATCCGCGCCCCCTCATTGCCCAGGCCATGTTGCGGCAGGACAACGGCGACCTGGAGGCTGCTCAACAATTGCTGGCGGAAGCTCGCCAGCACGGCGATCCCGTCACCATCCAATGGCTGGACATTCTGTCCCGGAGGTGGAGCCTGGAATTGACCCATGCCCTCGCCACTCAAACCCCAGGTACACAACTGCCGCTCACCAGCCCATAGGGGTCCAGGGCATGTTTAATGGCCAGCATCACGTCCGCAGCAGGCTGACGCTGCCACGGCGGCAGGGGAGACGGGATGGTGGCGTGGGGCTGCACCAGAATGGTCAGAAAACCACCATGGGCCGTGAGACGGTTCCGCAACCGGAGCACCTGCTCAACGGTGAGGGCGCCGACGGCATAGCCCAGGCCGGTGGTGAGCCCACCGTGCCAACACAGCCCCGCGTCGCCACTCTCCAGCATGAGCTGGGCCATGGATGCAGGACGGCAGCCCAGATGCAAGAGCCAGGCGCCTGGCTCCGGCGGCCGCATCAGGGCCACCTGTGGCCAGTTGGGCAAGGGTTGCATCCGGACGGAGCCCCCAAGCTGTGCCACCAGGGCCTGCTCCTGGGCCTTGATGGCGTCCCGGGAGATGCTGCCCAAACCGATCACCAGACACAGATCACCCTCCGGAGCGTCTCCACAGCCCAACCGCCTTGCCATGGCGGGACTCCACCAGTCCATCCGCTCCGGGGTGAGACAGGAGCGCAACAGCCACTGGCGCAGTTGGAGCATGGGTTCCCGGGGGCCACAAAGCAGCAGGTGACGCCGCTGGGGGGGCATGGGATAGGTGCGCAGGGTCAGGCGGGTCAGCAGCGCGAGGGAGCCCCAGGAGCCGCAGAGCAGTCGCATGAGGTCGTAGCCGGCCACATTCTTGACCACACGGCCACCTGCCTTGGCTGCCACGCCGTCGGCGCGCACAAAGCTCACCCCGATGAGCTGATCCCGGATGCCCAGATAGCGATGGCGCAGACCGGCGGAGAGACCACGGGCCACCAGTCCGCCAACGGTGCCTGTGCTGGCGGCTGGCGGTGGATCCACCGCCAGCCATTGCCCCTGTTCCGCCAAGGCCGCCTGCAACCAGGCCAGGGGAAGTCCCGCTTCCACCTCGATGGTGAAGTCTTCCACGCTATGGCGGAGGATCCTGTTGTTGCCGGCAACGGAGACAACCTGGCCGTCCCACGGCCCAGGCTGACACCAGTGGAAATGTGCCCCCAGGCCGGCGGGGCGCCAGGGTTGACGGGCCACGTTGAGTTGGCGCAGGAGATCGGGAACCTCCTGCAGCGTGGGCCGCAGCCAGCCACGGGTGATTGTGGCCCTTCCCATCTCACGTCCCGGTGCCAATGACCCCAGCGCCCATAAGCAAGTTGATCGTCATTGATGATGACCCAACGGGCTCCCAGACGATTCACAGTTGCCTGCTCTTGTTAAGTTGGCGTGTGGAAACTCTGGTGGCAGGGCTCCGGCACCCCGCCAACGTTTTCTTCATCCTGGCCAACACCCGAGCCTTGCCCCGCCAGGATGCAGAAGTGCGTCTTCGCGCCATCTGTCGCAACCTGCGCCTGGCGCTAAAGCGGCTGAACCCGGAGCACTGGCAGTTGGTGAGCCGGGGGGACTCCACCCTGCGCAGCCACTTCCCCCTGGAGGCACAGGTGCTTAGCCAGGAATTGGGGCCTTTTGCAGTGATGTTCCTGTTGCCGGCCTTCCTGCCGGGTGGCCGCACCACCGTTGGCGGCCATCACTTTCTCCATGGCCAGCCGGTCCACCTCAGCAGCTATGCCCAGGACAGCCGCTTTGGCTACACCACCAGCTCCCTGGCGGCATGGGTGGAGCAAAAGAGCGGCGGCCGCATTCCGCAAGCCACGGTCACGAGACTTCACTGGGAGAGTCACGGCAATCCCGGCCGCCTTTTGCGTCGTCTGGCATCCCTCCCCCAGGGCGCCGTGGTGACCGTGGATGCCAGTGAGCCGGAGCACCTGCGCTGCTTTGGTCAACTGATGCAGCAACGGCGCCAGCAGGGGCATCGGGATCTGTGCTGGGGGGCCGCCAGCCTGATTAACGCCCTGGTGGATCCTGGTCCCCAGATGCTGACTCCAGGAGATTTGGCGGCTCTGCGACGGCGGGATGCAGGGAGACCACAACCGGGACTGATTCTGGTGGGCTCCCACCAACCCGGCGCAGACCGCCAACTGGCAACACTGCTCACGGCCCCCTCCGTGAAAGGCCTGGAAATTCCTCTGGAGCGTCTACACCATGGCCCGGACCCATCCCTGGCTCCGGCGCTGGCCGCTGCCCTGGGGCACACCCTGCGCCAGGAGCGCCGCACCGTGGTGCTCTACACCAGCCGCGGCGAACGCCTGCGGGGCGACGAGGCTGGCCAACTGGCACTGGCGGAGGCTGTTGCCAAACTCCAGGAGACCCTGTTGGCTCCCCTGTGCCCCGGCTTGGGCTACGTGATCAGCAAAGGGGGAAGCACCAGCGACACACTGCTGCGCCATGGGCTGGGTCTGGATCGCGTGGTGCTACGGGGTCAGGTGATGCCGGGCATCTCGCTGGTGCAGCCTCCCGCGCCCAAGGGCCAGGTTGGTCTCCCGGTGATCTGTGTGCCGGGCAATATGGGGACGGACGAGACCCTGCTGGATCTCCACCGGCTCATGGAGCCAGAGCACGATCGACCATGACCATCAACTGGGCCAATCCCCTGCTGGGGCTTCCCTTCGAGCCTTCCCTGGAGCACCTGGGCGGTGACTATTGGGACGTGGTGGAGGCCGCCTGCTTCCCGGAAACCCGTTTGCGGTTTCGGAACGACGATCTGCTGCGGCAATTGGGCCTGGACCCGGCCGCCGTGAGCCGGGACCATCTGGAGGCCGCCTACGGTCGCTTTGAGGGACGCCAGCCCCTGTTGGCGTTGCGTTACCACGGCTATCAATTTGGCGTCTACAACCCCCAGCTTGGAGACGGGCGCGGGTTTCTCTACGGCCAGGTGCGGGATCGCCGTGGCCGGCTCCAGGATCTGGGCACCAAAGGATCCGGCCAGACCCCCTGGTCCCGTGGCGGCGATGGGCGTCTGACCCTCAAGGGAGGGGTGCGGGAGGTGATTGCCGCAGAGGCTCTCCATCGCCTGGGGGTCACCACCAGCCGCACCGTGAGCCTCATTGAAACGGGCGAGCAGCTCTATCGCAGGGACGAACCCTCCCCCACCCGCAGTTCGGTGATGGTGCGCCTGGCCCAAACCCACCTGCGCTTTGGAAGCTGTGAGCGGTTGCTGTATCTGCAGCAGCCGGACCAATTGGCGCGACTCCTCCACCACGTGCAGCGCACCTGCTATGCCCACTTGAACGAAGCGGACAGTCCCCTGCTGGCCATGGTGGCGGAGCTGGTGGAGCGGGTGGCGCAGATGGCGGCCCAGTGGATGGTGGCCGGCTTCACCCATGGCGTCCTGAACACGGACAACATGTCCCTGGCGGGAGAGAGCTTCGACTACGGCCCCTACGGATTTCTGGCGGCCTGGGATCCCGGCTTCACGGCAGCCTACTTTGACCACACGGGGCTCTACGCCTATGGCCGTCAGCCAGCCATCTGCCATCACAACTTGAAGCTGCTGCTCCAGCCTCTGGCCATGGCGCTGCCCCTGGAGGCCCTTGAGGCTGCCATGACGCCGTTCGGGTCCGTCTACGAGGCCGCCTATCGCTCCGGCCTGCTGCGACGCCTTGGGTTGATTCAGCCATGGGTCACGGTTCACACCATGGATCCCCCCGACGGGGATCTGGTGACCCTGACGCTGCAACTGCTGGCGGCCTGGAAGGTTGACTACGGGGATTTTTTTGCCGGTCTGGGGGATCAGGTGAGCCGCTCGGATCTGGAGGAGCCCGATGCCTTGACGCCTTGGCAAGCGCCGGAGCCACCCCGACAACCATGGCTGGCCTGGCGTGACTGCTGGTGGAGCCATTGGCGCGGCCTCCCCAGGGATGGCCGCACAGCCGCCCGTTGGGCCTTGCAGCGCTGGAACCTGACCCGCACCCCCACCCGCCCTGTGATCGAACAGGTGTGGCAGGCCATCAGCGACCACGACAACTGGGAACCGTTCCACCAACTGGTGGCCTCATGGCGCTGGACGGGCGCGGCGCAGCCAGAGCCAGCAGAGCAAACCCAGACCCATCCCCGAGGCCAGCCCCACCAGGGTTGACCCCAGCAGAACACAGCGGGCCACCGCCCAGCCCAAGGACCACACATCGTTCCAGGGCACGGACGACGCAGCGCCGCCATGGAGACCGTCAAGCCCGCCGGGATGGTCCCCCAGCAGATGTTTGCCGATGGTGTAGTTGAACCAGTAGAGGGGCACGTAGGTGAACGGGTTGCTGATCCAGGTGCCGGCCGCCGCCAGGATGCGGTTTCCTCGCAACAGGGAAGCCAGGGCAACGCCCAGCAGGGTCTGAAGGCCAAAGAAAGGGAAGCAGCCTGCAAACACACCCGCCGCCAGGCCACGGCTCCGCTGGCCGGGGGAACCCTCCTGCTGCGCGAGCTGCTGCACCCCCTCGCGCAGGCGCGTGAGCAGTAGGGGCAGAGGCTTCTTCCGTCGATGGGGAGGAGACAACCCTGACAAATGACTTGTAACTATAGGGAATCACGGGGCTGAACTCGGTTGAGCCGCGCCATCAGGAAGCCCGATCACGGTGTCGCCAACGCAAGATTCCGACCCTGGCAAAGACGTTGGGCCATCTTCCATGGTTGAGACTGTGCGGGGACTGGCACACCACGTCAAGGGTATGCACTGTCTGGTAGCAAGGCTGTATCCGTCCAAGGGGCACTGCTGGCCAGCGCCAGCGCCCATGGGCGTGATAGAGTCCTTTCTCTTCCAGGCTTGGCTGTCGTGGCTGTGCAAATTCCCCATCAACGATCCGGCTGGGCAATGATTTCCCGGTTTTGCTGGCCTGCATTGGGGGTTCAATCATGTTGACAAGATTATACATTGACAACTTTTTATGCCTGGTCAATTTTGAGCTGGAGCTTGACGAGACCAATGTTCTACTTGGCTCCAACGGCTGCGGCAAAACATCCGTTCTGAAGGCACTGTCTCTTCTTCAGCAACTGATCACCCACAGCGCAAAAATCGACGAGGTGATGTCAATTGGAGACCTGACGCGGTGGCAAAGTCGCAATGAACAGCGTTTCGAGCTCACTTTGACAATTAACGAAAGTATCTATCACTACACATTGGTGATTGAGCATAATCGGGACCGTCGTCAAATGCGGATTATAAAAGAGTTGCTGACCCATAACGACCAGCCCATCTTCAATTTTAGAGATGGTAATGCCCAGCTTTACCATGATGATTATTCCAAAGGACCTGAGTATCCCTTCAACTGGTCTTATTCAGGTGTTGGTGCTCTAAATGCAAGACCTGATAACCAGAAACTGACGGAATTCAAACGCGCCATATCGAGGTTTATCATCGTGAGCCCATGTCCTCCATCTTTCCAAGCTGAAGCCCGAAGTGAGGACGGCTTTCTCAATTTACATATGGAAAATTTCGTCAGTTGGTATCGCCATGTTTTACAGGAAAACATGGGTGCCATCCGGACGTTGTTCGAAGAGCTGGAAGAAGCAATGCCAGGATTCGATTCGATTAACTTGATTGAATCTGGGGAGAATTCACGAGCCATGAAAATTGGTTTTGGTGGCAGTGATAAAAATCATAAAACAGTACCTTTCCGTCTGGATGAGCTTTCAGATGGGCAAAGGTTGCTGGTGGCCTTATACAGTCTTATCCACTTGGCGCCCAGTCAAACGTTGCTGTTTCTTGATGAACCAGACAATTATCTTGCTCTGCGGGAAATTCAACCTTTTCTTGTCAAGATTGGTGAGCAGTGTGGCGACACGTTGGCGCAGGCAGTGATCATCTCTCATCATCCAGTTACCATTGATTATATGGCAGGGGCAAGGGGCAGATGGTTTTACAGGGACGGCGGCATCAGCCCTGTGCGTGTGAGTCCTAAGCTGGAGCGGGTAACCGAAGGGCTTACTCTCTCCAAGATCGTGGCGCGAGGGTGGGAGAGATGAGTGGCGTCAAAATCGTTCTGCTCTGCGAGGACACGCAGACCGAGTCTTTCGTACGTAACTTCTTGAAGCATCGGAAATTTCAGGGTCGTGACATCAACACTTGTCCTCTTCCTGAAGGCAGCGGTGCGGGGGAGCAATGGGTTAGGAAACAGTATCCTGAGGAATTAAAGCTTATACGTAGAAGGGAAAATGCATATCTTATTGTTGTTATTGATGCCGATACGGGCACCATTGATGATCGCCATAGGGAGCTAGAAATAGCATGTAGAGAGAAAGATATTTCACCGAGGGATCATGAGAGGGATAGCAATGTACTTCACATTATTCCACGCAGAAATATCGAAACTTGGCTTGCATATCTTAAAAATGACGAGAATGTCGATGAATCCAAAGACTATCAAAGTTTAAGAGATTGCCCCAAGGAAGATCTCAAAGAATATACAAAAAGTCTATACGATATGTGCCACGTTCAGCAGCGGCTTCGTGAGCCTGCACCTGCTTCTTTGCGGGAAGCGTGCAGTGAATATCGTAGACTTCGACGAAGAAATTAAGGCATGAGCACCCCAGGCTGGTTCCTGTTCAGGACTTAGGGCACCCCTGATTCGGAACCGGAAGATGACGGACGATGGTCGCACGAAAAACATGGGTACAGTGGTCATAGCCCATTTTAATGGAGGATTAAGACGTTTCTTTTGACGAAGATTCCATTCAGGACAGCGCCATGACCTTTCCTGCTCCACCATTGCGCGTTGCTGTTGCCGGTCTTGGTTTTGGCCGCAAGGTGATTGTGCCGGCATTGCGGGCCACGGCATCCACCACCGTCACGGCGCTCTGGCACCCCGATCGCCAAAAGGTGACGGCTGCCGCCCAGGCGGAAGAGGTGCAAGGGTTCTGCGAGTTTTCCGCTTTGCTGGACAGCGACCACGTGGATGCCGTGGTGATTGCCACCCCACCAATGGTTCGTGCTGACCTGGCCCGGCAGGCCATGGAGGCGGGCAAGCCCGTCTTTCTGGAAAAGCCGGTTGCACTCTCGGCCGCCGAGGCGCGGCAACTGCGAATCCAGGCCCTGCAAAACCAACTGGTCTGTGGGGTGGATTTTGAATACCGGGCCGTGCCCCTGTTTCAACAACTGGCTGGGCTGGTGCAGCAGGGGGTTCTTGGGCAACCCTGGCTGGTGAAGCTGGACTGGCTCATGGGCAGCCGCGCCGATCCCGGTCGCCCGTGGAGTTGGTACGCAAGACGGGACCAGGGTGGCGGCGTTGTGGGGGCACTGGGGGTTCATGCCTTTGATCTGCTGGCCTGGCTGTTTGGCCCCGTTGTCTCCGTCCAGGCGAAGCTCTCCACCGCCATTACGGCCCGGCCCGATCCCGCCAGCGGCTGGCTGCGCAACTGTGATGCCGAAGACGTGGCGCTGATTCAACTCACTTTTGCCCGCGGTGCGGTGGCCCAGGTGAATCTCAGTTCTGTCACCCGCAACGGCCGGGGCATGTGGCTGGAGCTTTACGGCAGTGACGCTCAGGTGGTGCTGGGAAGCAGCAACCAGAAGGATTACGTCCATGGCTTCACCCTGCAGGTGGCCCGTCATGGGGGACCTCTGGAGACTCGGGCGGAGGAGACCACCCATGGATTTGCCCGCCCATGGTCGGACGGGCGCATTGCTCCTGTGTCCCGGCTGCTGGACGAATGGGCTGCAGCCGTGGGGGAGGGGCGTCCCATGGTTCCCGGCCTGGCGGAGGGCCTGGCCAGTCAGGTGGTGGCCGATGCGGTGCGGAAGGCATCCGCCACCGCCATGGCGGTGGAGATTGCCTGACGGGCGAGATCGGCCCTGGACACCTGTAATCATCTCATTGCGCCGCCACCATGGACTGGACGAGGGCACGGAAGTGTTCTCCCCGGGCTTCAAAATTGGGATATTGATCAAAGCTGGCGCAGGCCGGGGAGAGAAGCACGGCTGTGGCGCCGCGCTCCAGGGCCAGGGCATGGCTGCGGGGAACCGCCTCGGACAAGCCCGGTAACCGTTGGCACGCGGTCCGGGGACATATCTGTTGCACCTGGGCGGCGAAGGCGTCTCCCGCTTCCCCGTAGCACACCACGGCGGCGGCCTTGGCGGCAATACGCTCCAGCCAGCCATGGGCGTCCCCCTGCTTGGCCCGTCCCCCCACCAACAGCACCAGAGGACCCTCCAGGGACTCCAGGGCCGTGCGGGCCGCGTCGTAGTTGGTGGCCTTGCTGTCGTTGATGTAGGTCACCCCCTGGTGGCAGGCGATGGTTTCCAGGCGATGGGGCACCCCGGGAAAGGAGCGCAGCCCGGCGGCGATCTGACAGGGCTCCAGCCCCGCCTCCAGGACCGCCGCCGTGGCCAGCAGCATGTTGAGGCGGTTGTGTTGACCGGGCAGGGGCAGGATGTCTGCCCTGAAAAGGGGGCCAGCGGGGGCGGTAACCATACCCTCCTCGATGGACAGGGCCGCCTGTCGGTGCGGCTGCAGTGCTGCCCCGCCACGGCAGGTGATCCAGCGGGCCGTGGGCCAGCAGGCGCGGCGACGCCAGATTTGGGGATCGTCCCCGTTGAGCACGGGGACGGCACTGCGGGTCACCAGGGCGGCCTTGATGGCGCCATAGGCGGCCAGGCTGCCGTGACGGTCCAGGTGGTCCGGGGTCAGGGTGCTCCAGATGCTGATGCGGGGCGCCAGGGTGGGGGAGGCCTCGATCTGGAAGCTGCTCAACTCCGCCACCACCCAGTCAGGGCGCCGCCCCCCGTGGCAGTCCAGGGCCAGTTCCGTGGCGGTTGCCCCGCTGTTGCCGCAGATGGGAGCATCCCGGCCGGCCTGCTGCAGCAGATGGCCCACCATGGCGGTGACGGTGGTCTTGCCGTTGGTGCCGGTGACGCCAATCCAGGGGGCACAGGTCATGCTCTGCCAGGCCAATTCCGTCTCTCCATGGACCTGCACGCCACGACGGCGCAACTGCACCAGAACGGGCTCCGTCCAGCACACCCCAGGACTGAGCACCACGGCTTGGGGATCCAGTTGCTCCAGGTGCGTCAAAGGGCAGTTGAGCCGCACCTGCAAGCCCTCGTGACGCAAGGCCGCAGCGGTGCTGTGCAGTTGAGGGGTCTGCCGTTGTTCCAGGAGCCACACCCTGTGCCCCTGGGCGTGGAGGAGCCGGGCAGCGCTGATACCGGATCGTCCCAAGCCGATCACGGCAGTAGGGCGCACCATGGATTCTGCTGGAAAGGTCATTTTATCACATGTATCACAAGTTTAGCCCTGGGGATGGAAAAACTCCCACACCTGACGGGCCACACCGGGGCCAATCCCCTCCACCTGGGCAATTTGCTCTGCCGAGGCCAATTGAATGGCGTCCAGGGAGCGGAAATGGCTCAGTAGTTCACGGCTCCGCTTGGGTCCCAAGCCCGGCACTTCGCTGAGACGGGAACGCTTCATGCGATCCCGACGCTGCTGACGGTGGTAGCTGACGGCAAAGCGATGGGCCTCGTCCCGCAGACGACGCAACAACAGGATGCCCAGTTGATCGGGCTCGCTGGCCAAGGGGTCCTGGGCATTGGGTAGAAACACCTGTTCCTGCCGTTTGGCCAGGGCACAGACATGGAGATCTTCCGCCAGCCCCAACTGGTGCAGGGCACGCATGGCAGCGGAGAGTTGGCCCTTGCCCCCGTCAATCATCACCAGGTCGGGCCAATCACTGAGGCCGACGGGATCCAGCGGGTGAGAACCCTGGCGGCGGTGGTGACCCATGGGTTCTCCCGCTGCCTTGGCTTGGGACCAGCGCCGAAAACGACGCCTCATCACCTCCGCTATGGCCATGAAATCATCGCTGTGGCCGGGGGCGATGCTGCTGGACTTCAGCTTGTAGCGACGGTAGTGCTGTCGTGCGGCCAGACCCTGGACAAACACCACCTGGCTGGCCACGGCGTCACTGCCCTGAATGTGGCTGATGTCATAGCCCTCAATGCGCCGAGGGGGGTGATCCAGGTTCAGGAGTTGGGCCAGATCCTCCAGAGCGAGCTGTTGCTCCTGGGAACTGCGCTGTGCCCGCTGCAGGGCGAAGCCGGCGTTGCGCTCCACCAACTCCACCAACTCGGCCTTCTGCTGTCGCTGCGGCGTGAGGACGTGAACCTTCCGCTGCCGCTTTTGACTCAGCCAGGCAGCCAGCATGTCTGCTTCCGGCAACGGATGTTGGACACAAATTTCCTGGGGGATTTCACTGGGCTCAACATCCCTGTAGTGCTCCTCCAACACCCGCTGGAGCAGATGACTCGGCGGCGCCGCCTGGGGGTCCAGATGAAACCCCAGGTGCCCCACCAGCTTGCCGGCCCGCACTTGAAACAACTGCACGCAAGCCAGTTGATCGTTGGCGGCCATGGCAATGGCGTCCCGGCTGAGCCGGTCGTCCGGTAAGGACATCTTTTGATGGGCGGTCAGTTGATCCAGACCTTGCAACTGATCCCGAATCCGGGCGGCTTTCTCGAAGTCCAGGCGTTCGGCATCGCGAATCATCTGCTCCTGCAGGAGTACACGCAATTCTTCATTGCGCCCCTGAAACACCATGGCCACGTTCCGGAGGGTGGCGTGATAGTCCTCGGGGCTGACGCGTTGCTGGCATACGCCGGGGCAACGTCCGATGTCGAAGTTGAGACAGGTTCGATCCCGGTACAGGGGCTGGGGGCGTTGGCGCAGGGGGAAGGCACGCTTCACCAGGGCCAGGGTGTTGCGCAGCAGACCCACATCTACATAGGGACCGTAGAAGCGATCCTGAGGAGAGCGAAGACGGCGCCGGCGCGTGATAAAAATGCGGGGATAGTCTTCACTCCAGGTGATACAAAGATAGGGATAGCTGGAGTCATCTTTGAGGAGCACATTGTAGTAAGGCTGATGTTCCTTAATCAGATTGGATTCCAGCACAAGCGCCTCGACTTCGCTATCTGTCACGATGAAGTCAATGTCGTGAATCTGCCGCACCATGAGCTGAATTCTGGGACTCAGCAGTTCATGGCCGCGAAAATAGCTCCGCACACGACTGCGGAGCTTTTTGGCTTTGCCGATATAGAGGATACGAGAGTTCTGGTCCCGCATCAGATAACAACCCGGCTCCAGGGGAATTTCCCGCAGCCGGGTTTCCAGGTCATCCGGATGTTGCAACAAGCCACCAGCCATGGCGTTGCGCAACGCACGGGCACGGGTTTCCGTGGCCTCAGCCCCCATAGGTCCAGCGGGTGTGGGACAGGGTGAGAGCCTCCCCCTCCCGGTGCAGCACCGCCGTCTTCACCTTACCCACGAACACGGTGTGGTCACCAGCGGCCACATGGCCCACCAGTTGACATTCCAGCCCCCCCAGGCAATTCTCCAGCAGGGGCAGCCCCAAGGCGCCCAAGCGATAGGAAACCTCGGCGAGGCGTCCCCCGACCGCCGCTTGCGGGCGAAAGAACTTGGCCACCAACTCCTGTTGCCCCACCTCCATCACGTTCAAGCTGAAACGGCCCGTACGCTGAATCATGCCGTGGCTGGCGGAATCGGACCGCACGCCTGTCACCACCAGGGGAGGGGAGAATGAGCCCTGGGTCACCCAGCTTGCCGTAAAGCCGTTGACCACGTCACCTTCCGCAACCCCACAGATGAACAGGCCATGGGGGATTTTCTTCAACAGAGCTGTTTTGGCTGCAACATCAAGATCCATGGGGTTTACCGCATTGTGACCAATTTAGTGTGGCAGCCATCCCCCGTTTGGGGTCTCACCAGTGCCAATCGTGCGTGCCCTCTACCCCGGAAGCTTTGACCCTGTCACCCTCGGCCACCTGGATCTGATTCAGCGGGCCAGCCGCCTCTTTGACGAGGTGCTTGTGGCCGTGTTGCGCAATCCCGGCAAGACCCCGGCGTTTTCTCTCCAGCAACGGAAGCAGCAGTTGGAGTTGGCCACGGCGGATCTGACCAACGTCTCCGTCAAAAGCTTCGACGGCCTGACAGCCAACTTTGCCCGCCAGCAGGGCTGCACCGTGATTTTGCGGGGCTTGCGGGCCTTGAGCGACTTCGAATTCGAACTGCAGTTGGCGCACACCAACTCCTCCCTGTGTGACACGGTGGAGACCCTGTTTCTGGCCACGGCGGCCCGCCACAGCTTCCTGAGCAGTTCCGTGGTCAAGGAAGTGGCCCGCTTTGGTGGTGATGTGTCCCATATGGTCCCTACAGCGGTGGCGGAAGACCTGGACAGGCACTTTAATTCGGGTTAGCCGATTCCCCTTGTGCCATGGGTCCGTCCCCTGTGTCGTCTTCCAGCAAAGAACCTGGCGTCATGCTGGACCAACTGGATCAACTGGAGGAGAGCATCCTGCAGGGCCTCCGCCTGCCGCTGACCGGGATGTTGCTGGTGGACGAGGATGAAGTCATCGAGGCTCTGAACCGGATTCGCGAAAGCCTCTCCCCAGCCTTTCAGCAGGCCCAGGCCTTGATCAACCAGCGGCAGGACTACCTGAAGCAGATGCATAGCCAGGGGGTATCCCTCATTCAGCAGGCCAAGGACAAGCGGGAACAGTTGATCCAGCAGTCCGTCCAGGAGGGTGAAAACCGCGCCAAGCAGGTGATGGCCGAGGCGGCGGCACAACGGGACACGATGCTGGACAAGGCGCGGCAGGCCGTCGCCCAGCAGGAGCAAGCGTTGCAGAAGAAGATCGAGCAAACCGAGCAGCAGTTCGCAGCCCGTCGCAGCCAGTTGGAGCAGGAGTACGTCACCCGCAAGGAGGAGCAGAATCAACAGTTGGAGCAGCGGCGCCTCCAGGCGCTGCAAGAGTTGGAGCGCATCAACCAAGAGAAGGTCAGACGCAAGGAACTTACCCAGCGGGAAGTTGATGACATGCGGCAGGACATGCGGACGTTATGCCAGAAGGCCCATGCCCACTGTGAAGAGTTGACGCGGCAAGCTACGGCCACCAGACAGGAGGCTGACCACTACGCCCAGCAGGTGTTGGACGATCTCGGCAATAAGCTGCGAGACCTTCAGCAGGTGGTGTGCGCCACGCGCCAGGAGCAGGCAACCGTCCATGCCCATGGCCGCCCAATGGCCACACCCCGGCAGCGGACCGCTCCCCAGGGAACTTTCGCCGCCACCCAACTCAGAGCAAACGAGGACAGGAGGAGTGCTTGAGCACCGCCTCCAGGATGCCCACCATGCGGGAGCGCGGTTCCGCCGAACCATTGGCCAGCACGCTGAAAAACCGATACCCATGGGGGGTTCTCATCCGGCCGGAGAGGGCCTTCACACCACGAATGGTGCCTGTTTTGCCCACAAACTTCCCCGTCAGGGACGGTGAACTGGAAAAGCGCTCCAAGGTTCCCGTGCGGTTGGCCACGGCCATGGTTTCATACCATTTGCTCCCGTTGGCGTGGTACTGCATGGTGAGCAGCAGACTGGTGTAGAGGCGGGTGGTGCTGCGGTTAGAGCGGCTCAGGCCGCTGCCGTCGGCAATGGTGACCCCGTCCACGGGAAGATTCTTGTCCTTGAGCCATTGCAGGGTGACCTGGCTGGCTTGCGCCAGGTTCCAAGTTCCACTGCCTACTCTGAGCAGCACCTCTGCGGTGTTGTTGTGGCTGTCCCTGTTGGCGCGGGACATGAGGGATTGCAGCGGCTGGGACAGCTCTTCATGGATCAACTGACTTCCCTGTGGGTTGGGTGAGTCCGCAGGCACCTCCGCCCACTCAAACCCGTACCCCTGCCGATTCAGCGCTTGGCTCCAAATCCCTGCCAGCCGCTTGGGAGGGTCGTAGACCGCGTAATCTCCACTGCTGTTGGCGCTCACCGCCAGCCGCGTTACTGGAGCGCCGTAATACCAGTTGCGGTCAGCACTGTGCCAATCGGCAGGCCACCAGTGTCGGGGAACCAACTCTTCAAATTCCATGCTGACGGTGCCTGTGTGTACACCGTGGCCGGAGAGGGCAGCCGCCATACGCGCCACCTGCTGGGGGCCAAAGCCGGGATCTCCCTCTCCTTCCAATCGAAGAGTGCCGTTGGGCAGGCGCCAGAGGGAGGTTTTGAGGCGGTGGTTCACACCCAGGCGGTCAACGGCCAGGGCAGTACTGATGAGTTTCTGGTTGGAGGCAGGAATACGGGGCACATGGCCGTTGACATCCGCCATCAGGCGACCGACGGAGTCGGCAACCGTCACACTCCAGGCAGCGTGTTCGCTGCCCAGGATGGCCAACACCTCCCTCTGCAGCGGAGCGCAGCTCACATGGGATTCCAGACGGATGAGGGCCGCCAATGGGGGGAGCGGAGCAAGCCATGGGGTGGCGGGCTCTTGCGATGCCGTAGAGGGTGTTGGCAGAGAAGGAATCTGCCCCGGAGGCGTGGCCGCCACCACGGTCTTCGGGGCAGCGGTTTCTGTGGCAGCCCCATGTCCAGGGTAGTCATGGGACACCACCGTAACGGGTTCACCGCTGGCCACCTGATCCAGGAGGTCCAGCAGGCCCTGGCCATAACTTGCAGGCGCTGACAAGAGGGGCAGCATCAACCCCAGCAGCACTGCGCGCTTGCGTTGATTCCCCATTAGTCGTTCCCTTTGGCCAGCCCGCTGACCACGCCCCTCAGGCGGTACAGCCTTCCCTCCACTTCAATGGGAACGCCAATTTTGAGGTTGGTGTCCCCCAGAGCAAACCCGGTTTTGGTTTCCTGCCCCTGCCCTTGGAGAACCAACTGGGCATCAAACGTGGCGAACTCCTGGTTATTGGGATCCGGGATTGTGGTGCCATCCGCCAGGGCCACCAGGCGGTGCCGCAGGTGCCCATCCAGCACCTGAAGGGTTCCGGAGGGCTGGTTGCGTACCACAAGCCGTGTTTCCCCTTCCTCCTTGATGCTGGCCAGAAGGGCATCCGGGTCTGCTACGGGGATGTGCTTAATGTCCACAATCACGTCAATGGGTTCAAGATAGCCACCAGCGGCGGCCAAACCGGTCACCAGCTTGGGGCTCCAGAGCAGGCCGGCGGCGGCCAGGGCCATGGCTACAAGGGCCCCCAGATCCACCGGATGGAGACGCAGCCAAAATTTCATGGCGCGACGGAAGACGTGCTGGACCGGATGGTACCGATGCTCCGGAGCCTCTGCCAGACCTGGTTGCGGCCCTACCCCAGAAGTTGGTCGATGGCGCTCCCATCCGGTCGGTGGGGGAGAGATGCCACAAGGCGGAAACCATTGGGGTCTTCCCGGAACAGCCGCCAAGGGCCAGGGTGGCTATAGGCCAGGGCGGCTTGCTCCAGGGGATAGAGCCCGTACACTACGCGCCAACGGGCCAGGAAGCCGCGCCGCCGTGCGCGAGCAACGCTGCCGATGCCCACCGCAGCATCCTCCAGCCTTGGATTCAAGGCAATGACGGGACGCTCCCCAAGGGTTGTGCAGGCAGCTTCAAAGACAGTGAAATCCGGTGCCGTGGGTGTCACAGCCATGTACAGGGCGCCATTGGCCGGGCAGCGGCCAATGGCGAGATCAGCAAAGGTGACGGCTTCGGCCGCAGAACGATCAAAATCCCGCCTGGCCAAGGCTGCTGCCCCCATGTCGGCAAAGGCCAACACAACGATCTCCCGGCTTTCCCGCTGCTGCAACGCCTGGCACAGCCCATGGGCAACGGTAGGCCAACGCAGCCCTTCAAACCGCAAATCCACTTGCAGGCGGGTCAGGCCATCAGCCAAGGCCGCCTCCAGCGCGGCGGTACATTGGCGGCGGGCAGCGCTGAGGTCACTGGGGAGATCCATGGGCTAAGGATGCCGAAGACAAGCTTGCAGCATCATCCACCACTCTGCCGAGCCGATTCGGGCTTGCTCAGGGGGGTGAGGCGGCAACAGAGCTGATGCACCACCTGGGGCAACTCCCGGAGGCGGTCTTCCACCACGGCAGTATCTCCTCCACAGAGCCAAGGGCCGAGGCACAGCCTCAGTCCACTGCGGGCCCGGGCCGGGTCGATTCCCATGGCCAGCAGGACCGTGCTGGGCTGGGCCGAACCGGAGCGGCAAGCGGAACCACTGCTCACGGCATAGCCACAGTCATCCAGGGCCCGCACCACATGGCTACCCTCCAGTGGTTCACCCCCCGGCGTGCCCACCAGGCAACTGACGTGACCAGGGAGGCGATCCTCGGGATGGCCGGTTGGTTCAATCCCCGGCACACTCCAGAGCTGCTCCCGCAACTGGCGTGTCCAGCGTTGCCAGAGGGGCTCCGACGACTGCTCCAGCGCCCGCCTCGCCTCCTGGGCCGCCACGCCAAAGCCCACCGCCAGCGGCACCGCCGGCGTGCCGGAGCGCAGCCCCGACTCCTGGCCACCCCCCCGATGCAGGGGTGTCAAGGTGAGGCGCGGGTTACTGATCAAGGCGCCAATTCCCTTGGGACCGCAGAATTTATGGGCGGAGACGGTGAGCAGGTCCACCCCAAGCTGGCGGGGGTATAAGGGTGCCTTGCCACAGAGTTGAACTCCGTCGCTATGCAGGGGAATGCCACGGCTGCTGCAGACGGCGCCCATGGTGGCCAGGGGTTGGAGGCTGCCAACCTCGCTCTGGGCCGCAATGACCGACACCAGGTCCACCAGTCCGTCATGGAGACGCTCCAGCAGGCTCGGGCCGGTAAGACGACCATGGCCGTCAGGTCGGAGCAACCCCAGCCGTGTTGCCGTCTGTTGACGATTGTGCAGAAGTTTGCCCACTGCGGGATGTTCCACCATCGAGCAGATGGCGGCTCCCCCCGCAGCACCCAGCACCCCGTGGATGGCCAAGTGATTGGCCTCGGTGCCCCCACTGGTGAACACCACCCAGTCCGGCGGCACGTCCAGCAGTTGGGCCACCTGCTCTCGCGAGCGTTCCAACGCGAGACACGCCTGACGACCCTCCTGGTGGCGGCTGGAGGGGTTGCCCCATAGGGCCTCCTGGGCAGCGGCCACCGCGGCCCGTACCCCGGCGCTGGGGGGCGTGGTGGCGCAACCATCCAGATAGAGGCGCGGCTCAGTGGCCACGGTGGTCCCAGTCCGGCACGGGTTCACCGGGAGGGTTGACGGGAGGTCCGCCGCGGCGCTGGGTGCGCTGGGCTAAGGAGTTGGCTGCCAGTTCCAGCATCTCGTCCAGGGAGGTGTTGGCCAGAAACGCCATGGCCTTGGCTTGGGCCACCGCTTCAGTGTCCCCGGTGGCTTCGTTTTCCGCCTCAGCTCCCAGTGCGTCCAACACCACCTGGCCGACAAAGGTGCGCTGCGCAGGACCCGTCATGAAGACGTGGTTGTCGTCGCGCCAGTGGACGGTCAGGGTGCCGCCGGGGAGGGTCACCCGAGCCTTGCGTTGCCCCAGCCCCAGCAGACGGGCAGCCACCACTGCGGCACAGGCCCCGGTTCCACAGGCCATGGTGGGACCCACCCCCCGCTCCCACGTCCTCAGGCGGTGGTGCTGATCACTGAGCACCTGGAGAAAATGCACGTTGGTGCGATTGGGGAAGGCGGGATGGGTTTCCAGTGCAGGCCCCAGTTGCTCCAGATCCACCTGGGCCACGTCCGCCACGGGGATCACCACATGGGGATTGCCCATGCTCACGGCGGTCACCTCCAACACCTGGCCAATCACCAGGAGTCGTTCAGCCACAACTTGCCGGGCATCAACCCCCAGGGTGGTGGGAATGGCTGCCGGCTCCAGGCGGGGCTCCCCCATGTCCACCGTCACCTGTCCCTGGTCCTGCAGCCTGGCGCCCATGGGACCCGCCATGGTTTCGATGGTGAGGGTGTCCGGGCAGACCCCCTGATGCTGGTCCGCCACAAAGCGGGCCAGACAGCGGATGCCGTTGCCGCACATCTCCGGCTCGCTGCCGTCTCCGTTAAAAATGCGCATGCGCAGATCGCCCCCCTGCCGGGGGGGGAGCGCCAGGATGACCCCATCGGCGCCAATGCCCAAGCGTCGATCACAGAGCTGTCTCACCTGAGCCCCATTGGGCTCAATGGGCGACCCGGAGCGTCCATCCACGATCACGAAGTCGTTGCCGAGACCCTGGTATTTGGCAAACTCCACGAGTGCTTCTGCTTTGACATGATCCTAACCCGAGTTCTGGAATAAGTTCAGGAGGTGCTTGGGATGCTCTGCCTAGGGTCAGGGATGCGGACATTGCCATGGTGCTACTCTAAATTAGTAATACTTCGTTCTTTCAGGCATCTATGGCCGTCATCTGGTTTCACCTCATCACGGCCTTGGTGGCAATCGGGCTAGGTCTGGCGAGCCTGCTGTTGGCGAAGGGCACACAGTTGCACCAGTTGATGGGTCGGGTATGGGTTGGGCTGATGCTGTGTGCCACCCTGTCCTCCTTCCTGATTCACAGCGTTCACCCCCCAGGGGGATGGAGTTGGCTCCATGGGCTTAGCCTCTGGACCTTGATCTGCATGGGCTGGAGCATCTTGGCCATTCGGCAGGGCAACGTGAAACGCCATGCCAATTTGATGAAGGGCGTCATGGTTGGCGCCATCGCAGCAGGGACGGCAGCCCTGGCGCCAGGTCGTTTTCTGGCCGGGGTCCTGGGGCACTACTGATGGGTGCGGATCACGATTCCAGCGCAGGCAATGGCTGCGGCGCTCGGGGCTCTGCCCAGGGCTGGCCGGGTCGGGGCTCCTTCAAGTAGGTGACACAAGGATAAAAATCATCCAGAGCAATGAAGCGGCCCTTCTCCCCAGCCCACTGCTGCATGCGGTGGTTGCAACTGTGGCGCCACGACAGGATTTCAATCCGCCACCCTTTCCTGTGCATCCGCTCCAGATCAGCGTGAAATCCGCAGCCATCGGCGAAGCCAGCCCCATCCCCACTGAGGAGCACGGCAATGCCAGGGTCACCATTGTTGTCGCTGAGATCACGCAGCATGGCGGTCTGCAACGCCTGATCCACGCCCTGCTCCCGCCCCCCCAGTTGGCCCCGTTCAAAAAGCTGCACCTGAATCCCTTCAGCTTCAAGCCTGTTCCAGACGCCACGCAACTCCGGGGGGACTGATCCCACCGCCAGAGCTCGCCCGATGGGCCTTTGTCGGCAAGCCAGCTCTTTCATGGCGGGGAAATGGATGCGTACCCGGCTACGGGCGCCCCATCCTTCCCGCTCTGCGGCCACGTCCTGGGCGCTGATAAAAATGTTCGAGTTGTCCCAATGGGGAAGCCAATCAGGGGCCGTCCAGAGATCGTCCAGGGGGCGTCCAGGGAACCGTATTAGGGAACCCGCCAGGGGAACCACGTGGGCAGCCCGCCAGGGCATCCGGAAGGGAAACCACGTGGACGGCCTGGCGGGGAACGGGCGGGCGCGGGCATCCTGACGGTTCACCTGATAGGACGCCTGGCGGGATCGCCTGCCATGACCACCAGATAGGGCCGCCCGCCAAAATCACCTGCCAAGGTTCCCTGATAGTGTATGATTTTCCTTTCCCATGGTCTGGCTCCCATGAATCAGCTCCTTCCTAATGTTAAAAATCCTCGGATTTATTTTCCGCTTCTCTTCGTCTTGGCTTCTTGCGGAGGCGGGGGGGGGGGGGGGAAGTAATGAATCTTTTTCGGGGAATCGGGATCCTATTGACCCAAGATTACCCGCCCCCGCTAAAATTTCAAAAGCGCGCCCAGTTCCTGGCAGTGTAACCCATTCATCTAATACTAATGGTATATTAACTAGTGATAAAATACAAGTTGTTTCTAATGAAGACGGTAGTTACAATGTAATTAAAAATGGTAATGACTTTGGTAAAGTAACAGAAGGAACAAACAATTATTTAGAAACATCTACAACTAATTTAGTGTCTAATTTATATAAATATCCTGATGGTAGCTATATGCTACACGGAACATGGTCTGAAAGAAAGCCTAATGGTTCATTATCTATTGATAATCTGTTTGTAGGAGATGTTGGAGTATTTGTAGATAGTACCGAATATAAAGGCTCTATTTCACAATTAACAGGAACAGCAACTTACGAGGATAATGTAAAATTTACTAAATATAATACTAATTCCAATTATTATCGGTCATTATGCGGCACTTCCTGCGAAGGATTTTCATTATATGAAGCAACAACTGAAACAGAAGCTAAAAGACTTATTGATATTCATAAAAGGTATAATGACGGTTTTGCCATAGGAAATACTTTAGAGGGTAATATGATCCTAAAAGCCGATTTTGAAGACACTAATTCACTAGGTTATGTTTCAGGAGAAATAAATAACTTTAAGGATAAACAAATAGTATCCTATGAAAGTATAGGAACGTCTAATAACCCTAATTATGCACTTACTTTTGATACGGTTAATTTACCCGGTAAGTTAAATCTTGATAGGCTATCTATAGGTTCTACCCATAATGGTTTCTTTGATGGGGATCTAAATGGATATATAAACAGTAGAAGATATAATGGAAAATGGGGAGGACAATTTTATAGTTACGACGCTAATTATACTCACCCTACAAATATAGCTGGAACATTAGCCGCTTCCTCAGGAAACTTTAACATAATAGCGCCATGGTTTATTTCAAATAGTGAAATATCAACGTTATTACTTCCTATTCACTTTAAACCGCCCCAAGAAAATAATCCTAAAATCGGGTTACAACCAGGTCCAAGGGAAACGACGCCAATCACAGAACCAGGTCCAGGGATAACGCCGCCAACCACAGCGCCGAGTCCAGGGGTAACACCGCCAATGGATGTGCCAGGTACGACAGGTTACGGTGGTTCAATAAATGGATTTGATTACTGGTTAGAAAGAGGTCCTCTTGTAAATACTTCACGTTCTATTTACAGACAAAGAGATTATTCTTATATTGATCCTTATGAATCATATAATAGTTATCACGCAGTTGATTGCGCTCATAGCGTATGTCCACATCTTTTTAATCTTCAAGTTGAATATAAAAATGAAAATGGGGCGAAATGGTATTATAATCATAATAATGATAAAGGAGAAATAACCTCTGATATTAGAGTTTTGGCAAGATTTGCTGTTAATCACGATGAACATATCCTGGAACCGTCACATATGACGATATATGTGGAGAATGTTTCGGATACATCTAATCTTCCAGGTATATTACTTAGGGATACAGTAATTCCTATTAGAGATACAGATATTAGAAGTAATGGCAGATTTTTTAGATATATTAGTCCGGATGATACTATAAATGGAAGTGAATTACAAGTAGAAGGTTCTTTTTTAACTAATAGTAATAGTTATAATGTTTTTCCCAATTTTGTGGCAGGTGAAGTATGGTATAGGGATAAGACAGAATCATTATCTGTTGATGGGGTATTTGTAACAGAGAAAGATAATAGATTTAGATAATAAATGGACGAGATTACCTACCAGGGAGACGTTCCAGGAATCGTCCATGACCCACGTGGACAGCCCACGGGCGGCCTGATAGGACGCCAGGCCTGGGGAACGGGCGGGGGGGGCGCGGGCAGCCTGATAGGACACCAGGCAGGGAACGGGCGGGGGCGCGGGCAGCCTGATAGGACGCCAGACAGGGGAACGGGAAGCATTCTTTTCTATCTCCTTAACCGACAATTTTATAATTATTTCTCATATAACTCCAACGGTAAATTAAACATATTTTCACCAATAACAATTCTTTTTTTATTCTCTCCTGTTACTATTTTATCAATATCTTTAACTAATGCTCCTCTTTCAAGTCTATCTCTCATTTTTTTACTTTTACTACCTAAGTTAGTTGACCATTTACTAAACTGTGCTTGTCTATAAATACTTTGCCCTCTTTTAGCTTCCCTAATACCTTTTATTTTCATAATATCCGCAAAAGAATAATGTTTAGGAGCCCTAAATTCGCATAACTTAGGATCAGAAACTTCCTCTAAATTCCAATTCCCTATATCTTTACCAACAAGATTAGATGGTAATTCTCCATCAGTAATTAAAGAATCAGTATCTACCATATAAATTCCATGATCATTTTCTCTTAAGTATCTCATAGCCCACCATAAAACAGATCTTGCCATAGCTGTAATAAAACCGGCTATTGATGCTATACTATTGGACCCCATCCCTTCTTCAGCCGGATCATATCTATAAATATCTTTACCATTATCTAAATAATCATAAAATTCATTATTATTCATATCTGAAATACTATATTTACAATATCGCCATCGGCATCCCCGGACGTTCCCTGGACGGCCCCTGGTTAGCTTCCCCTGGTTGGCCTCACCTGGAGAGAAAAATCTTGTCCATGGAGGGACTTGAGGACCTTCAACTGAAACGGCTAAAAATTAGCAGAAGCGCTCAGCCTTCCCTGTGTCCATGGGGCTGGCTATGGTCTTGCCGAGCAAAATACCTGCTGGTGTGACACTTCGCCCTGAACCCGTCGCCGTTGCCCTGGGCAGCAATCTGGGGAATTCCCTGGCCACCTTGACCTGGGCTGTGTCAGCCCTCAAGCCCATGGCGGAAGGGGGTGGGCTGCGCTGTTCCCCCTGGTTTCGTTCTGCAGCGATGGGGGGTCCCCCCAACCAGCCGGATTACATCAACGGCGTAGTGCTACTGCACTGTTCCGGGTCCCCCATGGTGCTGCTGCAGCGCCTCCAGGCACTGGAGCGGCAGGCGGGCCGCCAGCCGGGACCCCGTTGGGGACCCCGTGTTCTGGATCTGGATCTGCTCTGGTTCGGCCAGCGGCGCAGCGCCATGCCGGAACTCCTGCTCCCCCATCCCCGCTGGCAGCAGCGCAGTTTCGTGCTGGCCCCGCTGGTGGCGCTGAATCCCGGGTTGGTGGCTCCCCACGCCCCCTGCAGTTGCCAGGAACTCCTGTGGAATTGTGCGCCTCCCTTACCCCAACGCCTCCCTTACCCCCAACTGCTCTAATACAGTTTGCTCCAGCACGCCGGATCCCATGACAACGGCGTGCAACGGGCAGTTGCGATCCTGGATCCACCCATGGCCTCTTCCCCCTCCGAGCCCGCCCGGTTACTGGACACCCTGGCCACCTTACAGGTGCGCAAGGTGTCCTTTGAGTTGGCCCGCTGGCGGCTGCCCATTGGTGCCGAAGGGGTGTACGGCTGCATTCGCCACCCTGGCGCGTGCCTGGCGGTGCCCGTTCTGGAGGACGGCCGTGTGGTTATCTTGCGTCAATACCGCTTTGCCGTTGCGCGACGCCTTTTGGAGTTTCCCGCCGGTACTCTGGAGGCGGGAGAGCAGCCCCTGGCCTCCATTCAGCGGGAGCTGGGGGAGGAGACAGGCTTTGCCGCTGCCCGCTGGGACAGCTTGGGGCACCTGCTGCCTTGCCCGGGCTACTCCGACGAGGTCATCCATCTCTTCCTGGCGCGGCAACTCACACCCTTGCCGGAGCCACCAGGCAGTGACGCGGATGAAGACCTGCAGGTGATCACCCTGACACCCGCCCAGTTGGAGGAACGCTTGACCAGTGGCGAGGAATCCCTTGACGCCAAGACGGTCACCGCCTGGTTTCAGGCCCGGGCCTTTCTGGCGGGAGAATCACGGCCATGAATGCCCCCTGGCTGTTCTGGCACCGTCGGGATTTGCGCCTGGCCGATAATCTGGGCTTGGCGCAGTTGGCGGCGCGCACCACCGCTATCACGGGCCTGGTTGTGTTGGAGCCGGGCCTCTGGCAGGGGCCGAAGGCGGCGCCGTCACGACTCTGGTTCCTGCTTGCCAGCGTGGCGGAGTTGCAGCAGGCCTGGCGGCGCGCCGGCAGCCAACTGCTGGTGCTCCAGGGTGATCCCCTGCAGCACGTCCCCCCGTTGGCGGCCCGATTGGGGGTGGCGGGGCTGGCCTTTAACGAGGACGTGGAGCCCGGTCTCCGTCAGCGGGATGGGCAACTGCAGCAGGCCTTGCTGCATCAAGGCGTTGAGGTGCAACGCTGCTGGGACCAGATGCTGGTGCCGCCGGAGCAGGTGGTGACCGGCTCAGGAGAGCCCTACAAGGTCTATGGTCCCTACCGCCGCGCCTGGTTTAACCAGGCCAAGGGAGAGCCGGTGGCGGCGCCCCAGGGCCTGACAGGTCCCGACCATGGGCGCCTGAGCGCAGCGGCTCGGAGGACCCTGCCCCTCTTGCAGCAACTCCCCACCCCGGCGGAACTGGGCTGTCCCTGGAAAGGGTGCTCTCCCTGCCATCCCGGAGAACAGGCGGCCCGGAAACAGTTGGACGCCTTCGTCCATGGGGCGCTGGACCGCTACGAACCGGAGCGGAACTACCCCGGACGCGAGGGAACATCCTGCCTCAGTGCAGCCCTGCGCTTTGGCACCGTTGGCCCGAGGACGGTGTGGCAGGCCTCACAAGAGGCCATGGCCAGCCGGGGGCAGGAGTGCGTGGAGACGCAGCAAGCCATCACGGTCTGGCAGCAGGAGCTGGCCTGGCGGGAGTTCTACCAGCAGGCCCTGTTCCACTTTCCCGGGTTGGCGGAGGGGGCGTTTCGGCCCCGCTGGCGCCAGTTCCCCTGGCGCAATCAGCCGGAGAGTTTTGCCGCCTGGTGTGAGGCCCGTACGGGCTATCCCATTGTGGATGCCGCCATGACCCAGCTCCTGGAGACCGGCTGGATGCACAACCGTTGCCGCATGATCGTGGCGTCTTTTCTCACCAAGGATCTGATCTGCGACTGGCGCTGGGGGGAAGCCTTTTTCATGCAACATCTGGTAGATGGCGATCTGGCGGCCAACAACGGCGGCTGGCAGTGGAGCGCCAGCAGCGGCATGGATCCCCGTCCCCTGCGCATCTTCAATCCCTCCACCCAGGCCGCCAGGTTTGACGAGGATGGGGACTACATTCGCCGTTGGTTACCTGAGTTGGCCCACTGCACCACAGCAGATCTTCTCTCAGGGCAGATTGCACCCCTAGAGCGCCGGGGCTATCCGGAGCCCCTGGTGGACCATCGGCAGCAGCAGGCCCGTTTCCGCCAGTTGTATGCCATCCACATCAGGGGTGAGACCTAGAGAAGGGCTCGCCACCTGGTTCCGGCAGGCTGCAGCAGTTAAAGCCATCGCGACAGACCTTGCCGTGATCCATAGCCCAATTGATGAGCACCACGCGGTTCCTGGTGCCGGTCTTGGTGAAAATATTGCTCACGTGGTTGTCCACGGTGCGCTTGCTGATGGAGAGCACCTGGGCAATTTCCTGGTTGGTCAGCCCCCGGGCCAAGTGCTCGATGATTTCGATCTCTCGCTCCGAGAGGCCAACACCAACATCCCGAGGAAGCGCCACTGGGTTCCCGTAATCTGACACCAGCTTAGGCTGTACAGCCTTTTGGCTGGGCACAATGGGGTGATGAAATCCCAGGTCAGCCCCTCGGCCTTCCAACAGGCCCTTGCCAGCGGTCAACCCGTCGTGACCGCCGAGATCAGCCCGCCCCGTGGGGGATCCGTGGACCATGTGCTGGCCACGGCAGAGCAGTTGCGGGGCCGTGTGCATGCCCTGAACGTGACTGACGGCAGCCGAGCTGTGATGGGCATGAGCAGTGTGGCGGTCTGTCGCCTGTTGCTGGAGCGCAACCTGGAGCCGGTGCTGCAGGTGGGTTGCCGTGACCGCAACCGCATTGCCCTGCAGGCGGATCTGCTGGGGGCCCATGCCCTGGGCTTGCACAACGTGCTCTGCCTCACCGGTGATCCCGTCAAAGCAGGAGATCAGCCCAAGGCGCGACCCGTCTTCGATTATGAAGCGGTGCGACTGTTGCAGGATGTGAAGAACCTGAACAGGGGCCTGGATGCTTTGGAGCAACCTCTCCCTGACGGATCCACCGCCCTGTTCCCCGGCTGCGCGGCTGATCCCCAGTCGCCGAGCTGGAGTGGTCTCAAGATCCGTCTACAGCGCAAAAAGGAGGCCGGAGCCCGGTTTATTCAAACCCAGATGGTCACGGACCTGGCCGCCCTGCGCCGTTTCTGTCGAGAGTTGGCCGCTCCCCTTGGCCTCCCCGTTCTAGCGGGGGTGTTTCTGCTGAAGTCCGGCAAGAACGCCCGTTTTATCAACCGGATGGTGCCGGGAGCATCTATCCCGGACGAGGTCATTGCGCGGCTGGACGGGGCCAGAACGCCACGGACGGAAGGGCTGCGGATCGCTGCCGAACAGGTGGCCGCCGCCCTGGAAGTTGCCCAAGGCGTCCATCTCATGGCCATCAAGGCCGAATCCGTGATTCCACAAATCCTGGATCTGGCCGGTGTGCCGCCCCTGGCGCCACCAGCGGCAAGTGGCGTGGAGTTCAGTTCATTGGCGGCGGAACTACGTTGAGTTCCGCACCCAGGAGGGCGGCCATGGCCTTTTGCTCAGGGGAGGGCTCCACCAGATCCTTGCGGCGGGCGTCGGTGATGAGCCAATCCAGGGACGCTTCCTGCACGTCAATATGGGCGCCGTTCTTCTCCACGCAGTAGCGGCCAAACACCAGCTTGTCAACGAGGGCCACGTTGGGGCCAATGCGGGAGTGGTGGAAAACGATGGAATTGTTGATGGTGGCGCCGCTACAAATGTGGCAGTTGGGGCCAATCATGGTGGGTCCAATCAGCCGCGCCCCTGGTTCAATGTGGCTCATGCCCCCTACGAAGACGGGGCCCTCCACGGTGACGCTGTCCCAGTCGGCCGCTACGTTCAGGCCTGCATAGAGGCCGGGGCGCACCTGACGACCGGGAATGGGAACTTGGCGCACCTTCCCCTGAAGAACGCCACGAATCGCCTGCCAGTAGTCCGGCACCTTGCCAATGTCCACCCACTCGAAATCCATGGGCAGGGCATAGAAGGGGGCTTCATCAGCCACCAGTTTCGGGAAGAGGTCGGAGCCAATGTCATAGTGAATGCCACTGGGGATATGGTCAAAGATCTTGGGGTCAAAGATGTAAATACCTGTGTTAATGGCGTTGCTGAGGGCCTGATCCCGCGGCGGCTTCTCTTGAAACACCTGAACGCGACCGTCCTCGTCACTCACCACAACCCCGTATCCCCCCACCTGGTCCCACGGGACGGACTTGGTGACCACGGAAGCCAGGGCACCGCAAGCGCGATGACGCCGGACGGCCTGGCTCAGGTCCAGGTCAATCAGAGCATCCCCGCAAAGCACCACAAAGGTGTCGTCAAAGAAAGGCTGGAAGTTTTGCACCTTCTTCATGCCACCGGCAGAGCCCAGTGCTGCACCGATGAGCTGACCGTCTTCGATATAACCTTCAAAGGAGTAGGCAAGTTGCACGCCAAAGCGCTGGCCGTCACGGAAATACCCCTCGATCTGTTCCGCCAGGTGGGAGACATTCACCATGATCTCCGTAAAGCCGTGCTCTTTGAGCAACTCCACCAGAAATTCCATCACCGGCTTTTGCAGAATGGGAATCATGGGCTTGGGAATCGTATGGGTAATGGGCTGCACACGGGTTCCCTTGCCAGCGGCAAGAATCATCGCCTTCATGAGCGACCTTGTCTTGAGAGCCTTGAATGTACCAAGCCCGCTCAGGCTGCGCGTGGTGGAGCCATCCGCAGCGCCGCCACGCGTCTGGGGGTCGCCTGTGCTTCCTGCCTGATCCGAGGCTCCCGTCCAATCCGGGGGCATGGCAGGACCCGAATGGTGAGGGGGCCATACAGACCCTGCTCCTGCCGGAGATCCACCCTGCCCTGGCTACAGAGGAACAGCAACGCCCAGAACACGCCGACCCGATCCCGGTCCAGGTCGTCAGGTGCCACTTGGTCCCAGGCACAGACCAATTCCTCAAACGCACCGCCGCCGTCGGCCCAGTGGTCCAAGAATCGATCCAGTGCGGCCGTGGTCTCCGGCAGCTTCTCCCGATGGGCCAGGGCCGCCACCTGGGCCACGGCATGACGTCGGCTGAAGGGCCTGGTGCGGTTCCGGCGTCTGCTGGTGGCCTCCTGCTGCTCCAGTTGGGTGGCCATGGTCTCAAGACTCCGGATCAGCTCCCCCAAGGTCACAGTGCGCCGCAGAGGCGGCGCCGCCACAAGACGGCGTTTCAAGTGCTCCTCGGCATGCAGGGGCAACATCGGCAGCGATTCCGACCCGCCAGCTTCTGGATCATCCTCGTCGTCAAGGACGTCCTCCTCATCCCCATCCACATCCAGAGGCAAGATGTCCTGCTCCAGAATCCTGGCCTTCAGCGCCACCAGAACGGAGGCCGCCAAAAAAGCCTCGCTACTCTCCGCCAGGTCCTGCTCATAACTACCACCTGGACCACTGGCCAGCCTTGGCAGGGCCATACGCACTTGCAATTGGTCGAGGAAGCCATCCACCACAGCGATCACGTCTACGTCCCACGGATCCAGGTCGCCCCGCTCGACAGCCTCCTGGAGAAGGCGGATGGCCACTCTGCTGCCGTCGGTGGTGCCCAAGCGTACTCCCCTGGCCCCTGGAACGACAGCGGCCATGCTGGCTTAATGGTAAGCCTGTCTTAACTCGGCAGCCAGTGGGGACAAGAGAGGAATTCCATCCGGCAGGACGGCCGTGGCCAGGGCCGGTGGAGTCCGACTCGGGGGAATCCCTGTGGATGACACGAGAGCACTGCGGTTTTGCTGGACCAGGGTTTCTATGGTGGCGCGGTAGGTCTCCGTGGTGAGACGTGGGTAGAGGCCGATGCTGATGATGGGCACCAGAAGGCAGGAAATGATGTAAATCTCCCGGGGCTCCGCATCGCGAAGACGGTTGTACTCCATGAGACTCCGGTTTTCCTGGCCAAAGAAAATCTCCCGCAGCATGGACAGAAGATAGATGGGCGTCAGGATCACCCCCACAGCCGCCATGGACACGATCACCACCCGGAAGACCAGGCTGTAGGCATCGCTGGTGGCAAACCCCACAAACACCATCAACTCCGCCACGAAACCACTCATGCCGGGCAGGGCCAGGGAGGCAAGGGAACAGGTGGTCCAGAGGGCAAACATCTTGCGCATCTGCTGGCCCACACCGCCCATTTCATCCAGCATCAGGGTGTGGGTGCGGTCGTAGGTGGCCCCCACCAGGAAGAAGAGGCTGGCGCCGATGAGGCCGTGGCTGATCATCTGCAACATGGCGCCGCTGGTGGCCAGTGGAGAAAAGCTGGCCACGCCGATGAGCACAAAGCCCATGTGGCTGATGGAACTGTAGGCGATCTTGCGTTTCAGGTTGCGCTGCGCAAAGGAGGTCAACGCGGCGTAGATGATGTTGACCACTCCCAGAACCACCAGCAGCGGCGCAAACTGGGCATGGGCCTCGGGCAGCATCTGGGCATTGAAGCGGAGCAAGGCATAGCCGCCCATCTTGAGAAGAATGCCAGCCAGGAGCATGTGAACCGGGGCGGTGGCTTCCCCATGGGCATCCGGTAACCAGGTGTGCAGCGGCACAACGGGCAGCTTGACACCAAAGGCAATGAGCAGGCCGGAGTAGCAGAGCACCTGGAAGGCCAATCCCAGGGGCTTGGCGGCAATGTCCCCATAGGCAAAGCTGGGGGGACCGTCCCCCTGGAAGCCCATGGCCAGCCCCGCCACCAGGATGAATAATGAGCTGCCCGCAGTGTAGAGGATGAACTTGGTGGCGGCGTATTGCCGTTTCTTGCCCCCCCAGATGGCCAGGAGCAGATAGACGGGAATCAATTCCAACTCCCAGGCCAGGAAGAAGAGCAACATGTCCTGCACGGCAAACACCGCCACCTGGCCACCGCACATGGCCAGCATGAGCACGTGAAACAACCGCGGCTTGAAGGTGACGGGCCAGGCCGCCAGGATGGCCAGGCTGGTGATGAACGTGGTCAGCAGGATGAGGGGCATGGAGAGCCCGTCTGCGCCCACGGACCAACCCAGCCCCAGTTCCGGTAGCCAACGCACCTGCTCCACCAGTTGCAGACCGTCCACACTGGGGTCGTAGCCATTGAGAAAGCCCGCCACCGTGACGAGAAAGTCCGCCAGGGAGATGGTGAGGGCATACCAGCGGATGCGGGAGCCGTCGCCGGGATCCGGGAGGAAGGGGATGAAGAACGCCGCTGCAATGGGAAACAGGATGGCGACGCTCAGATAGGGAAAACTCTCCACTGCGGCGGAATAGGGCCTGGCCTCTGTAGGTTAGGCAGTCCTCAGCCTGGTTGAACCTTCAGTCCGGGTTCCCGAACATTTCCCGGGATGTGACCAGGGCAATGGTTCCGGGAAGGGACCTTCCGGAGCGACTGCCGGACCCAGCGCCCGTGAGTTGGCTCAAGGCCTCACCAACGCCTCACCCCGTAGGCGAAGGTGCTGGGCGTCAAGTCGCAACTCGTGAATGCAAATGGCCGGATCTACGGGAATGGTGGTGGGTCGATCCGGGGCCTCTTCCCCATGAACGACAATTTCATGATCCACTGCCTCCAGTTGTAACAGGAGCGGCGGGGTTTGGTTCTGCCGAGTGGGGGGCAGGAGGCGGAGACCTGCATCTGTTATCTGGAGCTGCCAGCCGCGGCAGTTCCCGGCGCTCGGCCCGCGGAAATGGGTCAACAGCGCCACCCCCATGGCGGCGTCTCCAGCACCCAGCACCATGTGCTGGAGATCCACGGCAGACCACCACAGATCCAGCGTGACGCTCAAGGGTGCAGCCAGGGGCAGGGGCAAGCCAGGGCGGAGGCGGCCCAGGTCCAGTTGCAGGTCTCGGCACGTGATGATGGCGCGCCGCAGACGCAACGCTCCCCGGACAACGCCTCGGGCCTGGAGGCAGGCTGCGTCCAAACGTCCCTTGAGCAGCCCCTTGGGTGTTCCATCCAGGTCCAACTGCAGGTGGTCCAGAGCATCACATTGACCCCGCAGCCAGAGTTGAAGGCCATGGCGCACCAGGTTCAGGACGGGATGGGCCATGGCCTGGCTGGTGCTAGCCCCGGGGCTGCACCGGCTGGGGCGCCTGCCGGGGTTCAGCGCAAAAGCGCAGAGCTTCCTCAAGCTGGGTTGGCGTCACCGCAAAGGGAAGGCGGTGCAGGTCCGAACCCTCCCGGCAGGTGAAGCGGCACACCACCTCCAACCGGTCGGCGTCCAGCTCCCTGAGGCCAAGCTCCGCCAGGCTGGTGGGCAGCCCCAGCTTGTCGTACACCTGGAGGAGTTGGTCCCGGGCCACGGCGGCCAAGGGTTGATTCCCCACTGCTTCCTCCAGGCGCAACTGCACCAGGATCCCCACGGCCACCTTTTCCCCGTGGAGCCAGTGGCGGCAGGGGGCCAACTGGGTGAGGCCGTTGTGAACCGCGTGGGCCGCTGCGGTACGACAGCGGGCACCGCCAAGGCCGCCGATGAGTCCGGCCGTGAGGCCAGAATTCTCCACCACCCGCCGCCACGCTGCGCCGCCGGGATGGGCAAGAGCGTCTTCACACTCCAGCAGCAACTGGTCCCGCAACAGCCTGGCCTGCTCCACTGCTTGGCGCACCAGGGTGTCCTGGCTGTGGCCACTGCTGAGGGATGCTTCATACCACTTGGCCATGGCATCGGCAATGCCACTGACCATGGTGCGTATCGGCGCCGTGGCAATGAGTTGATGGTCAAAGACCATCAACTCCGGGCAACGATCCAGAGACACGTCATGGATAAACGCCCCAGTCTCGCTGTAGACGTTGGCCAGGGCCGTCCATCCGGCACAGGTGGCGGCACTGGCGGGAATGGTGACGCAAGGCAGCCCGCAGCGGTGGGCCAACAATTTCCCGGCATCCAACACCTTGCCGCCTCCAAGGGCGATCACGCCGTCAGCCTCAAGTTGACGGATGTTTGTCTCCAGCCGCAGAAGATCGCGATCACAACAATCGTGGTGCAGCAGCAACTGCTGAGCATCGGCAAGCTGGAGCTGTCGGGCCAGCGCCCGGCGGTGGGGGGCCATGGCCGGGGAGCGCCCCAACAGCACCGGACGTGACGTCAGGTCACGCAACCGAGGCAGAGCTTCCCGAAGTGCGCCGGGGCCACGCACCACTTGTTGGGGCGCAATGGCATGGACAGCCGCCAGGTCAACAGATCCAGCCACGGCAGGGATGAATGGGGCGAGATCTGCCATGGCAGGGGCCTGAACGGGACGCTAGAGGCTGACCGCCGAGGTTGGCTGTGCCTCGGGGAAGGCCGTATTGTCTGTATTGCTTGTGCTGCTCTGGCGGCGGACGACTACTTTTTTCTGATCATCCACGTCCACAAGGGCATGGTCACCTTCCTGGATGGTGCCATTCAGGAACTCTTCCGCCAAGCTGTCTTCCAGCAGGCGCATCACGGCCCGGCGCAGGGGGCGTGCTCCATAGGAGGGATTATACCCCTCTTCCACCAGACGATCCTGGAAGGCTTCCGTGACGGAGAGAGTAATCTCCTTCTCCTGCATCCGCTCAAACACCTCGTTGAGCATAATGGAGGCAATCTGCTTCACCTCCGCCTTGGTGAGTTGACGGAACACGATGACCTCGTCAAGACGGTTCAGAAACTCCGGACGGAAATAATTTTTGAATTCCTCGTTCACAAGGGAGCGAATTCGCGTGTAGCGGGCTTCTTCTTCGTTGTCTTCGGAGAACTCAAATCCCAGGCCGCCGCCGCCTTTTTCAATCACCTTCGAACCAATGTTGGAGGTCATGATCACCAAGGTGTTCTTGAAGTTGACCTTGCGCCCTTTAGAGTCTGTCAGATGGCCGTCTTCCAGGAGCTGGAGCAGCAAATTAAAGATGTCCGGATGGGCTTTCTCGATCTCGTCAAACAGAATCACCGTGTAGGGACGCCGCCGCACGGCTTCGGTCAACTGGCCCCCTTCATTGAAGCCCACATAGCCCGGTGGTGAGCCAATCAGTTTGCTGACCGTATGGCGCTCCATATATTCAGACATGTCCATACGAATCATGGCCTCCTCGCTACCGAAGAAGTAGGCGGCCAGTGCTTTGGTGAGTTCGGTTTTCCCCACGCCGGTGGGGCCGGAAAAGATAAAGCTGGCAATGGGCCGACTGGGGTTTTTGAGACCGACCCGAGCCCGGCGGATGGCTTTTGCCACCGCTTTTACCGCCTCGTCCTGGCCGATGAGACGTTGATGCAGGGTGTCTTCGATATTGAGCAGTTTGACCGATTCCTTCTCGGTAAGCTTCTGCACAGGGACACCGGTCCATGAGGCCACGATGGCGGCAATGTCCTCTTCCGTCACCAGGGGGGAGCCGTCAGCGCCAAAGCTGGGCTCAACGTTCCCAGTGCCGGCCTCCGCCGTGGCGGAGGATTCCGTCTTGTTGCGGCTGCCTTGAATGATGTCGCGAATCTGCTGTTTCAGCTCCACCTCCTGATCCCGCAGTTGACCAGCCTTGGCAAAATCCTGATCCCGCACGGCCTCGTCTTTTTGGGTCAACACCTGACGAAGTTGCCGATCCAGTTCCCGTGCTGCCGTGGGCAGCTTGGAGTTCAGCAGACGCACCCGACTGCCGGCTTCGTCAATCAGGTCAATGGCTTTGTCCGGCAGGTAGCGGTCGCTGATGTAGCGGTCCCCCAGATTGGCTGCCGCCGTCAGGGCTTCATCGGTGATCTTGAGGTTATGGTGCTGCTCGTAGCGCTCCCGCAGTCCGTAGAGGATGGTGACAGTGTCCGCTACGGAGGGCTCGCCAACGGTGACCGGCTGGAAGCGGCGCTCCAGGGCGGCGTCCCGCTCAATGTGCTTGCGATATTCGTCCAGGGTGGTGGCGCCAATACATTGCAGTTCACCACGGGCCAGGGCGGGCTTGAGGATATTGGCGGCGTCAATGGCCCCCTCTGCCGCGCCGGCGCCAATGAGGGTATGCACCTCGTCAATGACCAGTATCACGTTACCGGCGCTGCGGATTTCCTCCATGATTTTCTTGAGGCGCTCCTCAAACTCACCGCGATACTTGGTGCCCGCCACCAGCAGGCCAATATCCAGCGTGAGCACCCGCTTCCCTTCCAGGATGCCGGGAATTTCCCCGCTGGCAATGCGCTGGGCCAAGCCTTCGGCAATGGCTGTTTTGCCCACACCGGGCTCGCCCACCAGGACGGGGTTGTTTTTGGTGCGGCGCACCAGAATCTGAATGACCCTGTCAATCTCCTGCTGACGCCCCACCACGGGATCCAGCTTGCCGTTGCCGGCCAATTGGGTCAGGTTGCTGCCGAATTCATCCAGGGTGGGGGTCTTGTTGCTGCCTTTCCCGCCGCCACTGGTGACCTCGGCGGTTTCTCCCAACATACGGATCACCTGGGTCCGCACCTTGGCCAGGTCCACCCCCAGGTTCTCCAGCACCCGGGCCGCCACACCTTCCCCTTCCCGGATCAGCCCAAGCAGCAGGTGTTCCGTGCCGATGTAGTTGTGGCCCAGTTGGCGGGCTTCTTCCAGGGAGAGTTCCAACACTCGTTTGGCACGGGGGGTAAAGGGAATCTCCACCGCCACAAAGCCGGAGCCGCGACCGATGACCTTCTCCACCTCCACCCGTGCATCCTTGAGGGTGACACCCATGGACTTGAGAACCTTGGCCGCCACGCCTGTTGCTTCCCCAATGAGACCCAGAAGGATCTGCTCCGTGCCAACGAAGTTGTGCCCAAGGCGGCGCGCCTCCTCCTGGGCAACCATGATGACCTTGATGGCTTTTTCCGTGAACCGCTCGAACATCCGTCACAGGGACCTTGTGATTGCAAGCTACCAGGGCCAGGCAGCCATTGGGGAAACCCGAAGGAGTAAAGCCATGACCAGATAACCGGCCCTGCTGGTTGTCGCACGGTTCAGATTTTCACCCAAGTTTTTCGTTGCCCCATGTCTTCGCCACACTTCCGCCCGTACGAAGAGGACGTTGATGTCCAGAGTCCCAACCGCAACCTGGCCCCATTGGGCGCAGAGGTTGACCAGGAGGGTCAATTGTGGGTGGGTGGGTGTCGCCTGACTGATCTGGCGGCTCACCATGGCACACCTCTTTACGTGCTGGATGAAACCACCCTGCGGGCGGGCTGCCAAGCCTATTGCCGTGCCCTGGTGCGCCACTACCCCGGCAAATCTCTCGTGCTTTACGCCTCCAAGGCCCATAGCAGCCTTGCCATGGCGGCCCTGGTGGCCAGCGAGGGGCTGGGATTGGATGCGGTCTCGGCTGGGGAGCTTCTCACTGCTCTGGGCGGCGGCATGGATCCTCGCAACATGGTCCTCCATGGCAACAACAAGTCCCGGGACGAGCTGAGGTTGGCGCTGGAGCACGGCGTGACCGTGGTGCTGGACAACTGGTTGGAGCTGGATCTGCTGGAAAGCCTCTGCAGCCAGCGGGAGCAACGGGTGCGGCTGTTGATCCGCTTTACGCCGGGGATCGAATGCCACACCCACGAGTACATCCGCACTGGCCATCTGGACAGCAAATTCGGTTTTGACCTGGAAGAACTGGATGCCGTGCTACGGCGACTGGCCACGGCGTCATGGGCGGCAGTGGCCGGGCTCCATGCCCACATTGGTTCCCAGATTTTTGAGCTGCAGCCCCATGAAGACCTGGCGGCAGTCATGGTGAAGGCCATGGGTCGGGCCCGGGCGCTGGGGCATCACCCCAAGGATTTGAACGTGGGGGGGGGCCTGGGAGTGCGTTACGTGGCCAGTGACGATCCCCCCGCCATTGCGGCCTGGGTCCAAGCCGTGAGTGCCGCTGTGGTGGCCGCCTGTCGTCAGCATCAACAACCCCTCCCCCGCCTGCTCTGTGAACCGGGCCGCTCCCTTGTGGCCACAGCGGGGCTGACCCTGTATCAGGTGGGCAGCCGCAAGGAGATCCCCGGGGTGCGCACCTACGTTGCCGTGGATGGGGGCATGAGCGACAATCCCCGGCCCATCACCTACCAATCCCGCTATACGGCCTGCTTGCCCCAGCGTTGCCGGGACGCAGCCACAGACACCGTCACCGTGGCGGGCAAGCACTGCGAATCCGGGGATGTGTTGCTGCATAACATTTCCCTGCCCCCTGTGGCCAGTGGGGATCTGCTGGCGGTACTGGCCACGGGGGCCTACAACGCCTCCATGGCCTCTAACTACAACCGCATCCCCCGACCCGCGGCGGTGTTGGTACAGGGAGGGCAAGCCCAACTGGTGCAACGCCGGGAAACCCATCAGGATCTGTTGCGCTGGGATATTTTGCCGGACATCTGCGCCAATCCAGCCCTGTCCCAATAAGGTAGAGCCAGTTGATTGCAGGCACGGCATGGTCTTGTGGCTCCTGCAGGCCCTTGACATTCTGCTGGCATGCCTCCTTGCCTTTCTGGTGCTGAACAGAACCAGGGGACGTGGAATTCGCACGCAGGGTTTGATCAGGGGCTACCTGCTCCTGGTGATCTTGGGCTGGCTGGTGCAGCAGCGGCAGTCCCCCCTTCCCCTCACCGACAGGCTCATTCAGGCCATGGTGCTGGTTTGCGGTCTGGCGTTGGCGTTCTTGCTGCAGTCCGATCTGCGCCGTCTTCTGGATCTACTGGGCAGCGGCCGCTGGGGCCAACTTCTGGGACGAAACTCCAAGAGCTTTTACAATAAGGATGCCGTCAACGTGATCGGCGAGGCCGCAGGACGCATGTCTCAAAGTCGACGCGGCGCCTTGGTCCTCGTGGATCTTGGCAGCGACCTGCAAGATGATGATTTTATCACCCCTGGCATTCCGATGGATGCAATCCTCTCCATCGAGTTGCTGCTCAACATTTTTTCCGTCAACTCCCCCATCCATGACGGCGCCGTGCTGGTGCGGGGTGAGCGGATTGTCTCGGCTGGGGTCATCCTGCCCCTGGCCCGGCAAAGGACCAGCCGCTTTGGCACCCGCCACTTGGCTGCGGTAGGCATGACTGAACGCTTTGACCAGTGCCTCTGTGTTGTGGTCTCGGAAGAAACCGGCACCATTTCCCTGGCGCAACTGGGACACCTGGAACGGCCCATCACCAGCAGCCGCCTGAAGGAGCTTTTGGAGGCCGCCATGAAGAATCTGGTTCAGGACCCTGGTGAATCCACGGCGGCCCGGCGCTCCCTCAGAGCTTCCTGAATGCAACGCGCCACAGCCCACCCTGGGGATACCAGTCCGTTGATGGCGCTGCCAGGCGATTTGGACACGACGCGCCTGCCGCGGCATTTGGCGGTGATCATGGACGGCAACGGTCGTTGGGCCCAACAACGTCGCCTCCCCCGCGTACGGGGCCACCAGATGGGGGTGCAGGCGTTGAAGCGTCTGCTGCAACTCTGTGGCCACTGGGGCATTCCGGCCCTCACCACCTATGCCTTTTCCACGGAAAATTGGCAGCGCCCCGATGAGGAGGTGAGTTTTCTCATGGCCTTGTTTGAGCAAGTGCTCAAGCAGGAGCTGAACGAACTGGATCAGGCCCAGGTGCGCCTGCGCTTCCTGGGGGATCTGGATGGTCTGCCCTTGGGCCTGCAGGAACACATTGCCCAGGCCACAGCCCGCACCGCACGCAACGACAGGGTCCATCTGAATGTCTGCACCAACTATGGGGGGCGCCATGAACTGGTCCAGGTGGCCCGTCGGCTGGCGCAGGACGTGCGACAAGGCGTCCTGGAGCCTGACGACATCAACGAGGCCCGTTTTGCCAACCTGTTGCTCACGGCTGGTGATCCTGATCCCGACCTGTTGATTCGCACCAGTGGGGAGTTTCGGATCAGCAATTTTTTGCTCTGGCAACTGGCCTATGCCGAGATTCATATCACCGACGTACTCTGGCCGGACTTTGACCAGGCAGCCCTGGCCACTGCCCTGAGGGATTTTCAGCAACGTCAGCGCCGCTATGGCACTGTGGGGCCATGAAGCCCAGATACGACTGGACAGTGCAGGAGGTGTTGAACCTGCTGCAAGCTCCCCTGGTGGACCTGCTCTGGCAGGCCCAGTCCGTTCACCGTCAGGCCAATCCCGGTTACACCGTGCAACTGGCCTCCCTGCTGAGCGTTAAAACCGGTGGTTGCAGCGAGGATTGCGCCTACTGCTCCCAATCTGCCCATCACCCCCAGGCCTTGCCCACCCCGCCCCAGACACTTGATGTGGAGCAGGTGTTGGCGAAGGCCGCCGCCGCCAAGGCCGCTGGCGCCCACCGCTTCTGCATGGGTTGGGCCTGGCGTGAAATTCGCAACGGTCCAGCCTTCGAGGCCATGGTGGCCATGGTGGAGGGGGTGCGTGCCCTGGGCATGGAGGCCTGTGTCACCGCAGGCATGCTGACGGACGACCAGGCCAAAAGGCTGGCTGCAGCGGGCCTGACCGCCTACAACCACAACCTGGACACCGGACCCGCCCACTACAACCAAGTGGTTACCACCCGCACCTACGGGGACCGCCTGGCCACGTTGCAGCGGGTGCGGCAGGCGGGCATCACTCTCTGCACCGGCGGGATTCTGGGGCTGGGGGAAACTGTGCAGGATCGGGCAGAGCTGCTGGTGGTTCTGGCCAGCATGAATCCTCACCCGGAGAGTGTTCCCATCAATGCCCTGGTGCCCATTGAGGGTACACCCCTGGGGGAGCAGCCGCCAGTGGATCCACTGGAGTTGGTGCGCATGGTGGCCACGGCACGAATTCTCATGCCCCGCAGCCGGGTCCGCCTCAGCGCCGGCCGCACCAGCCTCAGCCGGGAAGCCCAGTTGCTCTGTCTCCTTGCGGGGGCGGATTCCATCTTCTACGGGGATCGCCTGCTCACCACCCCCAACCCCGATCTCTCCAAGGATCAAGACCTGCTCCAGGCGGCTGGGGTGCGCTGGCGGCAACCCCATGGGGAGGCCTCTTAAGGTTCAGGCCTCAACCAAGGGCTCACTGCTGTGGGCGTGGTAGCTGCTGCGCACCAGGGGGCCACTGCGCACCTGACGAAAGCCCATGGCCCGGGCGGCCTGGCCCAGGCGCTGGAAATCCGCCGGCGTCCAGTAGCGCTCCACGGGGAGTTGATCCAGGGAAGGGCGCATGTACTGGCCCATGGTGACGCGATCACAGTCCACACGGCGCAGATCCCGGAGGGTGGCCAGCACCTCCGCTTCGCTCTCGCCCAGCCCCAGCATCAGGCCGGATTTTGTAGGAATCTCCGGGGCCAGTTGTTTGCTCAGGGCCAGAAGCCCCAGGGAGCGGTCGTATTGGGCGCCACGACGCACCTGACGTTGGAGCCGTTCCACGGTTTCCAGATTGTGGTTGAAGCACACCGGACGGGCCGCCAGCACCATGGCCAACCGCTGGCGCTGGGCCCTGTGGGCTGCTGCAAGCTCCCGCTGCCCACCCCAGAAATCAGGGGTCAGCACCTCAATGGACACGGTGGCGTCATGACGGCGGATGGCCGCCATGGTCTCCACGAACAGGCTTGCGCCGTGATCCGGCTGATCATCCCGCGCCACTGCCGTGAGCACCACATAGCGCAATCCCAAATTGGCCACCGCCTCCGCCACCCGGTCCGCTTCCTTGGCGTCCAGGGGTTGGGGCGCCTGGCCCTTATGCACCTGGCAAAATGCACAACTGCGGGTGCAAATGGATCCACCCAGAAGGAACGTGGCGGTTCCCGCGGCGTAACACTCCCCCCGATTGGGGCAGCGGCCTTGCTCACAGATGGTGTTGAGGCGAAGGCTCCGAACCTGTTCCTGCACCTGGGCCAACTGGGATGCAGTGCCGAGGGGACGTTGCAGCCAGGGGGGCAGGCGCTGTTGGGGAAGGGTGGTGCGATAGGGGCTGGGCATTGGGGCTCAATTGGGCGGCAGAAGGGTGCGGCGGGTGGGGGTGCATCCTTGCCGCTGGTTTTTGGTGGTCACACGGCAACTGGAGGGCCTGCATGAAGACTACGTTCCATCCCATCAGCAGACCAACGCAGCGCTACCGCCAGCCCTTTTTCGTTGTCACCCCCACCTTGTTCTCGCCATAGGATGAGATCAAGGGGCGCGGTCCATGACCTCCACACCACAGGCAGACACTTCCCATCAACACCTTGGACCTTGGTGTCAGTCTGGGGCGCTTGGAAGCTGGTCAAGAGGCCTTGAAAGCCAGTCTCGGTGACGTCAGGCAGGACCTCAAGGAAGCCAGGCAGGACCTCAAGTTCCTCTTGAGATTCGCAGGGGACGCCACGTCCGTCATTGTGCTGCTCGTGGTGGTGGTCCCTGTGGCCCTTATGCTGGCCAAGCCATAGCCCCCTTGCACGCAAAGCAACAGGGACCATCGGGCTGCCAGCCAGACCGCGCCGCCATCCGGGTGGCCAAGGGCCACACCATGTAGCGTGGTGAAACCATCCCGCTAGGAATCGGGGCAAGGATCGTCCGTAGGGCACATTATTTGGCCATGGCATGGCGGTATTTGGCCATGGCATGGCGGTGCAGGGGGCCTCTCAACGATCTCAATGGACTATGATTTATACAGATCCAGAGCCCCAGGGAGCTAGAGGATCGCTATTAGAGCCCTAGAGAGGCCCTTTCTATGAAATGGATGCACAGCACCCGCACCCGCATCAGCGCCAAGGTTCAGGGAATTGTCCATGGGGGTTTGAGTCGCTGCTTTGAGGTCCAGCGTCCAGCGAATCTATCTCCAGGTGGCACCCGTGGGGAAGTTTTGACCCGGGCCACCAAGCCGGATAGGAACGAAGGGGGGATCAACCGCAACGAGATCCTCTTCGAGGTGACCAAAGCCCCCGAAGGGGGATATGATGCCCAGGCAGTTGGCCACTGCATCTTCACACAGGGGGAGGATCGGGACGATCTGGAAACCATGGTCCGGGACGCGGTGAATTGCCACTTTGCTGGTGGCCATGTTCCCGGCCCGATCAGGCTCCACTACGTGGAGGACGAGGCCATTGCTGTATGAGACTCCCGCGGGATCTTTCCGGCCAGGATCTTTGTGGGCGGCTCTCACGCCACTATCGCTACACGGTGACACGACAGAGGGGAAGTCACATGACCGTGACGCGGGTCACAGAGGCTGGTGAACACAGCTTGACCGTGCCGGACCACTGCTCCCTGCGCGTCGGAACTCTGAATAAAATTGTGAATGTGGTGGCGGAGCATGTCGGTTTATCCAGCCAGGCTGTGAAGGAAGCCCTCTTCGGATGACCCCGTGATCCTTCACCCCCATGGGTGATGCTGTCCTCAATCAAGCCCCGCCCAAAGCACAGTCCCCGCTGGCCTAAGCTTGTGGAGCCCCTGCCTCAGGCCATGTCCGATGAAAACCCAGCCAATTCGCGGCGGAACGCACGGGGCAAGGGCAAGCCGGTGCAGGTGCTCAGTTATCGCCATGGGGACACACGGGTGAACAACCCTGAAGTGGGGATGGTCCATGCCGCAACGGACCCGGACGGGGACAAAACGACCTGGGCCTATGATCCCCACCTGGATCCGGTGCTCAACTTCGATAGCGCCCGAGCCGGGATCGAAACGCTCATTGATGAGGCGCTGGCTTCCAATGATCCCGGACGCATGAAAGAAGCGCTGGAGGAATTGAAACGCCTCCAGCAACCCTATCTCACCTGGACGGGCAAAGCGGAAAAAACCAGCTTCACCGTGGATACGGTTTCCCTCCATGTCCATGAGCGAGTGGATCCGGCAACCATTCTGGCTCATGTGGCCAAGCGGCTGGCGGGCGACGATGCCGCCCGCCAGTGGCGACAACCGGACCTGTTCGCAGCGCCGTTTGAGAATCTGCCCTTGCGGCAGGTGCTGGAGTTCTATCGCCACGAAAAAGGTTGGTCCAACCGATTGGTGGCGGGGGATAGCCTGCTGGTGATGAACTCCCTGCTCACTAAGGAAAGCCTGGGCGGCTGTGTGCAAATGATCTATATTGACCCACCCTATGGAATCAAATACGGCTCCAATTTTCAGCCCTTTGTGAACAAGCGGGATGTGAAAGATCGCTCAGATGAGGATCTCACCCAGGAACCGGAAACAATCAAAGCCTTCCGGGACACCTGGGAGCTGGGGATTCACTCCTATCTCACCTATTTACGGGACCGGCTGCTGCTGGCGCGGGAATTGTTGAGTGAAAGTGGATCAATCTTCGTGCAGATTGGGGATGAGAATGTGCATCTTGTAAGAAATATAATTGACGAGATATTTCTGGCTAAGAATTTTGTATCACAGATAACTGTTCGTGTGAAGAGCCCCCTTTCAGTGTCTGATCTTGCTCGTACGACTGATTTTATAATTTGGTATTGTAAAGATAAATCTAAATTGAAATTTAGGAAACCAAAAAAGCAAAAACTACTTGAAGATCACCCAGAATTCTCTCTAGGAATGGATTCAAGTGGAACGACAAAGTCTCGCTCGAGAATCGATAAGGATGAGTTCAAGAAATATCGCTTCTACACTGCACAGAATTTAGGATCTTCTGGCTATACAGAGTCGTGTATGTACAATTTTATTTGTAATGGTAAGGAATATAAGTATCCGAATAGGAAGAGCTGGAAAACACACCTTGACGGGATGTCCCGCTTGCAAAAGTCAGGTAGGCTAGAACCGCTATCGGGAAGCTTGAGATGGAAATATTTTTATGAAGACTCACCAACTGAAGTAATTTCAGACATTTGGTCAGATACATTTTCAGCCAACAATAAGCTATATGTAGTTCAAACATCGGAAAGCATTATTGAACGCTGCCTACTGATGACCACCGATCCCGGCGATCTTGTCCTTGACCCCACCTGTGGCTCCGGCACCACTGCGTACGTTGCCGAACAATGGGGCCGCCGCTGGATCACTTGCGACACGTCCCGCGTAGCCATCACCTTGGCCAAGCAGCGTTTGATGACTGCCTCCTTCGATTACTACATACTCCGTGATCCCCATGAGGGTTTGAAGGGAGGTTTCAACTACGAAACCGTCCCCCACATCACCCTCAAAAGCATCGCCAATAATCCCGACATCGATACAATCTACGATGAAGACCACCCCAAGATCGCCGCGGCCCTTGCCGATCTCAATGCAGCCCTGACCGCTGCGCCGCCCGGTCCCCTCGAGCCCACCCAAGGTGTGCGCAAGGGGCAGCCGGTGAAGTTTGCTAATGGGGAAACGCTCCATGAATGGGAGGTGCCCTTCACCTGGCCTGAGGATTGGCCCACAGCCGCCCGTCCAGCTTTCGACGCTTTCCACGAGGCCCGTCAGGCCATGCAGCGGCGCATGGACCAGTCCATTGCCGATCATGCCCAGCAGGAGACCCTCTACGACAAGCCCCACATTGACAAGACCCGCCTGCGCATCACCGGCCCTTTCTCGGTGGAGGCGGTGCCGGCGCCCACCGTCTTGTCCCTTGATGAGAGCCTTCCTCCTCAAGAGGCGGACGCCACCATTGCCCGCAGCGGCGAAACTGCACGCCAAGCCATGTGGCGTGATGAGCTGCTCAAAACGGGGATTCGGGCCAAGGACGGCGCGGTATTGCGTTTCGCTGAGTTGGAGACGCTGCCCAGCCTCAAAACCATCCATGCCAGCGGTTCACTGCAAAGCGGTGAGCCCGCTGTCGTCAGTTTTGGCCCTGCCCATGCTGCTTTGGAACAGCGCCAAGTGGAAACGGCCATGCAGGAGGCTTACACCCTGCTGCCCCGGCCCCAATTTGTTCTGTTCTGCGCCTTCACCTTTGATCCGGAGGCCGCCAAGGATATTGATGAGATGAGTGTGTCGGATATGGCCTTTCTCAAGGTGCAGATGAACACCGATTTGCTCACGGAAGACTTGAAGAAAAAGCGGGCCTCGAATCAATCCTTCTGGCTCATGGGTCAGCCGGATGTGGAGTTGCGCAAGGGGGAGGATGGCCTGTGGCAGGTGGAGGTCAACGGCTTTGACTATTTCGATCCCAGGGCGGGGGATCTGGTGTCCGGCGGCAAAAACAAGATCGCCATGTGGTCCTTGGATACCGACTATGACCAGCGCTCCCTGATGCCCCACCAGGTGTTCTTCCCCATGGCAGGTGACAGGGACGGCTGGCATCGGCTGCGCAAGACCATTCGCGCCCAGCTTGATGAAGACCTGCTGGAACAGTTCCACAGCACCGTCTCCCTACCGTTTGCGGCCGGGGAGAATCGGCGGATTGCGGTCAAAATTGTGGACGACCGTGGGATTGAGTCCCTCAGGATCATGTCCCTTGAGGATTGAACCCATGTCTCTGATCATCAATTCCCCCTTTGTCTGCCCGGAGCAGCACTGGAGCGAAGACCCAGGCGGCAGACTGGTCACCAAGCCAGGGCGTCGCCCCGCCAGCACGGAAATCTTTGATCCCCGTAACAACACCAGACGCACAGAGCCACTGGATCAGGTCAACAGGATTCGTAGCCATGTCCAGGCGTGGCGTGAGGCGGGTTGGCCTGGCGTGACCATCCTCACCCGCAAACTGTTGGAGCACTGGCACGATCAGGGAGCGCGGGACTATCCCTTCTATTTCTGCCAACTGGAGGCCATCGAGACCCTCGTCTGGTGGGTTGAGGGGGCAGCAGCCCATCAGCAGGGCATTGCAATCCACGGTGATGGCGGCCCCTGGGAACGGCTTTGCAACAAGATGGCAACAGGAACCGGCAAGACCACAGTGATGGCCATGATCATCACCTGGCAGGTTCTGAATGCCCTCACCTACCCACAGCGGCAGAAGGATTTTAGCCGCGCCATCTTTGTTGTGGCGCCAGGGTTGACAGTGAAAGAACGGCTGCAAGTGTTGCTGCCTCGTGAGAACAGCTATTACGATCAATTCAGTCTCTGCCCCTCCGAAGCGTTGCGGCAGAAACTCAATCAAGCTGAGGTGCTGATTGAGAATTGGCATACACTCATGCCGTTGAAGAAAGCGGACCGCTCCGTGGTCAAGAAGGGGGATGAGTCGGACGAGGCCTTCACGCGCCGGGTTCTGGGCAAATTAAGCTCCTATAAACACATTGTTGTCATCAACGACGAAGCACACCACGCCTATCGCCAGCCACCGGAGGTGAACATCAGCAGGAGGAAGGCCGCTGAACAGGGCATTGATCTTGATGAGGCAACCCGCTGGATTGAGGGCCTTGATCGCCTCCACAGAACTCGCGGCATCCAACGGTGCTTTGATTTATCCGCCACACCCTTTGCCCCAACGGGAAAGAAGAGTACAGATACGGCGCTGTTCAACTGGATCGTCTCGGATTTTGGCTTGAATGACGCCATTGAGGCGGGACTGGTGAAAACTCCGCGGGTTGTTGTTCGGGATGACGCTTTACCTGACGCAAAAACACTGCGCCCCAAGCTCTACCACATCTACCGCGATCCAGCCGTATCCCAGGACCTCAACAGAAAAGCTGAGCCCCATGAAGCCTTGCCCAAACTGGTGCAAGACGCCTACACACTCCTCGGCGCTGACTGGAGGGAGACGCAACGGCAGTGGCGTGAGGCTGGGCATCTTTCACCGCCGGTCATGCTGACCGTTTGCAACCGCACGGAAACTGCGGCGCGCATCGAGCATTACTTCAACAAGGGGGATGCCCACTGGCCGGAGTTGTGCGCTCCCCAGCAAACTCTACGGGTTGATTCAAAGGTCCTTGACAAGGCGGAAATTGGTGAAGCCACCACTTCAGATAAAAACTATGAAGCAAAGCTGAAAGCCATCATTGAGGCCGCCAACATTCCCGCAACACGTCAACATCAACTCCTGAGCATGAAGAAAGAAGAGCTATTGCGGGAGATCGTGGACACTGTGGGCAAGCGGGGGGCTGCTGGTCAGGACTTACAAAACGTCATCTCGGTTGCCATGCTCTCTGAAGGGTGGGATGCCAAAAATGTAACCCATATCATGGGCTTGCGGGCCTTCACCTCGCAATTGCTCTGTGAGCAGGTGATGGGCAGGGGCTTGCGCCGCGTCTCCTACGATACTGACGAAACTGGGCTGTTTCTGCCCGAATATGTGAATGTCTTCGGTGTTCCCCTATCCATCTGGGAAAGCGTCGAAGACGGCGAAGCGCCGCCACCCCCCCAGCCCACAACCCAGATTGAGGTGGTTCCGGACCGGGACCATCTTCAGATCCGATGGCCCAATGTTCTGCGGGTTGAAGCTGTCCTCAAGCCCCAGCTTGTCATGGACTGGCACAAAGTGGAACCCCTCACCCTTGACCCGGCCACAACACCCATTAGCGCTGAGTTGGCACCCGCCCTTGGGGATGCAACCCACATGGGCGAAGTTATGGACATTGATCTTGAGGCGCTGCCGGACGAGTTTCGCCTACAGCGGCTCATCTTTCGGGCGGCCAGTAAAGGGCTTGCTGAGTTGGGCCGTCAGTTCTCTGGAGAAAAAGCATACTTGGCAGCGCAGTTGGTACGCATTATTGAGACCTTCCTGAAATCTCGGCATGTGCAAGTTTCGTCTCCTTTTCATTCCGAGCCCTTGCGTCGGCGGATCCTCATTGCCCTCAATATTGACATCGTTGTTCAACATATTCTTCAATTCGTCAGGGAGCAGAACATTGAGCAACTCACGCCAGTGTTTGACCAGGAAAATCGCGTGGGCGCCACTGGCCGAATGCGCACCTGGTACACAACCAGGCCATGCTTCCCTACAATCAAATCACACATTAGCCATCTTGTTGGGGATTCAGGCTGGGAAGGATATGCTGCAAATGTTTTTGAGGAATCAGACAAAGTTGTTGCCTATGCCAAGAATGATCACCTGGGCTTTGCTGTCTACTACATGTGGAATGGCTCTCGGCGGCGCTATGTCCCGGACTTCATTGTGAAGTTATCAAACAAAACGCTTCTGGCCCTTGAGATTAAGGGGAGCGATAGCCCACAGAACAAAGCCAAGCGTGATGCTTTGGGTGAATGGGTCAGGGCAATCAATGCAAATGGTGGTTTTGGGCGCTGGGCCTGGGATGTGGTGTTTGAGCCTGGTGATCTTCAAGATATTATTATTAAGCATTCTCAGTCTCTAGTTACAGAGCCCACATCAGCACCATGAACCACAAGCTGGACCCGGTGCTGAAAAAAGCCTGGCAGCCAAGTCCTGAGTTGGCAGCCTTGGCTGGTCAAGACCGGCTACGCTGGCGCCGCTAGGATTGCTGCTGCAGATCCTTTAGCGCCGTCAGCAGGGAAGCGGGGCTCTGGGGATCCACCATCAGCACGCTGCCAGCCTTGGCCTGGGCCAGTTGCTCCCCCATGGTCATCCAGTCCTTGGCCAACAGGAGCCTCAGCGCCTCCGCTGCCGTGGGGTGCTTCTGGAGCACGTCTGCCAGGGTTGTGGCGGCCTGCCCTCGGGCTTCGGCCAACATCTTTTGCTGCTGAGCCGTGGCCTCCGCATCAATCACCACAGCCCTGCTCTGGGCTTCCGCGTTGATCACCACGGCCCTGCTCCCCGCCTCCTTCTCCAGCACCAGCGCCTCGGCACGACCACGGGCCACGTTGATGGCGGCCTCCTGCTCTCCTTCGGAATCCAGGATGGTGGCCCGTTTACGACGCTCTGCCGTCATCTGTTTTTCCATGGCTGCTGTCACGCCGGGGGAGGGAAGAAGCTCCCGCAGTTCCACCCGGGTCACCTTGATGCCCCAGGGATCTGTTGCCGCATCCAACTCCTGCAACAGGCGGTCGTTGATGGCTTGGCGGGCACTGAACGTCTGATCCAGGTCCATGAGGCCCACCTCGGAGCGGAGTTGGGTGAGCACCAGGTTCACCAGTGCAGCTTCCATGTTCAGGACGGCGTAATAGCTCTTGAAGTGGTCAACCAGTTGCCAATAGATCACCGCATCCACGGAGATGGATACGTTGTCCTTGGTAATGCAGGGTTGGGGCGGCACGTCCAGCACCCGCTCCTTGAGGGACTGCCTGGACACCTCCTTCTCCAGAAACGGCACGACAACGTTGATGCCTGGTTTCAGGGTCCGGCTAAAGGTCCCCAGGCGCTCCACCAGGACAGAGTTGCCCTGCTGGGTGATGCGGAGACTGCGCAAGCCAAGAAGCGCCGCCAGGAGCAGGGGCGCAAAAGACAAGGCGTTCATGGTGACCCGTGGCGGTGGTGCCAGGCTAAGTCTATGTTTCTTGCGGACCCGCCATGGTGATCTGGCTTGGCCTGGTGCTGGTTCTCCTCCTGCTCACCCTGGTGGGCGTGGATCTGGACGGTCTTTTGGAGGCCCTGCTTGCGGCGCTCGTACTGGCTGTGCTGACGGGTTTTGCTCCCTCCACGGCTCCGGTGGCGCAGATCTTCCTGTTTGTTGTGCTGGGACTTCTGTTGTTCGCCGCACTGCGCATCGGTCGTAAACCCCAACCAGGCGGTGGGGACACAGCCCATGACCTGGGCACGGCTGTGGTGCTCTCGGCTGAGGCCCAGCCGGAGCGGTGGCGCGTGCGCTGGCGGGGTCAAAGCTGGGCCGCACTGAACAGCGACCCCACCATCCCCTTGCAGGTGGACGAGGAGGTGTTCGTGGTGGAGCGCCAAGGCACGTGTCTGCAGGTGATCTCCAAACGCAGCCTGCTGGCCAGCGACTGATGGGCACACAGGGGTGCAGCCCCGGAACCAGCGGTCAGCTCATCCTCTGGCGACCTTCCAAAGCCCTGGCCAGGGTCACCGCATCGGCAAATTCCAGTTCACCCCCCATGGGCAGGCCGTAGGCGATGCGGCTGACGGGGCAGAAGGGCTGAATAAGACCGGCCAGGTACAGGCTGGTGGTGTCCCCCTCCACGCTGGGGGTGAGGGCCAGGATCACTTCCTCGATCGGGTTCCGGCTGATGCGCTTGACCAGGGCCTGCACGGTGAGCATGTCCGGTGTCACGCCGTCCATGGGGGAGATGACGCCGCCCAACACGTGATAGACCCCGTGAAATTCCCCACTGCGCTCCAGGGCCAGCAGATCCCTGGACTCCGCCACCACACAGATCTGGTTGTGGCGGCGGCGCTGATCCCGGCAAATGTCGCAGAGCGGGGCCGTTGCCAGGTGGAAACATTGCTCACACTGGCCCACACAGCGCTTGGCCGTCAGCAAGGCCTCGGCAAAAGCCTCAAGCTGCTCCTGGGGCTGGCGGAGCAGGTGCAACGAGAGGCGTTGGGCGGTGCGGGGACCAATCCCCGGCAGGCGCTCAAACTGTTGGATCAAGCGAGCCAGGGGTTGGGTGAGCGGGCTCACGGCAGGCGCCAGGGGAACAGTACCGACGCTAAAGGGCAGGCACCCCTTGGGCGGAACCCCCTCAATCCACTGCTGTCATAGCCGGCGCTCAGCTAGAGAAGATTCACCTTTGTCGGCCACTGTTCTTGTCCACAGCAATCTTTGACCAACTCCACCAGCATCAGCGGGAGACCCACATGCTGGCCAGCATCAGCAGTTGTCTGTATTGGGACCAGAATACAGCCATGCCCCCGGCCGGGGCGGCCTGGCGTGGGGAGCAACTTGCCTGGGTGGCTGGACAGCTCCACAGCCGTCAAACCAGTACCCACTATGGGGAGTTGCTGGCGGGAGCAGAGGCCAGCCTCAGCCAGCTTCCCCCTGACCACCAGGCGGCTTGGCAGCGGAATCTGGTCTTGATGCGGCAGCAGCGGGAGCGCCAGTGTCGACTGGATCCTGATCTGGTCAATGCCCTGGCGGCAGCCCAGGCCCGGGGTTACAGCCTGTGGCAGGAGGCCAAGCGCAACCAGGATTTTCCCGCCTTTGCGCCGGCATTGGAGGCGTTGATCCGGCTGCGGCTGGAGCAGGTGCGCCAGTTGGCGGAGCCCCGCTCCCCCTGGGAAACCCTGGCCCAGCCGTTTGAACCGGACATCAGCCATCAACGGCTGGAGGAGTTGTTTGCCCCCCTGCGGCAACGGCTGCCGGAGTTGGTGGAACGGGTCCGCAGCACATCGCGTCCGCCAGCGCCCCAATGGACCCTGGGCCAGACAGCACAGCGTTCCCTCTGTGATCAGTTGTTGAAGTCCTGGGGATTTGATGATCGTCGCTGTGTGCTGGCCAGCTCCCCTCATCCCTTCTCCACCGATCTGGGTCCCGAGGATTTCCGCATCACCAGCCGCACCCTGATCCACCAACCACTCAGTGGATTTCTGGCCGCTGCCCACGAGTGGGGCCATAGCCTCTACGACCAGGGTCTGCCGGGGCAGGAGGGCCCCTGGTTCGGCTTGCCCCTGGCGGCCCCCACGTCCATGGGGGTCCATGAGAGCCAGTCCCTGTTCTGGGAAAATCGCGTGGCGCGTGGCCGGGCCTTCAGCCAGATGTGGTCACCCCGCTTTGCGGAGGCCGTGGGCGCCACCCCCTGGGGGGATGCCGATGGTCTCTGGACAGCCATGAATCCCCTGGACCCCGGCCTGATTCGCGTGGAAGCCGGTGAGCTGAGCTACTGCCTCCACGTACTCCTGCGCTATGAGTTGGAGACCGACCTGCTGGAGCGCCACCTGCCCGTGGCCGAGCTGCCGGAGCGCTGGTGTGCCCATATGGCTCGCTATCTGCACGTCACCCCGGCCCACGTGGGGGAGGGTTGTCTGCAGGACGTGCATTGGAGTGAAGGTCTGTTTGGTTATTTCCCCAGCTATGCCCTGGGTCACCTGATCTCCGCCCAGTTGGCGGAGGCCATGGAAGCCGAGATCGGCCCCATCGAGGGTCATGTGGCTGCTGGTGAGGAAAGTCGACTCCTGGGCTGGCTCCGCCGCCATGTCCACCCGCTGGGCCGCCGGGTGAATGCCGAGCAACTGGTGCAACAGGTCACCGGCCGTCCCCTGTCCGCTGCCCCCTTCCTCCGCTATCTGGAGTCCAAGCTGGACCAACTGCTGGCTGTGGAGGCGGTCAGTCTATAAACCTGCATAAACACTAGGGCACGACGAAAAATAGGAAAAGCCAAAAATGGAAGTTGGCAGCTATATTAACGGAATTGTTTGGTCTGAGTCGGAGGAAATCCTGATGCTGGAGGTGAAGGAAACGCGCCTTGTGGCCCAGCCCACGGTTGTCATCCGCGCCAAGGTGCATGCGGATCAACTGGGATCAGTAATGAGCAAGCTGTTTCCTGTGGTGATGGCGTTTGTGCAGGACAGCGGCGCGGAACCCGCTGGACCACCGTTTTCCCGCTACCTTTGCATCAACGGCAACGACGAAGAATGGGACATTGCCTGCGGGATACCCGTATCCCGGCCGTTGACGGGTGCTGGGCAGGTGGAAGCCAGTGAACTTCCTGGCGGTGCTGCGGTCACCACAGTTCATCGGGGGCGATATGAAACCCTGGGTGCATCCTGGGCCGCGCTCCAGCGTTGGGTAAAGGACAACGGCAAGGCGCCGGGGGAGCCACCCTGGGAGATCTACCGGACTGATCCCCGTGAGGTCAAAGATCCGGCAGAGTGGCGCACGGAGATCGTGATCCCGGTGCAGGAATTTGAGGCGTCCTAGAGAGCCTGCAATTCCGGATAGAGGGTCACCAGGTCGGTGGAGGTGAGCACGTCTTCGTTGCCGTCCGGTTGCCAGATCACCTCCAGGCTCAGTAAGTCTCCGGATGGAATGGAGCCCAACAGGCGCAGGGCCGTGCGCAGATCCTCGGCGGTGGCGAGCTTGGGGAATCGGATGGGTCTGCGGCTGGCAACAAGCAGGGTTACCGCAATGTATTCACTGGCGGTGGAATACTGCCCGGCATCCCCACGGCTGCGCTGGCCCGCCACGTTGATGGTGGTCTCGCCGTCCAGCTTGCTGCGCTCCGTCATGGAGAGGCGGTTGAAGGTGGCCTCCGCCACGGGGAAGCCCACCTGCCCCACCTCTCCGTTGCCGTACACCCAGTACTCGGGATTGCGCAGCAGGGCCAGGGTGACGTCCTGGAGCAGGCGCTGGAGGCCGGTGGGGGTGGCGGTGTCTGCCGAGGCGGCCAGTTGACGCAAGTCCTGCTGCAGGCGCCGGGCACTGGCCAGGAGGCCGATTTGCACCTGGGCGATGGTGACGCTCTCGTCCCGCTCGGCCATGGCGTTGTTGGCGGAGCCCATGGTTCCGGCGCCGCCCATGGCGCTGCGGAAGCCGTTGAGCAGCAAGCCCACCACAGCGAACAGCATGAGCATCCCCAACAGACCGCCACCGCCAAAGCCGAAGAAGGGAATAATGAAGGGGAAACCGAAACCGCCGCCCCCAAAGCCGCCGCCACGGACAGCATTGCCCCTAAAGCTACTGCCCCCGGCTCTAGGCAGGGAGCGGGGCGCAAAACTGCCGCCACCCAACCGTCCGCCGCGGGCAGCATCAGCGGGCTGAGGCAGTGAAAACACCATCAGGCCCACCACCAGCACCGGAAGGAGCATCGTGGCAAGGCGGCGTTGCCAGGTTCTGGGCAGCTTCATCTCCATCCGTTGCCGAGGGACGCTCTTCCACTGTAGCCGGGTGGAGACTGCAAGGGAGGTGAAGGGAGGCGGCCGCCACCGACGATGGTGACCACCTCCAGCACGTCCCCCTCCCCAAGGCTGGTGCGGAGCCAGTGCTGCCGATGGAGGATCTCACCGTTGAATTCCACCGCCACCAGGCGCAGGTCGTAACCCAGTTGTTCCAGGCAAGTGGTTAAGGTCTGGCCTGGGGGAACCGCCACCGTCTGGCCGTTGACCTGAATGGCGATCAGGGTGGTCATGGGCGAGGCAATGCAGAGGTGCCAATCACCTGCAGCAATTGGCGGGTGACCGCGCCGGGATCCGACGCGGTCATCAGTGCCCGCACCACCGCAACGCCATGGGCGCCGCTCCCCATGGCCTGGTGGGCATTCTCCAGGTTCACTCCGCCGATGGCAAAACAGGGAACGGGGCTACAGGCTGTTGCCTGACGCACGTAATCCAGGCCTACAGGGGGACGACCAGGCTTGGTGGGGGTGGCGTGTACAGGCCCCACACCCACGTAGTCGCAGCCGTCGGCAACAGCTTGGCGCAGGTGCTCCAGACAATGGGTGCTACGGCCAATGAGCCGCTCGGGACCCAACAGGCGACGGGCCGCCAGGGGCGGAAGATCGTCTTGCCCCAGATGCACCCCGTCGGCCTCCACGGACAGGGCCAGGTCCACGCGGTCGTTCACAATGAACAGGGCGCCGTGATCCCAGCAGAGTTGCCGTAGCGCCGTGGCGGTGCGGAAGCGCTGGTGATCGGTCACCCCACCTTCCCCAGGCCGGTCATCGGGCCGGGGAGACTTCTCCCGATACTGCACCAGCCGCAGGCCCGCCTCCAGACAGGCCTTCACCACCAGCAACAGTTCCGGCACCGGCTGGGTCACCAGATACAGGCGGGCTTGGCGAAGTGTCTGGTGGCGCTCCTGGTTGGCCAGGAGGGCTGTTTCCAGGTCGTAGAGGCCATAGCGGATGATGGCGGCGGTGGCCGCCAACTCCGCTGCCCCATGGCGACCGAACTCCTCCAGCACCCGCAGGGCTTCCTGCACCCTGGCACAGTTGGCGGCCACAACCTGCTGGGGTGTGGAGCGCTCCTGCTGGGCCTGGTGGGTCAGCCCCGTGGCGGGATCGGATGCCGCATGGCGCGCTTGTTTCAAGGATGAGGAGTGACATTGGCCCAGGCGCTGGCGGTAGTCCTTGAGCTGGGCCACCAGTTCCGGCCGCTGTAGCACCAGGCGGCACCAATCCTCCACCACCCGCAGTCCCTCCCGGGCCCGGTTCAAGTTGGCATCCAGGAGGCGCGCAATGCCGTGGTGCGCCCCTCCTGGTGGGGAAATCACGACACGAGCTGCTGGATCAGCCATGGACGGTCTCGTTCGCAGTTTCTAGCCTGTGATGGCCCTGTGTGCCACCTGTGCCCGAGAACGACTTTAACCGTGGAATCATGCGCTTTGACGGAGCAGACCACCCCATCCTGGTGATCCTCTCCGGCGCCTTGATTCTGGGCGGAATCTGTGCGTTGGTGATTTGGGGGTTGACCAATGCCTACCCCACCACCTGAGAGAGCAGCGCCTGGCGGGCTTGCTGGGCATCCTTGCCAATCTGGGCGCTGAGGTGGTCCAGATCCTGGAAGGTTTGCTGGCTGCGGAGAAAACGCACCGGTTCCACCTCCAGTTCCAGGCCGTTGAGGGTCATGGTGCGATCCAGAAGATGCACCTCCACCGCCGATGGTGCAGCAGGGTCCACGGTGGGCTGGGGACCCAGGTTCATCACGGCGGAGAACGGGCCTTCCCCCGCCACCCGCACCCAACAGGCATAGACCCCTTCCCGGGGAAGGAATTTGCGCCCGTTCACCTGGAGGTTGGCCGTGGGCCAGCCCAACTCCCGCCCCAGCCCCCGACCCGCCACCACCCGCCCCTGCAACCGGTAGGGGTGGGGCATCAGTCGGCTGGCTTCCTCCAACCGACCCTGGTCCAGTGCGGAGCGGATGCGGCTGCTGCTGATGCGTTGGTGACCGTCACCCAGCAGGGGCGCCACCCGCACCTGCATCCCATGGCCATGGCCCAGTTTCCGCAGTAGAGACACGTCACCACGGCGACCAGCGCCAAAGCGGAAGTTTTCCCCCACCGCCACCACGGAGGCCCGCAACTGCTGCACCAGCACCTGATCCACAAACGCCTCCGGGCTCAGACGAGCAAAGCTGCGGTCAAAGGGGAGCAGCACCAACTGCTGAATGCCCAGTGGCGCCAGCAGGTGCAGCTTTTCCCGGGGCAGGTGCAGGCGCAGGCGCACCTCGCCGAACAACACCTCCCGGGGATGGGGCCAGAAGCTGGCCACGGTGGGAACAGCGTCATCCACCTCTTCCGTGGCCTGGGCAATCACCCGTCGGTGGCCGGCATGGAGTCCGTCAAAACTGCCCAGAGCCAACGCAGTGGGCGTCTGGATGGCATCCGGGGAGCGCAGAGGAATCATGGGCACAGGAGCCAGGATCATCATCTGAGGCATTCTCTTCTAGCCTCCTGTTACACCCTTTGGGCCTGTTGAGCTTGCTGTGCCATGGTTGATCGCCTTGATTTGCAGCGCATTTCCCTGGCCTTACGCCGTCTGGGCTGGGGGCAATTCTGGATTCAGTTGTCCCTGGCAGTGGTGGTGTTCGTGGTGCTGCTGCTCACCTCCAACGGCGGCCTGGTGGCAGCGGCGGAGCGGTCCCTGGGGCCAGGATTGGCGCTCACCACCCTGGCGTTTCTGGTGCTGCTCTTCAGCCTTTGGCAATGCTGGTCGGTGGTGCGCTGTGGCCGTGCCCTGGACTCTGCCGGTGCCCGCCCTTCCCGGGGCGAAACCTCACGTCTCCTGCGCCGCGGGATTCTGGCGTCCCTGCTGGGGTTGATACTGGGCAGTGTGGGTTATCAGGCTTTGGCCGGCAGTCTGTTTGTGCAGGCATCCCTGCAGGCGCCAGGATTTTTCGGGGGGCCGGTGGGAACGGGGGTGGCTGGAGGCGGACTGGTCAATTACCCCATCACCTCCATCGAGATGCTCTCCGTCCTGAGTAACACTCAGGTGTTGACGGCCCATCTGGTGGGGCTGATCATTGGCCTCTGGCTGCTGCGCCGCGTTCATTAAAGCCCGGGGATGCCAATGACTCCAGCGTTCGGAGGTGAACTGGAAACGCTCACGGTCGAGTTGAACGGTCGCCGCCACCGGATCACGCTCGAACGCCGCGGCCCGTGGGCAGCGCCGCTGTGGCTATTGCTACCGGCCTTGAGCACCGTATCGAGTCGCAGTGAATGGCAGCCCCTGGCGGAGGCGGTGGGGGATCGCCGCCAGTTGCTGAGCTTCGACTGGCCTGGATTTGGTGAGAGTGATCGTGATGCGATTCCCTACTCCGCAGAGTCGATGGGAGCGGCATTGCATGCAGTGCTGGAGCACCTGGGCCGCGAGCGGGGCCAACGGATCACGGTGATCGCCGCCGGCCACAGCACTCCCATTGCGCTGGGGCAAGCCGCCGCCTGGTCGTCCGGTTGGCGGAAGTTCGTGGCCGTGGCGCCCACTTGGCGCGGCCCCTTGCCCACCATGAGTGGCTGGCCACCCCAGCGCTTCGGCTGGCTGCGCAAGCTGGTGATGCTGCCGTTGATCGGTCCGCTGCTCTACCGGCTCAACACCAGCTTGCCAATGTTGCGGCTGATGCTGCGCCGCCATGTATGGGTGAACAGCGCTTGGCTGACACCGGATCGGCTGCACCAGCAGCAGCGGCTGGCTCGCCGCCCTCGAGCCCGCTTTGCCAGCGCAGCCTTCGTGAGCGGAGGTCTGGACTGCGCCACGGATCCCCACTGGTGGCGACAGCAGAGCCACATGCTCCAGTGCCCGCTGCACGTGGTGGTGGCATCTGAAGCTCCGCCCCGCTCCCGTGGCTCGATGGAGCAGTTGGCGCAGGACGCCGATCAGGTGACGTTCATCCCCGGCCGCCTGGGGCTGCATCAGGAGTTTGGAGTGCTGCTGGCCCGGACGTTGCTGGCTGGCTCCGTTGAGGTCCACCAGGGCCATACTGCTCCGGCTCCGGAGTGAGAAGGACGTTACCTCCAGGGAAAGTCATGAGGGCTACGGTTCATGCGCCGGTGTGGCCACAGGCCACAGCCACCACCGCCCCTGGGTATCGCCTGCCGCCAAGTGTCGGCTATCGGGGCGCCAGGTCAGGACGTTGAAGCCCGGTCCCCCTTCCTCAAGGGGCTGCAGCAACTGGCCATGTCCATCCCAGAGCGCCACGGCGCCATCGCTGGAGGCGCTGACCAGCACGTTGGTCCCGGGCATGAAGGCCAAGTCGTTCACGCGACGCTCATGCCAGAACAGCGGCTCCGGCCGCCAGGCATTGGAACTCTGGCTCACCTGCGTCCACAGAATCACCGCCTCTTTCGAGGCACTGGCCAACAGCGGCGCCAACCGGCCCGGCTGATTACTCCAGGCCAAGTGACGCACCTTGGCGGGAAAACCGCTGAACTGCCAGGGTTGTCCATGGCCCCCCTGGGGCCAAACCAGCAAGGAACGATCCATCAGGCCGCAGGCCAAGTGGTTGCCCGGCCTTGAAAACGCCAACGCCAAGCCTGCAGAAGCGATGGCGTTGCGCACCAGGCGGGCTGGCGTCCTGCTGAAGCAGGGTCGCCACAACACGACTTCGCCCTGGCAACTGGCTGCCAACTGCACCCCGTCAGCACTCCAGGCCAGCGCCTGAACTGTGCCCGGCAGATCGAGGGTGTCATCGCGCCACTGCCGGCTGGCCCCATCCCAGAGGCGGAGTTGGCGGCCACCGCCAGTTGCAACCCCCGCGGCTGCCAGGCTACCGTATCGATCCAGCCACAGCCCAGGGGGATGGGGTCCATGGCCATCGGCCGGATGCCCGTACCGCCCAGCTCCCACAACAGCAGTTCACCGCTCTGGCCCGCCGCCACCAGGAACTGCCCATCGCTGCTAAAATCAAGGACATCGAGGCTACTGTCACGGCTGCCGCGCAGCAACTCCTCGCAGCCGGCGCGAAAGTCGAGCAGCAGCAGCTCACCACCGGCGCTGGCGATCGCCAGGAACTCTCCATCCGGCGACCAGGCCAGTGCGGTGATCGCCTGCTGCAACTCACCGCAGAGCCGGTTGCTCGCCAGGGGCGCCATCCGTGCCATTCGTACTGGCCCCCGTCAGGCTACACAGGCGTCGAAGCCGGCTCGCAGACCGGCGGCATCCAGATCACGGCCGATGATCACCAACTCGGTGCGGCGCCGTTCAGCCGGTTTCCAGGGGCGATCAAAACTGCCACTGAGCAGCATATGCACCGATTGCAGCACGTAGCGCTCGTCCTTGCCGGTGAGTTGAATGATGCCCTTCATGCGAAACAGGTCCGGACCACGTAGGCTCACCAGGCCCGAGATCCATCTGCAGAGCTTCTCCAGATCCATGGGGCGCTCCTCCACCAACGCCACCGAGCCCACGGCATCGTCGTGCTCGTGGTCGTGCTCTTCGACCAGAAAACCCGGATCCAGACTGAGGACCCGCTCCAGTTCAAAGGCTTCCATCCCGAGGATTTGCTGCATCGGTACATCCGCGTTGGCGCTGGTGAGCAGCCGGGCCACAGGATTTATGGCCCGCACCCGCCGCTCGATCACCAGACGCTGGGCCTCATCCACCAGATCGGCCTTGTTGAGCACCAGCACATCAGCAAAGGCCAGTTGCTCCTGCACCTCCTCCGCCTCCCAGTGCTGCTGCACGTTCACCAGATCCACCAGGGTCACCACTGCATCCAGCCGCAGTTCGTCGCGCAGATCCTCGTCCACGAAAAAAGTCTGGATCACCGGAGCCGGATCGGCCAGACCCGTGGTTTCAATGACCAGGTGGTCAAAGTGGTCGCGACGTTTCATCAGGTTGCCGATGATCCGGATCAGGTCACCGCGCACGGTGCAGCAGATGCAGCCGTTATTCATCTCGAAGATCTCTTCATCGGCATCCACCACCAGTTGGTTGTCGATGCCCACCTCGCCGAACTCATTCACGATCACCGCCACCTTGAGGCCGTGCTCGTGGGTGAGGATGCGGTTCAGCAGGGTGGTCTTACCGGCGCCCAGGTAACCGGTGAGCACCGTGACGGGGAGACGCTCAGCAACCGAAGAGGCAAATTCCATGGGAGCAGGCCAAGAGACCCGAAAGAATGAGAACGATTCTTATTCTAATCTAAAAAGAATGTTCCGAGATCCGGGCATGGCCCAATCCCACCACCACCCAGCAGCAGATCCAGCCGAGACCAGGCGGTTCAAAGCACAGCGGCCCGAGCGTCCGAACCCGGTGCTGCGGCTGCTCGAATCCACTTCCGAGGAACTGAGTCCCCAGCAGATCCATGCTCAACTCAGAAGAGAAGGCGCCAGATTGGGTCTGGCCACAATCTACCGGCAACTCAGGCAGTTCAGTCAATTGGGGCAGGTGCGCCACCGCATGCTGAGCAATGGAGAACGGGTCTACTCCCCCGTCGAGCGGGACCAGCATCACCTCACCTGCGTGAACTGTGGCAGCAGTGAGCCACTCCCCATCTGTCCCGTTGATACCAGGGCGCAGGAGCTGGCCAAGGCTCTGCTGCAGGGGTTTCGCCCGTTGTTTCACACCTTCGAGATCCACGGACTCTGTGTGCGCTGCCAGCAGCTTGAGGCGGAAAGCCGTGACTGAGCTGGTGATCGTCGGGGCCGGGCCCCAGGCCCTCAGCCTGTGTTGCCTGCTGTTGCAGAAGAGGCCGCGCTGGCGGCGCCGTTTGCGAATCATCGACCCCAGTGGCAGGTGGTTGAGCTGCTGGCAGCGGCAGATGGAGCGTTTTGAAATTCCCTGTTTGCGTTCTCCGTCACCGCACCATCCCCATCCCAACCCCAATGCCCTGCGCTCCTATGCTCAGGAACGTCGCCGCAGCCGGGAACTGGAGGGGCCCTACGGCCTGCCGCGTACGGGCCTGTTCAGCGAGTTCTGCCAGAGCGTGGTGGAGGAATTTCAGGTGGCCCACCAGGTGCAGGCGGTCTCTCTGGAAGGGATTCACCTGGAGGCCGGTCGGTCCGGATCCCTGCATCTGACCCTGAGCGACGGATCCCTGATCCAGGCCAGGCGGCTGGTGATCGCCACGGGCGCAGGGGAGCCCGTGCTTCCGAACTGGGTTCAGAGGATTGTGCGTCCCTATCCCAAGGAGGCTCTGCAACACAGCCGGATGATCGACCTGGCCGCCTGCCGGGGGCTGCAGGGGCAGCACGTCCTGATCGTGGGCGGCGGCCTCACCAGCGCCCATCTAGCCCTGGGCGCCATCCAACGGGGAGCCCGGGTGAGCCTGATGTGCCGGCGTGAGCTGCGCAGCAAACTCTTTGACACCGACCCGGGCTGGCTGGGTCCCAAGTATCTCAAGACGTTCCGGAGTGAACCCTGCTGGCGGCGACGGCGGCAGCAGGTGCTGGCGGCCCGCGACGGCGGTTCGATCACACCCTGGCTCACCATGACCCTGCAGCGGGAACACCGGCAGGGCAGCCTGCAGACATACGAGAACTGCCAGGTCCGGCAGGCTTTATGGAGCGCAGGGCAGTGGAGAATCCTCTGCGAAGAAGGCAGAAACCTGTTGGCGGACCGCATCTGGCTCGCCACCGGCCACAAGCTGGGCGTGAGCCTCCAGCCTCTGCTACGCCAGTTGCACAAGCAACAGCAGATCGAACTGGTGGATGACTGGCCTGTGCTCTCCGATGACCTGCGCTGGCCAGGGACCAACGTGCATCTGATGGGCGGGCTGGCAGCGCTGCGGTTGGGCCCGGCAGCGCGCAACCTGTTCGGAGGTCGGGAAGCGGCACGGCTCATCAGCCGCGCTGCCGTCAAGGCCTGATCCCCGCCCATCGCAGAGAAGAAGGGGCTTCCGGTTTTCCGACCCTGGGGGAGGATGACATCTAAGCTGTCCGCAGCCGTAGAACCCTGGTGGTGAGCACCCCCGTCAACCTGGACACCCTCACCAGTCAACTGGAGGCCCTTGAGGCGCAAGCCAGTGACCAGATCCGCAGGGCCGACGACCCCCAAGCGCTGGAGCAGTTGCGCATCAGCCTGCTGGGCAAGAAAGGGGGACAGCTCTCCAGTGTGCTGGGGGCCATGGGCTCCCTGCCCCATGCCCAGAGGCCCCTCCTGGGCCAGCGGGCCAACGTGCTCAAGAAGGAGATCCAGGGACTTCTCAGCGAACAGCACAGACAACTGGAAGCCTCGGCCCTCAATCAGCGCCTGGCGGAGGAGGCGGTGGACGTGAGCGCCCCGGCCCTGTACAGGCCCCTGGGTCACGCTCATCCGCTGCTCGGCACCCTGGACGAGATCGTCACCATCTTCTGTGGCCTGGGGTATCGGGTGGTGGACGGACCCGAAATTGAAACAGACCACTACAATTTTTCCGCCCTCAACATTCCCGAGGACCATCCGGCTCGGGACATGCAGGACACCTTCTATCTACCCAACGGAGAGTTACTGCGCACCCACACCTCCCCCGTCCAGATTCGCCACCTGGAGCGCCACAGCCCCCCTGTGCGGGTTATTGCCCCCGGACGGGTCTATCGCCGTGACGCGGTGGACGCCACCCACTCCCCCATCTTCCACCAGGTGGAGGTGCTGGCCGTGGATGAAGGACTGAATTTTGGGCACCTGCGGGGCACCGTGATTCAGTTTTTGCAAGCCTTCTTCGGGGAGTTGCCGGTGCGCTTCCGGGCCAGCTACTTTCCGTTTACCGAACCCTCCGCGGAGGTGGACGTGCAGTGGCAGGGCCGTTGGCTGGAGGTGATGGGCTGTGGCATGGTGGATCCGGCGGTGCTGGAGGGCCTGGGTCTGGATCCGGAGCGCTGGAGTGGGTTTGCCGCCGGTATGGGCGTGGAACGGGCCTGCATGGTGCGCCATGGCATTGACGACATTCGGCGTTTGTTCAGCAGTGATCTGCGCTTTTTGCGCCAGTTCTGAGGATTTGCTTGGGGGGAAAAGCAGGTCGAGCCATGACCAGCAAGGGCGGCAACCACGCAGAACGGGAGGATGGGACGCCACCGGTTCTGGGCTTGATCGTCAACGACAGCAAGCCCAAGGCTCTGGCGGCAACGGAGATGCTGGCCCAGCGGTTTTCCAAGGCGGGCTGGCGGGTGGAGCGCACCGCCAGCGCAGGGGGTCTTGTGGGCTTTGCCAGCCCTGAGGGTCCCCTGCGGGGGATCCGTTACGACTCCTGCGTCCCCGGCAACTTCCACCCGGGCATCACCATGGCCATCGTGCTGGGCGGGGATGGCACCGTGCTCTCCGCTGCCCGGCAGACCGCACCCATCAGGGTTCCCATGTTGGCGATCAACACTGGCCACATGGGTTTTCTGGCGGAGGCCTATCTCCATGAACTGGAAACCGTCGTCACCCAACTGCTGGCGGGTCGGTGGAGCGTAGAGGAGCGCACCATGCTGGTGGTAACCCTGCTGCGGGGCGATCAGCGGCGCTGGGAGGTGCTCTGCCTCAACGAGATGGCCCTGCATCGGGAACCCCTCACCAGCATGTGCCATTTCGAGGTGGCCATTGGCCGCCATGCTCCCGTGGACATTGCCGCGGACGGCATCATTCTCTCCACCCCCACCGGCTCCACTGCCTATGCCCTCAGCGCGGGGGGCCCCGTGATTACACCGGAGGTTCCCGTCTTGCAATTGACGCCCGTGGCGCCCCATTCCCTGGCCTCCAGAGCTCTGGTGTTCAGTGACCAGGAAGCGGTCACGGTGTTTCCCGCCACACCGGAGCGTTTGATGATGGTGGTGGACGGCAGTGCGGGTTGCTACGTGTGGCCGGAAGACCGGGTGCTCATCCAACGATGCCCCCAGAGCGCCCGCTTTGTGCGACTCCAGGAGCACGAGTTCTTTCAGGTGCTGCGGGAAAAGCTGGGCTGGGGGCTGCCCCACGTGTCCAAGCCCAAGGGCGAGAACACCTAAAGGGCGCCGCGACGGGCAAAGATGATGAAGACAACCGCAGGGCCGGCGACGAAGATCAGGCCAAGGGAGACGAAACCAGCAATGAGACCGAAATCAATGCCCATGGGTGCGAAGCGCCGTCAAAGCCGCAACAACTGCCACGAGTTTAGGTGCCCATGGGAATGTCCATCGGTCTCGGGCCGGGGTGTAACACGGTTTTACAGTGTCGGCGACTCGTCTGCCTGGTCATGACCTCGTCCGAGAAAAGCCGCTTGGCGGTGCTGGTCGGCGCCTTTATTACGGTGTTTCTGGCGGAGTTGGGGGACAAGACCCAACTGGTCACCTTGATGCTGGCAGCCCAGTCCGGCCACCCCTGGCAGGTGTTCCTTGGCGCTGGCGCCGCCCTGGTGACCTCCAGCCTGTTGGGCGTGCTACTGGGGCAATGGCTGGGTCGCGTCCTGCCCCCCAACCTGGTCAAACAAGGGGCTGGAGCATTGATGGTGGTCCTGGGTCTCTTCTTTTGCGTAAAATTTTACTCGGTTCTGTGATCGACGGATCCACAGAATGTTCTCCGAGTACCGTTGCGCTCCATGGATATCGCCCTGGTTCCCTCCACGTTTCTGACCGTCCTCCTGGCGGAGTTGGGAGACAAAACCCAGTTGGCTACCATGGCCCTGGGCAGTTCCTCCGGGCGGCCACTCATGGTGTTCCTCGGCAGCACGGCGGCTTTGCTCCTGACCAGCCTGTTGGGGGTTATGGTGGGCGAGTCTCTGGCATCCATGGCGCCACCTGCATGGCTACACTTGGCCGCAGGTGTCGGTTTCCTTGCCCAAGGTGTGCGCCTTCTGTTGGAGGCCAGAGGTGATCTCCCCGCAAGCACCTCCTCTTGACCAGAGGCATTGCCCCGGCCCACAGGATCAATCCCCACGCGCCATGCCATCGCTGTGCCCATGGCCGACGCAAGCCTTTGCGACAGAGCACCCGCCATCCCGGCTGCTTATTTATTCCACAAGACATTTGCCCACGCGATGAAGTTCTCGGTTGCGAAGCTGTTGAGTCAGCTTCATCCCGATACGCCCACAACCATCACCCAGCTTCAGAAAAAGCTTTCCCTCAGCGGGACATCAGAGAAAACCCAACTGGACATTGCTCTCACGGCCCTCAAGGCGCTGGGTTTGCTCCGTCACCAGGATGGCAGACTCTATCTGCAACCCCATGATCATCTGGTTCCCGCTCGTCTGCGTAACTCCAGCAAGGGGTTCTGCTTCGCCGTGCGGGAAGGCGGCGGCGATATTTATATCCGCGACCAGCATTTGAACCATGCCTGGGACGGGGATCGCGTTCTAGTAAAAATCGTCCGTGAGGGGGGACGGCGCCGTTCGCCCGAAGGGATCGTGCAGTGCGTGTTGGAGCGGGCCCACGGGACCCTCCTGGCCATTCCCAAGCGCAGTGACCACGGTCTCGTTGCCCAGCCCCTGGATGACCGGTTGCCGCACCCCATCCAACTGCCGGAAGACGACAGCCGCCATCTGGACCCATCCGACCATGGGGCGGCAGCGGAGGTGCGCCTTGATCGCTTCCCCATCGCCCAACACCTGGCCCAGGGGACCATCACCCGCAGCCTGTCCACCAGCGGCGGTGAGGACCAGGATCAGCGTCTGATCCAGACCAAGCACGGTATTTTCGGTCGCAGCGCCCGCAGCCGCGCTGTGTTGCAGCCGCTGGATCTGCAAAAACGGGAAGATCTGCGCGCCTTGCCCACCCTGCTGTTGGAGGGCTATGGCGTCTCGGATGCGCCACAACTGCCCGCCCTTTCCCTGGAAGCCACCGCTACCGGCAGCCGACTGTGGGTACACAGTCCGGCGTTGGCAGAGCGTTTTGCGTCGCTGGGATACGTGGACCTCTGGATGCGGGAGCGGGGCACGGCCATCTGCACGGGCCGCCGTTGGCAAGGCCTGGTGTCGGCCAAGCTGGTCAAGGCGTCCACGTTTGCGGTGGACGAGGAGCAGGCTGCCGTATCCGTTGCGCTGGATCTGGGTCCCGACGGCACGTTGGAGGGCTACCGGTTCTGTTGCTCCCGCATCAAACCCCATGTGCTGCTGAACACCAGAGACTTTCAGGCGTTGGCGCGGCAGGGGTTCAAGTTTCGTGGTCAGCTTCCTGCCCCGCTGCAACATCTGAAGTCCCACACGGCCACCATCAGCCAACTGCACACGGTGCTGGATGCGGTGCGGCAGCAGCGCCTGGCTGCAGGCTCCATCGAGCTGGATCTGCGCTGGCCAGCCCTGAAAGCGGTGGGAGATCTGCAAACCGTGGCCCTGGACGAGAAGCTCCAGGGCTGGCTGCCCCGTGCCCAGGACCATGAGCCCATGGCCTGGTTGCGGGAGGCGGCCCTTGTGGCCAACCGCGCCTTTGGTCAGCACTGTGCGGCCCTGAAACTGCCTGCCTTTTACGTGCAGAACGCCCCTGCGGAGGCCGGCGATCTGAACGGAGTGGCCAGAACCGCTCTGGGGTTGGAGAGCAACCTGGAGTTGGGGCCGGACGGGAACGCCCCGGACGGAGCCACCATGGCAGCGGCGCTACGAACGGCGGCGCGGAGCCGTGCCCTGCAAAAGCAGTTGCGCAACGTGGTGAAACCCTGCACTTTTGCGTCGGAGCCAGGTCCCTACATGCCAGCGGGAGAACGTCAGGCCTATGCCCCGTTTGTTGGCGCTGCGCTGCACTACGGGGAGTTGTTCAACCAGCAACTCCTGACCACGCTCCTGTGCCATGGCAAGCGCAGCGACGGCAGCCACCCGCAGGCCGTGGAGCTGGCCAGCCACCAGAGCCGGGATCAGGTGTCCTGGGACGTGCTGTCTCCCGACCACAGCAAACCGTTCAAGGACGCCCTGGCGGAAGGCCTCTGCCAACATCTGCTGGATCGCAGCCGCTTTGCGGCGGCGGTGGAGGCGGATTGGATCGCGCTTTGTCAGGCGCGTCACTTGGAGTCCCGCGTGGGGACAACCATGGATGGGGTGATCAGCGGCGTGCAGAGTTACGGCCTGTTTGTGGAATTGCCCCCCACCTATGCGGAGGGCCTGGTGCACATCAGTGCCCTGCGGGACGACTGGTACGAATTCCGGGCCCGGCAACATCGTCTTCTGGGCCGCAAAAGCCAGCGGCAGTTCATGCTGGGGGACACCATCCCGGTGGAAATTCAGAAGGTGGACGTGCTGCGCAACCAGATTGACCTGGCCGTGGTGACGGCAGCCTCTCCTGCTGAACTTGCTGAGGTGGAAGGTCAAGCCTGAGCCATGCCCCAACTCAAGGCACGGCCACGGTGGCGCCGCCACAGGAGCTGCCTTGGCCTGCGGTGCAGCCGAAGCAGTGGCCACCTGTATGGATGCTCCGCCCGGCCAGGTTTTCCGGCATCACGTCGGCAATGGTGTGCCCCGACAAGGGCATGTCCAGCATTTGGTTGAAGTCGCAGTCATAGAGTTGGCCGTTGGGGGCAACCGACAGGGTGTCGCGGCACATCAGCCCTCGGACGGCGCAGGGGTTAAAGGCATTTTCCAACACCTGCTGATAGTCCTCCAGGCGGCCTTTTTCCACCAGCCAGTCCCGAAAACGGGCAATGGGCATGTTGGTCAGGCCGATGAGTTGGTCAAAGGTGACCCCGTGCCTGGCCAGTTCCTGGCGCCACTGGTCGGTGACTTTGTCACACAGGGGCTGGAGGCGGTCCCCGTCGGGATTGGTCATCAGGGTGAGCTGGCGCTGGGGATCGCCAGTGCCGTAGCCCACGGCCCGGAGGCGGCGCAGACCCTCCAGAGACTGCTCCCAACTGCCGTCTCCCCGCTGCCGATCAGAACTCTCCCGACTCCAGTGGGGAAGGCTGGCCACCACCTCCACCTGGCGGTCTGCCAGCCATTGGGGCAAGTCCTGGTAGGCGGGCACCAGCAGAATGGTGAGGTTGCAGCGGTCAATCACCGGGATGTTCCGTGCCCGCGCCGCCAGCACCAGTTCCTGAAAACGACGATGCATCTCTGGTGCGCCGCCGGTGAGATCCACGCAGCGGGGCTGGAGACGGTCCATGGCGGCAATGCATTGCCGGACCACGGCATCCGGCATCTGGGTGGCCCCCTGATCCGGCCCGGCCCCCACATGGCAATGGCTGCAGCGCATGTTGCAGAGGCGGCCAAGATTGAGTTGCAGCACACGAAGCGTTTGGGCGCGCTCCAGATGCTGACCCGCGGCGGCTAGGCGGACGTTGAAGGTACTGGTAACCATGGCTCGAGATTCAGGTCCGGGAACAGGTTGTCTTCTGCTTCTACAACTTTCAACCAGGTGGGCGGGGGGGCCTGGCCGGCATCCAACCCATCGGCCAGCGTTTGGAAGCGTTCCACGTGGCGATGAATCTGGTCCCGGGCCAGGTCCGTTGTGGTGCCGGAACGGAGAATGAAGCTCCAATCCGAGCTTTGAAGGAGCAACAATTCCCGAGCCGCCTGGTGCAACAGGTGTTGCCTCTGCTTGTGGTGCCCATGCCTGGCCACCAGCCGTTCCATGCGTAGCCCGCAGCGATGCCAGACGGGGATGGCCCAGGCGTTGGTGTTGTTCAACCAGTAGCTGTGGTAGCCCCCCTGCCCCCAGCTTGACGGCGCCGGACGGCAGAGTTGCAGTTGGGGGGAATCCTCCAGGCAACGGCGCAGGGTGGTGAATCTGAGCTGATGGCGAGGCGCCTCCCGCCACAGGGCCGCAAGGAACCGGGGTCCCTCGTACCACCAGTGGCCGAACAACTCCGCATCAAAGGGGGCCACCACCAGGGGAGGCTGACTCCCCATGGCCAGTTGCAACTGCCGCAACTGCCGGACTCGCCTTTGGACGTAGTCCTCCGCATCCGCTTGAACCTGAACCTCCGCATCCTCGGGGGCGTAAGGGGGCTTGTGCTCCAAGGGGCAGGATGGCGGCCCAACTGCGTGCAGCTTGAGACCCAGGGGGCGGGCATTGGGGATTGCCATCTCCTGCAATTGCTCCACGGGCAAATCCCAACCCAGGTCCCGGTAAAACTCCCGGTAGCAAGCCTGCCCCGGATAGCCGTCCCGGGCCGACCACACCGGCAACGTGGCGGTGCTGTCTCGCCCCACAAAGGCCACTGCCCCCGGTGAGCAGATGGGGGCATAGATGCCGTAGCGGGGGCGGGGCAGGGCCTGAAGCAACCCGTGGGCATCCAGAACGGCGTAGCGCAGCCCCTCCGCCGCCATCAGACGGTCAAGCCCCTCGAAGTAGGCACACTCCGGCAACCAGATGCCCAGGGGGGCACAGCCCAGATGGTGCCTGTGGTGCTCCACCGCAATCCGCAACTGGGCCACCACAGCGGAGCGGGGTTCCCGCAAGAGCGGCAAATAGCCATGGGTGGCGCCACAGGTGAGCAGATCCAGCACCCCCTGCCGCTGCAACTCTTGAAAGGCAGGGATCAACCGCCCCCCCAGTTGGCGCCAGAACGCCAACATGGCCTCCAGTTGCTGGCTCAGGTGGGCAGCGGCATGGTGGTGCTCGGGGGGCGCCCACTCCAGAAGCCGCTGACGGCAGGCGACCCAGCCGGGGAAACGGCCACAGAGCAACGGGTCCGCCAGCATGGCCAGCAGGGTGGGGGAGAGACTGAGGCTGAGGGCCGGGGCCTGCCGTGGATCTTCGGCGCTGCGTTGCAGGTGGTGGAGCAGGGGAAGATAGCTCTCCAACACAGCCTGGTGAAACCAGTCCTCCTGCAAACTTCCCGCCTGCAGACGGCGCACAAAGGGCAAGTGGCCGTGCAGCACCAGTGCCAGGTGTCCTGCTGCCATGAGCTTTGCTGCGCTGGTTCAAAGATTACGCTGCACTGGCCCCGATGGGCTTAGACTGCATTAACTCACAGTGATTCCGCATAGGATGTCTTCCCATCGCTCACCTGCGCCGCTTGGGACCATGCGGGCCAAGGATCCCGGCCGCGTTCTTGTTTTCGACACCACTCTCCGTGACGGGGAGCAGTCCCCGGGCGCCAGCCTGAATCTGGAAGAAAAGCTGGTGATTGCCCAGCAACTGGCTCGGCTCAACGTGGATATCATCGAGGCCGGTTTCCCCTTCGCCAGCGAAGGGGACTTTGCGGCGGTGCAACGGATTGCCCAGGTGGTGGGCACAGACAACGGCCCGGTGATCTGCGGGCTCTCCCGTGCCGCCAAAGGGGACATTGAAGCCTGTGCCCGCGCCATTGCTCCCGCTGCCCGCAAGCGCATCCACACCTTCATCGCCACCAGCGACATTCATCTCAAGCACAAGCTGCGCAAAACCCGCCGTGAGGTGCTGGAGATCGTGCCGGAGATGGTTGCCCATGCCGCATCCTTCTGTGACGACGTTGAGTTCTCCTGCGAAGACGCCGCCCGCAGTGACCCGGAATTCCTATACGAAGTGATTGAGGCCGCCATTACGGCAGGGGCCACCACCATCAACATTCCCGACACCGTGGGGTACACCACGCCGGAAGAGTTCTTCCAGTTGATTGCCGGCATTGACGCCCATGTGCCCAACATGGATCAGGCGGTGATCTCCGTTCACGGCCACAACGACCTGGGTCTGGTGGTGGCCAACTTCCTGGCGGCCGTGCGGGCCGGTGCCCGCCAATTGGAATGCACCATCAACGGCATCGGGGAGCGGGCCGGGAATGCCGCCCTGGAGGAGTTGGTCATGGCCATGCACGTGCGCCGCCAGTTTTTCAATCCCCTCCTGGGTCGCCCCGCCAACAGTGAAGAGCCCCTGACGGCCATCAACACGGAAGAGATTTACCGCACCTCCAGGTTGGTCTCCAACCTCACAGGCATGTTGGTGCAGCCCAACAAGGCCGTTGTGGGGGCGAACGCCTTTGCCCATGAGTCCGGCATCCACCAGGACGGTGTGCTCAAGAACCGCATCACCTACGAGATCATGGATGCCCGCACCATCGGTCTCAAGCAAAACCGCATCAGCCTGGGCAAGCTGTCTGGGCGCAATGCCTTCCGCAGCCGCCTGGAGGAGTTGGGGTACACCCTTTCTCCAGAGGATCTCGACCAGGCCTTCCGCCGCTTCAAGGAGTTGGCGGACCGCAAGCGGGACATCACCGATCTGGACCTGCAAACCATCGTCAGTGACCAGGCGCAGCAGGTGGACGCCACCTACACGCTCAAGCTGGTGCAAGTGAGTTGCGGCACCAACCTGCGCCCCACCGCCACGGTCACCCTGGAAGACAGCCAGGGGGGTCAGGCCACCACGGCGGCCATTGGCACAGGCCCCGTGGACGCGGTGTGTCGCGCCATTGACGAGTTGGTGAAGGTGCCCAACGAACTGGTGGAGTTCAGCATTCAGGCGGTCACCGAGGGGATTGACGCCCTGGGAGTGGTCACCATTCGCCTGCGCCAGGGGGACCTGCTCTGCTCTGGATATTCCGCGGACACCGACGTGGTGGTGGCCTCGGCCCAGGCCTTCGTGGCCGCCATCAACCGGCTCCTGGTGCTCAGCCAGAACCCCTCCACCCATCCCCAGAGGGGTTGCCAGCCCACCGAGGTTGGGGCATCTCAGCCGGATGCGGCCATGGCGCCCTCCCCCTGAGCCATGGCGGTCCATACCTTGGGGCCGGGCTGCCAACGGCGCCAGTGGCGCAGCCCCAGTTGCTTCATGAGTGCTTGACGCAACAGGTGTTGGAGGCCGGGCAACCGGGAGGGGTGCAGCGGCAGTCCCGCAGGGGCTGCCACGGGGCCAAACACCTGCCGCCACAGCACAGGGGGGGTGGACCACAACACCATCTCCCCATGCTGTAACAGGGCGCGCCGGCTTCTGCGCTGGGCACTGCCAATCCGCTTGTTGCCGTCTTTGACGCCCACCAGGTCCGCGGCGGTGGCGCGGTCAAAGCAATGGCTGCTGGCCAGTCTGGCGGGGTCCTGGCCAAACACCAGGGGATGGCCAAGCTGGGCGAAGGTCTGCTGCAACCAGCGGCAGCAGAAGCGATAGCGCTCCACCCCGGTGCGGCCCGACACCATGGCGATGGGCAACACCAGGGCATAGGTGAGACCGCTGCCGTGCAGAACCGCCGAACCGCCACTGGGGCGCCGCACCAATTCCAGGTTCCCATGCCGGGCCAGGACATCCCATGGCGCTGGATAGGAGCGCTGATGACGGCCCAGGGAGAGACAGGGCCACGGCCAGTGGTAAAACCGCAGCACAGGCCCCAGCGCCCCGGCGTCCACAGCCTTGAGCAGCCAGTGGTCAAGGGTCATCTGCCAGGCCCCTTGCAACACCATATCCGGCAACACCACCAATTCTGCCGGAGATCTCATGGATCGGCGCCGACAGCGCCGTGGCTGACGCGACGGCTCACGTTGACGGCATGGTCAGCCAACCGTTCCAGGGCGCGAATCGCAAGGGCGGTCAAGACGAGAGCCTCCCGTGGCATGGACGCAAGCAGGTGCCCTTTGGTGAGTTGCTCATAGATGGTGGCATAGTCCTGATCCACCAGGTCGTCCAGGGCAATGAGCCGTTGCCCGGCACTGGCATCGTTGCGACTCAGGGCTTCAAGGGCCATGGCCAGCAGGGAGCGGCCGCGATCCAGCATCATCAGCAAGTCGTCACGCACCGCCAGGGGCTGGTAAGGCAGGAGCCGTTCACCGGTGCTGGCCAGATCCTTGCAGTAGTCGCCAATGCGTTCCAGGTCGCGGATGGCTTGCAAATACATGATCAACTGGCGCGTCTCCCGCTGGTTGGACGTATGACGGCTCAGGAGGAACAGGCAGCGCTCTTCCAACTCCTGATAGAGGCGGTCAATGCGGTTGTCCCCCAGCCGCACCTGGGGGGCCAACTCCAGGTTGGGACCCGCCAGCACCGCACGGGCCAGGCAAAGGGACTCCTCCACCATGGAGCCAAGGCGCAACACCTGAAGCTTCAGGGTGCGTTGCTCTTCGTGGAACGGCTGCCGCAACAGACGAAGAAGAGGTCTCATCCTACGCCTTGTAACAGGACTGAAAAGCCATGGTTGTCATGCCTGAGAATGAACACGATTTCAACTCATCTTGATCTGTGGACCAAACGCAGGTTTTCATCGCCCTGGTGGTGGCTCTTCACGCGGCTGTGCTGGCCGTTCGCCTTTCTGTTGCGTTGTATCGCTCCTGAAGCTCTTGACTTCTGCCCACCAGTTTTCGGGTCAATCCTCAGGCAAGTGGCCGGTTCCCTGACGCCATGCCTCAGAAGCGTGATGAGCGCCTCCTGAACCGGTTAAGCCTGAGCATCAAGCTTGGCGTGATCCTGGTGGCTTCCATCAGTTGCGTCAAGCTGGCGACGGCTCATCATCGCACCCGTGCGCTCAGCCGGGAGTTGGAAGCCGAGTATGCACGGCAGCAGGAGCGCCTTGTCGTGGCACGCCGCGCCTTTGACGGTCTTTTCCAGATTCGTCCTGGAGAGCGGGCAGGGAAATGGGCTGCGCCCAGGCGCCAGCGGGTGGTGTGGGATTCCTCAGTACGTCCGGGAGACCCCGGCATGGGTTCACCATAGGGGATATTCAGAGTCCCCCCCAAGCACCAGGCTTCCTGGCTCCCTCTCTCCACATGCTCCATGGTTACCACCGCCTCACCTAAACCCCGAGCCATTGTCACCGGGGCCAGTTCAGGCATTGGCCTGTACACGACAGCAGCCCTGGTGAAGCGGGGCTGGGCGGTGGTCATGGCCGTGCGGGATCCTGCCAAGGGAGAGAAGGCAATTAACGAACTGGACCTGGATCGTGGTTCCGTGGCGGTGCTGCCCCTGGATCTCTCGGATCTGCGCTGTGTGTGGGCCTTTGCCCAGGCCGTTGCCACCGGCAGCGCCCCCCTGGACGCACTGGTGTGCAACGCGGCAGTGTACATGCCCACCCTGAAGGCGCCCCTGTTTTCACCACAGGGGTATGAGTTGAGCATGGCCACAAACCACCTGGGCCATTTCCTGCTCATCCAGTTGCTGCTGGACAAGTTGGCGGGGGACGGCAGCGGCAAAGGCGGCGGAGGGGTGCAAAAACGGCTGGTGGTGCTGGGCACGGTGACCGCCAATTCCAAGGAGTTGGGTGGCAAGATCCCCATTCCCGCACCGGCGGACCTGGGCAATCTGGATGGGTTTGCCCAAGGTTTCCGGGCGCCCATCACCATGGCCAACGGCAAAGCCTTCAAGCCGGGCAAGGCCTACAAGGACAGCAAGCTCTGCAACATGATCACCGTCACCGAACTTCACCGCCGCTTTCATGAGCAGACAGGTGTGGTCTTCTCCTCCCTCTATCCGGGCTGTGTGGCGGACTCCCCCTTGTTCCGCCATAGCTTCAAGGCGTTTCAGAAGGTGTTCCCCTGGTTTCAGAAGACCATTACGGGGGGCTATGTGAGCCAGCCCATGGCGGGGGAACGGGTGGCGGACGTGGTGAGCGGCGAGGCCTTCTCCACCTCCGGCGTCCATTGGAGCTGGGGCAACCGCCAGCGACAGGGACGCCAGCAATTCGTTCAGGAACTCTCCGAGCAGGGCCGTGATCCCGCCCTGGCCAAACAGCTCTGGGAGTTGTCTGCCCAGTTGGTGGCGGAA
>JAJDVL010000017.1 GCA_022826155.1 Prochlorococcaceae cyanobacterium jk18x22bins.40 | reverse complement strand
AGCGGATAGGGAACTCTCCCCTTGCCTGCTTTGGGGTAGTACGGCCTAATCTGCTCCACCAGCCGCTCCCAGGGGATGAGTCTATCCATCCGCTCCAGAAACAGCTCCCGCCGCGTCTTCCGCTTCTTGGTCTCGTACTCAAGGTCAGCAAAGCTCTTCTCCATGTTCTTCATACCAGCAAACCTCCAACCATGCCTTTATCTTACCACTTGTAGGGACTTGTTCAGAGATGCCCTAACCAGTCAATTGGGCAAAAGCGGTCTTGGCAACCAGTTGCCACCTGCGGACCGTGAGTCTCTAACCCTATAAACCCTCTTGCAACTCGTTGCTAACGTGGCGCAACGCCAGGAAAGACAAGCTGCTGTGGAAGAGAGGGTTGCGGTGAGCGCCGATCCCCAGCAGTCGGATATCCCAATCCGGGAAGACCGTGCCCAGGTAACACGGCACCAAAGCCAGGGCAACAACGCCAATGGCTTCGCCCGGCTTGTCCCAATTGTGGGCGCTGGTCACAACCACACCCAGGAGCAGCAGGATTCCCGCAAGGCCATGTTCAGCCCGATCAGGACTGCCCTGTCCAAACAGGCTGAGGATGACCTAGTTCAGGGTCAGGATACAGGCCGCAGTAACCACGACAAGCCTGCCAAGCATGGTCTTCCTTTGTAGCATTGCAGGTTGCGTCCAAAAGGAGATGCGCCATGGGCAGACTACAGAAGCGAGGACGCTTTTGAAACACGACCCCAATCCAGACTGTAACTGCTGCCATGTTCAGCCTGGGTGGCGCAACGATGGATCACCGCTATGCCACCAGGTGTGGCAAGGCAGTGACCAACTGAGGAAACACAATGATGAGCAGCATGACCAGCATCTGCAGGAGAATGAAAGGCATGGCGCCACGGTAGATGTTGCCTGTGGTCACTTGCGGAGGGGCAACGCTGCGGAGATAAAACAAGGCAAACCCGAAGGGTGGCGTCAGAAAAGACGATTGCAGATTGGCCCCAATAATGACCCCATACCAGACCAGGGCTTCCGGTCCAAAGAGTGCCTTGGCAACAGGTGCAAAAAGTGGGACAACAATAAAGGCAATCTCGAAAAAGTCGATAAAAAATCCCAGGACAAAAATTGTGGCCATGCTGATGATGAGAAAGCCTGCAGACTCGCCGGGAAGACGGAGGAGCAGGTCGGTAATCAAGCTGTCCCCGTCGAAGCCACGGAACACCAGGCTAAAGGCCGTGGAGCCCAGCAGAATGAACATCACCATGCTTGTTGTGGACAGAGTATCTTCACTCACCTGCCGGATGGTGCCCAGGCTCAGCCGGCCGTTCCATGCTGCCATGGCCATGGCCCCCACTGCCCCGATGGCGCCTGCCTCCGTGGGCGTGGCAACCCCAAAAAAGATGCTCCCCAACACCAGCACAATCAATGCCAACGGCGGCAAGACCAGCGGCGCCGCCTGCCGCAGTTCCTGGCCAAGGGATCGACCGTCACCACCGGCAGACAGGGGTGGGGCCAGATTGGGCCTGCACCGGGTGATCACCAGCACGTAGAGCGCAAAAACCACGGCCATCAGCAAACCGGGGATGACGGAACCGATAAACAAATCCCCGACGGGAATCCCCAGTTGATCACCGAGAACCACCAGCACAATGCTGGGAGGTATGATTTGCCCCAGTGTTCCCGATGCGGCAATCACACCTGTAGCCAGGGATTTGTCATAACCATGACGGAGCATTGTGGGTAGGGAGATGAGCCCCATGGTGATCACCGTGGCTGCGACAACACCTGTGGTGGCAGCCAGCAATGCCCCCACCAGCACCACGGCCAGCGCCAGGCCCCCCCGCACCCGTCCCAGTACCCGACCCATGGCCTCCAGCAATTGCTCTGCCAGGCCGGAGCTTTTCAGCATGGCGCCCATGAAGATGAAGGCGGGGATGGCCAGGAGCGTAAAGTTGCCCATGATGCCGAAGACACGCTGAGGCAGGGCCGTAAGAAATAACCCGTTAAAGGCGCCGGTGGCAATGCCGACTCCTGCGAATAGCACCGCCACGCCACCCAGGGTAAAGGCTACTGGATAGCCCAACAGCAGACAGGTCAGAGCCGTCACGAACATGCCTGGTCCCATCCAGGAGGTTATTGCTTCCATCACGGTTTCTCCTTTCTTCTGGAACTACGTATGACCTGCAGGTTATGAATCAGGTCTGCGATTCCCTGAAAAATGAGCAACAGAAAAGCCAATGGCAATAAAGTTTTTAATGGATAACGCGGCAGACCTCCCGGGTCGGGGGATTGCTCCAGAATGTGCCAGGAAGAATGAACCGCGCCCCAGGAAGACAGGATCATCAGCAGGCAAAAAGGAAACAACAACAGGACGGTGCCCACCATGTTGGCCAAGGCTTGTTGTCGTGCTCCCAACCGGCTCTGCAAAACATCAACCCGAACATGGCCGTTGCGCTGCAGGGTCCAGGCGCCGCCCAGGAGAAACGTGAGGGAAAATAGATACCATTGAATCTCGATGAGGCTGTTGGAGCTGAGGTTCCGTCCCACCAGGGGGCCAAGGTGCCGACCCACCACGTTCCATGCGCCCACCACGATCATGAGCAGCACCAGCCAACTGGACAGCCCGCCAATGCAGGCATTAAGCCGGTCAATGACGTTTGCCCAACGCCTTAGCCGTGACCACCAAGTGTGTAACATCAGGTCAGCTTGTTGATGCGATCCCAGCGGTATGCGTCTTCACGGAAGCGGGACCAGGATTCATAGATCTGACGGAAATCCTGACTCTTGGCCGCATGATCTTCATAGATCTCAAGACTAGCTTGCTCAGCGGCCTGCAGAATATCTCGACTATACGGAACCAGATTGGTTCCCGCCGCCACCAGTCGCTTGAGCGCATCACCGTTGCGTTGATCGTAGCGGGCCAGCATTTTGAGATTCACTTCGCTAGCTGCCGTACGAAACATGTCCTGGTAGGTTGTTGGCAGTGCCTCCCAGGCTCGTTGATTCACAAACACATGAACTGTGGGGCCTGGCTCCCACACCCCTGGGTGATAATAATACTTGGCGGCTTTCCACAGACCCAACTTTTCATCGTCATAGGGGCCGGCCCATTCTGCCGCGTCAATGGCGCCCCGTTCCAGGGCTAGAAAGATCTCGCTCCCCGGCAAGGCTTGCACATTGACACCCAAGGATGCCATCACCTTCCCGCCAAGGCCGGGAATCCGCATTTTCAAGCCTTGCAGATCGGCAACGGTCTCGACCTGTTGTTTGAACCAGCCCCCCATTTGTGGACCCGTATTCCCTGCGGGAAAACCCAGCACGCCAAATTCTCCGAATAGACGGTCCATGGCCTCGTTGCCACCGCCTTCATAGAGCCAGGCATTTTGTTGTTGGGCACTGAGGCCAAACGGCAATGTTGTGCCAAAAGCCAGAGCAGGGTTCTTACCAATATAGTAATAGCTGGGGGTATGGCCACACTCCACTGAGCCGCTCTGGACAGCATCCAGAACCTGGAGACCAGGAACCAGTTCGCCAGCAGCATAGGGAGTGATTGTAAAACGGCCGCCACTCATGTCCCGGACCCGCGCTGCAAAGGTGAGCACACTGCCGTAGACCGTGTCCAGAGATTCCGGCCAACTGGTGGCCATGCGCCAGCGAATCCTGGGCTGCTCGCCACTCGTCATGGCTGGTGACACCTGGCTTTGCTTGTCCTCACGTCCGCTGCAAGCCGCCAGGACAGCGCTACCCAGGCCGAAGGCAGCGGTCGTGAGGGCCTGGCGTCGTTTCATGGGGAACAGTGACGAATCCAGGATAATTCTACCACCAACCCCCATGACCCATCTTGCCCTGTGGAGAGAGGTTCACAGGGCAAGGCGGGTTGACGGGAAGGGCGGGTGGTTCAGTTGCGCACCTTGACTCTCACGGCCCTGACGCTGTCCACTTTGGGGGCCGTGACGTGCAGAATGCCGTCCTGAAGCTCGGCTTGCAGTTGGTTGGGATCAATGCGCTTACCAAAGTAGAAGTTACGCCGCCAACTGCCATAATGAAATTCACTGAGCACGCGGTTCTCTCCGCTATCGACGTTGGGCCGATCCGCGCTGATTGCCATGCCATGTTCAGTGGCTTTCACTTCAATGGCATCCTTGCTGATGCCGGGGAGTTCCACCGCCAGTTGATAGCGGTCATCGTTTTCCCGGATTTCCGCAACGGGCGTGCCCTCGGCTTGGTGAAGCTGCCGGTCCAGGTGCTCAAACAGGGAGAAGGGGGATTGTGATAGAGCAAGCATGGATAGTTCCTCCAAAAGTTCAAAACGTTGGACAGTTTGTGGAGATGTTGTCTCCACGCCACCAGTCTTGGTTGCAACAACAGATCCCCCTAGCGGTGAAACCGATCTTCCGGGTACGGCAGCTACTACAACGTTCGGTTGCCCCCTGCCGGAGGGGAGGGGAACCGATCAAATCCTTCAGCTCAAAGGCTGATGTTGGCGCCCATGGCCCATTGGCCAATCCGCTGGCCCTGCCCATGGAGATGGTGGAGGAATAGATTGTTGGCATCGGGGTTGTGGGGATCCGGCGCCACCGGCAAGGGACCAGCTTCATCCATCCCCGGTTCCCCTTCAAGGGCAGGGGTGATCACCACCAGTTCCGGATCCGTGTTCTCCCCATAGCTCCAGGTGCGGCGCGCCTGGGGGAGGGAAACCATCCAGAGCTCCCTCATCCGAAGACTCGGCGGAGCACGGATTCGTAGACTCCATCGCCGAACCACTTGCGAATCAGGAGGAATGGACGCGCCAGGGCACCCTTGACATAACGACGGCAGGGCTTGGCGGTGGTGGCAGCCTCGACAAACACCTCCGCAAGCACCTTCGCTTCGGTGCCGCCCTCCTGGGCGCCCGGGGCCGACATGGCTTTGATAAACGCTTCCAGTTGCGCCTTATAGGCCGTGTCTCCGTTGTATTTGCCCAGGCCAGCCCCCAGAACTTGACCAAACTCAGTCTTGATGAGGCCGGGCTCGATGAGAACAACCTGGATATTGTGGGGCGCAGCCTCGATGCGGAGACAGTCCGACCAGCCCTCAAGGGCATGCTTGGTGGCATGATACCAGGCGCCGAAGGGGGTAAAAATCTTCCCTCCCATGGACGAAATATTGACAATCCTTCCAGAACCCTGTCGGCGCATGTGGGGCAAAACAAGTTGGGTGAGATGGGCTGGCCCGAAAAGATTTACCTCGAATTGGTACCTTGCGTCATCCAGCGGAATGTCCTCCATCGGCCCATAGAGGCCAAAGCCCGCGTTGTTGATCAGCACATCAATGCGCCCCTCCCCCTCCATAATCCGGTCCACGGTCTGGCGGTTGTCCTGGTGTTTTGTCACATCCATCTCGACGGGGGCAATACCGTATTGCGCCAAATCCTGCAGGCGGTTGATCCGGCGGGCGCCGGCGTAGACGGTGTGACCCTTCCGGGCCAGGAGGACGGCGGCCTCTCGGCCCATGCCAGAGGAGGCTCCAGTGATCAGGATCACTTTGCCCATGGGATTGCTACCGTATCGATGGAGAAAGGTTACAGCGTTGGCGGTCAATAGATAACCTGATTCCAGCTAAGTGCCCACCAGGAAGAAGGAACCAGCCATTGCCGTGACCCCCCTGCGCCGGGAATTGGAGACACGACCCACGGGACAGTGTTGCGACCCCTTGCCTTGAGAGGGATAAGGATCGGAAGAGTGTGGAGAAGCGCAGCTTCAGGGAATGCTCCACCGGAGCGGTGGCCCCAGGACTGGGAGCGGGCGGCGCTACCCTGCCACCCTGCCCGCTCCAGCCAGCCCCAGCAAGAAGGGTGGTCACGTCCCCATCAAGGAAGAGATCGCCCTCCTGGTTCTCCATTGAAGGAGGAGAGTGCCCCCTGTCCCCAGAAGGCCAGTTGGGGCGTTGCCCCGTGTTCTGGTGTGACCCCCCTGGCCCTGACCCACCTTGACGCTCACTGCTTTGATGCTGTCCACTTTGGAATCCGTGATGGGCAACGGGCCATCCTCAAGTTCAGCGCCGATCACCACCATGAAGGTCCCTGGGCACGTGATCCTCTCCCGGGTCCAGGTTTGACCGCTCAGGGAGGGGACCCGACCAAATCCTTCAGCTCAAGGGCTGATGTTGGCGCCCATGGCCTGGCCCATGGCCCATTGGCCAATCCGCTGGCCCTGCTCATGGAGATGGTGGAGGAATAGATTGTTGGCATCGGGGTTGTGGGGATCCGGCGCCACCGGCAAGGGGCCAGCTTCGTCCATCCCCAGCTCCCCTTCAAGGGCAGGGGTGATCACCACCAGTTCCGGATCCATGTCCTCCCCATAGCTCCAGGTGCGGCGCGCCTGGGGGGGCAGCATCCCGGTTTGCACCGTGACACCCTGTTCCGTGGCATTGCTGATGCGCCGCTGGGCCAACTGGTCCAGGAGTTGCTGCCGCGTTCGCCCCCGCAACTGAAACAGGACAAAGGGATCTTCACTGAAGCGGTCCCCCATCAGGTAATAGACAGCAATGATGTGTTTGCAGGGATTGGCTTTATCCGGGCAACTGCATTCACTGCGCACTTCCCGGAGTTCCCAGGGGAAAAGGCAGCGGCCGCTGGCGGCAAAGGCCCGTTCAATATCCTGGGGCATGACCCCGGCCAACAACTGGGCCGTCCAGCGGGCTTTCCGGGACAGGGCGTCCAGGACGTAGCCCCAGTCCTCATTGCTGAGGGTATCCAACCAGAGCTTCACCTTATAGGGATCCTTGGTGGCGCCCTGCACCCGGGCATGGACACGGCGCCCCTCAAAGCGAATGGAGAGCACATGACCTTCGTGCATGTATTCCCAGGCCCGCTCCAATCGCCTCTTGTAGCGATAGGAATTGATCAGGTCCATCCACTGGGCCACCCACCAGGACTGTTCGGTCATGGTCCCTTGATCCGTGTTGTTCTTGAGGCTGTTCATTGCAGACTCACCAGGTCTTTGATGTCGTCGATGGCCAGGCTGGCCAGCCAGTCCTCGCCGCCCCCAATGATGTCCTCCGCCAGCCGGGCCTTCTCGCGAATCATCCGGTCCACGTTTTCCTCCAGGCTGCCACTGGTGATGAATTTATGCACCATGACCCTATTGGTCTGTCCAATACGATAAGCACGGTCCGTGGCCTGGTTTTCCACGGCAGGATTCCACCAGCGGTCAATGTGGATCACATGGCTGGCGCGAGTCAAGTTCAGGCCAACGCCGCCGGCTTTGAGGGACAGGAGGAAGAGCTGTGGGCCACGGGGATCCTGTTGGAAGCGGTCTACCATGCCCTGGCGCTCCGTCTTGGAACTTCCCCCATGGAGGAAGGGCACTTCCCCCCCGAAGCGATGCTCCAGGTGTTGCTTGAGGAGGTGACCCCAGCGGGCAAACTGGGTAAAGAGCAAAGCCCGGTCCCCAACAGCCATGAGTTCGTCAAGAATTTCCTCCAGCCGCTGCAGCTTGGCGGAGCGGCGACTGAAATCCTGCCCCACCTCCTGCTCCTGGAGCAGCAACGCGGGGTGGTTACAGACCTGCTTGAGCCTGGTGAGCAGGGTCAACACCCAACCATGGCGTTCACCACGAGGAGCGCGGGCAATCACCTCCAAGGCGTCGTCCACGGTCTTGCTGTAAAGTCGCCTCTGCTCATCGGAGAGTCCGCACCATTCATCCAGTTCAACTTTCTCGGGCAAGTCGCTGATGATGGACTGGTCCGTCTTGAGGCGTCGGAGGATGAAGGGACCAACACGGCGACGTAAGTCCCGCAGGGAGGACATGTCGCCATAGCGCTCGATGGGCAGGCGGTAGCGTTGACGGAAGAATCCTTCCTCCCCCAGCACCCGTGGGTTGAGGAAATTCATCAAGGGCCAGATCTCGCTCACACGGTTTTCCACCGGTGTTCCCGTGAGGGCGATGCAGAAGCAGGGTCGCTGACCGAGGCGCGCCAACTCCCGTGCGGCAGCAGACTGCTTGGAGGTGGGATTCTTGATGGCCTGGGCCTCGTCCAGCACCACCCCCTGCCACTCGTAGCTGCTGAGGATGGTCAGGTCCCGTTGCAGCAGACCGTAGCTGGTGAGCGCCAGGTCCACGCCGTTGAGCGCGGCAGCCAACTCCTCGGTTGTGCCGGGGCGGCTGCTGCCGTAATGCTCAATCACACGGAGCCCAGGGGTGAACTGCTGTGCCTCACGGCGCCAGTTGGTCATGACCGAGGTGGGACAAACGAGCAATACCGGGCGCTTGAGTTCCTTTTGCACCTTCAGATACTGAAGAAAGGCCAGCAGTTGAATGGTTTTTCCCAAACCCATGTCATCCGCCAGGCAGGCCCCCTGACCAAAGCGATAGAGGAAGGCCAACCAGCCCAATCCCCGCTCCTGGTAAGGGCGTAACTGGCCGCAAAACCCTTCCGGCGCGGATAGGGGATCGGGTTGCTTGTAGTGGTGGTACTGCTCCAACACCTGCTGCAACCGTGGTCCCGCCTCAAAGCGATGCACCGGCAGCCGCTGCAGAGCCTCCGAGCCGTCACCAGCCAGTCGCAGGGCGTCTTCCAGGCTGAACCGTGGTTCCTCCAGGCAGAACGTTTCCGCCGCCTTGATGTCCCCGGGGCGCAGTTCCACCCACTGCCCGCCATGGTTCACCAGTGGGCTCTTCTGGGCGCTCAGCCGCTCCAGTTGGTTAAGGGTGATGGGCTGGCCGCCAATCATGAGGGTCCAGCGCCATTGCAGAGATTCTCCCAAACTGAAGCCTTGGGACTCTGGCGGCAGATCCGCCTGGATGGCCAGCCCCATGCGCCCGGCAAGGCCGTCACTGAGGGTGGCGGGGAGCTTGACGCCAACCCCCAAATCCCGCAGGCGGCGGCTGGCGGTGCGGATCAGCACAAAGGCCTCTGCCGGCGTCAAGCTCATGCTGGATGGGGTGGCGCCCTCCAGCCCCCGCTCAAGGGGTGCAAAGGCAGACAGGGCCCGACCCAGGCCCTCCAGCAGCAATTGGCTGGGCTTGTCCACCGGGATTTCTCCGATGTGGACAGCATTGTCGCCAGCGGCCCAAACGGCCTCGGCATCCAGCCAGAGACCGGGATCAACAGCGGCTTGGAGGCCAAAGCAGAGTTGCCAGTGGTGACCGTCCTGCTCCCCCTGTTGTGGTGTGGGGGCTTGCAGTTCCAGGCAAGCCCGTGCTGGCGCCAATTGGCCCGTGACCCCCTGGCGCCAGTGGTTGGTGGCCATCTGCAGGCGCTCTACACCATCCCCGTCGCTGGTTAGAAAGCCCTCCGGGGAAGCGAGGGCCTGCTGCCAACTGTCCAGCAGCTTGTTCAAGCCCTCCTCCAGCGGCGTGAAGGCAACACGCATCTGGGTGTCCAGGAGGGCTGCCACAATGCCGGCCACCTGCAGGCGCTGCTGCTCGGGGCGGCGGCAGGCCAGGGCGTTCAGTGAATCCTGACCGGAGAGCAATGCCTGGGGCATGTGCAACGCCATGGTTTCCAGGCGATACCGGTCATTCTCGTGATTGAGCAACGGTTGCCAGCGGGCGCAGCAGTGATCCCCTGTGGCTTCCACCACAGGCAGCCAGCGGCCCCGGGCCATGAGGCTGAGACACCAGCGCTGTAGATGGGCCAACCAACGCAGCTCATCCCCCAGATCCGGGTGCTCGCCACTGAGGGGCAGTGCATTGAGCCACGTGGGCAGATCCGCCATGGCCAGCTTCAGCCCTTCAATGCGCCAAGGCCACCATTGACACTGCCCAGGGATAGCCTCTCCGGCAAGCAGGGGAAGGCCGCTCCACACCTCCCACTCACTGCCACTGCTGCTGGTGCGCCGTCGGCGCCGTCGGGAGCGGCGCAGATCCCGACTCGGCAAGCTCAGCAGACGATCCACAGGTTGCAGAGGGGACTCTGGCAGGCGTTGCTGGCTGGTCAGGCAACGATGCAAGTCCTGTCGCGAGAGGGCAAAAGGGTGTACCAGCGGTTCCTCCACAGGAGTCTGTCGATCCACCAGGCACCAGGCATCAGCCCACAGCACAAGACCATCGCCGTCCCATAGCGCGTGCAGAAGGCTCATAGACCCCTTTGGTCGAAAAGCATTGAGGCGTGGCACACCCTGACCCTGGCTGAAGGCGGTGGTCAGCGGTGCTCCCCCTTAACTTGCCAGATCATGGCAGGCCATGACCAGTTCCTTGGGACTGCGCAATCATCGCCTTTCATTATGCTTCTCCACCATGAAGGTGTCTGCATCCCCAGCCATCATGTTGTCGGCACAACAGCAGCCCCGTAGTGGCGCGGCCATCCGCCTCGCCTTCCTGGACTTCTATACAGCCCGTGGCCACCGCCTGCTGCCCAGTGCCTCCCTGGTGCCGGAGGATCCCACCGTCCTGCTCACCATTGCGGGGATGCTTCCCTTCAAGCCCGTGTTTCTTGGGCAAAAACCGCGGCCCGCCCAGCGGGCCACCAGTGCCCAGAAGTGCATTCGCACCAACGACATTGAGAATGTGGGTCGTACGGCGCGGCATCACACGTTCTTCGAGATGCTGGGCAACTTTTCCTTTGGGGACTACTTCAAGGAGCAGGCCATTTGCTGGGCTTGGGAACTGAGCACGGAGGTGTTCGGCCTGGACCCTCAGCGCTTGGTGGTGAGTGTGTTCCACGAGGACCAGGAAGCCACGTCCATCTGGACGGAGACGGTGGGGGTAGCCCCCCACCGGATCGTGCCTATGGGTGCAGCGGACAACTTTTGGAGTGCTGGCCCCACAGGTCCTTGCGGTCCCTGCTCCGAACTGTACTACGACCTGCAGCCGGAGAAGGGTGACGGGGCCATCAATCTGGAAGACGACGAGCGCTTCATAGAGTTTTACAACCTGGTGTTCATGGAGTCCAATCGGAATGCCGACGGCGTTCTGACACCCCTGGCCAACAAGAACATCGACACGGGTATGGGTCTGGAGCGCATGGCCCGGATTCTGCAAGGCAAGGCCAATAACTATGAAACGGATCTCATCTATCCCCTCATGGCTGCCGCTGCCCGGCGCTCACCCCTGGAGGACTACTTTGCCGCCAGTGCAGACCAGCAAACCTCCCTCAAAATCATTGCCGACCACAGCCGGGCGGTGACCCACCTGATTGCCGATGGGGTCACCAGTTCCAATCTGGGGCGCGGCTACGTGCTGCGGCGCCTCATCCGCCGCGCCGTCCGCCATGGGCACCTCATCGGCATCCGCGAGCCGTTTTTGGAATCCCTGGTGGACGTGGTCGTTCAACTGATGGGATCCGCCTACCCCCAGCTTCAGCAACGGGAGACTGCCGTCAAGCGGGAGCTCAAGCAGGAAGAGTTGCGCTTCCGCGACACCTTGGAGCGGGGCGAAAAGCGCCTCGGCGAGATTTTGATGACGCAACCGGAGCGGATTAGCGGCGGCCAGGCGTTTGAGCTTTACGACACCCACGGTTTTCCTCTGGAGTTGACCGTGGAAATTGCCCAGGAGCACGGGTTGGGTGTGGATCAAGAAGGGTTTACCTCGGCCATGGAGATCCAGAGGCAGCAGGCCAGGGCCGCCGCCGTCAACGTGGATCTCACCTGTGGCGGTGTGGCGGAAGGCCTGGCTGCCAAGCTGGGGGCCACCCCCTTCAGCGGCTATCAACAGCTCAATGACGAGAGCGAGGTGGTGGCCCTCATTGTCAACGGCGAGGCAGCGCAGCAGGCGTGCCATGGTGACGCGGTGCAAGTGGGCTTGTCGCGCACCTGCTTCTACGGGGAGTCCGGAGGCCAGGTGGGAGACCGAGGCGTGGTGCTGGGTGCGACAACGGCAGGTCAGCCCATGAAGATGATCGTTGAGGATGTACAGAAAGTGGATGGGTTTGTTCTGCACAAGGGCCGCCTGGCATCAGGGGTGCTGCACTTGGGACAGGTGGTGGCCACCCGGGTGGACCGCTCTTGTCGGCGTCGGGCTCAGATTCATCACACGGCCACCCATCTCCTCCACGAAGCGCTCAAGCGGGTTGTGGATTCAGCCATCTCCCAGGCCGGTTCTTTGGTGGACTTCGACCGGCTCCGCTTTGACTTCAACTGCCCCCGACCGGTGGCGGCCAGCGAGATGGAACAGATGGAGTCCCTGATTAACGGGTGGATCCTGGAGGCCCACAGCCTGGAAGCGAGCCAGATGCCCATGGCGGAGGCCAAAGCCCGTGGGGCGGTGGCCATGTTCGGGGAGAAGTATGGGGACATGGTGCGCGTAGTGAACGTTCCTGGGGTGTCCATGGAACTCTGCGGCGGCACCCACGTGAACAACACCGCTGAAATCGGTGTGGTGCGGCTGGTGGCAGAGACTGGCGTGGCCGCGGGCATCCGCCGCATTGAGGCGGTGGCCGGTCCGGCGGCGCTGGCTTACATCAAACCCCGAGACCAGGCCTGCCGTGAATTGGGAGAGCGGTTCAAGGCGCAACCCACGGAGATCGTGGCCCGAGTCGAGGCCCTGCAGACCGAACTGAAACACACCAGCAAAGCCCTTGCCGCCAGCAGGGAAGCCCTGGCGCTGGCCAAGGCCAAGGCCCTGGTTCATCAGGCCCAATCCAATGGTGCGTTCCAGCTTCTGGTGCAGCGTCTGGATGGGGTGGAGCCTGCAGCCCTGCAAACGGCTGGTCAGGCCCTGGTGGACCAACTGGGTCCTGGGGCGGCGGTGGTGCTGGCTGGGGAATCCTCCCCCGGCAAGGTGAGCCTTGTGGCGGGGTTTGGCCCCAAGGTGGTGGCCCGTGGTCTGAAGGCCGGGGCCGTGATTGGCGCTCTGGCCAAAGGGTGTGGTGGTGGCGGAGGGGGGCGCCCCCATCTGGCCCAGGCGGGTGGCCGTCAGCCGGAAAACATTGATGCCGTGCTGGAAGCTGGCCAAGCCCGATTGGTGCAGGCCCTCAGTCAGAGCCCATCACCAGAACCCCAACCACGTCGTCGCAAGAGCGCCAGGAAAACGTCGTCTGCCGGATGAGTTGCCGGATGTTGCTGCTTCCAAAGCATATACTGTGTAATTGATCACATTTGAGCTCATGCATACGCACGCACTCAAGCTTCTGATGGGAGTTGCTTTGCTCACCACACTGGCTGCCTGTCAAGGGAAAACGCCCAGGGCGGATTCGACACCGGCCACGTCTCATGAGTCCTATGGGGACAAGGAGATGATGGCCGGAGAAGAAGCCCGTGACCACATGGCCATGGGTGACCCCATGTTCAGTGGCACGTTTCAAAAGGGTGAATACGATGCTGCTGGCACTTTTGAAATCGACAAGCATGGAGGTGTGACCATGCTGCACCTGAGCGAGGATTTCGCCACCAACCCCGGTGCGCCCGATCTTTATCTGGCCATTGGCAACACCGCCAACCCCATTGCCGACAAAGAACACCCCTATCCCCTGGATGAAGGAGAATACGTGACCGTGGCCGAGCTGACGTCAGCCACGGGCGCCCAGGACTATGAACTTCCTGCCGACATTGATCTGTCGGAGAACAACTCCGTGGTCATCTGGTGCAAAAAGTTCAATGCCACCATGAGCTACGCGCCACTGGAGGCGGTGCAATAGCCAATGCTAGCGGGGGTGTTTCAGCATGAGCCTTTGTACTTGCTCGGCGTGGTAGCTGCTGCGGGTCAGAGGCGTGCTGACCACTTGGAGAAACCCCAGAGCTTCGCCGTATTTCCGAAAGCGATCAAAGGCTTCCGGGGTGACAAAGCGGGCCACAGGCAAGTGCCTGGGTCCGGGTGACAGGTATTGGCCAATGGTGACAATGTCCACCTGCCGCTGGCGCAGGTCCTCCAGTACCGCCAGCACCTCATCATCCTTCTCGCCCAAACCCACCATCAGGCCGGACTTGGTGTAGGTGCGTGGCCAATGGTGGCGCACCTGCTCCAGCAGGCCCAGAGAGCGCCCGTAGCGTCCTTGTGGGCGGACTCGGCGATAGAGTCGGGGAACGGTTTCCACGTTGTGGTTGAGTACGTCCGGGGTTGTGGCCATGGTCAAGGCCAGGGCTTTGTGGTCACCACAGAAGTCCGGCACCAACAACTCAATGGTGGTGCCGGGGCAACGCTGCCGCACCGCCACGACACAGGCGGCAAACTGTGCGGCACCTCCGTCCGCCAGGTCATCGCGATTCACGGAGGTAATCACCACATGCTTCAGATCCAGGCGCTGCACCGCCTCGGCCAAGCGCCGGGGTTCGCCGGGATCCAGGGGACGGGGATGACGGACAAAGTCAATGTCGCAATAGGGGCAGGCCCGGGTGCAACTGGGGCCCATAATCAAGAACGTGGCTGTCCCCGCGGCAAAGCACTCGCCGATGTTGGGACAACTGGCCTCCTGGCAAACCGTGTTGAGCTGCAAGTCCGCCAGCAGATGGCTGACCGCACCAACCCGCTCCTGTAAAGGGGCCTTGACCCGGAGCCATGGGGGCTTGGCGGGTGTTGAGCCGCCTGCTGCTGCAGAGAACGGAGATGGGCTCGCCATGGTGGTCTGCTAGGTTTCGGGTTGGATCGGGATGTGGCGCAGTTTGGTAGCGCACGTCGTTCGGGACGACGGGGCCGCAGGTTCGAATCCTGTCATCCCGACTCCACAATCCTGTCCAGGGCATAACCTCTGGGGGTCACCAGCCAGGGGCCCTGGCGTCGGGTTTGGCTGTTGCCCACCAACACCAGGGTGAGCATGTCCACCGTGCTGCTCTCCAGTGCCGCAAGGGTGGTGAGGGTGACCTGCTCCTCCGGCCTGGCCAGTTGGCGGCAGATGGCCACCGGTGTGCTGCCGGAACGCTCTGCCAACAGGATTCTCCGGGCTTCTTGCAGTTGCCAGACCCGCTCCTTGGAGCGAGGGTTGTAGAGGGCCACCACGAAATCCCCCAGGGCGGCGGCCTGGAGGCGCTGCCGGATGGTGGCCCAGGGGATGAGTTTGTCACTCAGGCTGATAACGCAAAAATCATGCATCAACGGCCCACCGAGGCGGGCGGCGGCCATCTGGAGCGCAGAAATGCCAGGATGCACCGCAAAGCCGGGACGATCTTGTTCAGGCAGGTCCAGCCAACGGGCCACGGCCAGGCCAGCCAAGCCATAGATGCCGCTGTCGCCAGAGGAGACGAGGACCACCCGTTGTCCCTGGCAGGCCATGGCCAACGCGGTTGCGCAACGCTCCTGCTCCTTGCCCAGGACCCCGTCAAGCCGCAGTTGGTGGGGAGCGCGTAGAGGCTCCAGACGGTCCAGGTAAGGTCCATAGCCCACCCAGGTGGTGGCGGCGGCCAATGCGGCTCGGGCTGCAGGGGTCAGTTGATCCAATGCACCCGGGCCACTGCCAATAACCTCCAGGGCACCCCGAGCGGGCGCCCAGGGACTGGTTGCCAAAGCCACTGCACAGGTGGCGGCGCCGGATGCCCGTTCTCCACGGACAACGGTCTTGGGCGCCAAAAGCCGGGCGCCCGTTCCCGCAGCAGCAAGAGCAGCGGCCTCCGCCACGCTAGGGGTTCCCACCTGTCTGGCCACAACCGGGGAGCCGTTGGGCACGGCAATGGCCGCCAGGTGGTCCGCGGTGAAGACTTTCAGGGGCCACTGACGTTGCTGGCATAGGGCCAGTAGTCCGGGCTCGTCACTCTTGCGGTCCAGACTGGCCACCCCAGCCACAGCGGCAGCAGCCAGACCTGCCGACACCAGGCTCTTCTCCACGGCAGCTTCCAGAACCACTGGATGGGTGTGGCGTTCACAACCCAAGCCCAGCCAGAGCACCGGTGGATGCCAGTGGGCCATGGCCCCGGTGGCGGAGCGATGGCCCACGTACAGCCAAGGCCTCTGGGGGGGCAAAGGATCTGCTGGCTGCAACCGTGCCGCCGCCGCCGTGGTGCGCCAGGATGTGGCACCACTCTCCTGCACCAAAACCATGTGTTCCTGCTGGGCAAAGGCTTTCACCAGCCCATCCCAGTTCCCCCAGCCCCGTTGCCAGCCGAGGCTGGAACCGAAACAATCCAGAGCCAGCTTCCCCGAACCACTGCTATAGCCGCTGCGCCACACCTGGCCACTGCGGAACGCGGCCATGGCCGCCGCCAACTGATCACCATGCCGTCCATGCCCACCCAGGAGGGGGACCAGATGACAACCGCTGCCATCTAGAAGCAACACGGCCGGATCCCGATGTTTGTCCCGGAGCAGGGGGGCAAGGCTGCGGATTAAGGCGCCAGCGGCCATGGCCGCCACCAGGAGCTGCAGTTGGGGCCAGCGGGTTGTCAGGAAATGGGCCAACCCTTGGGAAAAACCGGTCACCCCACTCCCGCTCGTGGCAGTGGCAAGGGCAGTTGGGGCGGCCACCTCGTCCAGGAAGCCGCCGGCCTGCAGGTCCAGAAGGGGCCCCAGACCATGGTGATGAACAGTCACCCCAAGACGCACCTGGTTCAGCCTGGAAGACGGCATGGGGAACGGAGCAGGTCAACAGGCCGGAAGGCAGAGCCCTGTGGCCATTAACATTAATAAGTATAGTTTTAATGCAAAGTCGGAAGAAGTCTTTCCAGACCTGTTCTCCCTGCCCCTGGCCTTGCCAGCCGTTGGCATCCTGAGGATGTCCGCCAGTGGTGGCGCTTCCCCAGTCTTTGGGCGGCATGCAGGGATTGAACCTTTGTAACTGTCATGGGGATCGGGCTGGGCGTAAAAGCCTATAGTCGCCCCATCGGTCCCCTTTTCAGGGCGTGACTTACCAGTGGTGACGCAGGCTCTTCAGATGTCTTGACTGACCTGTCCTGCCTGCTTCCTCACCGTGGTGGTGGCCGTCACCATTCCCCCATTCAGGAATGGTTTGGTCGGCATCTGTCGGCCCCTCCCGCGAACCCCATCTCAGGGAACGTCTCAATGACCATCAGCCCACCGGAGCGTGGCACAAAAAGCAAGG
>JAJDVL010000027.1 GCA_022826155.1 Prochlorococcaceae cyanobacterium jk18x22bins.40 | reverse complement strand
CTGGGCTCCATCTCGAAGATGGTGCATTTTTTGAGGCGGGAGCGGCGGATGGCGTCTACAGCTTTGAAATGGGCCAGGGTGCGTAGGCCAGCGCGGGCGTTAAAGCGGTCGATTTGATCCGTCTCCTGAGAGCGATTGGCTATCACGCCCCCTAGCCGCACCCGATAGTTCTTGGCCTTGGCCTTGATCGCTTGCACAATGCGATTCATAGCAAAGATGGAATCAAAGTCGTTGGCGGTGACGATCAAGCAGTAATGGGCATGTTGGAGGGGTGCGGCAAAACCGCCGCAGACCACGTCCCCCAGCACGTCAAAGATCACCACGTCCGTGTCTTCCAGCAGGTGGTGTTCCTTGAGCAGCTTGACGGTCTGACCGGTCACGTAACCACCGCAGCCGGTGCCCGCCGGTGGGCCGCCACTCTCCACACACATGACCCCGTTGTAGCCGGTGTAGACGAAGTCACTGGCCTCCAACTCTTCGCTGTGGAAGTCCACCTCCTCCAGCGTGTCAATCACGGTGGGCACCATGCTCTTGGTGAGGGTGAAGGTGCTGTCGTGTTTCGGGTCACAACCAATCTGCAGCACCCGCTTGCCCAGATGGGAGAAGGCGGCGGAAAGGTTGGAGGAGGTGGTGGACTTGCCAATGCCTCCTTTGCCGTACACGGCAATGACGAGGGCGCCTTCTTCGATGTTGATCTTGTTGTCCTGGTGGACTTGAACGCTCCCTTCCCCGTCTTCACGACGTTGGGGAGGGACTGTGGTGGTGGCGGTCATGGCCTGTTTGGGGATGAGGGGTGAGGAGTGTTGGGGGTGTGTGGACTGTGGTCAGCGGCCGTAGTGGGCCTTGGCCTCGTAGAGGGTGTCCACGGTGATTAACGCAATGCCTTGGGTCTGGGCAAAGGCTTCCGTATTGCGGCGCACCTTGCCCCGCACAAAGAAGGGCACCTTGCCCAGCTCTGCCAGGCCCTCCTGGCTCCAGCGTCGGGCCTTGTCGGTGCTAACACTGACGGAGGCTCCCGGCGCCGGGGGATCCTTGGGTTTGGAGCCACCAGCGTGGAGGTGGCTTTGATGCCCATCCACGAATTCGAAATCTTCCCGGAACATGCCAATGAGGTGCTCTTCCAGGCCCATCATCAGCGGGTGGACCCAGGTGTCGAAGATCACGTTGGCCCCCTCCCAGCCCATTTGGGGTCCATAGCGGGCCGGCACGTCCTGCACGTGGATGGGGGTGGAAATCACGGCGCAGGGAATGGAGAGCCGCTTGGCAATGTGGCGCTCCATCTGGGTGCCCAGCACCAACTCGGGGGCAGCATCGCTGATGGCCTGCTCCACGGCCAGGTAGTCGTCGGTAACGAGGGCGTCCAGGCCGTAACTCCTGGCGGCGGCGCGCACCAGCTTGGCGCTCTCCCGGCTGTAGGTGCCCAGGCCCACCAGCTCAAAGCCCAGTTCCGCCGTGGCAATCCGCGCTGCGGCCAGGGCATGGGTCCCGTCGGCAAACACGAATACCCGCTTGCCCGTCAGGTAGGTGGAATCTACGGAGCGGGAATACCAGGGCAGGCGGGAACGGGCCCGTTCCGTGCTGCCGCCATGGAGTTGGGGAGACCACAGATCACTGGCCCCCACCACGTCCGGCCGCAGGGCCATGGTGACGTCCACCCCCAGGGCGGCGCCCACCTCCTGGAGAAAATCCCGGGTGGCGCCAATCCCGATGGGCACCGTGCGCACGCAGGGCATGGCAAACTGTCGCTCCAGCCAGTCACAGACAGGCTTGGCCACCTCAGGGTAGAGGCAGATGTTGAGATCGGCTTCCGGAATACGGCGCAGATCAGCGGGGCTGGCCCCCAGGGGCGCCACAACGGACACCTGCACGCCAATCTCCCCCAGCAGCCTGCACACCTCGGTGACGTCGTCCCGGCAGCGGAAGCCCAGGGAGGACGGCCCCAGAAGATTCACCTTGGGGCGCACCCCAGGGGCACGGTCGGGTCGTCCTGTGCCCGGAGGGGGAACCTGGTCTTTCAACAAGCGGCGCACCAGTTGATAGAAGGTCTCGGCGGCGCCCCAGTTTTCCTTCTTGGAGTAGGCCGGCAGCTCCAGGTTCACGATGGGGATGGGTAACCCCATGCCGCTGGCCAACGCACCGGGCTGATCCTGGATGAGTTCCGCCGTGCAGCTTTCCCCCACCAGCAGGGCCTGGGGCTGGAAACGCTCCACAGCCTCCCGCACGGACACCTTCACCATCTCGGCGGTGTCTCCTCCCAGATCCCGCGCCTGAAACGTTGTATAGGTGACGGGGGGGCGTTTGCCCCGCCGCTCGATCATGGTGAAGAGCAGGTCGGCATAGGTGTCCCCCTGGGGCGCGTGCAGCACGTAATGCACCCCCTCCATGGAGGTGGCAATCCGCATGGCGCCCACGTGGGGGGGGCCTTCATAGGTCCAGAGGGTTAAATCCATGGCGTGGCTCCAGATGGGGAAGGCTCAGAAGTGAAGGCGTTGGCGGCGGGCCAGGGGACGGGCAAACAACTCCGCCAGATCCCCCGCCTGCTCATACCCCTGGATGGGGCTGAACACCAGTTCAACGGACCACTTGGTGGCCATGCCCTCCGCCTCCAGAGGGTTGGCCAGCCCCAGACCACAGACCACCAGATCAGGCCGGGCTGCTCGCACCCGCTCCAACTGGCGGTCCACGTGTTGTCCTTCGCTGATGGTGGTGGCGGCGGGCAGTTGCTCCAGTTCAGCGGCCATGAGCAGGCGGTCCAGGTAGGGGGTTCCTACCTCCTGGAGCACCATGCCGCACTCCTGGTGCAGGAACCGGGCCAGGGGAATTTCCAGTTGGGAATCCGGCAACAGAAACAGCCGCTTCCCCTCCAGTTGATCCCTGTAGCGGGCCACGGCCTTGCGCCCCCGCTCCTGGGCCGCCTCCAGATGGGGTTGCACCCTGCTGGCGGTCAGGCCAAAGGCCGCTGCAGCCGCCTGGATCCAGGCGGTGGTGCCCTCCACCCCCAAGGGGTAAGGAGCGGCAATGAGCTGGGCGCCACGGGCCTGCAAAGCCCTGGCGGTGGCGCTCAGGTAGGGCTGGCAGAGGAGGATGCGGGTGTTGGGACCCACCGGCGGCAGGTCTGTAGAGCGCCGCGGGGGCAGAGTGTGGACCCCAGGCAGACCCAACTGGTTGAAGAGACGGCACAACTGGTCCTCCACTTGATCCGCCATGGTGCCCACCAGCAACAGGCTCTCGGCTTCACCGTGGGGCAGCAGGGGCACCATGGCCGCCAGGGCGTTGTCTTCCCCCTGGGTGAAGGTGGTTTCAATGCCGCTGCCGGAGTAGCTCACCACCCGCACGCGGGGCAGGTGGCGCTGGCTCAGACGTTGGGCGGCATTGGCCAGATCCAGCTTGATCACCTCGGAGGGGCAGGAGCCCACCAGAAAGAGGGTGCGAATCTCCGGCCGCCGCGCCAGGAGTTGCTCCACCACCCGATCCAGTTCGTCGTTGGCGTCCGCCAGGCCCGCCAGGTCCCGTTCCCCCAGGATGGCGGTGCCAAAGCGGGGTTCTGCGAAGATCATCACCCCCGCTGCGGACTGGACCAGATGGGCGCAGGTGCGGGAGCCCACCACCAGAAAGAAGGCGTCCGGCATGCGGCGATGGAGCCAGACAATGCTGGTAAGACCGCAGAACACCTCCCGCTGGCCCCGTTCCCGCAGCAGCGTCAGCGGCTGAGCACATCCCCCGGAGGCCTGGGGCGCAGCATCGGTAGACTGTTGGATCAAGGCCATAGGCTGGGGAAGCGACGGAGGAAACGACGGGATCCATTGCCGGATAAACCGGCGCTGCACGCCAGTCACCGTTGTCTGGATCAGCATGGCGTCGCTCCAGCCTAATCCTTCAAAAATGCCTTTTTTTGTAGGATTTTAGATGCAATACTTCAGGACACCACAAAAATCGGGCAACTTCCCTCTAGGGGATGTCGTCTCACCATGGGAAAATCAGTCCTGGATAGGGGTTGCCTAGGCCAGCAGGCCTGCCCACGGAAGGAAGGAGGGCAATTTTTGGGGCTTACGTAGCAAAGTGCCGAAACCTGCAAACTCCTCTTAGACACTAGGTTTTGGTAATATGAAGCAAGCCCTGAGGCTCTCGTTCTCAAGAACTATGTACGCTAGTCACAACTCAAAACGCCTGTCCAGAGCTTT
>JAJDVL010000005.1 GCA_022826155.1 Prochlorococcaceae cyanobacterium jk18x22bins.40 | reverse complement strand
CTGTGGGGCAGTTGATTGGCGCTGGCGGCCCGGTGATCGTGGTGTTGCTCGGGATGTCGATTCTGGCGTTGACAGTGGTGGTGGCCAAGGTTTGGCAATTTGCTTCCCTTGAGTTGAATCAGTTGCGGACGGTGCGCCATACGCTGGCGTTGCACCTGGAGGGGGAATCAACCGAGGCGTTGGCCGTGGCGCGGCGTTGCCGCAACCCTGCTGCCGCTGTGCTGGCCCAGGCGATTCGGGGCCAGTGTCGCCAGATACCCACCGCGGTGGTGCGGGAGGAGGTGGAGCGGGCCAGCCATGCCCTTGTGATCTCCCTCAGGGCCAACTTACGGCTGCTGGAGGTGACCGCCTCCCTGGCGCCCCTCCTTGGCCTTCTGGGGACAGTCCTGGGCATGATCAAGGCCTTTCAGCAGATTGCCCAAGCGGAAAACTCCATCAACCCGTCCACCCTCTCGGGAGGCATTTGGGAAGCCCTGCTCACGACGGCCGTTGGCCTCGGCGTTGCCATCCCCGTGGTGGCCGTTCACAACTGGCTGGAGGGGCGCGTTGAGCATTTCACCCATGGATTGGCCGACGTGACCACACGGGTGTTCACCACCGACCTGTCCCAGGATCAGCAGGTCACGCCATGAAGTTGCGTGTCCCGCTGTTCCAGGGCCGCCGTTCCAGGGCCGCCGTCAGCTTGACACCGTTGATTGACGTTGTCTTTATCCTGCTCATCTTCTTTATGCTGGTCTCCAACCTGCAGAGCACCAATATGATTGACCTCCGCGTGGTGGACAGGAACGCCACTCCCACGCAAGTACGAGACAGGGCGTTGCTGGTGACCATCAGCCGGGATATCCTGCAACTGGACGGTCAACCCGTTTCCCTGGCGCAGTTGCGGGAACAGGTGGCGCTTCAACCGCAGCGGCAGGTGGCCCTCGAACCTGCAGACGGGGTGCCTTTACAACGCATCGTAACTGTGCTGGACCAGTTGCGTGGCGCAGGAGCCAGTCAGGTGTCTTTTCTGGAAGCAACGCCGGGGGAATGAGCCCATGCACCTTCAAAGGCGACGCCCCATGGGCCTTCTCCCCATAGGCCTGCAAGGGAGAGGCGAGAAGAACGACGACGAGCGGGTGCTGCCCCTCATCAACATGGTGTTTCTGCTGTTGATCTTTTTCATGCTGGCAGGGAAGCTGACAGCGGAGCAAATGAAGATCGAGCCTCCCCTTTCCGCCAGCCAGGATCCGTCTTCCCCCCAGGCCGTGATCCTGTCCATGGATGCCCAGGGCCGCCTTTTCCTCAATGCCCAGATCGTGCCTCAGGAAAGCCTGCAGCTTGCCATGGCCCGGCACCCTGACGTGGGGACCATGGATTCACCCCTGGTTCTGCGGGCTTCGGCAGCGGTAGAGGCCACTAAGGTGGTGGCGGTGATGAGTCGCCTGCGGGAGGTCGGGATTGACCAACTTCAGCTTCTGACCATTGCGGACCGTCGCTAACGCTCCATGACGCTCACCCCCTGCCAATGGACCATGGCGTTTGCCGCCGCCCTCACAATTCATGCCCTGGGGGCGGCGCGGCTGCCCCAGACCCTGTCCGGGCGCCGGAACGCTCCCCCTCCCCCCAAGCCGGTTCTGGTATCCCTGGCCACCCCACCACCAGCACCAGCCCACCCTACCCCTGCGCCCCGCCCCACATCGCCGGCGGCCAGGCAGCCCGACCCTGAGGCGTCGCCACCAACACCGGAGGTTGTGCCGCCCCAGCCCGCACCCGTACCAACCACGGTCCAGCAGGAGCCATTGACGCGACCATCCGTGGCTGCCGTCAATCCAACGCCAGCGGCCACCCCACGGACGCCCCCCAGCCCGTCAACAGCCGCTGTCAGCAGCAACAACAGAACCCCCACCCCGGAGACGCCTGCAACCCCGACTACGGCGGCGGCGCCCACGTCTGTTCTGGATACCGTGGACTTGGCGCAATTACGGAGCCAGTACGGCAAGACTGCCCATCACTGGTTGAACAAACATAAACGCTATCCTCGCCGTGCGGAGTATCGTGGGGATGAGGGGACAGTCCTGGTGAAGTTTATCGTGAATCGCCGTGGTGAAGTTTTGAGTTATGGGCTGGAGCGCAGCAGTGGTAACACCCTGCTCGACAAGGAAGCTTTGGCGCTGATTCAACGCGCCCAGCCTTTGCCTGTTTTCCCTGATGAACTGGCAAAAGTCAGGGACACCATCACGGTGCTTGTTACAATACCATTCCAATTGCGCTGAAATCCTGGTCTAACAATGAACAGCAACATTGTGGCCGTCAGTGGCGCCAGTGGCCGGACGGGATTGCGCATTGCCGAAGAAGCCCTGGCCCGGGGCCTGGCCGTGCGGCTGCTGGTGCGGCCAGCCTCGAAATTGCCCCCGTCCCTGGCCCATTGCGACATCCGGCGCCTGGACTTTGGCCGGTTGCCCCAGCTTGTGGAGGCCCTTCGCGGTTGCCGTAGCCTGGTGATGGCCACAGGGGCGCGGCCATCCGCCAATCTCTTCGGGCCGTTTCAAGTGGACACCCAGGCCGTACAACGGCAGGCGCAGGCCTGTCAACAGGTCGGTGTGGCGCGGGTGGTGCTGGTGAGTTCCCTGTGCAGTGGCCAACTCTGGCACAATCTCAACCTGTTTGGCCTGATCCTGGTGTGCAAGCGCTGGGGAGAGGAGGCCCTGGAGCACAGCGATCTGGACTGGACCGTTGTGCGGCCAGGGGGTCTGAAGGAAACAGAAGCCCGTCTGGAGCAGCAGCAGTTGGTGGTCAGTGGCGCCGCCACCCAGCAGCAGGGCACCATTCCTCGCCGCCTGGTGGCCCGCTACTGCCTGGAGTGCCTCGACACCCCCGACACCATCCACCAGGTGTTGGAGATCACCAGCCAGCCCCGCCCGGCGCCCTGATCCGACACTCCGCTCTCCCCGCCACGGCAGACTGAGGATCCCGGCGATTCCTCCGATCCCATGGATCACAGCACTGGTAAAACCACCCCCCTCCATGAAGCCGCCCAAGCCGCTGGAGCCCGCTTCAGTCCCTTTGCCGGCTGGATCATGCCCTTGCAGTTTACCGGCGTGGTGGCGGAGCACCGGGCTGTGCGCAGCGCCGTTGGGATATTCGACATCTCCCATATGGGGGTGCTTACCCTGCGGGGACCGGCGGTGAAGGATGCCCTCCAGGGCCTGGTGCCTTCGGATCTGGGGCGCATCGGACCAGGGGAAGCCCAGTACACGGTCCTGCTCAACGAACAGGGGGGCATCCTTGATGACTTGATCGTCTATGACCGTGGCCTGGTGGCAGGTGGGCACGAAGTGGCGGTGGTTGTCAATGCCGCCCGCTGCGCTGCGGACACCGCCTGGTTGGAGCGCCATCTTGTGCCCAGGGACTGCACCATCTCCGACCGCAAAGGCGACGGGGTGCTGCTGGCCCTGCAGGGTCCCCGGGCCGTGCCCCTGCTGGAGCGTTTGCGGGGCTGGGACCTGCAAGGGCTGCCCCGTTTTGGCCATCGCCAACTGGACTGGGGAGATGAGCTGGTGTTTCTGGCTCGCACCGGATACACCGGCGAGGACGGCGTGGAGGTGTTGTTGTCCCGTGAAGGGGGGCAACGGTTGTGGCAGGAGCTGCTGGAGCACGGGGTGCAGCCCTGTGGACTGGCCGCACGGGACACCCTGCGCCTTGAGGCTGCCCTCCACCTCTATGGCCAGGACATGGACACCCGCCACACCCCCTTGGAGGCCTCCCTGGGCTGGTTGGTGCATCTGGAAATGCCCCATCCCTTCATCGGTCGCGAGGTTTTGGAAGCCCAAACCCGGACGGGTGCGCCACGGCGGCTGGTGGGGCTCACCCTGCGGGGGCGCGCCATTGCCCGGCAGGGTCATTCCATCCTGGACGCCACGGGCACCATCGTTGGCGTGGTCACCAGCGGCGCCTGGTCCCCCAGCCTGGGACATGCCGTTGCCCTGGGTTACGTGCCCCCCGCCATGGCCAAACCCGGTACAGACCTGTTGGTGCAGGTGCGGGGCCAGCAGGTGGCCGCCCGTGTGGCGCGTCGTCCCTTCTATCGCCGTCCGGCGACGCCACTTGCCGGGTGACGGGTTGAAGCCCTAGAGTTCCCCAGAGGCAGTTATTTTGCGGCAACAGGAGGCAACTGTGGAGCCCATTCCCGACGCCATGGCCTTCTTTGCCCGCAGTGCGGGCCGTTGGCGTTCCCAGCGCACCAGCCATCATTTACTCCACCGCCGCACCGAGGCAGGTATCAGCCACATCGAGGTGGTCACCCTGGCCCCGGAGGACGGGCGCTTGGCGGCCATTGCCCGTCTTCACGGCGAATCGCCCGAGGCCGTCCGGGGCGGCTGCCATGTGCGTTGGCTAGGGTCCATGGCCTGGGACCGGGCCGGAGAGGATCATCAGGGAGAGACGGTCTTTGCCCTGATTCCCACCGACGACCACGGTCGCCAGGGAAAGCTGCTGCGGGACCGTGGCTATGCCGAGACCGCAACGGTGGCGGGACAGTTCCGCATGGACGACGAGGATGGCCTGGAGTTGATCACCGCCTACGAGACCATGCACAGCCGGGAACGTTTCTGGTTCGTCAGCCCCCAGGTGCGTCTACGCACCAGCACGGTGGAGGGGCTCTCCAATACGGCGTCCCTGTCTGTTGAAACCCGGATTCAAGACACCATTGGACCTGAACCGGCACCCGATCCACCGCCGGACACAGCACTGCGGCAGGCCGCCCTGGGCTGGTGAGCAACGTTAAGGACTGTGATTCCACCGCACTCTGCCGACCATGTCTCAGCGGATTGTCCTCTAGCATCCAACCCGTACCGAGCCGGTGACCCGTGGCACTTCCGCTTCTCAACTACGCCCTTGAAACCCAGAATTCCCGGGTGAAAGACTACGGGGGTGCTGACGATGACCAGGCACGCATCTTCAGCACCCAGAAGGTGCTCAGCGACGCCGACTACACGGCCCTCATTGAAGCGGCCTATCGGCAGATTTTCTTCCACGCCTTCAAGTATAGCCGGGACGCCTTTCTGGAGTCCCAACTGCGCAATAACCAGATCACGGTGCGGGATTTTATCCGCGGCCTCCTGCTCTCGGACACCTTCAGAAGCTCCTTCTACCGCTTCAACAGCAATTACCAAGTGGTGACCCAGATGGTGCAGCGGGTTCTGGGGCGGGATGTCCATGGCCAGGCGGAAACCATTGCCTGGTCCATCGTCATCTGCAACAAGGGTCTGGTGGGACTCGTGGACGCCCTGCTGGATTCCCAGGAGTACATCGATAACTTTGGCTACGACACGGTCCCCTACCAGCGTCACCGGGTGCTGCCGGGGCGCGAGTTGGGAGAAACGCCGTTCAACATCAAGTCTCCTCGCTACGAGTCCTACTGGCGCGGTATTCTGGGCTTCCCCAGGGCTGTTTTTGTCGGTGCTGCTACCAAGAAGTTGCCTTCCCGAGCCAGGGTAAGCCGTGGCGGTAATCCCAACGACTACCGCGCCTGGGTTGGCGCCGTGGGCGCAACCCGGTGTGTTGCCGGCGGCAGCACCAACACGTCCTTCGATTACATGAGCAAGGTGCGCTATCGCAAGATCTGAGCCACGGGGATGGGAGACACGGTTAGGGAAGCCTCACCGATGGCGACCGAATGGTTGTGACTTTGGCAAAATCTCTCCATAGTGATCCCAAAGCCTTTCTTTAGAGATGGCCGATCTTCCTCCCCTTTCCTCCTTGGCACGCCTCACCCTGAGGCAACTCCGCGCCATTGCCAGTCAACTGGGCGTCAGCCTCTATAGCCGCAAAAGCAAAAATTCTCTGGTTCAAGAGATTGGCCAGCATTCATCAGAGGCCGAAGACCCGGCGTCACCCCAGGCCTCTGAATCCAAAGGTTCCGAATTCGTGCAGAGGAACGGTGCCGTTGCTGCGCCTCAGCCCCAGCCCGAAGCAGAGACATCGACAGTTCCCGAAGACAATGACCGCGTTGTCTTCTTGCCCCGTGACCCGGAGTGGGGCTACGTCTTCTGGGAGATGTCCCCGGAAACACGCAAGGCTGCCGAGAAAGCTGGAGCCCAGCAACTGTGCTTGCGGGTCAGTGACGTGACAGGCCTGGGGGAGGGCGCTGCCCATCCCCACACCCTCCAGGAGGTGCCTGTGGATGCAAACGTCACGGATTGGCATGTGCCGATGCCCCTCAGCAATCGGGATTACCGGGTTGAGCTGGGTTTCCGGCTTGAGGATGCCGGCTGGCTGTCCGTGGCGTTCTCCGCCAAGGCAAGGGTGCCTGCAGCCAAGCCCAGCCAGCAGATTCTGGATCAGTTTGTGCCGTTTTCCCTGGATACCGCCACCCCCATCCCCCTGCCCACCCCGGAGGAGGCCCCTCTGGACAGCACCATTCACGAACGGCTCTACCAGGTGGCCACTGGCTTCTCTCTCCGCAGGCAAGGCTCGGAAGTGTTCCAGCAACCGGTGCCGGAACTTGGAGAACAAGAGGAGCAAGCCGGGTTCTCCGATTCCGCCGCCGGCATCTGGGCTAGTGGTCGTACGGACTCCGGCGCCGGGATGGCGCGCCAGCGCTCCTTCTGGCTGGTGGCGGATGCCGAACTCATTGTCTACGGCGCCACCGATCCTTCCGCCTCCCTTACCATCGGTGAAGAGCCGGTGCCCCTCACACCGGAAGGCACCTTCCGCATCCAGGTGCCCTTCCGCGATGGCCAGCAGCACTATGCCATCAAGGCGGTGGCGGCCGATGGGGAGCAGAAGCGTGAAGTCACCATGGCCTTCCAGCGCACAACCCCCTGCGACAACACCAACACCGCCTCAGACGCTGTAGGGGAGTGGTTTTGAGACGGGTGTGGAAACTCCTCCCCCTGGCGGGGGTGATCATCGTTCCCCAGGTGGTGCCACGGTTGATGGTCCACTTGGGGATTGGTTCAGGGGTGGCGTTTGCCGTTGTGGCAGTTTGTCTGTGGTTTGCCCTGCTGGTGAGTCGTGCCCGGATGCCTGGGCATTGAGATAAAGGGTCCGTGTGGGAAAGGCAAACTCGATGCCCTGCTCCGCGAACATTTGCACCAGGGCCACGTTCACCTGCTGCTGGGCATCAAGAGCCTGCACGTAGTTGTTGGTGGGGATGTTGTAGCAGAGTTCAAAATCCAGACTGCTGGCGCCAAATTCGACGAAGTGACAACGGTCGAAGTCGGCATCCTTGACCCCCTCCACAATGGCCCGCACCATGGTGGGGATCCGCTTCAACACCTGAGGGGGGGTGTCGTAGGTGACGCCAAAGCGGTAGATGCGGCGGCGGCGCTCCATCACCGTGTAGTTGGAGAGGGTCTGGTTGGCCAGGGATGAATTGGTCATCACCACCAACTCCCCGTCCACGCTGCGCAACCGTGTGGAGTGGATGCCCACCTGCTCCACCCTGGCCCAGGTGCCGCTGTTGCCAACGTGGAGAAAGTCTCCGTTGCGGAACGGCTTATCCATCAGGATGTAGATGTATTCGAAGAATTCGGCTACAGGCTTCTGAAGTGCCAGGCCGGCACCGATGCCGCCGGCGCTGAGCAGTGCCCACAGGGCACCAAGGGGGATGCCAAGGGACTGCAAGTAGATCACCCCGCCCAGCATCCAAGTCACGGCTCGCAGCATGGGTTTCAGGGCTGTGAGGATTTCCAGACTGGCATCGTCGCCCTTGCCGATTCGACGAAAAGCACTGACCAGTAGTCGCACCAGGATGCGGTTGGCGGCTTGCACAATGACCACTGTGGTCACTAGAGCGGTCATGGCGGTGACGATCCGATCACCAATTCCCTCATAGGGAATCCCTTCCCAAGCCCAGGCCACCACCACCATGGAGAACACGGGCACCAGGGCCTTGTGGACTGCCTTGGTGATGAAGTCATCAATGCTGGTGGCGGTTCTCCGGGTGAGCCGTGTGGCCGTGGCCAGACCGACACGCCCCAGCAGCCAGACCACCACCAGCCCGCCCACCAGCTTGGCCAGCGCAACGGGCAGGGCGGCAATCAACTCCTGGGCAGGCATGGAACGCAGAAAAACCAACGCTCACCCTATTCCCGCCACCAGGACGGAAGAAACTTTTTAGGTTGAAGAGCGCGTATGTTGAGCAAAGGTCCCTTGGCGTCTTCTGTATTGCAGGCTGAGCAGCCGCTGCGTTATGACCACGGCAGGGACCTGCTCTGGCTGCTGCTGCGGCCATGGCGGTTGATCAGCCGTCTTCTGGTGCTGTTGATGCACTTCACCGGGCTGGCGGTGCGGCTGGTGACCCAGGGGAGCAGCACGGACCACGGGGTCCAGAGCCGCCTGGCCCAGACGGTGTTGAAAACCCTTACCCAGCTTGGCCCCTGCTTCATCAAGGTGGGCCAGGCCCTCTCCACCCGCCCCGATCTGGTGCCCGGCGCCTGGCTGGACGAGCTCACCAAGCTGCAGGATCAACTGCCGGCCTTCCCCCTGGATACCGCAAGGGAGATGGTGGAAACAGACCTGGGGCAGCCCGTGGACAAGTTGTTCCGCACCTTTCCCCAGGAACCCATTGCCGCCGCCTCTTTGGGGCAAGTCTATAAGGCGCGACTCAACAACGGCCTCTGGGTTGCGGTGAAGGTGCAGCGGCCCGGTCTGGAGGCGGTGATCCGTCGGGATCTGGTGCTGCTGCGGCTTCTTGCCATGGTGTTCGGCCCTGCCCTACCCCTTAACCTGGGGGATGGGTTGCCGGCCATCGTGGACGAGTTCGGCGGCAAGCTTTTTGAAGAGATCGACTACGACGCCGAAGCCCGCCACGCCCGCCGCTTTGCCCAGCAGTTCCGTGATAATCCAACGGTGATGGCGCCAGCGGTGGTGGGCAGCCACAGTAGCCAGCGGATTCTTACCACCGTCTGGCTACAAGGTCCCAAGCTTCGGGATCCGGAAGAGTTGCGCCGCCATGGCCTGGATCCCACCGCCTTGATTCGCACGGGCGTGACCGCGGGACTGGAGCAGTTACTGGAGCACGGCTTCTTCCATGCGGACCCCCACCCGGGCAACCTGATTGCCCTGCCTGGCCGGACAGGTGACAAGGGCCATCTGGGCTACGTGGACTTCGGGATGATGGACGAGATCAGTCAGGGTGACCGCCTGATCATCACGGACTCTATTATCCATCTGATCAACAAGGACTACGAGAGCCTGGCGGACGATTTTATCCGCCTGGGCTTTCTACGGCCCGACGTGGACCGGCGGCGCATTGTGCCCGCACTCCGGGAGGTGCTGGCCATGAAGCTGGCCAATGCGGTGAGCGACTTCAACTTCAAGCAAGTGACGGATCGCTTCTCGGAGTTGATGTACGACTACCCCTTCAGGGTGCCCGCCCGGTTTGCCTTGATCATTCGCGCCCTGGTGAGCCAGGAGGGTGTCGCCCTGCGGCTGGATCCGGGTTTTCGGATTGTGGGGGTGGCCTATCCCTACGTGGCGCGGCGGTTGTTGGCGGCGGATACGGCGGAGCTGCGGGACAAGCTGCTGGACGTGCTCTTTGACCAGGAAGGGCGGCTGCGGCTGGAGCGGCTGGATAGCCTGTTGAGGGTTGCCCGGGACACGGGGGATGGGCAAGACGTGCTGCCCCTGGCCGGTTCCGGACTCCGTCTCCTGTTCACGGCGGATGGCCAGATGTTGCGCCAGCGCTTGTTGCAAACCCTGGTGCGGGACGATCGCCTGCAGACCCAGGATCTGGTGGGGTTGCTGAGCCTGCTGCAGCGTCACTTTGGGGCTGCCGACGTGGCCAAGGGTCTGGCCCAGTCCCTCTGGAAACGCCTGAATCCCCTCGCCGTCTGAGGTGGTTGCCCCTGCTAGTGGGTTGCCCTACACTGCACCCCACCCGATCGGCACTGTGCATTGTGGGTGAAGATGTTGTGAGTCCAGCACTGCAGGAGCAACTGGACGCGCTTCTGGTGGCCCCCTACCACTGGCAGAGCCATCCTCCCTATGCCCTCAGCGGGATGGGCCTGCTGATGGCCTTGTTGTGCGGCTTGACCTTTGCCCGCCAAATTGGCCGGCGTCTGGAGGATTGGAAGCAGGACCGTCTCCCTCTGCTGCCCTTGGGGCGCTTCACAACGGTGATTCCCTATGGGGGCATCGTGGTGGGGACTGTCCTGTTCATTGGCGCCGGTCTGCAAGTGTTCGGCTTCGGGGCCGGGAGCAGCTTTTTTCTGGCCCTTCTTCTGGCGGTGGCCACCGGCGCCGGGCTCTGGCAACAGTTGGAGGACCTCATGGGGCAAGTGGAGAAGGGCACCTTCGCCGCCGCAGATTTCGACTTCTTTGAACCCCGCCGCTGATCACCGCCTTGGCCATCCAAGCCCCCACACCGTTGGCCCCTTCCAAGCTTCTTCTGGTGGAAGACGACGACACCATCCGTGAAATCATTGCCGAAAGCCTGACGGCCGAAGGATTTCTGGTGGACGCCGTGGCCCACGGCAATGGGGCACTGGAGCGTTTTCAGGACACCCCGGAGACTAGCAAGTTTGATTTGATCCTCCTGGATCTGATGATGCCGGGTGTCCATGGCCTGGATCTCTGCCGCTACCTCCGCCGTCGCGGCTTCACCACCCCCATCCTGATCGTGAGCGCCAAGGACTCGGAAACCGACCGGGTGGTGGGCCTGGAGGTGGGAGCAGACGATTATCTGGTGAAGCCCTTCGGGATGCGGGAATTGGTGGCCCGCTGCCGGGCCCTGTTGCGTCGCTCCAGCCGCACCGCCCATCAACCTGCCGTGGATGTACTCAAACACGGGGAGCTGGCGCTTTATCCCGAAGAGTATTGCGCCACCATGAAAGGGCTACCTCTGAACTTGCCCCCCAAGCAATACAAGCTGCTGGAGTTTTTCATGCGCCATCCCCGCCGCGTCTGGAGCCGGGACAAGCTGCTGGAGAGGATTTGGGGACCGGACTTTATCGGCGACATCAAAACCGTGGATGTTCATATCCGCTGGCTGCGGGAGAAACTGGAGGAGAACCCCAGCCAACCTGTGCTGATTACCACGGTTCGTGGCTTCGGGTATCGCTTTGGCTGAAGCCGTGGCCCTGCTGCTGGGGGTGGGCATGGGGCTGCTGGCCCCATGGCTTGTGCAGCGGCAGCGCTCGTCAAGGCGCCATTTGCCCTTGGACGACCAGATGCTCCAATGGCTGCGACAGGCACCCGTGGGGGTATTGGTCCTGGATCGGCGGCAAACCATCCGCCTGGTGAACGGCAAGGCCTGTAGCCTGCTCCATCTCCAGGGAGAAGGGACCGCACGGGAACAACGTCCCCTGTTGGATGCCATCCGCTGCCATCAACTGGAAGAGGTGAGTCATCGGGCGCGCCGTACAGGGCAACGGCAACGCATCAAGTGGGTCTTCACCTCCACCAGCAGCAATCCCCACCACCTGGAACCCGTCACCACCGAACAACTGGAAGCCGTGGCTCTGCCCGGCCAGCAGGGTTGGGTGGGCATCTTTCTCCTCAACCGCCACGCCCTGCTGGCCCAGAGGGAACAGCAGGAGCGCTGGGTCAGCGACGTGGCCCATGAACTCAAAACCCCCCTCACCGCCCTGAGGCTGGTGAGTGAAAGTCTGGCGGAAAATTGTAATCCCCGCCAAGCCAGGTTGATGGAGCGGTTGCAGAAGGAAATCGTTCGGCTACAGAGCCTGGTGGAGAATTTGCTGGAACTCTCGCGGTTGGAAAACACGCCGCTGCAACACCACACCACGCCCGTGACGGTGGAGGACCACGTGAAGACGGCCTGGCAGTTTCTGCTGCCCCTGGCGGAGCTACGGCATGTGGGCCTGACCGTCACCAGCACCAGTCCGGCAGCCACGATTCCCGCTGACCCATCCCGTTTGCAACGGGCATTGCTGAACCTGCTGGACAACGCCCTGCGCTATAGCCCCAACCACAGCACCATCCAGGTGAAAATCGTGGAGGACCAGACCTGGCTCAAGCTGGACGTGGAGGACCAGGGGTCCGGTTTCAGTGAACGTGACCTGCAACACGCTTTTGAGCGTTTCTATCGGGGTGACGCCTCCCGGGCGCGGGTCAGCAGCTTGAGTGGCAGTGGGTTGGGATTGGCCATTGTGCAGCAAATTGCCACCACCCACGGGGGGCACGTGCGCGCCCTCAACCGCCCCGAGGGGGGGGCGTCCGTGCGCCTGACCCTGCCCATGAACCCACCCGTGTCCCCGGAGACGCGGCTGACGGCGGGTCTCTGATATGATTTTATCCTCATGCCGATAAAACATGCCGCTTGACGACCTGATCAACGTCATTGAGATGCTCAAAAGGCGCATGACGATGTACCACCAGTCGCTCTCACAGAACGAAATACGTACACGGACAGCATTGATCGACCCGTTGTTGACGGCGTTGGGATGGGATGTGTCGGATCCCGGTCTGGTGACGCCGGAGTACACTGTGGGCCAAGGCAGAGCCGACTACGCTTTGATCGACGGTGGGCCGAGACCTGGATCTGTAGCCATCGTGGAAGCAAAATCCCTTGATAGCTTCCTCAATGACCGCGAACGCAATCAGATGTTGACCTATGCAAACATGGAAGGAGTAAAGTATGCTATTCTTACCAACGGCGACTGCTGGGAGCTATACGACATTTTCAAGCCTGCCCACTTGAATGAACGCCGCTTGCTCAGCGTAAAGATCATCAACACACCTGCTCACCAACTGGCCCTGCAATTGTTGCTACTGTGGCGGCCGAATCTGACTTCGGGACAGCCTGTCACAGCGCAGGGGCCGGCTTTGGGTCAGAACCGTCAACCACAGGAAGCGTTCCATGAACTTGTGGATACACCGTTGCAGCAGGTGAGTTCTGCGCTAACCTCTTCAGATATGAACCATCAGCCGAGGCAGCGCAGATCAACAAGTCGTATGGCGAAGTACTGCGTTGATGGGAAAGCCTGGATCCAATTCCCCGATGCCACACGTTTGATGTTGTCCATCGTAGAGTGGTGTGGACAGCAAAATAAGGATGGAGCAGATAATTATTATGAGAAGTTGAGCGAAATCTGCTTTTCTGCTGACCGACCAATTATCGTCAAGGAGAGAGTCACGCAGGATGAACGTATGTTATACTCTAAAGAAAAGATAAATGGATGGCATATATTCAATAAACTACCTAATCAACAAAAAAAAGGAGCTGATTGGTGAAATTTTAAGGGTCTGTGTTAGGCAAAACGGTACAAATCCTGCTCTAGGTCAGGACTTACGAGTGGAAATGCTCAACTGCTAAGAGAAAGATTCCTCTTCCTGCGCAGCTTCTCCCACCAGGCCAGCCGTTTGATGATTTCCCGTTCAAAGCCCCGTTCGATGGGGTGATAGAGTTGTTGCCGTTCCATGGCGTCCGGAAAATAGTTCTGCCCCGAGAAGCCGTCCGCAGTGTCGTGGTCATAGGCGTAGCCGGCGCCGTAGCCAAGATCTTTCATCAATTGGGTGGGCGCGTTGAGGATATGGGCCGGCGGCATGAGTGATCCTGTGGTCCGCGCCGCCCGTTTGGCGGCGGCAAGTCCCCTATAGACGGCGTTGGATTTGGGGGCGGTGGCCAGATAGATGGTGCATTGGGCAACCGCCAGTTCACCTTCGGGTGATCCGATGCGATCATAGGCGTTCCAGCAGGCCAGGGCCTGGGGGAGTGCCTGGGGATCAGCCAGGCCAATGTCTTCAGAGGCGAACCGGGTCAAGCGCCGTAAGATGTAGCGGGGATCCTCGCCACCCGCCAGCATCCTGGCCAGCCAATACAAGGCGGCATCCACGTCGGAGCCCCGTAGGGATTTGTGGAGAGCGCTGATCAGGTTGTAGTGCTCCTCACGGTTTTTGTCGTACACGGGCGCCCGTTTCTGGACCGTGCGGGCCAGGGCCGCCCCGTCAAGCCGGGTGTCGTCGGGCAGATGGAGCAGTTCATCGGCAAGGTTGAGCAGAAAACGGCCGTCACCATCCGCCATGGCCTTGAGGGCATCCCGGCCGGAGCCGTCCAGGGGCAATGGCCGGTTAACGGCGGACTCGCTGCGCATCAGCAGGGTCTCCAATGCCGTCTCGTCAAGGCGCCGCAGCACGAAGACCTGACAACGGGACAGCAGCGCCCCGTTGAGTTCAAAGGATGGATTTTCCGTGGTGGCCCCCACCAGCACCACGGTGCCGTTTTCCACGTAAGGAAGGAAGCCGTCCTGCTGGGCGCGGTTGAACCGATGCACCTCGTCGATGAAGAGCAAGGTCCCCCGCCCCGTTTGGCGCAACTCCGTTGCCCGCTGAAACACCTTGCGCAACTCCGCCACGCCGGAAAAAACAGCCGACAGGGGCTCGAAGGCGTAATCCGTTTGTTGGGCCAGCAGGCGGGCAATGGTGGTCTTGCCCACACCGGGCGGCCCCCAAAGAATCATGGATGCCACCCGCCGTTGCGCCACCATGCGACCAATGGGTGCATCCTCCGCCAGCAGATGACCCTGCCCCACCACCTGATCCAGCCGCTCCGGACGCAACAGGTCGGCAAGGGGCTGGGGCGCCTGGCTTTCAAACAGGCCTTTCATGGTGCGGGCTGGGGCACAGGCTGCCATGGACGTTAGCTCTCCGGTTTGCTGTTGCTTGCCCGTGTCCACGGGCTGAGGGTGAGGGAACCATGGGCAGTGATGGCTTGGGGAGGATCCCATGCTTTGGCTGGGGTGTGCCGGGGTGCTGGCCGGGTTGGTGTTGGGGGGTCTGGAGCAGTTTTTCTGGTCCCTGCCCGTGGGGGTAGGTTTGCTGCTGCTGACGTCCCGCCTTGCTGGTGGGCAGGGTTGGGGGGTGCGGTGCTTGCCTTGTCTGCTGGTGGTGGCCTTTGCGGGCTATGGGCAGTGGCGGGCGGAGCTGGCCGTGGCCGGTTCCGCCTTCACCCCTGTGGACGAACAGCAGGCCGTGGCGGTGGTGGCCCAGGTGCGCAGCCACTTGGTGCAGTCCTATACCGAGGCCTTGTCCTCCCCGTCCGGTCCCTTGCTGGCTGCCCTGGTGATGGGGCAGAAAATGGCCCAGGTGCCGGAGATGATCCGGGAGGATTTTCGTCGGGCCGGGCTTTCCCATGCCCTGGCGGCATCAGGGTTCCACCTGTCGGTGTTGCTCAGCAGCGTGCTGCTCATGGCCGGGCAGCGGCGGGTGCTGCGGTTGGGGCTGGGGGCTGTGGTGATCCTGGGGTTTATCGCCCTGGCCGGTCCCCAGCCCTCGGTGGTGCGGGCCGCGCTCATGGCCGGGCTGGGGCTGCTCCTCCTCAGCTTGAAGACCCGCCAACGGCCTGTGGGGGTGTTGTTGGTGGCGGTCATCGCCATGCTGCTGATTGCGCCGGTGTGGGTGCAATCCCTGGGCTTTCAATTCAGTGTGGTGGCCACCATGGGGCTGGTGGTCTCGGCAGGACCCATGGGGGAGGGATTGGGCCGTTGGCTGCCCCAGCGCCTGGCCATGGCCATGGCGGTCCCCCTGGCGGCCACCTGTTGGACCATTCCCCTCCAACTACTCCACTTCGGCCGGCTGCCCCTCTACGGCATCCCCGTCAATCTGCTGCTCACTCCTGTCCTGGCGCCCCTCACCCTGGCGGCCATGGTCATGGCGCCGGTGTTGCTGCTGCCGCCGGTGTTCACGGGCTGGCTGCTGGTGGTGGTGCGGCCTGTGTTGCAGTTGGTGGTGTGGTGTTTCCTGTGGATGGTCCATGGCGCGGCCAGCCTGCCCCTGGCGGAAGTGCCCCTGGGCCAGCCCGTACCCCTGGCGGCAGTCCTGCTGGTGACGGCCTGCCTCTGGTGGCTGGTGCCCCGACCCGCTGGCGCAGCCGGTCGCCCCTGGCGGCGGCCATGGTTGGCCCCCATGCTCCTGCTGTTGGCTCTGCTCTTGCAGTTGCAGATGCGCTTCTCCGATGAGATCCGCCAACTGGGTTGGTCCCAGCGGCGCAGCGCCACTGCGGAACGCAGCAGGAAGCCCGTCCCCTTTCTGGTGGCCCGTCACGGGGGCCGCGCCGCCTTGATTTCCGCCACCGCGAGGCTACCCTTTTGTCGCCGCGCCCGCCGGGAACTCCACCGCCTGGGCCTGGACGGCTTTGACTGGATCCTGGTCACCTACCGCATGAGCGAGGAGCAGCGCCGCTGTTGGGACTCCCTCAGTCAACAGTTGGTGCGGGGTCGTGACGGGCGCCTGGTGCCCGGGGTGCGTCTGGAGAGTCCGGGATTGATGTTGGTTCCCCTCAGCTACGAGGCCCATGCCTATGGGGTAGTGGCCGGTGGCCGCCGTGCCCGAGTGCTGATCGGCCCTGCTGCCCGGCGGTGGGCCAGTGGTGACGGCGCCGCCCTGCTCGATGCCTGGCCGCCGCTGCCCCCGGTTCGTTAAGCTAAGGCTGTTTCCCTGGGAGAGGTGGCAGAGTCCGGTTGATTGCGCACGACTCGAAATCGTGTAGGGCCAAAACCCTCGTGGGTTCGAATCCCACCCTCTCCGTTCCCAATAGACCCCAAGGCAATTCAAATGCTCCCACGGGAGAGCCCACTCCCCTCCCCCAGGAGGGCTTTCCAGGACACTGGACCGGACCGGAGAAGCTGACCAGGCTCCCCCTCGGAAACGGTCCCATGGAGTGGGTGGCGAGCCCGTTTCCCTGGTCAGGATTCAGGGCAACAGCAAGCCACTGTTCCCTTGTCGATCCCCATCAACTCCTGGACTGTTTCCCTTAGTTAAGTAGCAAGGCTAAACCCCCTTTCTCTGTGTGTATTATTATGGTATTGTTGGTATCGGAGCATTTTGTCAAGGAGTTCGATCTTTCGGCAGTGGCAGAAAAAGCGTCTTTCCGTACGTCGTGACCTGGATCCCCGGTCCCCCTATTGGCTCTTGGGAGGTGCCGGGCTGGGATTGATCCTATGGCAAGCAGCAAGTCCATCGGATTCCTGGGCCCATGCCCTTCTGCATCAACGGGGAATGATTCAACCGATCAGTATGATTGTCGGAGGCATGGTCCTCGGATTTCTGGTGGCCAAGGCGATCCTGTTGATCAGGGCAATCAGGGCCCATGATCAATCCAGTATTGTCAAGCTGAACGATGCCAGCCGAGAAACTGCAGAAATGATGCTCAGCCTCAGTGAACAGGATCCCAGTCTCCTGGCCCGTCGCACCAATAAACTTTTGACCTTATGGATTGATAGTGGCTCCACCACACAGGTGGAGCGTACTCTGGATCATGACACTGAAGCCTATGACCTGGCCTATCAGGCAAGTTATGCACTGCCGAAGATTCTTATTTGGGCTATCCCTGTATTGGGATTTATTGGGACTGTGTTGGGCATAGGCGAGGCAATTGGGAGTTTTGAATCATTTATTGCCGCCTCAGTTGAAGATTTCAATGTTCTCAGAGATGGCCTCAGCCAGGTCACGGAAGGTCTGGGTACAGCTTTTGACACAACGTTTCTGGCATTGACAATTTCCCTGGTGGTTATGCTACCACTGACCCTCCTTGAACGTCTGGAACAACGATTGTTGACGAAGATTGATCTGGACTTAAGGAATAAGATTCTTGAAGCCTTGCCGGAAACGGATGGCATCGACGAAGCCACCCTCGAGAGGGCCATCTCTGCCGCATTTACCACCCACTTACCCAACCCGGAGGTGCTGGTGGAGCCAGCCAAGGTCTATGCGGAGAAAGCGGCCCGGAATCTGGTGGAACACTTGCAGCCTCTACATAAAATGGCTGATGAAGCCATCGCCGGGATCGAATCCGCAAGGATAAACGTCCAACAGCAAGGTGAAGAGATCTGTGATGCCCTTGACAGGAGTGCCAAGGGATTGGGTAACTCCGTTGATGCCCTTCAGCCCCTACTGGAACAGCTTAACAAGCTCTCCAGTCTTTCATCAGAATTGGCCCAGCTTCAAGCAAGCGCCCACTTACATGAATCTTTGACTGAGCTGAACAGTACATTAAGTCTACTCAAAAATGCTTTAACCGAAGTGGGCAGACCACGCAAGATTGTGCTGGTGGAGGAGAACTAGTGATGGCGCGTATTGTTGCTAATCGTAGGATGTCCAAACCACCGGTGAGCCTGTTCTCCTTCCTCGACATCCTTGGTGGAACAGTTGGAGTGCTTGTTCTGATTATCTCAGTTCTCATCAGCCAGATGAGATCTGGATATCAGATTATTGAGCTCATAGCCAAGGAAGAGACCTTGACTTTTCAAGAGCAAACTCGAACTGCCAGTTATATTATCTGCAATGGATCAAACTTAATCGAGATTCACGATGGTGGTGAAAGCTTTCAGACAGATCTTGAAGATCCCCGTGTTGATTCACTAATCAACTCGATTCAAGCCAGCAAAAGGTCAAGATACTTAATCATTGGTGTCCGCCCAGAGGGATTTTCAGACTTCGAAGCGCTGCGAGAGCGAGCGGAAAACGCTGGTATCGACATTGGCTATGAACCTCTACATGAGGACTGGCGAATCCGGGCCCCTGGGGGAGCACTCCTATGAAAAGACGGCGCCGCAAGGCTGCTGCAGTTGGTGGCCTGCCTCCGGACCAGGACGGGATCATGGATGTGCTGGCGAACCTTGTGGGAGTGCTCACCTTGGTGGCTGCTTTATCTGCCATCGTAGTCGTCAATGCCTCCCTGAGAATTCGTACACCATTAGCACAAGAAACCTATAAAGAATTTGTAGTATTGCAAGCCGGTGAGGCTGGCATCTGGGATCTGCAACCTGCCAGGGATCTGGGGCACGAGTTGCGACGTGCAGTAGGTTCTAAAGTCTCTTGGGTATGTTTGGACTACGACTATTCAAATTACTTTTATTCTCTACGATATGATATTAATTGTATAGAAAAACAGACGAAGTCTATCAACGAAGAATATTCATTCGCCAAAAGCCAAATTAAATCGGCCTTGGTTGATATTATTTTTGATTCTGATCGTTATTTTCTTAATAATATTGGTAATTATTATGAGAATTTATTAGATATTCTTAAGAGTCTTGAGATTCGTACTCAGAGATCAGGGAAACCCACATATGCCATAGAAGATTTAGAGAAAGATGATAGTTCCCTGAGACGTCGGCTAAATCAAGCAGCAGCGGAGAATAAAGCAATATATGTTATTCTCGAGAAAGAAGGCTTTGCAGCCTATCAGAAGATTCGTTCCGTTGCCGCTGCGAATAATCTTCAAGTCGGCTGGGAGCCTTGGGGGACAGGTGAACCAGTTTTCTGGGTTTCAAGAGGGGAAGGAAGATCAATGAATGTACAATAATACTGAGCGTCCTCACGGGCACCACGAGAAATGGGAAGAAGAGGGAGCAGGAAGTTGGTGGAGGGATGATTGCCTCTGATGGTCATGGGTTTGTCAGGGAGTTCTGAGACATCGCAATAGGCCAGGTCCCAGGTCACCAGAAGAAGACAGTGGCGGCCAGTGGGAACACCTGCTTGACTTTGAAGCTGTTATTGAGCTCCATAAGACAGTTGCTCAACAAGGACACGCGAGAACCACTCACTTCAAAGGGAACATTACAGGCAGATATAAACTGCTCAATCTCCCATCCCGTGCGATAGATGCCAATGGAAGGTGGAGAATTGTAGTTAACCTCAATTCTGGATAAGATGAAGAGGAGGTTGTGATGCTGGGCATGGTGTTGGGGATACCGATGTTGGCAATGTTGACCTTGGGTTGTGCCAGGGTGTAAGCCGCCAGGCAGGAGAGAATGTGGACGAAGGCGGTGATGGCGGATCGGTGTCGGGTGTGCTCCAGGCCCATGCTGGACTTAAGCTGGTCAAAGAGGGTTTCAATAATGAATCGTTTGCGCACCAGCTCTTTGTCCAGCATGGGTATCAAGTCGTTCTTCATGTTGCGGCGAATGCTGGTGAGCAAGTGAAGGCCCCGTTGCCGGAGTCGCTCCAGCAGCGACTTGGAAACATGGCCTTGATCAGCAAAGATCTTCCCTTGTAGAGCAGCGGTCATATCCTCAAGCGGTTTGCGGTCGTCTCTGCTTCCATCCGTAATCCTGAAGGGCATGATCCGGCCCTTGTGATTGATGCGCAGATGGAGCTTGAAGCCAAAGAACCAGCCCATGGTGGTA
>JAJDVL010000020.1 GCA_022826155.1 Prochlorococcaceae cyanobacterium jk18x22bins.40 | reverse complement strand
GTGGAACTGCTGGCGCCCCAGGGCGGCGCCACCATCGCCGACGGCGTGGGCGTGATGACCATCCTCAACTCCGACCCGTTGCCGGCAGCCTGGCACCTGCGCTTTGGTCGCACCGTCTCCCAGCAGGTGGCGGATGCCCTGCAAGATCGCTTGAGCAATCCTGCACCCCTGGAGACAGGCTTACAACTCACCCTCGCCGGGGAGGACTTCACCAGCGATACGCCCTTGGCAGAAAACCAGGGCCTGCTGTCCAAGGCCCTGGGCTTTGACAGCGTTACCCCCCAACTGTTGGTAGAGGGTTCCTCCTTCAGCTTCGCTCCGCAAGGGGAGGGAGGCGCTCCCCAGTTTGCCCTCTGGGGACAGGGCGCCCTCTCCTCCTTCAGTGGAGAGGAAGACGATGTCTCCCTTGATGGAGACGTGACCACCCTCCTGCTGGGGGCCGACTGGAGCGCTACCCGTTGGCAGGCTGGCGCTGCTCTCTCCCACTCCTGGGCCAGCGGCTCCTATGACGGCGAGGACCATGCTGATGGGGAGACCAGCGCTGATGGAGAGATCAGCACCTCCTTGACAGGACTTTTCCCCTATGGACGTTACGCCCTTTCCCCACGCCTCGGTATCTGGGCCACAGCAGGCTACGGATGGGGACAACTCTCCCTCAAACCCGATGACGGGGAGGAATACAAGCCCGACACCACCATGACCATGGTGGCCCTCGGCATGGACGGCCTGCTCCTGGACGGGGGCAGCGAAGGCGTCAGCCTCAACGCCACCGCTGACCTCCTCTCCCTGAAGACCACCTCAGAAGAGGTGGACGGGCTGGAGTCTTCCGAAGGCAACGTCTCACGCTTCCGACTGGGGCTGGAGGTCACACGGCCCTTCCCCTTGGCCAACGGCTCTTCTCTCCTCCCCTCCATGGAAGTGGGCATCCGGCAGGACAGTGGTGATGCAGAAACCGGCTTCGGCATGGATCTGGGCGCTGGTATGGCCTGGAAGGATCCAGAGCGGGGCATCAGCGGTGAGTTGAAGGGGCGCACTCTCCTCTCCCATGCAGAAGAAGACTTCCAGGACCAGGGTCTGGCACTCTCCTTCTCCTGGGATCCCTCACCCTCCAATCGTGGTCCCTCCCTCTCCATGGGCCACGCCATGGGCCTCTCCACAGAGGAAGGCATAGATGCCCTCCTCAACCCCACCGTCCTGGACGGGCTCGACGGGCTGGATGCCTCACCCAGCAACGGGCAACAGTTTGAAGCACAACTGGCCTATGGCTTCCCCTTCTATAACAACCGTCTCACTCTGACCCCTGCCGTGGTAATGGCATTCTCTTCCACCAGCAGGACCTACGGCCTCCTCTGGTCGGTCACTCCCTACTCTGAACAGTCACATGCTCTTCCTTGGGAGTTCTCCATCGAAGCGGAACGACTGGAATACTTCTCTTCCTCGACTCCAGCCGATCACTCCCTCAAGCTCAACTTCTCCTCATCCCTCTGAAGCGGGGCGACGCATTTCCTGCAAAACAGGCTTTTTCAAGCGAAAAGAGGGCTAAGGAAACGCTGGAAAACCCCAAGCTGGACCCGCATAGGATTCTGACTCCCCTCCGATTCCACGCCTCGATAGGCGAGTAGGTCTTCAAGGTTGACGGGGAGAGTTGGACCCATGGGAGGGGCCTCAAGACAAGATTAAGATGTAGCCCACCATTGCCTGTCCATGGCCAGCGTTGAGTTTTGCCACTGCCGCAAGGCTTATCCGACCCGGGCCGGGGGCACAGCAACGGAGGTGCTCAAGGGGATTGATCTCACCGTTGCCGATGGGGAGTTTTTGGTGTTGGTGGGTCCCTCCGGCTGTGGCAAGACCACGCTCCTGCGGCTGCTGGCTGGTTTGGAATCCCTCAGTGGTGGTGATGTGCTGGTGGGGGGACGCTCCGTGCAACATCTTTCCCCGGCCCGGCGGAACGTGGCCATGGTGTTTCAAAGCTATGCCCTCTATCCCCATCTCTCGGTGGCCCAGAACCTGGCGTTTGGCCTGCGCCGCAGCCGCCCTCGCCGTGGTCTGCGGCGCATCCAGGACGGGCTGGCTCACTGCACGGCCCTGTGGCCACGGCTGCTGCGGGTCCCTTCCCGGCGGGAAGCGGCCGTTCAGCGGCGCGTCCAGGAGGTGGCCGCCATGCTGGATCTGGGGAATTTGCTGCAACGCCGGCCCCGGGAGCTCTCCGGTGGACAGAAACAGCGGGTGGCGCTGGGCCGCGCCATTGCCCGGGAACCGGCCGTGTTTTTGATGGACGAACCCCTGAGCAACCTGGATGCCAAGTTACGGGGAGAAACGCGGCTGGCCATTGCCCGTCTCCAGAAGACCCTGAGGACCACCACCATCTACGTCACCCATGACCAGGTGGAGGCCATGACCATGGGGCACCGTATCGCCGTGCTCCACCACGGTGCATTGCAACAGGTGGGCACGCCGCGCCAGTTGTACAGCCAGCCCGTCAACCTGTTTGTTGCCCAGTTCATCGGCCATCCCCCCATGAACCTTCTTCCCGCCATGCCGACTTCCACCGGCCTGGTGCTGGATGGCCGGGCGCTGCCCCTCTCGGAGCGTCTACGGGCCGTCTTGGCGCAACGCAACGCTCCTGTGGCCACCGCCGGCATTCGGGCAGAGGCGCTCCGCGTGGAGGCGCCCCAGGATCAGGCGCCTACCTCCAACAGCTTGGCGGCCACGGTTGTGGCCATTGAAGCTCTGGGCCATGAGCAACTGCTGGGCTGCCGCCTCGCTGCGGGCCAACATCTGGTGCAGGTGCGGGCCGCTGCGGATCTGCCGGCGCGGCTGGGGGACAACCTGGCCATCACCCCCGATCAAGACGCCTGGCACCTCTTTGATGCCCAGGGCAGGGCGCTGCCATGACGTTCCCATCGTGGGCGCTACTCTGGCAAAGGAAGCAAGCTCTATTCCTGGTTTGAAGCGTCATGGCCTCCAGCGCCCCCATGGACAAGTCCGACGAGATGCCCGAAGGGGGTCAGTCCCCCGAGAAAACAGGCGTTCCCGCTGCAGGTGACCCCTGGTGGCGTCAGTGGTTTGGCCCTGGGGTGGCGGCCACCATCATCAGTGCGCTGGTGATTGCCCTGGTGACGGTTGGCGTGGCTGGATTCAACTCCCTCAAAGGTGATATCAGGGATCTCAAGCTGGATATCACTGCCAGCGAAACCAGAGTGCGGGAAGACGTGAAAGTCTCCAGGACGGAAGTCAAGGGCGACCTGGCGGATCTCAGGGCAGAAGTCAAGGGAGACATGAAGGATTTCAGGACGGAAGTCAAGGGCGACCTGGCGGGTCTCAGGGCAGAAGTCAAGGGAGACATGAAGGATTTCAGGACGGAAATCAAGGGTGACTTGGCGGGTCTCAGAGCAGAAGTCAAGGGAGACATGAAGGATTTCAGGACAGAAATCAAGGGTGACTTGGCGGATCTCAGGGCATATAATCAGGTATTGAACGACAAGTTGGATCGGGTGTTGGAAGTTGTCTTGGCGGGCAAGTCTTGAGGGGGGGAAGCGTTCATTGCCATGGCTGACCGCCACATCCTGGACAACCGAACCAGCATGGTGGCGGGTTATCTGGCGCAGAGCCTGGCCGGTGCGGACGACTTCTGCTTCGTATCGGCTTACTTCGCTATCCACGGCTATGCCCTCCTGGCGGACCAACTGGAGACCGTGGCCGGTTCCTGTTGGATGATCCCGGCTCGGTGGAGGAAATGGATCCGGGGGGAAAGAAGCCCAAGGCGTTTGAATTTACCGAAGGGGGCCTGGGGGGAGGCGATCAGCCTAACCTGGACATCAAGAGCTGGCCAGCGAGGATCGGGAGACGGTGAAGGAACTGCGAGCCTGGTTTGACCGGCTTTGGGCAGACTATGGGCGCGTCAGGGGCATGAAGCAGGAGGTGCTGGATGCCCTGGCCCACCTCGGCAACGACCATGCACCAAAGCCGGTATATTACAAAGGATAGGCTGGCATACTTTATATAATTCTATATTCTTGTAATGAGCCACCTGGTTAATAATGACAAAGATAAATGGATTTATATATTTTTTAAGCAGGCACGAGAAAAGCCCGAGCTGAAGCACGTGTTTACCATGTCAAGTCGGTCGCCTTCTTATTGCATGTTGCCCCCGCGGCATGGCAGCGCCTCCGCCATGGAGCCTCACTCAGTTGCAAGAAAGGGCCCGTGCCGGGTCTGGGCGCACGGTATGCCTCGGAAGCAATAGACATCCCAGGGAAAAGTCCTCCGCCCCGCCATGGAGCAAGCCACTGCTCACCAGCAACCAGCCGTGGGCGCAGAAGCGCAATGCCGCCACCACGGCCAATCCGACACAAAGCGGGCAGTGGGTGAGGCTCATGCAAATCATCCGACTGCCCCAGCTTGACGGCGACCGGTCCCCCTGGGGCCAATCCCTGGCGCGAATCGAGACAATTCTGCACCTCCCTTTTTTTCTTCTTGATCTCTCATATTCCCTTTTTTCGTGGTTCTCACCATAAGGCTTCCATTATGACGCTTTGCAAGGCCGCCATGACTGTCCAGGCCCTCCATGAAGGACCAAGCGCCGTGTTGCCGTCCTTGTGATAAACCCTTGCTGAGACACGCCAAAGACACAACCTCAGCGCCTCACCGTCGCCTGCGCTTGCAATTCCCTCACCCTCTGCCGCGCCCAGCCATCCACCTGGAGCACCAACTCCAGGTCCGGCGCGCCGTGCCAATCCTGGCGGTGTTGGTCACAGGTCTGTTCAATCAGACGGGAAATCTCCAGAAAATGGATGCGCTCCTCCAGGAACAGGGCCACGGCCTGCTCGTTGGCGGCATTCAGGACAGCGGGCATGGTGCCCCCTTGCCGACCGGCGGCATAGGCCAGGCCCATGCAGGGATATTTTTGAGAATCCGGCGCCCCGAAATCCAGTTGACCGATGGCCGCCAGATCCAGACGTCGCCAAGGCGTGGGCAACCGTTTGGGCCAACTCAGGGCATAGAGCAGGGGGAGGCGCATGTCCGGCCATCCCAGTTGGGCCAGAACGGAACTGTCTGCAAGTTCCACCAGGGAATGGATGATGCTTTGGGGATGGATCACGATCTCGATATGGTCAAACCCCATGCCGAACAGGTAATGGGCCTCGATCACCTCCAGGCCTTTGTTCATCAAGGTGGCGGAGTCCACCGTGATCTTGCGGCCCATGGACCAGTTGGGATGCTGGACGGCATCGGCAACGGTCACCTTCTGCAACGCCTCCGCCTCCCAATCCCGAAAGGCTCCCCCGGAAGCTGTCAGCAGAATCCGCCGCAGCCCTGGCGTGGGCACTCCGGTGGACAGTTGGGCATTTTGGGGCTGGGGGGTGCCCTGCAGGCATTGGAAGATGGCGGAGTGTTCGGAATCCGCCGGCAGGAGGCGGCTGCCGCTGCGCTGCAGGGCAGGTAACACCACCGGTCCCGCCGCAATGAGGGTTTCCTTGTTGGCCAGGGCCAGATCCTTGCCGGCTTCAATGGCCGCCATGGTGGGCAGGAGTCCTGCACAGCCTACAATTCCCGTCACCACAAGCTGTGCTGCGGGCCACGCCGCCACTGCCGCCACCCCCTCGGTCCCCGCCAGCAACTCCGGTTGCGGGTGCAGGTCACTGAGGCGTTGCCGCAGGCTGGGCAAGAGTTCTGCGGCAGCCATGGCCACCGCCTGGGGCCGGTGCTGCCGAACCTGCTGCTCCAGCAGGTCCAGGTTGCGGCCAGCACTCAGGGCCACCACCCTGAACTGCTCCGGGAATTCCGCCGCAATCTGCAGGGTCTGGGTGCCGATGGACCCCGTTGAGCCCAGAACACTCACGGACTTGGTGGACATGGGCCAGGCTCAGCACCTCTTTAGTGTCCCACCTCAGTGGACACCTGCTAGGCCAGTCCGACCCGGCCCACCATCAGTCCCAGCAGCAGAAGGCCGCCTAATTTTACTTGCGCGGCAAAGCGCAGGCCATAGAAACGGGCCGGGGGATCACGGCGCCGCCACAGCAACACCACTTCACGCCCCATCCCCCACGCCGCCACCAGCCAGAACAGCCACCACCAGGGCCGTACCTCCGCCATGGCTGCTGCCACTCCCAGGCACGCCATGGTGAGGCCGTAACAACAGCCCACCACTGGTACCACCCTGGACCCCAGGCTACGGACACTGCTGTGGATGCCAAGGCGACGGTCATCCGCCTGGTCCGCCATGGCATAGACCGTATCAAAACCAAAGCTCCACAACACCGTGGCCAGCCAAGTGAGCCAGAGCACCGGATTGGCCGTCAGCGCTCCTTGCACGGCAGCCCAGGGAATCAGCACCGCAAATCCCCATGTGCAGGCCAGGACCAGTTGAGGATAAGGGAAAATCCGCTTGGCGCCCGGGTAGAGCAGGATGGGCGCCAGCGCCAGAGTTGCCAGCGCCAGGCAAAGTTCCCGATGCGGCAGTGTCAGGGCCACAGCCAGGCTCAGCGTGAGCAGGACTAGCAACATCACCACCGCCACCGGGACCCCCAGAGCGCCGCTGGCCAGGGGACGCCGACGGGTGCGCTGCACTTGGCGATCAATGGAGCGATCCCAGAGGTCGTTGACAATGCAGCCCGCTCCACTGACCCCAAGGCCTCCCACCAGAATCTGCAGCACCAGCAGCAGCGGCGGCGGCTGGGCTGTGGCCAGCCACAGGGTCCACCCGGCGGGAAGGAGAAGGATCAGGCGACCACTGGGCTTATCCCAACGCAGCAGGGCCATGAGACTGGCCATGGCGGGAGCAGGCTTCATGGGCAGACCAACCACCGCTGCGACCGCGTGGAAGCGGAACTCTGGATCTACTCTATGGATCTGCGGTGCGCCGAGGGTGAGAGAATCACAACCCTCGCCCCAGGCCAGGAGCCACGCCCAACACAGACCATGGCCAGCAGCGGAACACTGAAGGCAGTGCCACCGGCGCCCCAGGAGGTGCGGGTTGCAGCCATCGACATTGGCACCAACTCCATCCATATGGTGTTGGCAGCGGTGAACCAGCAGCTTCGCAGCTTTTCCGTGTTGATCACGGAGAAAACTTCCGTTCGGCTGGGGGAACGGGATCCGGAGACAGGAGACCTCACCAGCGCGGCCATGGAGCGAGCCGTGTCGGCCTTGAGCCATTATCGACAACTGGCGGAGAGCCATGGAGCCCACGCCGTGGTGGGTGTGGCCACCAGCGCGGTGCGGGAAGCGGGCAATGGACGAGACTTTCTGGCCTTGGTTGAGCGGAAGCTAGGCCTCCAGGTGGATCTGGTGGATGGGCGGGAAGAAGCCCGACTCATTTACCTGGGTGTACTCTCGGCCATGGACTTTGCCGGTGTGCCCCACCTGATTCTGGACATTGGTGGGGGATCCACGGAGTTGATTCTTGCCGATCACCATGACACCCGATCCCTCAGCAGCTTGCGGGTGGGGGCCGTGCGACTGGCCCAGGATTTTGGCTTCCACGGCCCGTCAACACCCGAACGGGTTCAGTTCCTCAAGACCTTCATCCAGGGGATGTTGGAGCCCGCCGTGGTCAAGGTGCAGCAACGCCTCACGGTGGGAGAGTCGCCCGTGCTGGTCTGCACCAGTGGCACTGCCATGGCCGTTGGTCGCCTGTTGGCCTTCCGCCTCGGAACAACCTCCCAGAACCTCAACGGCCTGCGCTTTGGCCTCGGCCCCGTGCAGGAGTTGATGAGAGAACTGGTGAAGCTGGACGTGGAGCAGTGCCGCCAATTGGCCGGCCTGAGTGAACGGCGCGCCGACATCATCGTGACGGGTGGGCTGATCCTGGAAACCGCCATGGAACTGCTGAACGTCCAGGAGATGGTGCTCTGCAAGCGGTCCCTGCGGGAGGGGCTGATTGTGAACTGGATGCTGCGCCACAACTTGATTGTGGACCGTTTCAGCTATCAGAGCAACGTTCGTCGGCGCACCATCCTGCACCAGGCCCACAAGTACGGCGTGGACCGCGAACGGGCCGAGCGGGTTGCCCGTCATGCCCTCATCCTCTTTGACGCCTGCCGCCCTGAACTGGAGCCCGTGGCCATCGAGGCTCGCGAATTACTGTGGGGCGCTGCCATGCTTCATGCCTGCGGCAGACACATCAGCAGTGTGGGCGGCTACCACAAGCACAGTTGGTACCTGGTGCGCCATTGCACCCTCTTGGGATATTCCGAAGCGGAACACCTGATCCTGGCGGCCCTGGTGCGTTATCACCGCCGCAGTCCACCCAGGAAACGGCATGAGGCCTGGCTCTCGCTGCAGGATGCCAGTCAGCAGCGCTGCGTCCAGCAGTTGAGTCCGCTGCTGCGCATTGCAGCGGCCCTGGATTGCCGTCCCCAGGCGGTCATTAAACGTCTGGATGTGGCGCTCACCGCCAGGACCATGACCATTCAACTCACACCCTTCCCTGGCGCCAACGTGAGTTTGGAGCACTGGAGCCTGGACAACTGCCGCGCCGAGATTGAACCCGGTCTTGGCCGCACCCTCTGTGTAGAGGTGGTGGAGGCCCTGGCCACGGCTGCGTCAGGCTGATCCAGCGACGGCTAGGGCGCTTCTGGCGCAAGCGCAGGAACGGGGGAGGCAGGATCCTCCTCCGGAGGGGATGCTTCCAGCGGGGTAGGGGCCACCTGGTCGGCAACGGGGCCGGGTATCAACTCGATCCAACCGTTTTGCTGATTCTGGGGCAAGGGTTGGGGAGGTTGTCCCGGTTGCTGCCAGAGCACCAGGCCGGGGCGGCCCACGCGAACACGCACACCAGCCGTGACAGGCAAATCCACACTGGTGAAGGGCTCCGGAGTGCTCTCGAACAGGACCACCCCACGGGCGTTTTCGATACGAATCCAACTGGAGCGGTCATCACTCACGTCGGCTGTGAAGAGGAATCGCACAGTTCCCGGCTCCGGTCCCCACGGTTCCGATTGCTCCGGCTCCTCAAGCGGTCTATCCGGAGACACCAGCGGCGTATCAGCGATGTCAGGGATGGGCTGCTGCTGGATTGCAAGGGTATCCGAAGCTTGTTCCTGTGCCTCTGTCCCTGTTTCTACCTCTTCTACCTCTTCTACCTCGGCATCCGGGGGCACCAGCCTTGAGCGTATGGCAAGCCAAAGCTCGTTGTTAAACAGCATCACAGCAACAAGGGCCAAGCCCATGCCACAACCCACCAGAACAATGACTCCGTCGCCTTTACCTGAGCCCTTACCTCTGTCGGCGCGTCTCTTTTGTTGTGGAGCTGCCACCGCCTCACGTTTGGGCGGCTTACGGCTCTGCCTTCGAGATCCAGGGGGGGAGGAGTCGTGCTCCTGGACATGGATTTGTGGCTGCCCTTCTTGCTCCTGAAAGGCCTTGCAGGCCTGGATCATGGGCTCAGGGTCCACGTCTACCGCCATGGCCACCTTGCGGTACATGCTGATCACATAGGGAATCTCCGGGAGCATGCCGTGCTCGCCGGCCTCAAGCGCACGGATGAAGTGGATGGGTAAAAACAACTTTTTAGACAGTTGCTTTTGGGACCATCCCTTCGCCTGACGGCCAGCCAACAAATGCTGGCCGTAGGTCTTCAACTCCAAACCTTCCGGGAACCGCATGGTGAACAGGCTGTAACCAGAACCATCAGGATAGCCGGTTCAGTGCCCACTGACTGACCGTTGACCATTTTCAACTGACCATTTTCAACCCTTGGCGGGAATCTTGCCGCGGGTGAGGCAACGAAGCTTGCGCAGGGCTTTGATCTCCACCTGCCGCACCCGCTCACGGGAGACCTCCAGCATGCGCCCGGTGTCAGCCAAGGTGTACCGCCGCTCCCCATCCAGGCCAAAGCGCAACTTGAGCACCGTGCGCTCCTGCTCGCTCAATGTTTCCAGGCAGCGGCCCAGTTCCTCGTAGTGGAGACGTTGCTCTACCAGGTCCAGGGGTTGTGCCGTGGTGAGATCAGCCACCAACTCCGTGAGCAGGCTCCGGTCCTCTTCACTGCCCACGGGGGTATCCAGGCTGGAGGTGGTGAGGGCTTGGCGCATGAGGCTGTCCAACTCCTCAACCGGCATTTTGAGAGCAAGCGCCACCTCGGACCGACTGGGCATGGCACCCTGCTTCTGGGCCAAATCCGTGGTGACCTTACTGATGGCAGAGAGTCGTTCTCCCAAGTAGAGGGGCAGGCGGATGGTGCGGGACTGGCAGGCGATGGACCGGGTCATGCTTTGGCGAATCCACCAGAAGGCGTAGGTGGAAAACTTGTAGCCACGGGTGGGGTCAAATTTCTCCACGGCTCGCTCCAGGCCCAGGGAGCCCTCCTGAATCAGGTCAAGCAGGTCCATGCCCTTGCCCTGATACTTCTTCGCGATGCTCACCACCAGACGCAAATTGGCCTTCATCATCCGCTGCTTGGCCCGTTGACCAATGCGGAGATATCGTTGTTCCTGGCAACTCAACTCCCGCTCCTGGCGCAGTGCCTGCAGCGTCACCATCTTCTGCACACGATTGCCCAACTCGATTTCTTCGGCTGGGCTCAGCAGAGGGATGCGTCCGATGGAAGAAAGATACCAACTGATGGAATCGGAACCAGCCTGTTGCTTGGGCCGATTCCCTGTTGAGACGGACGACACCATGGAGGACACCATGGACACACAGATTGCTGACAAGAATCTTCCTTGATTAATCACAATTTCCACCACGCTTTCATTAATGCTTTGGGTTAATGCGTGGAAACACACACATATTCTATGGCTGAATCTGGCCAAGGCGTTCGGCCACCATTGGGGGAGACGGGTGTCTCCAACCCTCCTTCACCAGTTCCTGGGCAGCGTGTACATGGTCCAGGGCCGCCCTTGCCAATTGACCATGATTGAGCTGTCCTGCCGCCGCCGCCATGGCGCCCCGGCCCGCGGCAAAGCCCGCCAGCACGTCCCCCAGGCCGGTCCTGGCTGCAGTGGGGACCCCCTCCAACAACTGCCAACAGCGCCCATCCGCGGCGGCAACGGCTGTGCGTGGACCCTTGAGCAGCACCGTGATTCCGGCAGCCCGGGCGGCCGCCGCGGCCCGCTCCAGGTGATCTCCATGGCGGCAGGCGGGGAAGAGGCGGTCAAATTCCCGGATGTGAGGGGTGATCCAGGTGGGTCCGCGGCGCCCTCGCAGCCATGCCACCGCCTCACCCTCCGGCATGGCGGCCAGCCGATTCAGCCCGTCGGCATCCAGCACCAGCAATCCGGCAAACCTCTGCAGAGGCTCCCAGGCATGGGCCACAAAAGGGGCAAAACCCATGCCCGGCCCCAGCAAAACGGCGTCATGGCGCCCCGGATCAGGGAGTTGGCGCCACACCAGCGGCCCAGACTCCAGCGATGGGAACAAATCCGCCGCGCCATTCAGCACGTGGGGATAGCGATCACTCACCCGGCGCGCCATGTCCGGCGCCATGCAGATGGTGACGGCGCCAGCCCCGCTGGCATCGGCCCCTGCCGCAGCCAGCACGGCGGCGCCTGGATAGCGTTGGCTGCCGGCCAGCAGCAAGAGCCTGCCCCGGCCATACTTGTCCGCGGCAGGCGGCGGCGCGGGCCATGGCGCCGTGGCGCGATCCGCTGTGGTCACGCCGCACGGGAGGAGACCCTGCTCCCGAACCAGGTCCAGCGCCCAGTTGGGCACACCAAAGTCCACACGCTCCAGTTGCCCCACCACGTCCAGGGCTTCGGCTTGCAGCAGGCCCCGCTTGTAAAGGCCTAAGCAAAAGGTGCGCTGGCTGTGAAAACAGTCTCCCAGGGGTTGCCCACGGTGATCGTCCAAACCGCTGGGCACGTCCACGGCCCAGATGCCCTGGCCCGCCAACCGGGCTTCGCGGGCCAGGGCCGCCAGTGGCGCAGGCAAAGGCCGGGACTGACCCAGGCCGAACAGGGCATCAATCCACAACTGCCTCGGTCCCGGTGTAGGCGCCTCCGGCAGGCGGGGCACACCCAACCTCTCCAGGTACTGGAGATGGTCGGCAGTGAGAGGCTTGTGGCGGGCAAACGGGCTCCAAACCGTCACCTCCCAGCCCGCCACGTGAAGTTCCCTGGCCACAACGGCCCCATCCCCGCCGTTGTGGCCAGGCCCGATCAACACCACCACGGGCTGCTGGCGGCGCCCCCAGTCAGCGGCAGCAGTGGTCAGCAACTCCAGCACTCGGCGGCTGACGGCCAGGGCCGCTTTTTCCATCAGGGCGGCCTGGGGCATGCCCGCACGAAACATGGCCTGCTCAACGGCCTGCATCTGCCGGGGATACACCAACAGATGGGCGGCATCCGCAGCGGGCCATTGGGCGGGCCAATGATGGGCAGGCCAGTGATCCATGGGCGATCAACGTCAGAATCAGACCATCATGGGATCAGCTCCCCCAGCCCCACCCATGACCAGGACCATGGGGTTCATCCCCCCCACCCCGGCAACCACAAACCCTCCCGCCACCGAAGGGGGTCGCCGCGCCCTGGAGGTGCTGCGACAATGGCCGGGGGAGCACCGTGTTGCCGTGGGTTTGTCCGGTGGGGTGGACAGCTCCCTTACCGCTGCCCTGCTGCACGAGGCCCGGTGGGCCGTCACCGGCGTGACCCTCTGGCTTATGAAGGGGCGCGGGGCCTGCTGCTCCGACGGGTTGGTGGACGCAGCCGGGATCTGCGAACAACTGGGGGTGCCCCATCACATCCTGGATGCCCGCCACACCTTCCAACAGGAAGTGGTGGATGTTCTGGTGGAGGGCTACGGCCAGGGCGTCACCCCTCTCCCCTGCTCCCGCTGCAACCGCCACGTGAAGATGGCCATGCTGCTGCAGTGGGCGAAGCGGGAGATGGGCATCACCCATCTGGCCACCGGTCACTATGCCCGCCTGCGCCGTCACCCGGACAGTGGCCGCATGGAACTGCTGCGGGGGCGGGACCGCCGCAAGGATCAAAGCTATTTCCTCTATGACCTGCTTCAGGAGCAGTTGGAGCACCTGGTGTTTCCTTTGGGGGAGCTGCAGAAGGCGGAAACCCGCGCTGAAGCCCGTCGCCATGGCCTGCGCACGGCAGCCAAGCCGGAAAGCCAGGACCTCTGCCTGGTGGAGCACCACGGCTCCATGGCGGCTTTTCTGGAGACCCACTTGCCGCCACGGCCCGGCAAGATCGTGCTGACCGACGGCACGGTGGTGGGGTCCCACGACGGTGTGCAGCACTTCACCATTGGCCAGCGCCGTGGTCTGGGGGTGGCGTGGCATGAGCCCCTCCACGTGGTGCGGTTGGATGGAGCCATGAATCACGTGGTGGTGGCGCCCCGCAGTGAGGCCATGCGCACGGATTGTGCCGTGGCCGCCATCAACTGGGTGTCCATCCCGCCAGCGGCGGCGCCCATGGAGGTACAGGTTCAGGTGCGCTACCGCAGCGAACCCGTCCCGGCCCAGTTGATTCCCAACGGCGCCAGCGAGGCCAGGCTGGTGTTTGAGACGCCCCAGTTTTCCATCACCCCTGGGCAAGCGGCGGTGTTTTACGCGGAGGACGTACTACTGGGGGGCGGGCTCATCCAGAGGCAGATGGATTAAGGTGGAAACCGTGATGGATGTATCGGGGCGTAGCGCAGCTTGGTAGCGCGCTTGCTTTGGGAGCAAGATGTCGCAGGTTCAAATCCTGTCGCCCCGATTCCGTCCATCCAAGGGATGACCAACCCCACCCCACCCCACCCGCCTGGGCGCCGCGCTATAGCTACAGCAACCAACTTGTGGTGGATCTCTGCGCCACGGCGGCTGCCTGCACCGTGGTGGAACTCCTGCCGCTCCCTCCGGACGAGAATTTGCGCTTACGCCATGGGGCCTATCAGCGCAGCACCCGCAGCAGCACCCGCATCGAGGGCAACCCATTGGATGATGATGCCGTGCGGCTTGCGGGGGCGGGGCCGTCGTCGGCAGCGCACCCCCTACCGCAGCACGGAAGTGCCGGTGGTGGACACCCTGACGCGCCGCATTGAGTACGCTCCGCCCTTCCCCGATGATGTGCCCGCCCTGGTGGGGCAATTGTGCCACTGGTGGCAAGGGAGCGAAGGCCTTCCTGCCGTGGTGCGCGCCGCTCTGCTGAGCCATCGTTTCATCTCTATTCATCCCTTCGACGATGGCAATGGTCGTTGCGGTCGCTTGCTGGCCACTGCGACCCTTTGGCGCTGTGGATATGACTTCCGTAGGTTCCTGAGCATTGAGGAGTGGTTCAGTCAGGATCGGGAGGCGTATTACGCGGCCTTGCAACTGGGCTGCCCCACCGATTTCTACGAGGGCCGCCATGATCCGGATCACAGTCCCTGGCTGGCCTTTTTTGCTGGTGTGGTCCACCAGGCGGCTGGAGCCCTGGCCCAGCAGGCCCGGAAGCTCCAGGCCCGTCAGGGGCCAACGTCCCCCCACCCCTGGGAAGCACTGGATCGGCGCAGCCAACAATTGCTGACCCGTCTCCGGGCCCGGGTTGCCGCCGGACAAGCTGATGCCGAGTTGTTCAAACCCGGTGACCTGGAGGGGTGGTTTGCCGTCTCGTCCACCACCGCCCAGGACTGGCTCAAAAGTTGGGAGCGGAAGGGCTTACTGCAGCCCGCCAAAGAGGGCCAGCGCATTCGCACCTGGCGATTGGCCCAACCATGGGCCAGTTGGGTGTTAAGCCAACCGGATCAACGGGAATAAGACAACCGGAAGCAGGGTCTCATCAGCCTCATGGGCTGCTACATCAACTCCCATGGCAGGATTGCCCCACAGATAAGACAACTCAACCCCCATACATTCTGGATTTTTGACGCCATGGGTCATCAAGTAATCACGGTGGGGGCAGCCATGCCGGTGCGTTGACGGATGCCCGCCAACTGGTCGGCTCCACGGATCAGGGGCGCCAGGGCCGCCTGGGGATCCAGGTTCAGTGCCCCACTGTTGGGCTCGTAGCGCTCCAGATAGAGGCGCAGGGTGGCCCCACGGGTGCCGGTGCCGGAGAGGCGGAAGATCATGCGGCTGCCACTCTCCAGCAGGATCCGTAGCCCCTGGCTGCTGCTGGTGGAGCCGTCCACCGGGTCGGTGTAGGAAAACTCGTCGGCCCGGCGAATCCTGTCCCCCGCCAAGGGCTGGCCCGCAAGCTGGGGAAGCTGGGCTTGCAGTGCCCCATACAGCTCCGCCGCTGCCGTCTGCTCCACCCCCTCGTAGTCATGGCGGGAGTAGTAGTGGCGGCCGTAGGTGGCCCAGTGGCGTTCCATCAGGGTGGCCACGGAACATCGCTCTGCCGCCAGGATGGACAGCCAGAACAGCACCGCCCAGAGACCGTCTTTTTCCCGCACGTGGTCCGAGCCGGTGCCGAAGCTCTCCTCGCCACAGAGGGTGATCTTGCCGGCATCCAGGAGCGTGCCGAAGAACTTCCAGCCGG
>JAJDVL010000016.1 GCA_022826155.1 Prochlorococcaceae cyanobacterium jk18x22bins.40 | reverse complement strand
CGTCCTGGACGGGCTCGACGGGCTGGATGTCTCACCCAGCAACGGGCAACGGTTTGAAGCACAACTGGCCTATGGCTTCCCCTTCTATAACGACCGCCTCACCCTGACCCCTGCCGTGGCAATGGCACTCTCCCCCACCAGCAGGACCTACGGCCTCCTCTGGTCGGTCACTCCCTACTCTGAACAGTCACATGCTCTTCCTTGGGAGTTCTCCATCGAAGCGGAACGACTGGAATACTTCTCTTCCTCGACTCCAGACGATCACTCCCTCAAGCTCAACTTCTCTACCTTGTTTTGAGGGTATTCCCCCGTCACTCACCAGCGCCCCTCTCCATAGCACTGGCTGCGGCCACCAGTCTGTGCTGTGGAGAGGGGCTACCGTTCTGGGGACCATCGGCAGGCTCTGGCGTCAGTTGCCAGTTGGAACCCATGCCCCATCCCCTGCCCATGGGGACGCGCCACAGGACTGGTTCTCTGTAATCAACAGTCTGAGACAAAGCGGTGTCGCCAGGATGCCCATAGGGGAAAGGGGAATCTTCCCACATCGGGCAGGACCCGATTCACGAGCCGTGCCACGACATGTCCCAGCAGGAGATAGGGCAGAGAGGTAGCTCCCGTAAACACCTGGTTACGCTTGGCGGTGAGTTCACTGACAGGGGACGATGGGACCCCGTACCAATGAACAGAAAGAGGCTTATGTAGCACAGTGCCGAAACCCACCAAACTCCTCTTGAACGCTAGGACTTGGCTTCAGGCTTAAGCAGTCTCATTTCAAGACTAGGTTTGGTAGTCTCACGATTCAGGTTTTTCAGCAAGCCGTCAACTCTCCCTAAGAGAAAAGCCTGGGAGATTCGCCCTGGATCAAATTCCAGTATTCCCAGGCTTTCCTTAGAATTCTGGGCTTATTCAGTAAATTGCCCAGGTGTTTTGTGAGTGGGAGCCTGATGGCGGACGACTCCGACTTGTTCAGAAGTGCCCTAAGATTTCATTGATACAGAGGTGCATCTGACCTGGGCGATTGAGGACTGTGGTCACCCATCTCAGCGCATGTCAACGGCATTGAGACGCTGGCGGAAGGATCGGCGCCGTTTCTCCTGGCTTTGCTCTTGGTTTGAAGTGCTCCCCTGTGACGCTGCCGAGGCGCCTCTATCGGATTCTGGAGCAGTTGTGGGGAGTCGTGGCGCCAAGTTGTCCTTGTTGTCCTTGCGTAGCTCGCCACGAAGCTGATGAATCAAGCGCTGATGACTGGTGGTGGCAAATTTGCGCATGATGCCGGGGTCCCATCCCATGGGCAAGCAATCCGTGTTGACGTCCTGGCCATTGTACCCTCCGCCCGGACCCACGTGTTGCTAGGGTAGGGGCAACTGAGCAGGCCAGCTAGCGTGCTGTGCTCAGGCCACCTTGACCCATACCCACCATGACCATCCGTGTTGGCCAGCAAGCCCCAGACTTTACGGCAACAGCCGTGTTTGACCAGGAGTTTCAGGAGATCAAGCTGTCCCAATACCGCGGCAAGTATGTGGTTCTCTTCTTTTATCCACTGGATTTCACCTTTGTTTGTCCCACGGAGATCACGGCATTCAGTGATCGTTACGAGGAGTTCAGCAGCAAGGACACGGAAGTTCTGGGTGTTTCCGTCGATAGTCAGTACTCCCATCTGGCTTGGTTGCAAACAGGTCGGGAAGCCGGCGGTCTTGGAGATATTGCCTATCCCCTGGTCTCTGATTTGAACAAGACCATTGCCAGGGACTACAATGTTTTGGATGAAGAAGCCGGTGTGGCCGTGCGGGGGCTGTTCATCATTGATCCGGATGGGATGATCATGCACGCCACGGTCAACAACCTGCCGGTGGGCCGCAACGTGGACGAAACCTTGCGGGTGCTCCAGGCCTTCCAGCACATCCGCAGCCACCCGGACGAGGTGTGCCCTGCCGACTGGACACCCGGTGATCCCACAATGAACCCTGACCCGGTCAAGTCCAAGGAGTATTTCGCCGCCGTCAACTGAGGCCCATCCAGTTCACCAGGCCCTGGAACAGCGCCTGTCCGTCCGTGCCGCCGATGGCCTGGTCGCAGGCTCTCTCCGGATGGGGCATGAGCCCCAAAATATTGCCCGCCCTGTTGCTAACACCAGCAATATGGCCAACAGATCCATTGGGATTATCCAGATAGCGCAGGGCAATTTGGTCATGGTCCTCAAGCTGCCGCAGGCCAGGAGGGTCAATGTGGTAGCACCCTTCCCCATGGGCAATGGGCAGGGTGAGGGAATGTCCCACGGCAAAGTGGCGCAGCCAGGGGGAACGGCAACTGGCAACCTGCACTGTCTGATCCCGGCAAATGAAGTGAAGGCCCCTGTTGCGGATCAGCCCCCCAGGCAGTAATCCCGCTTCCGTCAACACCTGGAAGCCGTTGCAGATGCCCAACACCGGCCCGCCACTGGCCGCGAAATCCGCCACGGCCCCCAGCAGGGGGGCAGAACTGGCAATGGCCCCGCAGCGCAGGTAATCCCCGTAACTGAAGCCACCGGGCAGCACCAGGGCATCCAGCTTTGGCACCGTGGCGTCCTGGTGCCAAAGAAATGTGACGCGCCAGCCCAGGCAACCCGCCAGTGCCCAGCCCACGTCCCGGTCACAATTGGCGCCGGGGAACACCACCACACCAACGTGCATCTCAGGCCTCCTGGTTGTGGAGTTCCAGGCTCCAGGTTTCCATCACGGGATTGGCCAGCAAGTTGGCGCTAAGGGACTCCAGTTGCTGACGGGCTCTGGCCTCATCAGGGGCATCCAGGCAAATCTCGATGGCCTTACCAATGCGGATGGATTGGATGGCGCCATGGCCCAGGCGTTGGGCCGCCGTGCAGACAGCTTCTCCAGCGGGATCCAGAACAGAAGGTCTCAGGCCCACACGGACGGTGGCATGGAAACAGGGCATGGCGACAGGTGTTGTTGGAGACCTGCCTTCAGGATGGCAGACGCAGGTCCGCCAAGGCCGTACGCAGCGGAGCGGGATCCACCGTCAACCCAATGAGCACCATGGTCAAGCCGCCACGGTTGTCGGACCTGGCCTGGTACCAGGTCTCAATGCGAGGTCCCACGGCCTGGATCATCAGCGGCAGGGATTTACCGGCAATGGCGGCATAGCCCTTGGCCCGCAGCAAACCCATGGCCGTGAACTGTTGCTGCAGAAACGCTTCAAGATCCTGACGATCCCAGACCCCATCCAGCTTCACTACGGCGCTGGTGACTGGCGCGTGGTGGTGATGGTCATGGTGGTCGTGGTCACCCTGTCCAGCAGGATGGTGCGGGCTCATCCGGTCTGGATCTTCCTCCGCCCCACGATCCAGGCCCAAGAGCACCTCAGGGGGCACAACACCGTGGTGACTGGGCAGCACCGGCACCCCCGGGCGCATGTGGGGATGAATGCGCGCTTGAACAGCGGCTATCTCGGCAGCAGAAAGCTTATCGGCACGGCTCACCAGCACCACGTCCGCACTGCGCAACTGATCCGCCAACAGGGTCTCCAGACTGGTGAGGTGGTCCAACTCCGGATCCGCCTGGCGCTGACGCTCCACTGCGGAGGCATCTCCCACCACGCTGCCTGCGGCCAGGGCTTCCCCGTCCACCATGGTCACCACGCTATCCACCGTGACAGCCGTGCGGATTTCGGGCCAACGAAACGCATCCAGCAGCGGCTGGGGCAGGGCCAGGCCGCTGGTTTCAATGACGATGCCGTCCAGGCTCTGACGCCGCTCCAGCAACCCCAGCATTACCGGCAAAAACTCCTCCTGCACCGTGCAACAGAGACAGCCGTTGGCTAATTCCACCACGGTGGGGCGCTGGGGATCGGGACTGCTACCGGTGCTGCTGGCGGTGCTGGTGGGTTCAGCATCACAGATGCCGCAATCCGCCAGGGCGACGCCATCCAGGCCCACGTCGCCAAATTCATTCACCAGCACTGCCAGCCGACGCTTCTGCTGGGTGAGTACATGGCGAAGGACGGTTGTTTTCCCGGCGCCCAGGAAGCCTGTGACGATGGTGACGGGAAGCTTGTTGATGGTGGCCATGACCGGACGGGGTGCAACGGGAAGGGCTTAGCCCCATAGGACTTCAAGACGTTGAACTGTCCAGATCGCCCCCAGGGCCACCAGCAGGGCGGTGGTGGCCAGGCGGAGCCTCTGCAACAGCGCCAGGATGCCCCTGGCTCGGGCCAGCAGGGCCGTTGCCACCAGCAGCAAGGCCCCTTGGGAGAGGAGCAGCCCCAACCCATAGGCCACCAGTGGCGTTGGTTCAGACCCGACCATGGGCTCCCCCAGAAGGAATCCGTGAACCCCCATCAGGGGCAACAGGACCCAGGCCGGCAGCCAGCCCCCATGGACCAGGCCTGCGGCCACCAAGCTCAAGCTGACCACAAGCTCCAACGCCAGACGCAGGCCGGTTTCCGGCGTGGCGACCACCAGAACCGCCAGCCCACTGCCTGCCAGCCCACTGGCCAGGAGAGGCAGCACCCACCGCCGTGTGGTGAGGACGGTCATCACGACAATGGCCAGCAGGAAGATCAGGTGGTCGGTCCCCAGCAGAGGATGTCCCAGCCCGCTCACCAGGCCCTGAACCAGGCTGAAGTCCCGGGGCTCCACACCCTCGAAGGGGTGGTGAGCCCAGCCGGGAGTTGCTGCGAGCACTACACCCACCAGGACCAGGGGCACAACGTGGGACAAACGAGACATCATTCAAAGCTTCAAGAGAGCAAAGCACCACCGGATGGCATCCCGGGGTGACAGGGATCAGCCCTTGGGCTGGGGGCAGTTAAGGCTAGCCCGTGTATCCCGATCCGTAATGCTGTTGTGGCCATCAGCCCGTTGGCAGAGCCGCGGCAACTGGCTCCGGTCCACCACCGCATTCGTGAAGTCAGCCCCGCTGATTCGTGCATTGGTGAAGCTGCTTTGCATGAACAACCCGTTTTCCAACACGGCGTTCCGTAGATCAGCGCCGTTGAACCGACTGGCAAAAGCCACCACGTCACGGAGGACGGCGCCCCGCAGGTCAGCGCCACTCAGGTTGGAGGTGTTGAACACCGCGCCGGTGAGATCGCTGGCGGAAAGATCCACCTTGGTCAGGTCCGCCTTGATGTATTCCGCCCCCTGCAGTTGACGTCCATGCATGTCTGCACTGATGGCCGCATTGGCACCGGCGCCGCGCAACTCCGGCGCCGTGATCGCCAATGCCGGAGCAGGGGGCAAGAGGATCAGCAGCATGGCCGTCGCCAACCCCAGCAGGCGCCCCAGATGAACCATCCCCTTGCCCTCGCGTCGAAAGTACCCTGGCAACGGCAGACTAGCGGACCCCTTGAAGAGGATTGCCCCATGGCGCTGACACTGCGGGTTGTGGTGCCTCCTCATCCCCTCATTGCCCACTGGCTCACCGTGGCCAGGGATGCCCGGACACCAGCTCCCCTGTTCAGAACCGCGCTGCAGGAGTTGGGGCGCTGGCTGAGCTACGAGGCCCTGCGGGACTGGCTGCCCCATCACGCCATGACGGTCACCACGCCACTGGGGCAAGCCACGGGTCATGTGGTGGATCAGGCTGTGGATCTGGCCGTGGTGCCCGTTCTGCGGGCTGGCTTGGGGCTCTGGGAAGGGGCCCAAGGGGTGCTGCCCCATGCCCGGATTTGGCATGTGGGGCTTCGTCGTGGTCAGGAGGCGGGCACCGTGCAGTGGTATTACAACGGCTTGCCGGACGCCATTGCCCAGCAGACCGGAGTGCTGGTGCTGGACCCCATCCTGGCCAGGGGCACCACCATGCTGGCCGTGCTGGAGCGCCTGAACACCATGGGGGTGGAGGGCAAACGGCTACGGGTGATTACAGCGCTCTGCTCCGCACCGGGCCTGCAGCAACTTGGGTCTGCTTTCCCCGATCTGGTGGTTTATACTGCCTGCATTGATCCGGAGCTGGATCCGGCGGGGTTCATTGTGCCGGGTCTGGGGGATGCGGGCGACCGCCTTTTTGGCACTGGCGACCGAGATTGCTTCAATAATGGCAATACATGATCGGGAACCCGGGGCAACACCATGACGGATCGACCAGCAAGCGGCACCATCTTCACGGCCATGGTCTATGGAGCCGTTCTGGGTGGAGTGGCCATGGCCTGGCTTCTGCTGGCCCCAAGACAGCGTGATCGCCTGGTGAGCCGTCAACGGCGCATGCTGCATATGCCCCGCATGACCTATGACGACTGTTATGAAGAGGAGGATGTCGTTACCGATGGGAAGAGCCTGCCCAAACCCCTGGAGGACCGCATGAGCCAGATCCAGGCCTCCATTGAAGATGTGCGGCGTCAACTGGAGGCCATGGGCAACGATGGATGAGAGTCCCCATCCGTGCTCCATCCGTACATGACCACCACAACCGCCACTGCTCCCCCAGCCATGCGCCGTTCCGCGGCCATCACCCAAGGGGTGCGCCGCACACCCAACCGCGCCATGCTCCGCGCTGTGGGATTTGGCGATGCTGACTTCAACAAGCCCATTGTGGGCATTGCCAACGGTTACAGCACCATCACCCCCTGCAACATTGGCCTCAACGACCTGGCCCGGCGGGCGGAGGCGAGCCTCCACGAGGCTGGGGGGATGCCCCAGGTGTTCGGCACCATCACGGTGAGTGACGGCATCTCCATGGGGACCGACGGGATGCGCTACTCCCTGGTGTCACGGGAGGTGATTGCCGACAGTATCGAGACCGCCTGCAACGGACAATGCATGGATGGTCTCCTGGCCATTGGCGGCTGTGACAAGAACATGCCCGGCGCCATGATCGCCATGGCCCGCCTCAACATTCCCGCGGTCTTTGTGTATGGGGGAACCATCAAGCCCGGACACCACGCTGGCCAGGATCTCACCGTGGTCAGCGCCTTTGAGGCAGTAGGTCAGCACGCAGCGGGCCACATTACGGATGCCGAGTTATTGGCTGTGGAGAAAAAAGCCTGCCCCGGCGCCGGCAGTTGCGGGGGCATGTTCACCGCCAACACAATGGCTGCCGCCTTTGAGGCCATGGGCATGAGCTTGCCTTTTAGCAGCACCATGGCGGCGGAAGATTTTGAGAAGTCGGACAGCACTGCCGCTTCGGCTGAGGTGTTGATGCAGGCCATCGCCCGACAGATCAAGGCTCGGGATCTGATGACCCGTCAGGCATTCGAGAACGCCATTCGCGTGGTCATGGCCGTGGGGGGCTCCACCAATGCCGTGCTCCACCTGCTGGCTGCGGCCCACGCCGCCGCTGTCCCCCTCACCCTGGAGGACTTTGAAACCTTGCGGGCCCACACCCCCGTGCTCTGTGACCTCAAGCCCAGCGGCCGTTACGTGACGGTGGATCTGCACCGGGCCGGCGGCATCCCCCAGGTAATGAGAATTCTGCTGGCAGAAGGGCTGCTCCACGGGGACTGCCCCACCGTCTCCGGCCGCACCATTGCGGAGACGCTCCAGGAGATTCCCACCCAGCCGGATCCCCGGCAAGACGTGATCCGGCCCATCCACACCCCCCTCTACTCAACGGGCCACTTGGCGGTGCTGCGGGGCAATCTGGCGGAAGAAGGCGGCGTGGCCAAGATCAGTGGTGTCAAAAACCCAGTCATCACTGGCCCTGCCAAGGTGTATGGCAGTGAGGAGGAGTGTCTGGAAGCCATCCTCAATGGCGCGATCCAGGCTGGGGACGTGGTGGTGATCCGCTATGAGGGTCCCAAGGGCGGACCTGGAATGCGGGAAATGCTGGCGCCCACGTCCGCCATCATCGGAGCTGGTCTGGGAGACAAGGTGGGGCTCATCACCGATGGGCGCTTCAGCGGGGGCACCTTCGGAATGGTGGTGGGCCATGTGGCGCCGGAAGCGGCCGTGGGGGGCGCCATTGCCCTGGTGGAAGCAGGGGACACCATCACCATTGACGCACCCCGTCGGCTGTTGCAGTTGAACGTGTCCGATGGGGAGTTGGCTCAACGGCGGGCCCGCTGGACTTCACCGGCACCCCGTTTCCGTCGGGGCGTTCTGGGCAAATACATCCGTTTGGTGAGCAGCAGCAGCCGTGGTGCGGTCACGGATTCGGACTTCACGTGATCGCCTCGATGGCGTGCAGGATGAAGCGCAAAGGACCGGCTTGAAAGCCCGGGTTCTCCCCGCCACTGTCATTGAAACGGGAATAGAGCAACTGGATGCGGCTCACCCGATGGGCATCAAAATCCATGGGTATGGCCACCGGCTTGGCGCGCACCACCGGCCGCAATGCTGCCAACGGCACCAGCACCGCGCTGGCGCCGTTGGCAACCGTGTCAAACTCACTCACCCACCGCAACCCGCCGGGGACCAGGGCACTGGCGCGGCTCACCGGATCGTTACAGGTGAGGCCCAGCTTGTAGCGGCGCCCATCCCCACTCATCACAAGACGCAGTGCCGAGAAGGGGCGCAGATCCAGAGGGGGAGACAACACGGGAGAACGGCAACTGATAAAACCACCTCCCTGCCGCACCACCTGGGCCGTGAACTCCAGTCCCCAGCTTCCGCAGTGGCAGTGGCCCTGGCTGCGGCCGCCCATGATGGTGTCGTTGAGGGCCTGCCAACCCACGAAGCCGTCACCGCGAAACAGAGTAGTTGTGTGCATTGCGGAGTGGTGCTGTTGTTGTCAATTCCAGTAGAAGACATAGCCGTGGGTCGGCAGTGCTGGCAAGGCCACGCCTCCGTCAGGTTCCATCGCTCCGGTGGGCGGACCATTCACCAGGGGGGCTGCACGGCGCCCTTGAAGCTGTCCCGTGCCTTTGCCCACGGCAGCACCTGTGAATTGTCCCTCCTCCACACCGCAGGTGGGTTGGTGGGGGGAGACGTGCTGCACGTCAACTGCCGGTTGGCGCCCCATAGTCGCGCTCTGCTCACCAGCGTGGCAGCCCAGAAGGTCTACGGCAGTGTGGGACGCTCCCGACTCCAGCCGGAGGGTGCCTGGGCCCGGCAACGGCTCATCTGTCAGGTGGAGGACGGGGCATGGCTCGGTTGGTTTCCCCAGGAGACGGTGGTGTTTGCCAATGGGTTGTTGCAGCAGGAGCAGCGGGTGGATTTGAAGGGATCCGGCGCCTGGCTGGGGGTGGAGGTGGTGCGGCTGGGACGCACGGCGGCGGACGAGACCGTTGGACGGGGCTGCTGGCGCTCTCGCCTGGAGTTGTGGCGTGGGCAGCGCCTCCTGCTGGGGGACCCCATGGCTCTCAACAGCGCCTCCCGGCAACGGCTCCATGGCCTGGCGGGACAGCCGGTGGTGGGAATGTTGAACTGGGCCGGTGGCTTGCGGCTGGATGCCGCCGCCCTGGACGCCTGTCGCCAAGCCCGTGGGAACCTCTCGGGCGAGATGGAGGTGGGGATGATCCACGACGATGGCGGAGATCTCCTCTGCTGCCGCTATCGGGGGGACTCCACCCAGGCGGCCCGCTGCTGGTTTGTGCGCATTTGGACCTTGATCCACCAGTGGCGGGGTGAGCCACCTCCTGTTCTGCCCCGTGTCTGGCCCTTACAAGATGCCTTCCTGCCGTCCGGCGGCACAATGGCTTCAAACGGCCCTGCCCCCTGCTGACCATGCACCTCACTCCTCAGGAGAAAGACAAACTGATCACCGTCACCGCGGCGCTGTTGGCGGAACGACGTCTCAAGCGCGGTCTGCGGCTGAACCACCCTGAAGCGATGGCATGGCTCGGCTTCTGCATCCTGGAAGCGGCCCGGGACGGCAAAACCGTGGCCGCGGTCATGGAGGAGGGCACCACATGGCTGGGGCGACACCAGGTGATGGAGGGGGTGCCGGAGTTGATCAAGGAGGTGCAGATGGAAGCCACCTTCCTGGACGGCACCAAATTGGTAACCCTCCACGAGCCCATCCGTTGAGCCCACACCATGTCCATTAACACCAAACCCCGGCCGGCCATGCCCCCCGTGATTCCTGGCGAACTGCTGCCTGAACCCGGCACCGTCCTGCTCAACGCGGACCGGCCCACCCACCAAGTGCGGGTGGCCAACCCGGGGGACCGCCCCATTCAGGTGGGGTCTCACTTTCATTTCCATGAGGTGAACAACGTCCTGAAATTCGACCGGGAATCCTGTCGGGGCATGCGCCTGGATCTGCCGGCAGGGACCGCCATGCGCTTCGAACCGGGGGATGAGCGGCTGGTGCGGCTAATTCCCATGGCAGGCAAGCGCCGCGTCATGGGCTTCAACGGCCACATCAACGGCCGCCTCGATGCCTGCGATTAGGTCCCACCCACACGTTCCCCTTCCTCCTCCTCACCATGGCCTACCCTCTGGATCGCCGCACCTATGCAGAAACCTATGGCCCCACCGTGGGGGACCGATTGCGTTTGGCGGATACGAACTTGGTCCTGGAGGTGGAGCAGGATCGTTGCATCTATGGAGAGGAGGTGAAGTTTGGCGGCGGCAAGGTGATTCGGGACGGCATGGGTCAGAGCCAGGTGAGTCGTGGGGCAGGGGCCATGGACACGGTCATTACCAACGCCCTGATCCTGGATTGGTGGGGCATCGTCAAGGCGGACGTGGGACTGCGAGACGGCAGAATTGCCACCATCGGCAAAGCGGGCAACCCCGACATTCAAGACGGGGTGGACGTGGTGATTGGTCCGGGCACGGAAATCATTGCCGGAGAAGGGCAAATCCTGACCGCCGGTGCCATTGACAGCCACATCCACTTCATCTGCCCCCAGCAGGTGGAAACCGCCCTGGCTAGCGGGGTGACCACCATGCTGGGGGGCGGCACCGGCCCCGCCACCGGCACCAATGCCACCACCTGCACGCCGGGCGCCTTTCATCTGGCGCGGATGCTGCAAGCGGCCGAGGGGCTGCCCGTGAATCTGGGGTTTTTCGGGAAGGGGAATGCCAGTGAAGCGGAGGCCTTGGAGGAACAGGTGCGGGCTGGCGCCTGTGGCCTCAAGCTCCACGAGGATTGGGGCACCACCCCTGCCGCCATCGACTGCTGCCTGACGGTGGCGGACCGCTTCGACGTGCAGGTGTGTATCCATACGGACACCCTCAATGAAGCCGGCCATGTGGAAGACACCATCGCCGCTATTGCCGGACGCACCATTCATACCTTTCACACGGAAGGCGCCGGAGGCGGCCATGCGCCGGACATCATCCGCATCTGCAGTGAGGCCAACGTGCTGCCCTCCTCCACTAACCCCACCCGGCCCTACACCGCCAACACCCTGGAGGAACACCTGGACATGCTGATGGTCTGCCACCACCTGGACCGCAGCATTCCCGAAGACGTGGCCTTTGCCGAATCCCGCATCCGCCGAGAAACCATTGCCGCAGAAGATATTCTCCACGACCTGGGGGCGTTCAGCATCGTTGCCAGTGATTCCCAGGCCATGGGCCGGGCGGGGGAAGTGATCACCCGCACCTTCCAAACTGCCCACAAAATGAAGGTGCAGCGGGGCGCTTTGCCGGAAGATAGCGAGCGCAACGATAACCACCGCATCCGCCGCTATATGGCCAAGGTGACCATCAACCCCGCCATTGCCCACGGTATTGACAGCCAGGTGGGCTCCGTAGAGGTGGGTAAGCTGGCGGATCTTTGTCTCTGGAAACCGGGGTTCTTCGCGGTCAAGCCTGAACTGGTGCTCAAGGGTGGCTCCATTGTTTGGGCCCAGATGGGGGATCCCAACGCCTCTATCCCCACCCCGGGACCCGTCCACGGCCGTCCCATGTTTGCCAGTTTCGGGGCGGCCATGGCCCCAAGCTGTCTCACCTTCGTCTCCCAAGCAGCGGTGGACGATGGCCTGCCCCATCGCCTGGGTTTACAAACACCATGTGTTCCCGTGTGCAACACCCGTGGAGGCATTGGCAAAGCCGCCATGAAGCTGAACACCGCCACCCCTGCCATTCAGGTGGACCCCCAAACCTATGAAGTGTTTGCCGATGGGCAGTTGCTCATCTGTGAGCCAGCCCAGGTGTTACCCATGGCGCAGCGGTATTTCTTGTTCTAAATCCAAAACCAAACGCCACAGAGGCAGGCAATTATGCTTGCCACACTGCGTAAACCGCAGTGTGGCAAACTTGAACTCGCCAGTCTTCGCAAGGCTTTCAAGGCAAGGGCAAGGCCCACTGGACAGACCTTGGACCGAAGAAGACTTCCCCTGTTGGAACTGACTTGAGGGACATTGGGTGGAGCGCGTCCAGCAGGGGATATTTATCCGTATCATATGAGTCTTGATTTTAGACTTAATATGAGTCTTTTATGAGATAGATGAGAGATTGAAAATCGTCGATATGCTCCCGGTCATTCTCGCGTTCCGAGGGAACCTCACCTGCTTGGCAAGGTCTTCCTAAGACAGCTTTTATAAACCCCTGCATGTGAACTATTTCGTCTCATACGAGACTCACTTTGAATCCATAAATGGGTCCCATATGAGAATAGTAAGATAATAGAAATAACGATTATTTGCCAATGCAGAACTTACTAAATATTTCATCTAAAATATCTTCACTAACGTCTTTTCCAGTGATTCCTCCGAGATGCTGAATGGCGTCCCGCAGATCAATGGTCCAGAAATCCCAAGGCAACTCGGCTTTGGCTGTATTGTCTAAGCAGATCAAGGACTCGATAGCCTTCTGGGCCACACTAATTTGGCGGCGATTAAGACTTGTGTCAAGACTCTCTAAATCTGTAAGGCCACAACAATTGAGCAGGGCCTGGGTGAAGGCTTCTATTCCTTGGCCTGTCATCGCACTAATGGCCAAGGGAAACTTGGATAAATTATTAGATTGATTGCTACTCTTGTCCAGTAGATCAACTTTATTGCCGACCCGCAACTGAGGAACCTCTTCCGGCAGCTCGTTGGCAAGGGCCTGGTCAGTTTCACTCCAACCCATGTTCACGTCAAATAGCAAGACAATCACATCCACTTGCGTAAAGACCTGACGGCTACGGGCAATGCCCAGCTTCTCCACCGGGTTGCTGGTGTGACGGATGCCAGCGGTGTCCACCAGCGTGATGGGCACATCCCCTAAAATTAACTCGGTCTCCACAATATCTCGTGTGGTTCCAGGATAATCTGTGACAATGGCCCGATCATGACCGCTGAGACAATTCAAAAGACTGGATTTTCCCACATTGGGACAACCAATAATAGCAACCCGTAGCCCCTGTTGTAGTCGCTGACCTCGGCGACTATCTTCCACAAGTCGGGATAAATCCTCGGCCACTGCCTGCATCTTCTCCTTCACAGTTTCAGGATTTAAAGGTGGTAGGTCATCTTCAAAGTCCAGGTGGGCTTCCAAGTGGGCCAACTGTTCCAGCAGTTGCTGGCGTAGCCTCTCAATGCGGCGGTAAATCCCCCCATTCAAGCCTGCCAACGCCAGCGCCGCCGCCCGGCGACTGCGGGCACTGATCACCTGGGCCACAGCTTCTGCCTGGGTGAGATCCAAACGTCCATGTAAAACAGCACGCTGGCTGAACGCTCCGGGTGCTGCGGCCTCGGCGCCATTGGCCAGCACCTGCTCCAGCACCCGCTGCACACAAACCAGCCCCCCATGGCAGTGGAGTTCCACCACGTCTTCCCCCGTGAAGCTGCGTGGGGCTTGCATATAGAGCAGCAGCACTTCGTCAAGAACCTGGCCACTGGCGGGCTCAACCACATGGCCATACAGCACCCGATGGCTTTCCCATGCCTGATAACGCTTGCCTGCTGGGCGGAATACACGCCGACCAACGGCCTGTGCCTGTGGACCGGAGATGCGCACAATGGCCACACTGCCCACACCGGCAGCCACGGCTGTGGCGATTGCAGCAATGGTGCTTCCCGGGCCGCTCATGTGTTGGCAACAAGAGCATCAATGCTAATTCCTTGGTCCGACAATTTCGCCTTGGTGAGGGATCGCAGCGAATGGGGCAGACAGCATCTTCCTGCGGCTTCGCCACCAGGGGGATCTGGTGTACAACGCCCAACGCCAACCGGCGGGGTGGGGAGCCCCCGGGTGGCACCCGGTCAACGGCAAGGCCGGCATCTCCACAATGGCTATCCCACCTGACTCGGCCACCGGCATCACGTCCTCCGGGAATGAGGCACTGTGGGCGCTGCCTTCTCGCGCCACGTCGTTTGCCTGTGGTATGGTCTGCTATTGGGACGCTTTGCTTTACCTGGAGATGACGCACTTTTTAATTTGTATCATTTAATTTGTATCATTTTCGAGGCAAAACCTTGCCGTGCTGGCCTACGCTGGAAGCAAAGCCTTAGCCCATCACTTCTGATCAATGTCTAAATTCAATGCCGGCGCCCATGCCAATCCCGTAAATCAAGGTGGCAAGACGATGCCACTCCATCAGGACATTTACGAAGGATATCCAGATATCACCAAGGCTCTCGCCGAAATCGACACCCGTGTCAATCCCGTAGATCAAGATGGCAGGACGCCACTCCACGAGGCAGTGCGTAAGGGGGATGAAAAAGAGGTGGAGGCTCTCATCAATGCTGGCGCCAACCTTCATGCTACAGACATGAACGGCTGGACCCTGCTGCATGTTGTGGCTTCGGAGGGAAATGTAGAAGTGGCCAATGTTTTCATCAATGCCGGCGCTAATCTCCATGCTACAACCAGAAATAATTGGACCCCTCTGCACGTTGCGGCTGTGGTGGGATATTCAGAAGTTGCCCAGGTTCTCATCCGTGCCGGCGCCAACCTTCATGCAACCGGCAGGAATGGTGGGACTCCACTCCACGTTGCAGCATTGCAGGGACACCCAGAGGTCGCTCGGCTTCTGGTTCATGCCGGCGCCAACCTTCATGCTGTCGGCAAGAACGGTTGGACTCCCCTGCACGTTGCGGCCCTGGAGGGATATTCGGAGATTGCTCAGCTTCTCATCGATTTTGGCGCCAACCTTCATGCCATAGACAAACATGGCTGGACTCCGCTGCATTATGCTGCTTCGGAAGGACATGCAGACGTTGCCCAGGCTCTCATCAATGCCGGTGCCAATCTTCATACTACAATTAAAAATGACTGGACCCCCCTGCACATTGCATCTGGGGTGGGGCATACGGACGTTGTCAACGTTCTCGTCAGAGCTGGCGCCAACCTTCATGCTGTCGGCAAGAATGGCGGGACTCCACTCCACGTTGCGGCCTTGGAGGGGCATTCAGAAGCCGCTCAGCTTCTCATTGATGCTGGCGCCAACCTTCACACTGTCGGCAAGAATGGATGGACTCCCCTGCACATTGCGGCTTTGCAAGGGCACGCGGAAGTCGCCCGGACCCTCATCAATGCTGGTGCCAACCTTCATGCTTCGGGCAAGACCGGGGGGACTCCACTTGCGGTTGCACAAGCCATGGAACGCTGGAGCGTGGTGCACGTGATTCAAGCAGCAATGGCATGATTGACTTCAACTCAGAATTGGGCCGCCAGCAGGGTCTCCAGCACCCGGTCCAGTTTCTCGCCCATGCCCCTGACCTCGACTTTGATCTCCGCTTCGAAGCCTGCCCTCACCTCGTCAATCCGCTTGTTTAGCGCCGCGGCGCTACCGAAGGACCAGCCTTGACCGGGGCCTGGTCTTGGGGGTTGGATGCGGGCGTGCTGGGGCTATCGGTCAAGACATGGGGCGTGGTTCACACCCACATGCTTTTCCCACTTTTAGAGGTGAGTCTCCAAGGGCGGGGGCTCGTTGGAAGGATTTGTGCCGGCAGGAAACTCTGCCCCTGCGGGAAGACTGAGGCTGATGGCCTCCTGGCCCAGGCGCAAGGTGGATGCCCCCAGCCAGGCTCGGCGCACGACGGCCAGACCCATGCTGCCCGTGTCCAGGGCTGAGCGGGAGGTGACCACTCCGGCACGGGCGCCGTCTTCGCCTTGGAGCACGTTGTCCTCAGGCAGACTCCCAAGGGCGATGCAACTGCGCCAAAGGCGCAGTTGCTGTTTGACGCCGTCGTAGGTCACCAACCTGGCCAACACCTCTTGCCCCAAGTAACAACCCTTGTTGAGGGCTACGGCCCCCGCAAGGCCCAGTTCAAAGGGATTGAAGGCATCGTTGATCTCGCTTGGCCATGCTGGCGTTCCCTGCTGGAGCCGCAGCAACTCCGCCTGGACCCTGGTCAGCCGGGGAACATGGTCTAGCCATGGCGGCAACGGGTGGGGCTCCGGCACCAGCAGCCGCAATCCCGGTACGCCGTCGCCAAAATCCGTGCCCCGCAGCAGCAAAGCCTGGTGGTTGCTTTCGGCCACCGAGCACCACCCGGCACCCGGGGGAGCCATGGTGATGCCCTCGGCTGCCAACAAAGCCGGGGCGGCTTCCCCCAGCACGCTCACCTGCTGCGCCTGGACCATGGGCAGCAGGGTGACCTGATCCGCGGGAAACAGATAGCGGTCAAAACGCTGATGCAACGCCGGCCCGTCACCAGCCAGGACCACCAACCGGGCTGCGTGCTTGTCCGCCAACACGTCCAGGAGGGCCACAGGTCGTGCTGTGGCGGTCACCGCGCAACTGCGACGCAGACAACCAGGCGGGGCGCTGTTCAGGTCCTGGGTGGTTTGGCCATGGAGAAAGCGCAAGCTATCAGCGCCGGTGAGATGCAACAGGTGGACGGAACGGACAGTCCACACCGGCCATGCACCGGGCTCCGGCAAGGCCTGGCTCAGCCAGTGGGGGAAAGGCAGGGGGGCAGTCATGACTGGTGTTCCAACGGGGTGCTGATGTGCTCCAGCAGAAAGAGGGCTTTGAGGCGCAGGCCCTCAGCGGCCAGGGCGGCTTGCCCGCCGTCCTGGCGATCCACAACGGCCACCACCTCCTGAACGGCATAGCCTGCCTCCCGCAACCGCTTTACCGCCTTGAGACAGGAGCCGCCCGTGGTCACCACGTCCTCCAGCAACGTCACCGGGGCGCCAGGCGCCGGCAGTGGACCTTCAATCCAGGCGCCTGTGCCATGGCCCTTGGGCTCTTTGCGCACGATGAGGGCATCCAATGGTCGGCCCGCAAGGCCGGCGGCCATGGCCACGCAACTCACAAGGGGATCGGCACCCATGGTGAGGCCCGCCACAGCTTGGGCCTTGGGGTCCACCGCCTCCAGCAGCAGCGGCGCCAGTAGCATGGCGCCGCTGCTGCTGAGGCTGACGGGTTTGCAATTCACGTAGTGCTCGCTACGCCGACCACTGGCCAGGAGGAAGTCGCCACGCCTGTAGGCCTGACGGGCCAGCATCTGCCGCAAGGTCTCACGGCGGGCGGACGAGGAATTCACCAGTGGAACACGGGACCGGATGTCCATGGTGTCGACAGAAGAACTTCCATCCTGAAGGTTGATGGTTGCGGCCGTGTCCCTCCGGAACACGGCCCTGACCAGTGGGCATGAACGCTCCTCACCTCCCGTCAGGTCACGCCCGGATCACAACTCCGATATGTGGCGGCCTCCGCCAGGTGTTCGGCTTCGATACGTTCGGAATTTGCCAGATCAGCAATGGTGCGAGCCACCCGCACGAGGCGATCAAGGCTGCGCATGGAGAGGCCGAGACGGTCAGCGAGGCGATCCAGCAGGTCCCGGGCGGCGCTGCTGAGGGGGCTGCAAAGGCGCAGTTGACGGCCATCCAGGAGGCGGTTATCAAACAGTTGGCGGCCAAAGCGCTGGTTGGTGTTCTGGCGGCTGATGTCCAGGCGCTGCTGCACCTGGACGGTGGTTTCCGCGGCGACGGGACGGCTCACCTCCGTGGGTGAAAGCCGTCGCACCGGCACATGGAGATCAATGCGGTCCAGCAGGGGGCCTGACACTTGGCGCCAATAGCGACGACGCACGGCATCACCACAACTGCAGCTATGCACCGGATCCCCCCACCAGCCACAGGGGCAGGGGTTGGCCGCCGCCACCAGTTGAAACTGACAGGGAAAGCGCAGCCGCTGACCGGCCCGGGCAATGTCAATGGCCCCTTGCTCCAAAGGTTCCCGCAGGTGGTCCAGGCAATGACGGCCAAATTCCGGCAGCTCGTCGAGAAACAACACTCCGTGGTGAGCCAGGCTGACTTCACCGGGCACCGGGTGGGGGGAGCCGCCCCCCACCAAAGCTGCCGGGGTGCAACTGTGGTGGGGGGCACGGAAGGGGCGCTGGCTACGCAGGCCCGCCTCCGGCTGGGCAAAGGCCACCGAATGGACGCGCCGCACCGCCAGAGCCTCCTCCATGGAGAGTGGTGGCAACAAATCCGGCAAGCAGCGAGCCAACACGCTTTTGCCGCAGCCGGGCGGCCCCACCAGGAGCATGTGGTGTCCACCGGCGGCGGCAATTTCCAAGGCCCGCCGCCCATGGCTCTGCCCCTGCAGATCCCTGAGATCAAACCTGAACTCATTCACGATCCCCGCAAAACGGCCTTGATCCGGGGCGGGGTGTACTTGGGGGTTGTTCAGTTGATTCTGGGCTTCGTTCAGGTCCGCCGCGGCGAGCACGGAGAGGCCGTCAATCTGGGCCGCCTCGTCCCCGTTGGCTTGGGGCACCAGTAGATGTCTGGCCCCCGCGGCCTGGGCCGCCTCAGCCATAGCCAGCACCCCGCGCACCGGCCGCAAGCTGCCATCCAGCCCCAGCTCCCCTGTGGCCCAAAGGCCCTCCAGCCAGGTCAGGGGAATGCGGCCGGCGGCGGCCTGGAGGGCAAGGGCCATGGGCAAATCAAAACTGGGGCCTTGTTTGCGCAAGGCGGCCGGAGCCAGATTGATGGTCAGGCGAGACACCAACGGGCGCTGACCACTGTTGCGCAGGGCAGAGCGGATTCGCTCGCGGGATTCCTGAACGGCCGTATCCGGTAAACCCACAATCTGAAACGCCGGCAGGCCAGGGCCTAAATCTGCCTCCACCACCACGGGACAAGCCTCCACCCCAACAATGGCGGCACTGGTGCAACGGGCAAGCATGGTGCTGAGCAGTGAGGGTTTGGCCCAGTGTTCCCGCGCTTTGCCCCGGCGTTACCGTTAGCCTTTCCTCATGGTGCAGCCCAATCCCTACAGTCAGTACTCTTCCGCCCAGAAGGTGAGGGCCCTGGTGAAGGGCATCCAGGGCCACAAGCGCTGGAACGAAGCCCTCGCCAAGGCGTCGGATCGGGAGGCCATGCTGGATTTGCTCCAACAGGCATCGGACAAAATTGGCCTGGGTCTGAGCCGGCAGGAGCTTGCGGAAACCCCACCCTTGCGGGATTGGCTCTGGTTCAAGAAAAACAGTCCCCTGCTCACCATCGGCAGCCAAGAGTTTGGCCCCTACTGAGCCGGTTGACGGCCGGTAGAACGGGACCTAGCCATGGAGATCCATGGGATCCTCCAACACCTCCACCCGGGCTGTCACCAGGCCTAGCAGCGCCTCGGCGGAGCGGCGCTGCCGGGGTGAGCCCAGCAGGATGAGTTGGTCCCCCGGGTGGAGAACAGCCTGGCCGCCAGGATTGACCTGCACGCCACGGGAGGAGCTAATGGCCAGCACCAGTACCCCGCTCAGGGTCCCCAACTGAATCTCGGCCAGGCTGCGCCCGGGCAATCTGCTGAATTCTTCCTGGCTTGTGGTGAGTTGAATGCGCTCAATCTGATACTTGGTGCCCGCAAGCACCTCCATGAAACTCGCTGCCTCCGGATACAGGGCTTTTGAGGCCAGGACACGACCGCCTGCAACAAAGGGGGACACAACATCGTTGGCCCCGGCACGGCGCAGCTTGCTGGCAGCTTCCTGACTCTCAGCCCGGGAAATAATCTGGATGCGGGGCGCCAACGCTTTGGCGCTGAGCACCACGTAGACGTTGTCCGCGTCCGTGCCCAGCACTGCCACGAGACTACGGGCCCGCTCCACCCCGGCCCTGCGGAGCACGTCGTCCAGACTGGCATCACCGGTGACCCCGTAGAAGCCGTGTTCCGTGGCCAGGGCCGTGCGCTGGGCCTGCTGGTCAACCACCAGCAGCGGCACGTCTTCCCTGGCCATACAAGCTGCTACTTCCTGGCCCATGCGGCCGTAGCCGCAAATGATCACATGGTCGCAAATGGCGTCAAGCATGGCTTGCTCACGGCGGAGACGAAGGCGATGGAAGTAGCCGGTGCTGCTGAGCTGGGCAAGGCGTTGGATCACTAGCTGAACGGTGAAAACACCTCCCACCAGAAGGAGAACGGTGACCAGACGCCCCCCAACGCCCAGGGGATGGACCTCCCCGTAGCCCACCGTGGTGAGGGTGATAATGGCCATCCAGAAGGCATCGGACCAACTGTGGCTGGGCTCCGCCAGCCGATAGGCAGTGGCGCCGGCAACCACGAGAGTGGCCAGGGCGCCGAGGGGGACTTGCCAGACCTGAGAATCCCACAAACGCCGTTTCCTCCGGAAACGTTTGCTCGATGGGGCGGATCTCCAGCGGCGGTAGAGCACAGGAGGACGGAGAAAGCAGAACAGCCCTTGACGAGAGTTGAACTCGTGACCTCTCCCTTACCAAGGGAGTGCTCTACCGCTGAGCTACAAGGGCGCATGGGCCGGGTTGGATTTGAACCAACGTAGGCAGAGCCAGCGGATTTACAGTCCGCCCCCATTAACCACTCGGGCACCGACCCGTGCCATTGGTACGGAGCATATCAGGTGGGGGTGGCGCCATTGGTGCCGTTAGGGTGGGTACAGCCTCCCCGGAGCTGTGAAGATCCTGGTTCTCCATGGACCCAACTTGAACCTGCTGGGAACCCGTGAGCCCGGTGTTTATGGACGGGCCTCCCTGGCGGAGATTGACGCTCAACTGGTGTCCTGGGCTCAGCAGAGGGGCATCAGCCTCAGGTGTGTCCAGAGCAACCACGAGGGGGCTCTGGTGGACAGCGTCCAGGCGGCAGTCTCCCAACAGGTTGATGGTGTCCTGATCAATGCCGCTGCCTACACCCACACTTCTATCGCCCTGAGGGACGCGTTGCTGGCCACGGCGCTCCCCTTCGTGGAGGTTCACCTGAGCAACATCCATGGGCGGGAGCGCTTTCGGCAGCGGTCCTTGCTGGCCGACCGGGCCGTTGGCGTGGTCTGTGGTTTTGGGGCCCTAAGCTACCGGCTGGGGTTGGAGGGTCTTGTGGCGGCGCTGGAACGTCAAGCTGATGAGCGCAATTGAGCCCAGGCGGTCGGGAGACCCCACGCCTATCCGTTGGCTGCGCCCCCCCAGCGATGAAAAGTCACTGATTCATTTTAGACCACTTGCCTGCAGGCAGGCCTAAAATGGGCTTCTCCACAGAACAACTATGGCCAGCAAGTCGTCCGCAGCCAGTTTGACAGGCAAGCCCCTCAAAGATCTAACAGTTGTCGAGCTGAAGAACCTGTGCAAGGAGCGCGGCATCAAGGGTTTTTTCCACAAGTCAAAAGCCAAACTCCTTGAAATGATTGAAGCTGCGTCAGGGACCTCGGAAGCGGCTGACGCTGACTCGTCAAGCCAGTCAAAGTCAAGCCAGTCGCGGCTGACGCCAAAGCCTGAGGCCAAGACCTCCCAGGATAACCAGGATATGGCTCAGCAGGAAGACTTTGCCAGCCTGACCATTGCTCAACTGAAGCAATTTTGCAAAGACCAAGGCATTAAGGGCTTTGCACGTAAAAATAAGCAACAGTTACTTGAAATCATTAGCTCTGCTATCTCACGAAAAGCACCACGCACAAGTATGAAAAGTTCTCTTGTGATGGACGAATCAGATTCAGACCAGTTGTATTCAGAAGATTTGGATGCCAATCAGATTGATCAGGAAAACTCTGCTGAAGACTTATCCAGTGAAGATTTGTCTGATGCAGACATAGATGTCGGCAAAGACAACTTTGAAAGTCAATTTGAAATCGATGCTGAGGAAACCATGGTTGAGGTGTCCGACAGTCTGATTCTTGAGGTCCTGGATCGCTTTGATCGCATTGAGGCTTTGCTTCAACACATTGCCAAAAACGTCGGCAAGTCTTGATTGGGCTTGGGCGATTGCAGCGGGCCTAATCACCCGCCCGCGAAAGCACGAACCTGACGCCACACCGCCACCAGTCTGCCTTGGATCGCCACCTGCTCCGCAGGCAAAATAATGGGTTCATAGGCAGGGTTCGCTGGCTCCAGGCGGATGGTGGGGCCATCCCAGTGAAAGAACTTGAGCGTGGTGCCTTCCCCTGGAACCATGGCGGAGACAACGGCTCCGTTGGGTAGACTCCGGATATCGGCTACGGGCTTCATCAACACCACGTCTCCGCTGGTGATGTGGGCGCCAATCATGCTGTCACCGCAGACAGTGAGGGCAAACACGTTTTGCCCCTTGAGAACCGTCTGTAGATCCAGGTGCTCCTCCACGTCAGGGAAGGTCTCCACCAGCCCCCCCGCAGAGACAGTTCCCAAAACGGGGATTCCCGCGGGGGGGACAATCTTCAACTGCAAGGTACGGGCTCGGCCCGGCTCCCACTGGATCCAGCCCTTCTTTTGGAGATAGCGCAAACGACTTTGGATGGGCGCCGGTGAGCGAAGGCCCATGGCCTCCATCATCTGACGGATGGATGGGGCATGGCCATGGTCACTCAGAAACTCAACGATCCAGTCGTAAAGCTCTTGCTGGGCAACGGTGAGGGGTGCGGGCTGCATCAGCCATCCGGGCAGTCAATACAGATGTGCCAGATTTTTATCCATTTGTCCAGCCTGCCCCTGGATTCTTGATGGAATTGTTCGTGATCCATGATCTCAGGCAAGATCCAGCAACAGGGCGAGCAGGGCTTGCTGACCGTAGAGGCGATTCTCAGCTTGCAGAAAGACCCGACTTGCCGGTCCTTCCAGCACCTCGTTGCTGATTTCCTCCCCCCGGTGAGCAGGTAAGCAGTGGAGCACAACGGCATCCCGCGCTGCGTGAGCCAGCAGGCCTGCATTCAGGCAATATCCGGCAAAATCACGGCGGCGCTGCTGGGCTGCTGCTTCCTGACCCATGGACGACCACACGTCGGTGTAGATAGCCTGGGCGCCGCGACAGGCTTCTACAGGGTCGTGGAGCACGGTCACGCTACACCGCCCCTGGCCCAGTTGCCGGGCCCGCTGCACCACGGCAGGATCCGGTCCATACCGCCGGGGGGTTGCGACCCGCAGGTGAACACCCAGCAGGGCAGCAGCAAGTAGAAGGGAGTGGGCCACGTTGTTGCCGTCCCCGACGTAGGCCATGGTCAGGTCATCCAGATCCGGGAAGCACTCCTGCAGGGTGAGGAAGTCCGCAATCACCTGGCAAGGGTGCTCCACATCACTGAGGGCATTGATCACTGGAACGGTGCTGGCCCGGGCATAGGCCTCAAGATCATCCTGGGCAAATGTGCGAATGGCCAGGGCGTCCACATAGCGGCTGAGGACTCGGGCAGTGTCGGCAATGGGCTCGCCGCGGCCCACCTGGGTGCTGCCGGGGGGCAAATCCAGAGTTTGTCCCCCCAGGCGAGCCATGGCCACCGCAAAACTGACCCGGGTGCGGGTGGAAGGCTTGGAAAACAAAAGCCCCAGCACCTTAACGGTGGTGGGGTTGGGCAACCGGATCTCTCCCCGCTTCATGGCTCCTGCCAACTGGAGCAGGTTGAGCCACTCTTGGCGACTGCAAGACTCAATCCCAAGGAAGTGGCCACCAGGGAAGGTCATGGTAGAGGCTGTCAAAGAGCCTTTATACCTGAACAGGGTCAGGCGTCCGGCACTGATTCAGCAGAGTTTGCAGCTCTTCTCCCTCAATCACTTCTTTTTCCAGGATCTTCTGGGAGATCACTTCCAGGGACTCCCGGTTGAACTCCAGAATGGCCAGAGCGTGGTTGTGGGCATTGTCCACCAGTTGGCGCACCTCCCGATCAATGGATTGGGCCGTGGCATCACTGACGGCGCGGCGCGGGTTGTTGGTCTGGCCAAGGAAGCGGTTACCAGTCTGCCGGTCATAGGCCAGTGGACCCAGCACACTGCTCATGCCGTAGGTGCTCACCATCTGCTCGGCAATGTCCGTGGCCCGTTGCAGATCGTTGGCCGCACCGGTGGTGATTGCGCCAAAGACAATTTCCTCGGCAGAGCGTCCCCCCAGCAGCGTGGTGATCTGACCCTGCAGGTCATCCTTGGAATTGAGGAAGCGGTCCTCCGTGGGCAGTTGCAAGGTATAGCCCAGGGCGGACATGCCCCGGGGCACAATGGAAATTTTGGCCACCTTGCTGCCGCCGGGAACCAAGTGGCCCACGATGGCATGGCCCACTTCGTGGTAGGCAACGATGCGCTTTTCATCCTCGGCGAGAACGCGACTGCGTTTCTCCAGGCCAGCCACCACTCGCTCGATGGCCTCCTGCAGGTCCGCCTGGGTTACCGTCTTGCGATCAGCGCGGGCTGCCAACAGGGCGGCTTCATTGACGAGATTGGCCAGATCCGCCCCTGCGAATCCGCTGGTGGCCGCGGCAATGCTCTCCATATCCACCGCGGGATCCAGTTTCACCTTGTTGCCGTAGATGTCCAGAATGGTACGGCGACCGCTCAAGTCGGGGCGATCCACCAACACTTGTCGGTCAAAGCGACCCGGTCTCAACAGGGCGGCGTCCAAGGTTTCCGGCTGGTTGGTGGCTGCCAACACAATCACGGGCTTATCGGAGGCATTGAAGCCGTCCATTTCCGTGAGCAACTGGTTGAGAGTCTGCTCCCGCTCGTCGTTGCCGCCCACAACCCCCATGGACCCGGAGCGACTTTTGCCAATGGCGTCCAGTTCGTCAATAAAGATGATGCAAGGGGCTTTCTTTTTGGCCTGCTCAAACAGGTCCCGCACCCGTGCTGCGCCAGCCCCCACAAACAACTCCACAAACTCCGAGCCGGAAATGATGAAGAACGGGACGTTGGCTTCTCCAGCAACAGCCTTGGAGAGCAGGGTTTTTCCGGTGCCAGGGGGACCGACCAACAGCACACCGCGGGGGATTTTTGCCCCCAGCACGGCATAGCGCTGTGGTTTCTTCAAAAAGTCGACAATTTCCGTCAGTTCCTGCTTGGCCTCGTCCACACCGGCCACGTCCGCAAAGGTGACCCGTGATTGTTCATCGGGGACATAAACCTTGGCCTTGGAGCGGGTAAAACTAAGGGCCCCCTGGCCACCGCCACCCATTTGGCGCCGTGCGAAGAACTGGAGCACCAGAATAAAGATCAGTGGCGGCACCACCCAGCTCAGGATTGTGCTGAACACGCTGGGACGCTTGGGTGGCGCTGCGGCAAACTCCACACCGTGTTGCTCCAACCGTTGGGGAAGATCCATGTCGAAGATGGGTGTGGTGGCCAACAGGGGAGGCTCCCCATCCACCGGCTGCTTGAGTTCGTAGCGGATTTGGTCCTGGGTGATGTAGGCCCTGGCCACCCGTTCATCATTCACCTGGTCAATGAAGAGAGAATAAGGAACGCGAGGCACCTGCATGGCAGGTCGGGGTAAAAAACTGCTGAGTAACAACAACACACCAACCCCAACCAAAATAAGGTTGACCCATGCAAAACGTCGTCTGGGTTCGTTGTTGTCTTGGCGCTGAAGCGGCACGAGAACTGAGCGGCTGGTTTCACGCTAAGCCGCAGAGTGGCCTCCAGTGGTCCGGTTTCCCGAATGCTACGAAGCGATAAGGACGTCAGGCAATTGCCGTGGGGATATCCAGATGGAAACGCCAGATCAGGTCGTCACCACAGCGTTCCAGGCGGGGTTTGCTCAGTGGCAGGCTCCGGGCCATGGTGCTGACCTGAAGATCCCCCAGCGGCGTGAAGGCCTCCAGCCCGCCCAGCAACTTGGGGGCCTGCACGGCGGCCACCTCCTGAACACAACCCTCCCGCACTGCTGCGGCCGCCAAGGTGGGACCGCACTCCCACAACACCTTGTTGCATCCCCGCTGAACCAAATGCTCCAGGACCGTTCTTGGGGAGCAGGGCTCCAGAGCAACGCATTTCACCCCCTGTTGCGCCAGTTGGGTGACGACAACGGGATTGGCGCCAGGACTGTGAAACACCATGGTGCCGGCTACCGTTTGATCCCATAGTCGGGCTTGGCGGGGCAGATGCAGCCGACGGCTCAACACCACCCGCAGGGGCTCGGGTTGCCGCTGACCACGGCTGGTGAGCAGGGGGTTATCCGAGCGCACCGTGCCAGCCCCCACCAGCACCGCATCACACTGGGACCGCAACTGGTGGACCCACTGGCGCGCCGGTACGCCGCTGATCCACTGGCTATCCCCCGTTGTGGTGGCAACGCGCCCGTCCACACTGGCGGCCCACTTGAGCACACCCCAGGGACGCCCATGGCCCACCCGGTGGAGGAATGCCTGGTTGAGGGCGCGGGCCCGGTCTTCTCCCACCCCCTGCACCACCGTCAGCCCCGCTTGCCGCAGGCACGCAAGACCACCACCGGCAACCCGGGGATCAGGATCCGCCATCGCCACCACCACGCGCCGGATGCCGGCTGCAAGAACGGCCTCGGTGCAGGGGGGGGTGCGGCCATGATGGCAGCAGGGCTCCAGGGTGACGTACAGGGTGCCCCCCCGAGCCCGTCCCCCCGCTTGCTCCAGGGCCAATACCTCCCCATGGGGCTGCCCCGCCGCCCTGTGGAACCCTTCCCCCACCAACTGCCCATGGGCATCCAGCACCACGGCGCCCACCATGGGATTGGGGCTGGTGGTCCACCGTCCCAATGCGGCGAGCGCCAAAGCTCGCTCCATCCAGACTTCATCCATAAGGCCCATCAGTCCTTCGGCATGGGGAGGGGTTTCCACCGGGTGTGGGCCGCCCAGATGGCCCAGACGGCCATGGGGCGCAGGTAGTGACACGCCCGAAAGCTCCCATCAGCCGTGATCGCTTCCGGTGTGCGGAATTGCAGACCATGGTCATAGATCTGTTCAATCACCCTGCCGCTGATGGCCATGGCGGTCTTCTGGTCCCCCAAAAGGCAGCAGTACGCCGCCAGACCAAAATTGATGCCGGTCCAGATCTCCAGGGGGTGGGTTCCCTGGGGATCCACGGGGCTGCCGTCTTCCCTGAGGCCGTTGACAACCCCGTAGTTTCCCTGATGAAACCCGTTAAAGCACACCCTGCAGATGGTGGCCATGGTGGCGCGGGCCCGCTCTTCGCTCACCACGGACGGAAGGCCCAGCAGGCGGGCATAGAAGTCGCCACAGAGTTGGTCTGCCATCACCACCGACCCTTCCGTATGAGTATCAAAGGCGTAGTACTGCCCTCTCCACAGCAGGCGGTCATAAGCGCCGCGAGCCTGCTGTAACCAGGTGCCAAAATCCCTTTGACTGGCGGTGGTGTCCAGGCCCAGGTGAAGAGACAACTGTTGGGCGCTGGCCAAGGCCGCCTCCAGTGCCGCAATCCACAACCCACCGCAATAGGCGCTGGCGCCCTTCATGGGCCAGTCGTCAAAGGTTTGGTCAGGGGCGCCGCCATCATGGTCGGGAAGACCGTCCCCGTCCTGGTCAAACGTCTTCAAGTAGCGGAGGCAGCCGTCCACCGCCGGCCAGCAATCCGCCAGGAAGCGCAGATCCTGATCCCCCCGCCGGAAGGTGCGCCACACCTGGAGCACAAAGTCACTGGGCAGGTCTTTCCAGAGATTGCAGTCCTGGTAGGCGGTGTAATTGGTGGCCGTGAAGGGATGTTCATTGGGGGCCCCCAGGTCGTGGGGCGTGGCCTGGACCCGTTTACGGGGTGCATGGACAGGCCCTTGCCCCTTGGTCATGTACCAGCCGATAAGGCGAGGTCGCAGATCCTCGCCGGGGATCGCCCGGGCAAAGTCACGGAGCACGGCTTTATCCAGCTCCGGCCACAACTGCACCAGGGCCAGGGAGCCATAGAGCCGCACGTCCAAGCTTTCATACCAGGAATAGTCCAGGCATTCCAGGACGCCAAAGTGTCCCACTGATCGATCAGCAGTAGCAGCGGTCCAGAGGCTGCCGCCGCTGGCCAGATCGCCCAGTTCGTTGAACAGGGCCATCCGGACCGCCTCGGACAGATCCCCCTGCTCCAGGACGGGTTGTTGCCAACGGCGAATGGCCTGGCGCCACTGGGGCCAGTCCCGCAGTGCCTCAGCGGCAATGGCCGTGGCATGGCTGCCGGAGCGCCCAAAAAAGTCCGTATAGCGCCGGTAGCTGGTGATGCCCTGGGCAAACTCCGTCACCGGCAGGTCCCAACTGATCACCAGGGGCAACGCCAGCGTCGCTCCCGGCTGGAGTTCGAAGCGCACGGCCATGGCAGCCGCTGAGGGATCGTTCACGCCACTGCGGCGGGTGTCCATGGTTTGGGGGATGGACCCATCCCGGGAAAACGGAGTCCAGATTTCCGCGCCGTCACCGACGGGATTCCAGCGTCCACAGCGCTGCAACTCCACCCCTGGCGGCAACTGCCCCACCGCCAGACACCACTGACCCTCCCCCTCCGCCACGGGCTTGCTGCAGGGACCCTGCAACAGGAGTCCCTGCACCTGCTCCTCATCTACAAACGAGCAGTGCTGCCCCTCGGTGCGGCCAACGGCCGGCACGTAGGCATACACCGGGCTCCCGTCTTCCCGATAGACCACCTCCGGGCTGATCCGGGTGTTGGTGAACCAGCCGCAGAGGTTGCGCCAGCTCAGCAGCAGGGAAAGCTGAAGCGGCCGCAGGCCGGGGTTGCGGAACAGCCAGCGGAACACGGCCACCGGGTAGGCGGTGCGTTGATAGTCGCCGGGGATGATGGGACTGAACTGCTCGCAACTGATCTGGGCCCGGAAGACGTTGCTGTATTGGAACCAGCTCAGGGGATAACGGGCCGCGTAATGACCGGTGACGCGAGAGGGCTGGCTGGCGGGATACCAGGCCCAACTCCCCAGGCTGCCGTCCGTGGGCGCCGCCGTGGACAGGGCATAGGTGCGGCCGTCATTGCCACGCCGCTCGTGGATGGCAAACTGGCAATCCGGGATGGCGCCAAACCAGTGCTCGCCGCCGTCCAGATGCCACAGGGTGATGTCCCCACGGGAACTGCGCCCAAAACAACCGGCCCCGAACCCCCCCAAAGGGGCTCCATGCCACGGCCCGTCATCCAGGTTGCTGGCGCTGCGCCCGGTGAAGGGCCGTTGCCAGCCCTGACCGAGGGGCCGCTGCCAGGCTGCCTTGGGCCGTGACGGCCTGGAGCCTCCCCAGGACCAGGCCTGCCAACAGGGGTCACCAGAAATGTGGGCCTCGTTCATGGCGGGAGAGCGGTTGCTTCAGCTTGGCCAATCTGTGGTTTGAATGGCACCTGCACGGATGGTGACCCACCGCCCGGAACGCCAAGCCACCACCGTGCTGGCCTGGCCCGATGGGGCGCCCCAGGGGAACGGTCCCGCCAGCATCACTTGGGGGAAAGCCTTAGCAATGGCTCCTGGCTCCAGCAGAGCAGGCTGACCAGAGGGGTTGGCGCTGGTGGTGGCCAGGGGTCCACTCCGGCGCAGCAAGGCCCGGGTGGCACCGTGGTCCGGGACCCTCAGTCCCAGGGAGGTGGGTTGCGCTGGATTCAGCCACCGGGCCAACTGCCCGCTGTGGGGCACCACCAGGGTGAGGGCCCCCGGCCAGTGGTCAATGGCCTGTTGCCAGGCCGCATGCGGCATGATGTGCAAGGTCGGCCAGAACTGGTCCGCCGCCGCGCCCATGAGAATGAGGGGTTTATCCAACCTGCGCCCCTTGAGTTGCCAGAGTTGACTCGCCGCTTCCGGTCGCGCCGCCAGGGCCGGCAGGGTGTCCGTCGGCATGGCAATCACACCGTCAGCGTCAAGGTGACCCAGCACCTGGTCCGGGGATGGGGGTTCCGGGTTCATGGCCAATGGTGCGGGGCGCAGGCCCCCAGGAAGCGGTCGTTGCCCTCCAGATCCTGGTACCGCTGGATGGCCCTAAGACCTGCCGTAGCAAAAAGTGTCTCCAGGGCTGGCGCCTGGCCCTGGCCGTGCTCTACCACCAGCCAACCTCCCGGCGCCAGGGCAGAAACACCTGCCAGCACGGCACGGAAGGACTGAAGTCCGTCGGGGCCGCCGTCCAGGGCCGGACGGGGCTCATGGCAACGCACCACAGGATCAAGCTGGGCAAGGGTGGACGTGGGAACGTAAGGCGGATTGCTGACCACCATGGTCAGGCGTCCCCACCATGGCCGCAAGGGCCGCCACCAGTTCCCGGCCAGCAGATGCACCCGAGCGGCCACGGATTTCAGGTTCCGGGCCGCCACCGTCAAGGCTGCTGGATCCTGGTCCACCGCCACGCCATGACACTCGGGGAAGGCCAGAGCCAGAGCCAGGGCCAGACAGCCACTGCCGGTGCCCAGATCAGCCCACAAACCCGGATCTGCTGGCGCCTCGTCCATGAGGGAGATGGCCACGTCCGCCAGCAACTCTGTTTCCGGACGGGGGATCAACACCCCTGGCGCCACAGTCAGCATAAAGTCCCGCCATGGGCAGCGGCCCAGGAGGTATTGCAAGGGCTCATGCTTCAGGTGGCGATGCCAAAGCCGGGTCAGTTCATCCAGACCACGGCTCAGTTCAACAGTGGCTTGGGGATGGAGCGCCAGGCTGTGGTAAACGCTGCGCTCCAGGCCGGCGCCCACATCCAAAAGCCAGGCCAGGCTGGGCGCGTCGCCACCTTCGTCTAGCCGCTCCCTGCACCAGGCCAGTAACGTGGTTGCGGAAGTGGTCACGACCTGACTCCTGATGGTTGACCCTACTGCATTCCACCCACAAGGTCCTCAGGGGGAGTAAGGATGAGGAACGAGTGAGGGAATACTGTGGCCATCAGCGGATCCGCACCCAGCGCAAACCCGGCAAGGAGCGCACGGCCCCATCCAATTGCAGTTGAAACAACTGGGTCAGCAGCAGGCCCTGATCTTCCGCTCCCACCTGTTCCTGAAGCTCTTCCAGGGTGCGGGGCTGCCCCAGTTGCCCCAACAGAAGCTGGGTCATATCGGAGGCGGGTGCAGCCTGGCGGTGGGTGGCGGTCCGCTTCTGTGGAGACAACAAGGGGCCAGAGCCGAGATTGGCGGAAAGATCCTCCCCGTGGAGCAGCAGGTTGGCGCCCTGTTGCAGCAGTTGGTTGCTGCCTTCGGCGCTGTTGCGTCCGGCATCCGCCGGCACCGCCCAGAGGGGTACCCCCGCCTCCTGCGCCAGGCGGGCGGCAATCAACGCCCCGCTGCGGCGGGGACACTCCACCACCACCAGAGCTTGCACGAGGCTCACCAACAGCCGGTTGCGGGCAGCAAAATGCCCTCGCCGCACCGGCTCACCAGGGGGTTGCTCGCTGAACAGCAGACCAGCGGCACCCACCTGCTGTTGCAAGCTGTGATTGTCCTGGGGATAGGTCCGTTGCAGGTGGGTGCCCAACACCCCCACCGGCCGGCCATTGCCCGCCAGGCAACCCCTGTGAGCGGCAGCGTCCACCCCGGCCGCCAGACCGGAGACCACCGGCCAGCCCACCTCCGCCATGTGGCGTCCTAATCGCTCCGCCCAGGCCAGGGCGTGGTCACTGGCGGTGCGGCTACCCACCACCGCCACGGCCTGCCGACGATTCAAATAGGCCCAGGTGCTCCCCTTCCCCTGCCAGAACAATTGCAGAGGGGGGCGGTCCAATTGACGCAGCGGGGCAGGGAAGGCGGGATCGGCGGGCGCCAGCCAACGGCGGGGCGGCAGGGGTGGGGGCGTGTCCAGGGCTGCCGTCAGGGCTTGCACCTGGTTTTTGTTGAGACCGCCGCGCTGTTGCAGCAACGGCAGCGGCGTCCGCCAGGCCGTCTCCAGGCTGCCGAAGACAGCCTCCAGACGCCGCAGGGTGGCCACGCCAAACCCCTCGATGCTGGCCCAGCGGTACCAGGCCAGACGGCGAGAGCGCAGATTCATGCAGGCCACACAAGACTGGATTCAGTGATCCCCCGGTTCACGCCACGTACACGGGGCAACACCGTTGCAACCAGGATGCAAACCGGACAGGACAGCCACCGGCTGACGGATAGTGGTGGTCTTGCTCTCAACCTTGTCCCATGTTTCGGAACATTCTTGTAGCGGACTCCGGCAAAGGCCATGTGGAAACCATGGTCGGCATGATGCAGAGGATGCCCAGCTTTGCGGGGGCGCGCTTCACTCTGCTTCACGTGCTGAACGTGCAGGGCAAATACTCTCTGACGGATGGTATGGAAACAGGCGCCAGACTGCTGGCGCAGGCCGTTGGCGCGATGAAACTGGATCCCGCCACGGTCACCACCATCCTTCGTCAAGGGGACATCAAACAGACGGTGCTGGCAGTGGCGGATGAAATCAACGCAGACCTGATCGTCATGGGCTCACGGGGTGTGGGGCGGTTGCAGTCCATCCTGGTGAACAGCGCCAGCCAGTACGTATTTCAGTTGTCCAGACGGCCCATGCTGCTGGTGCGGGATGATCTTTATGTGCGCCATCCCAACCGGCTGCTGGTGGCGGTGGACGGCACAGCCATCAGCGATAGCGCCCTGAACCTGACCTGTGACTTGGCCCGGGGGGTGGAGGGCATGGCGGTGCGGGTGATCCACGTGAGCAACCAGCGCAGCGGTAGCCAAGTGGCAAAACGCATCCTTGACAAGGCCCGTCTGATTGGGCGCCGCTTGGGGGTGGAAGTGGAGATGGAGGAACGCACCGGCAATCCGGCCCAGGAGATCTGTGCTGCCATCGAGGCCAGCAACAGCGATCTGTTGGTATTGGCCTCGCCGGATCGGCGCCCCAGCGTGGCCCGCAACCTTGTGGATCTGGACAAGCTGCTGGGCTCGTCCATCAGCGATTACCTTCGCGTCAAGGCGCCCTGTCCTGTTCTGCTGGTGCGATAAGGATGGACTCCGGTGATTTCGCTTCGCGGATTGCCCGTCAACGCCAGGTGGTGACCCGGGGCCACACCTGCCCCCTGGCCTGGCGGCTGGAGCAGTTGGGACGCCTGGAGAAGGCTTTACAGCCGGAAGAGGACTTGCTGGAGGCGTTGGCCGAAGATCTGGGCAAACCCGCTGTGGAGGCCTATTACGAAATCTCCAGCGTCTACCAGGAGTTGAGGTTGTTTCAGCGGCAACTGCGCCGCTGGCTGCGGCCGGAGCGGGTGTCGGTGCCGTTGATCCTGCAGCCTTCCCGGGCCTGGGTGGTGGCGGCGCCCCTGGGTTGCGTCCTGATTATTGGCCCCTGGAACTACCCCCTCATGCTGCTGCTGTCACCCTTGGTGGCCGCCCTGGGCGCGGGCAACACTGCCGTGCTCAAGCCATCGGAACATGCGCCACGCACGGGGGAGCGTCTGGCCGCACGGCTCCGGAAGCACATGGATGGTGAGGTGGTGTCCGTGGTCATGGGGGGACCGGAAACCGCCCAGGCTTTGCTGAGCCAGCGATTTGACCATGTGTTCTTTACAGGCGGCACCCGTGTGGGTCGGCTGGTGATGGAGCAGGCGGCCAAAACCCTGACACCCGTGACCCTGGAGCTGGGGGGCAAAAATCCCTGTCTGGTGGCGGAGGATGCCAACGTTCCTCTCGCCGCCCGCCGCATCGCCTGGGGACGGTTCCTCAACGCCGGCCAAACCTGCCTTGCCCCAGACTATGTGCTGGTGGCCTCCCCGGTGCGAGACGCCTTTCTGGCGGCGCTGCTCCAGGCCGTCGTGGATTTTTACGGAGACGATCCCCAGGCCAGCCCGGACTTTGCCCGCATCGTTAACGACAGTCAGTTCCAGCGGCTGGCGGCGCTGCTGCGGGAGCGCCCCGTGCTTTGGGGTGGGCACACGGATCCAACAGAACGCTACATTGCCCCCACCGTTGTGGCGGTGGAGCGTTGGGACGACCCCCTCATGGAGGAGGAGATCTTTGGCCCCGTGCTGCCCATCCTGCCCCTCTCCGGTCTGGAGGAGGCCGTGGAGGCCATCAACAGTCGTCCCCAACCCCTGGCCGTCTATCTGTTTGGTGGGCGTCAGGACTGGCGGGACCACTTGCTGGCCAGCACCCGTTCGGGCGCTATCTGTTGGAACGACGTGGTGCTCCAGGGCGGGATTCCCCAGTTGCCGTTTGGCGGTGTGGGGGAAAGCGGCATGGGCGCCTATCATGGTCGTGCCGGTTTTGTGCGCTTCAGCCATCAGCGCAGCGTGCTGGAACGACCACAGGGTTTTGACGCTCCCTGGCGCTATCCCCCCTACGGCAACCGCCTGCGCTGGATGAAGCGCCTACTTCGATAGGGTTCATGGAGAAGCATCGATCCATCCGGCTTCCGGACTACTACCAGGTGTTACAGGTGCCGCGCCATGCGGATCGGGCCATGTTGCGCCAAGCATTTTTGCGGTTGTGCAAACAGCATCACCCCGACACCACCACGTTACCGGCGGCCGTGGCCAATGAGCGGTTTCGCAGGATCAAAACGGCCTACGCCACGTTGCGGGATCCGGCAGCCCGACAGCGGCATGATGACCGACTACGGCAGCATTCCCCCATTGTCGTTGGTCCCGTGGGCATTGGGACCGTGGAAGAACACCCCGTCTCTCCCGAGCGGCCCCTGTCCGGTGGAGAATGGCTGGCATTGCTTCTGCTGGTCTGCACGTTGCTCTTCTGTGTCGGCCTGGCCAGCATCCTGATCCTGCAACAGTCCTGAAGCCTGAAGCTCCGTGTCCAGACCCCTCCCCAGTCCCGACACCCCCCTCTATCACCACACCCTGCCTGCCTTGGAGGCCTGGCTGGAGCAGATGGGCTGCCAGCGGGATGCAGGAAGCGTCTGTCTCTGGCATCTGCGGCAACCCTGCTGGAGTGCGGACGTGGAATTGTCCGTGGAGGACATGAGCGTGCGCTGGACCAGCAGCAGTGGCGGCATCACCCAGCGGAGCTTCCCCTACAGCTTGAGCCGGTCGGACGTGGAGCGGGCCATTATGGTGGGGCCGTAAAGGGCAGCCATCCCAACGGCTGCCTGCAGGCATTCCTGGCATGACCACAGTTCCCACCTCGTCCCCGCGCTGGTTGCTGCGGGGAGACATTGAAGGTTTCCTGGGCCTCGGTCTCGACAGCTTCATCACCATCCTGCTGGCCATTGGCCTCTGCCGTGACGTGTTGGGGTTTCCCGACGAACTGATCACCGGAACCATCCTGCCGGCCATTGGCGCCAGCGTGCTGGTGGGCAACGGGGCCTATGCCCTGCAGGCGTGGTGGCTGGGTCGCCAGGAGGGGTCCTACCACCGCACAGCCCTGCCCTACGGGGTCAACACCATCAGCCTGCTGGCCTATGTGTTTCTGGTGATGCTGCCGGTAAAAGCGGTGGCCATGGGAGAAGGGATGGCCGAGGCGGACGCGGTCCAACTGGCCTGGCAAGCAGGACTGATGGCCTGTCTGGGATCAGGGCTGCTGGAAGTGGCGGGAGCGTTCCTGGTGGCGCCGTTGCAGCGATGGCTGCCCCGCTCGGCCCTGCTGGCCAGCCTGGCGGGGATTGCCATGGGCTTCCTTGGCCTGGGCTTTCTGCTGCAGGTCTATGAAAAGCCGGTGCTGGGATTGGCGGTGTTGGCGGTGGTGCTGATTACCTATTTCGGGCGGGTGCGGCTGCCCCTGCCCGGTGGTCTGCTGGCGGTGCTGCTGGGATTGGCTCTGGCCTGGTCCATGGGGCTGGTGGAGGATGACCCCCTGCGGTGGCAGCAGGCACGGCACGATTTTGGCCTGCAACTGCCCCACCTTCAGTTGGGGGCATTGTGGCAAGCCCGGGCCGAATTGCTGCGTTGGATGGGGGTGATCCTTCCCATGGGCCTGTTCAACGTGCTGGGGTCCATGCAAAACGTGGAGAGCGCCGCTGCCGCCGGTGACAACTACCCCGTGCGCAACTCCCTGCTCATCAACGGGGCCGGCACCATGGTGGCGGCCCTGCTGGGGTCCTGCTTCCCCACCACCATCTACATTGGCCATCCAAGCTGGAAAGCCCTCGGGGCCCGGCTGGGCTACTCCTGGATCAACGGCCTGGCCATTGGCTTGAGTTGCTTCCTGGGGCTCTTTGCCCTCATCGGCCTGGCGGTGCCCATCCAGGTGGGCGTGGCCATCATTGTCTACGTGGGCATCGTGATCACGGCCCAGAGTCTTCAGGTGACCCCCGGCAACCATGCTCCCGCCGTAGTTTTGGGGATCATGGTGGGTTTGGCAAGCTGGGGCGCCTTTCTCCTCAAGGCGGGTGTCCGGGCGGGGGCCGGTGGCCAAGGCCAGCCCTTTGGCGATGGACTCCTGGAGGGGTTACAGCAGGTGGGCGTAGCCGGAGCCGGGGGCTTGTTTTCTCTGGAGCAAGGGGGCATCATCACCGCCATGTTGCTCACCGCCCTGATGGTCTACGTGATCGAGCAGCGATTTCTGGCGGCGGCGGGCGCGGCGGCAGCGGCAGCGGCGTTGTCCTGGTTCGGGGTGATTCATGCCTGGCGCTTCACCCCCGGTGATACGGCCCTGCACGTGGGCTGGGGTGTGGGAGCCGAATGGGCCTATGCCTACGGCATCATGGCCCTTCTGCTTCTGGCCACCGCCCAGTTTCACCGGTCCCGCCCATGACACCAGGCGGAGATTCTCAGCGAAACATGGAACTGACGGAACTCTCCTCGTGGATGCGCCAGATGGCCTCCCCCATCACGTTGGCAATGGAGAGTACCGTCAACTGGGAAAAGCGCTGTTCCAGCTTGGTCGGGATGCTGTTGGTAACCACCACCTCCTCGAACAGCCCCGGCTCCTGCAAGCGTTCCAGGGCAGGAGGAGAAAAGACCGGATGGGTGACGCAGGCGATGACCGTCCTGGCGCCTTGGGCTTTGAGGAGGCGAGCGCCCTGGTGAATGGTGCCGCCGGTATCAATCATGTCGTCCACCAGGATGGCTGTGCGACCTGCCACGTCACCAATCACCGTGAGACTTTCCGCCACGTTATGGGACGCACGGCGCTTGTCGATGATGGCCAGGGGAGCGTCGTTGAAGCGTTTGGCAAAGGCCCTGGCCCTGGCCACACCCCCCACGTCCGGTGACACCACCACGTAATCCTTCAACTGACGCGTATTGAGATAGTCCACCAGCACGGACGCGCCATAGATGTGGTCACAGGGAATGTCAAAGTAACCCTGGATCTGCGCCGAGTGGAGATCCACCGCCAGAACACGGCTGACGCCCGCCTGCACCAGCAGGTTGGCCACCAGCTTGGCGGTGATGGACTCCCGTCCCGCGGTTTTCCGGTCAGCGCGGGCATAGCCGTAGTAGGGCATCACTGCGGTGATCTGGCGTGCCGAGGCGCGGCGGCACGCATCCACCATGATCAGGAGCTCCATCAGGTGATCGTTCACCGGCGCACAGGTGGGCTGCACCAGAAACACGTCGCAGCCGCGGATGGATTCCTGGATCTGGACGTAGAGCTCCCCGTCGGCAAAGCGTTTGCGGACCACGACGCTATCGGGAATGCCCAGGTAGGCCGCGATCTCCCGGGTGAGGTGGGGATTGGCGCTGCCACTGAACAGGCGCAAGCGACTGGGGTCCTGGCGCTCCCTGGACAAATCGTGATGCTGGGGCTTGGCTGTCAGACTGGTCACTGGCAGTCGTTGGGACCTCGCAACACTGATGGTAGACGCTACAGCTTCTTCCAGGGCATCCACAGGCGTAGCCCAAACACGACTGGGGGTAATCGCTTGTGTGGTCCACCCTCTCCAAGGGGTGGACCCCCAGGCCGCGGCCGAGGTCATGGCTGCGGTGCTGGGGGGATCACCTCCGTTCAGGCCCGAACCAGAGGCTGATCCCTTCCAGGTGTTACGGCAGTTGGCGCCATCTCCGGCCCAGGGCGGCCCCTGGCTACTGGTGACCACGGAACTGGCGGCGCACCATGGCCCTGGGGTCAACTGGTGTACCGCTCTGGCCGCGTTCCGCCGCCCTTTGCTGCTGGTCGGGGCGCCCCAACCAGGCTGGGAGGGACAAGCCCGAGCCTATGGCGCCCTGGCTCGGCAGAGCGGGATTCCTCTTCTGGGCGTCACCAGCCATGGCGAGCCCCATGCGCCCCACTTCGACCCTGCCCTGGAGTTGGGCCTGCCCTGGTTGGGGCATCTGCCAACGGGAGGCGCGCCCACGGCCCAGGCCTGGCAGGACCAGCTCTGGCTGCTGCGGGAGCAACTCTGGCTGCGTTGGTGGGAACTCTACCGCACGGAGCAAGTGCCAGCCCTGTTCACAGAGGATCTCAGCACCCTGGGGGAGTCGTTACCGGGACAACAACGGGAGCACCAGAAGCACGAAATACAACACCACAGCGGGGGTCAGTAGAAAACTGTCGAACCGGTCCAGGATGCCGCCATGGCCAGGAATGAGGCGGCCGGAGTCTTTTACCCCGGCATCCCGCTTCAGCATGGACTCCACCAGGTCCCCCACCAGGGCGGAGAGGGCCACCAGGATGCCCAGCATCAAGCCACTCCACGGTGCCCAAGGCCAACCCAACATGACGGCGCCACCAGCACCCACCAGGGCGGCAGCCACACAACCGCTGATGGTTCCTTCAACGGTTTTTCCAGGGCTCACACGGGTCAACGGCCGCCGCCCAAAGCGTTGCCCACACACGTAGGCGGTGATGTCCACCGCCAGGATCATGGCCGTGGTGAACAGGGTCAAGGCCAAACCGGCGCTGATTCCTGCGGTGGGCACGGTCCAATGCTGCACGTGGAGAGGGGCAATCCCATCAACAGCCCGCAGTCGCAGCCAGTGGCTGGGCAGCACGCCCAGGTAGTAGAACCCGAAAATTGATGCCCCCACATCGGCAATGGAGCCGGTCTGTGGTTGCAACAACAGCCAGCCACAGATCACCAGGCTGGCCAGGGGCACCACGGCGTCCGCCCCCAGGGACCACTGGGAGTCCGGGAGTTGGTTGGTGGCATGGGAGCTGAGGATCAGCAGCACCTGGCAGGCCACCAGGGTTGTTTTGCTGGCGGGGCGAATCCCCTTGCTGCGGGCCAACTGAAAAAACTCCACCAGGCCCAGATGGACGATCACCGCCACCAGCAGGGTGAACCACCAGCCCCCCAGGCTGATGAGCAGCACCCCCAAAGCAGCAGTTACCAGGCCGCTGAATACCCGTGGGGACCCCCAACTCATGGACTCGCGGGCCGCTCTGCGGCAATGATGAACAGGGGCTCCGCGGCAGCCAGGCGCACGTCACGGCCCCGCTGCTGCAGACGATGCACCGTCGCCTGTACCACCTGCAGATCGGCGGCTTGCAGGCGCCGCAGGGCGTTGGTGGCATCCACCAGACCGGCCAGATTGCTGGTGCTGATCACCAAGCGCCCATGGGGGCGCAGGCAGGGCCACACCGCATCCAGGATGGCCTGATCCGGTCGGGACACCTCCAACAGCACCCGGTCCGGCTCCCCATCCAGTTGACCGAGATCGTCCGGCGCACTGCCAGGGACGATCTTCAAATTGTTCACCTGGAAGTGCCGCCGGTTGCGCTCCAGAAGATCCAGGGCATCCGGATCCCGTTCCAGGGCCAGTACCACGCCACGGGGCAGCAATCGGGCAATTTCCAGCGCCAAGGCGCCGGTGCCGCCCCCCACGTCCCACACCAGAGAGTCGGGCTGGGGCCGTAAATGGGCCAGCAGCATCACCCGCAACTCCATGGGTGTCGGCGCAAAGCCGGGGGCATTGGCAAAGGCGCCGTCAGGAATGCCGGGCGTCACGAAATCCCATTGAAACCGGTCCTTGGGGTGGTGTTTGCCGGAGGCTGCATCACCCGCTGCAATGGGCATGGGGGCGAGCCTCCTGAACCATCACCTCAGAACCTTCACCGTATCAAGCATTTCACCCGGATGTTGCCAAAGATGCCGGCTGTGGAGTAGCCAGACGCAACGTTCTTCGTCCAGCCGTTCCCCTGGCAGCAGCAGGGGGATACCGGGTGGGTAAGGGGTAACGGCCTCTGCCAGCACGTGTCCCACCGCCTCTTTGAGGGGCAGGCGTCTGGTGGGGCCGAACCAGGCGGTGCGGGGTGGCACGGCAGAGCGGGCCAGCAGTGGGGTGGGGACGGGCTGGACGCTGTCCACGACCGGTGGCGGATTCGGTGCTGGCCGGCGCAGTTGGGCCAAGGCGTTCTGGAGCCGGCCCAGGGCCTGGCGGGGCGGCTGGAAGCCCAGGTAGAAGGTGAGCCCCGCCGGCTCCGGCAGTTCTCCCCCAATCCCCAAGCGCAACAGGTGCTCATCCAGCGCCAAGCCGCCGGGTTCCCCCGCCGTGACGCACAACCGCAGGCGCAGTGGGTCGTCACTGGGGCTCACTCGCCAGCCCGTACGCATCAGTTGCTGCCGCCAACGGCTCCAACGGTCCATGGCTCGGCTGAGTACGCAACCGGCCCGGGGCTGCTGATGGGGCCATGCCGCCGCCAATTCCGTAGCCGCCAACAACAACGCCGAGGGGCTACTGGTCTGCATCAGCAGCAAGCCTTGCTCCAGGTCCTCCCTGGAGACGCGGGCGCCGCGACTGTGAAGTACAGCCGTTTGGGTGAGTCCCGGCAGGGATTTGTGGGTGGAATGAACCACCAGATCGGCCCCGGCGGCCAGGGCGTCCGGGGGCAGGGCCCCATGGGCACGAAAGTGACTGCCATGGGCCTCGTCCACCAGCACCGGCAGGCCCTGGCTGTGGCAAAGCCGCACCAGCGGCGTCAGAGGAGCGCTCAGCCCTTGATAAGTGGGATTCACCAGCAGCGCCAGATCCACGGAGCAGCCCTGGGCTGCCACCGCCGCCAGCACCCTTTGGAACCAGGGCGCGTCCACGGGCTGGGACAGCCCCCAGTGTTGGGAAAAGGGGAGGCTGTAGTAGATGGGCTCAAGACCGGCCAGCACCGCTCCATGGAGCACTGAGCGGTGCAGGTTGCGGGGGCAGAGCAGTCGCTGGCCTGGGCGCAGGACCCCCAACAGGGCAGCCTGCAGCAGCCCTGTGGAGCCGTTGACGCCAAACCAGCAGCACTGACTACCCCAAAGCTGCGCAGTGGCCTGCTGGGCTTCGGCCACTGCGCCGTGGGGCACCAGTGGTCCCCCCAGGCTGGGCAACTCCGGCAAATCCAGGGGACCCAGCGGCTCCGTGAGCAGTGCCGCCAGCGCTGGCGGAAACCCCCGACCCCGCCCATGGGCGGGCAGGTGGAGGGGAAGCGTGAACGCCGCTGCCCGCTGCAGAGCCTTGAGCAGGACCGTCCCTGCGGTGGAGTTTCTATCGTCCCGGTCCGTCATGCCCGTGCCCCGGTGGCCGGTGGTTGGCGACCCAGGGTCCTGAGGCCGGCAGCCATGGCCGCCGCCAGACGTCGATTGTGGCGGCGACAGCCAACGGCGATCCGCAGCCAGTGGTCGTCAAGCCCTGCAAAGCTGCGACAGTCCCGCACCAGGATGCCTTTCTGCGCCAAGGATTGCTGCAGGGGCGTGAGAGAGTAGCCCCAGGACAACAACCGATAGTTGGCGGCTCCCGGGTGGACCCGCAGGGACGGGCAGCGGCGGTTGAGGTGTTGGGTCAACCATGGCCCCTCCCGCGCCAGCCAGCGCCACACCCGCTGTTGCCACACCTGGTCCGCCACCACCGCCAGGCCGGCCTGCACCGCCAGGCCGTTGACGGGCCATGGATCACGCCAACGGCTCCAGCGCTCCAGCCGCTCCGGCGCGGCGACGGCATAGCCAAGGCGCAAACCGGCCATGGCAAACAACTTGGTGAGGCTGCGAATCACCACCAGATTGCCGAACCTTGGCGCCAGTGGGACGAGGGAATGGGCTTCACCATCGGGCACCAGGGGCAGGAACGCCTCATCCACCACCACCAGGCCATGGGCGTGGAGCAACGGCTCCAGGCTGTCCCGGCGCCAAAGCTGACCGGTGGGGTTGTGGGGGTTGGTGATCCAGAGGGCGGTGCGCTGGGGGTCAAGGCTGTGCAGAACCCGAGGTTCCGCAAGGGCCTCCACCCAGGACTGGGGACCGTCACCCCAGTGGAGGCGAAGGGGCAGGGACCGGCCCACGGCCCCCCAGGTGGCCAGGGCCCGTTGATAATCCGCAAAGCCAGGGGCGGGAAGAAGGTTGATGAGGGATTGGGCGTCACGAGCGGCCCAGGTGAACAACTCTGCCGCTCCGTTGCCCGGCAGGACCCAACCAGGATCAGGAAGGCCATGGGCCTGGGCCGTGGCCTCCCGCAAGGCCTGATAGGCAGGGTCGGGGTAGGGGGCCACGTGATCGTTCAATGCTCGGCACAGGACCCGGCGCAGGCTGCGGGGCGGCCCGAACGGCACCAGGGAAGCACTGAAATCCAGGATCCGACGGGGATGGCGGTTCAGCCGACGGGCCAGTTGATGCACGTTGCCCCCATGGCGTGGCGGCGCCTCTCCCTCAGGCTGAGGCATTGGTCATGATCCGCTGACCAGCCAAGGGCGCTGAAAGTGCTTCCGCAAGGGGTGCTATCCCATACCTGGCCTCCAGAAGATCCATGACGGTGCGGCCAAAGTTACGGGGATTGCGCCCAAAGGCCTCCAGGCAAATGCGCCCGAAGGCGCTGCCCATGGGTTCAGGATTCCACAGCAGCTTGCGGGCCACCCAAGGCATCATGCTCATGGGATTGTAGCCGGGCTTGAGCACGCCATGGTCCAAGGCGTAGCGCTCCAGATGGGTGTGGGGTTGCAGACCGATGAAAAAGATGGCGGGCTCCACCTGTTCCGCCCCGAAAACAGCTTCCAGCTCCCGATGAAAGGCCACGGTCTGGCCAATGGTCTCCGGGCGCTCGTCAATCACGTTGAAGGAATAGTTGACGGAGATTTTTTCTTGAAAACCTGCCTGTGCCAGCAGGCGGCAATTCTCCAGAACGACGCGCAAATTGTAACCCATTCGCATCTTACGGACCAACTCCTGGGAACCTGAGGTGATGCCGATTTCAAAATAATTCATGCCACTTTCCACCATGAGTTGCGCCAATTCTTCATCCAGATTATCAGCACGGATATAGGCAGCCCAATGAATATCCGTCATGCCTGCGGCAAGAATGGCGCGCAGCAACTCCTTGGCATCGGAAATGTAGCGTCGTGCCGGAATGAACTGAGCATCCGTGAACCAGAATCCCCGCACACCCCGATCATAGAGTTGACGCATTTCCGCCACCACCTCGTCCACTGGATTGAGGCGCACCTGCTTGCCCTCCACAACGGTGTAGACGCAGTAGCAACAATTATGGGGACAGCCCCGCTTGGTCTGCACGCCCACATAAAAATCACCTCCTTCCAAATACCAGTTGAACTGAGGCCAAACGGTCTTGATGTAGTCGTAGTTGCAAGCAGTTTTGGGTAGGGGCGCGGGTTGTTCATGGATGAGACCAGCACGGGGAGGTTCTCCAACCCGGTAGCAACGCTCAGCCGCCAGGCTTTTCCCCTGAAGCAATGCTTCCAGCAGTCGCTCCCCTTCTCCAACCGATACAATTGTTCCCCGGGGAAGCCGGGACGCCAACTGCTCGTAGAACACACTCACCGCACCACCGCCCACCACCAACCGGGCATGGGGGTGATGGCGCTGCGCTTGGTTCAAGCCGATGCGAATCAAGCGCAGATTACGCTGGAGCTCTGCGTAGTAGCTCCAGGTGAGCCGCAGACCCCCCAGGGCGCCGCGCAAGCGGTGCAGGGGATTGACCCCGTAGAACGCTTCGAGGGAATACTGCAACGGATTGCCGCCCCGTCCATCCACAGGGGCATAGATCTGAATATCCCGCCAGGAAAACACCAGCAACGTGGGATGCCATTGGTCAATGGTCTGGCGGAGCATGGCCCGGACGTTCAGTGGGGGCACAGTGGCCAGATCCAGGATGCGCTGGGGCAGACGAGGGAAAACCTTATGAACGTGGTCAGCCAGGTAGACCGGCCCGATGGGGAAGACGGGGTTGCAGGGGAGCCGGATGTAGAGGATGCGCTCCTGCACGGCGGGAAGAGTTCCGACGAACTCAAGGGTGTGGTGGGTGGCAGGAGGCTAGCAAGGGCAGCCGGGAAGCTGTGATCCCGGAAAGAAACGATCCGCTTGCGTACCAGCGCCTGGCCTGGCGGGACCTGGCTTTTTGCTCCGGCTCATCCCGCCGCGCCTCCCTGGAGTTGACCTGTAGCATCACCCCCAGGCATCGCTCAACCCTCTCTGTATCAGGGGTTCCGGCTTCCCTTTCTCCATTCCCGTCTGTACGGGACTCCGCCAGTCTTTCAGCAGAGGGAGCCTTGCCAACACCCTTGCCCACCTATTCTCGATAGCGCCTGGGGACATTGCCTTACCTCAGGCCACAAAACCTGCTGCCTTCCAGGTTCTGCTGTGACGCCTGAGGCTGCTACCAGTCTACCAGTAAAGGAGGGGTTGTCCAGCGTTTCCTTAGGGCACCCCTAAACAAGCATGGTAACAAGCACGGGAGTACCAGAATGGAGTGATCGGGATCTGGAAGGAGGCCTGTGGCCACCATCGTCCCTAGTTGCTGCACAACGACTTTACCCATGGGGAACGTTATCCAGGTTTTCGAGTGCCCTATGAAGAAAAGTCTGGAAAACCCCCAATGGACCCCCTGCCCGCCCCCAGCGATTTCTTAACCGTTAAGTTCTACTAAGAGGTATGCTGTAATTCTATAAGGCGGATAAAACTGGGTCATAACTGGCTGGCTGTCCCGTCCAATGGGTAGTGAACGCAAAGGAATCACTGGCCAACGTTGGCGGGCGGGTTTTGACGATGCCAGTTTCAGGAAAGCCGATGGGAGACAGAAAATTCCAGTTGAGGCCGGGATTAAAACACTGGGTGTCGTCCTCTTCCTCTCCCTGGCTGGCCTCTCTTCCCCACAGCGGGCACAGGCGCAGACGACGGTTAACATTTGCGACCGCACTCCTCAGATCGAGGCTGACATCCTCAAAGGTTTAGGCAAGACTGAGGCGGACTGTGGCAATATAACACCTGCGGAGTTGGCAAGGATCAAGCATCTGTCACTAAGCTACGATAGCACTCTCACCACCTTGAAGAATGGCGACTTCGATGACCTCACCAGCCTGAAAGAGCTGGTTCTGCATAACAACAGTCTGAGCAGCCTGCCGGCGGGCATATTCGATAAGCTCACCAATCTGGACCAGTGGCTGAACCTGAGGGGCAATGATCTGAGGTGTTTGCCCCCTTCTCCTTTCATAACCTATCCTACGACGGGAAAATGGACGATCCTCATTCCGAGTATCTGGCATCCGACGATCAGTACCTACCGAAGATGCGGTGTGTCCATCATGGAGTCCGACGGCGCCACCCAAGTGAGCGAGGCGGTGGGGGAGGCAAACACCGATACCTACACGGTGACGCTGAACAGCAAGCCCAGAGCCAGTGTGACCATCAGGGTTACTTCTGATGATACGGGAGCCGCGACAGTGAGCCCGCCCACCTTGACGTTCACCACCAGCGACTGGAACACTGCGCAGACGGTGACGGTGACCGGCGTGAACGACGCCGTGGGCCAGAACAACGACCGTAGCGTAACCATCAGCCACAGCGCCACCTCCACCGATCCCGATTATAACGGTGTCGGCGCCTTTGTGACCTGTGGTCATGGACAGAGCCGGTGTCGCGGTTTTTCCCAACTACATCCTAGCACCTCTTTCACCGTCACGGTGGTGGACGACGATCCGGTAGTGCGTATCAGCGAGTCCAGCGGCGCCACGGCAGTGAGCGAGA
>JAJDVL010000048.1 GCA_022826155.1 Prochlorococcaceae cyanobacterium jk18x22bins.40 | reverse complement strand
CTGGAGAAGTTCTATCTCCTTATCTGCCGCCTCCTGGTTGCTCACAGTGGCGTCGAAGCTGGTGCTAACCGTGCCTCCCTTCCCGTCGTCTGCGGTTACTGTAATGGTTATAATGCGGAATGTGTTTCCGATGGCGGCGATGGTCAGTGTACTGCCGCTAACCGCTGTTCTAACAATGTCAGGATGGCTGCTGGTTGCACTGTAGGAGAGTGCATCCCCGTCAGGGTCACTGAAGTGGTTATCGAGATTAAACGTTCGAGTTGCACGGCTGATGACGTCCAGCCTCACCTGACGTGTGCCAGAGAAGGAACTGTTTTCTACGATGGGAGTGCCGTTTTCTTCCTCCATGGGCTCCTCTTCTGGCTCTGCTCCACAGGTTGGCAGGCCATGATCATATATATCGTTATCAAAATCGCCATCAACATAGAGATACTGTAAACTCGATGGCAAAGTCGGCAGGCAGCTTAGATTATTGTAATCTAGAGTGAGACTTTCTAGATCATTGAGCTCGCTGAAGATCCCCTCCGGCAGACTGCTTAGATTATTTCCCTCCAGATTGAGAGTTTCTAGATTATTGAGCCCACTGAAGATCCCCTCCGGCAGGCTGCTTAGATTATTTTCATCCAGAGTGAGAATTTCTAGATTATTGAGCCCCCTGAAGATCCCCTCCGGCAGGCTGCTTAGATTATTGCTATGCAGCCTGAGCCTTCTTAGATTATTGAGCCCACTGAAGATACCCTCCGGCAGACTGCTTAGATTATTTCCCTCCAGATTGAGAATTTCTAGATTATTGAGCCCGCTGAAGATCCCCTCCGGCAGGCTGCTTAGATTATTGTTACTCAGATCAAGGTCATCTAGATTATTGAGCCCCCTGAAGATCGCCACCGGCAGGCTGCTTAGATTCTTGTTATTCAGAAAGAGAAGTTCTAGATTACTGAGCCCACTGAAGACCCCCTCCGGCAGGCTGCTTAGATCATAATCAATCACAGAGACAATTGTACATCTTCCCTTATCCGAGACCCCCCCCCCCGGTTACCAGTCGGTCTAAGGAGCTCTCGCTCACATATGCAAAACAAGCTTCTGCCCAAGCAGGAGTAGCGGGAGTGAGGAGCAGGAGAGCAGAGAGAGTTGTGGCAGAGAGGGAGAGGAGAGCACCCCAGGGTGTGTGTTGGGGGATATGTGTGGGAGAGGATTGGAGTTCAGGAGCAGCAGAGGCCCCTGTCCCGTGGGTGGGTTGGGAAAAGGAGGTTGGGGACGTCCGGCTGGGGGGCAGTGGGGATGTTTTGGGAGAAGGTGGGTGGTGGCGAAGCTGGAGAAACATGGAGAGGGTAGGGCTTGAGAGGGAAGCTGGAGCGGGGGAATGGGAACGGCTGGTTTTGATGTGCCAGCATTCGTCAAATGCGTGATCCGAGCCAAGTTTCTCATGTTCCTTTGTCTATGAATTCACCCGAGATTTTATTAATCTTGCCCATTTTTTCTTTTCCTTGCTCAACTTCTTTTTCGAGTTTCTTAATTACTTTATTGATCAAACAAAGATTTATTCCTGATAAGCAAAGACTTATTATTGATAAAATTAGACTAAATATTTCTAGATATTTACATTCCAAAGAATCACATACGTCAGGATTCTTAGTCACCTGAGAGGAATTGTTAAGGTTATTCTGTGCGTACATGATCTCAACATTATCAGCTCTCCCTCGTTGACTAGAATTTTTCTGAGACTCAATAGTTAAACCAGGGAGTGCAAAGAGTTGAAGTGAGCCAGCAATGGTGGCTGCTGCAAAGACAAGCTGGGGAGACTTGTTCGTATTCGTGTAATTTACTTTGGCTCTGGGGGAGTGCCTCCAAGAAAAGGGAGCTACCTTAGGGAGAAGCTGCGGCAAATTACCCCCTGCCTTTTGACACACAGAGGCTTTTTGCGAAGTGTTGCTGCCAAAGCAGCCGGAGCTCCGGCTGCCCTGCCTACTGATTAGACTCGGGACTCGGGACTCGGGACGGAGATGCCTTGCATTGGGAGCTAGAGCACTTGGATTATCATAGGCAGACCATCCGCCCGTACCACTCCTCTTTGTAGTAATCTTCATCTTCACAATTTCCTCCCCTGCTGTGGGAAAAGCCTCCATCAAGACGCTGTCAGCGGTCCAGCCCCCTGCCCAGCAAGGGCGTTCTGTTTGATAGGGCCTCCTCTGAGCAGACCACGCCTCAAATCACAAGCACTGTTTCCGGAGGCAAGGGATGCCCGCCATGGAGTCCATGGCCAGCGTTGCCCAGCAGAACCACCGCCCCCAATCCTCAGGGAGACTGGCGCTGCCGTTGTGCCCCGTCCATGCCCCAAGGGGAGAGCGTCAGTTTTTTGCCAATTCGCTTTGCGGCTTTGCAGGCCTTGGATCAAGCGGGGTAGTCGAGGCACGTGGAGGGAACGAGGATCTGCGGTGATCACAAGCCCACACCCCCATAGACGCAGGCTCTGTCCACAAACATCTTTACAAGGCTCTAACGGAATCGCTGGCCAGGGCCTTGATCACAAGACTTCTCAACTCGCCGATGTCGGCCTTGAGTCCGCTGAAGTCTGCTTGCACCTCCCTCCTTAGTTCATTGATGTCGCCTTGCATCTCTCTCTTTAGTTCATTGATGTCGCCTTGCACCTCTCTCCTTAGCTCCTTGATGTCGGCCTGCACCTCTCCAATCCGTGTATCAATCTTGGTGTCCAGACGGTCGACACGGATGCTCAAGTGAAAGAGACCCGCGAAAGTTGCCGTGATCACCACCCCCAACAACACCCTCGCCAAGGGGGTGTCCCATGGGCTGGGTTTGACGACAACCTGCCTCTCCGCCATCGCTGTCTCAAGGTATTCCGCTGCCGCCACAGCAGTGGTTGGTGTGGGCCGAGAACGCTTGGTCATGGTGGATGCGTCTCCTGCAAGCATGGTGAGCGGGATAGGGAGAAGAAGGAAGGGTGTCCGATAAGCGACGCCTCTACCCTACTCTCCTCGCTTCTGTGGCAGGTCCCCAACCTTATCCATGGAAGACGTCCTGGCTGAGGACTGGATCCTGTTTGACCCAACACCTTCCGACCCCAACGCCAGGGCGAAGCGGTAGCGGCCCAGGCCTTGCCAAAACCGTGTGACGTTTCGTAAGCTGTGTACAAATACTTACTGCCTTGCCATGGCTCTGATTCTCTTCGCCGTCTGGGTCCTGTTCTTCCTCTCCCGCCTGGAAGTGCTGGTCTGAGGGTTCCACCCTCAAGACCTGTCTTATGTCCCCGCAGTCGTTGGCGAATTATGATAGCCAAGGGAGTACAGCCATTCTCCCCTGGCTTTTTGCGCCAGCAATCACCACCAATAGACGCAATGGCCGCCACTTCCGAACCGTTCCGCCCCCCGGCGCCCACCAACGGAAAACCCTTCACCGTTGACGTGAACGCCTTGGTTGTCGCCTTGATAACGGTGTTGCTCACCGCGATCCTGGGGTTTGCCGCAATGGGGTTCTTCCATCTGAACACCAAGATCGACGGCCTGGGTCACGACCTGCGCCAGGAGATGAATGCCCGGTTTGACAAGCAGGACGCCCGTCTCGACAAGCGGTTTGACAAGCAGGACGCCCGTCTCGACCAGCGGCTTGACAAACAGGATGCCCGGTTTGACGAGCGGCTTGACAAACAGGATGCCCGTCTTGACCAGCGGCTTGATAAGCAGGATGCCCGTCTTGACGAGCGGTTTGACAAGCAGGACGCCCGTCTTGACGAGCGGTTTGACAAGCAGGACGCCCGTCTCGACGAGCGGTTTGACAAGCAGGACGCCCGGTTTGACGAGCGGTTTGACTCGCTTCACCAGGAGATTGCCGACCTCCGGACGTTGGTGGTTGAGCGCCTGCCTGCCCCTTCGCAACGCTGAAGCACTGGCCTGGGGGTTCCGCGCCCAGTTGCGGCCCCTTCTCCCGGAGTCCTTCAATCAGCAACAGGCGCCGCCAGGGGCTTCTCCAACACTTGCCTGTAATAACGACGCAGTTGGGCCGTGGCGGCGTCCCATCCCCAGCGCTCCGCCTCACGGCGGGCCGCCAGCCGCATCTGTTGATGCCGTTCCCCCTGCTCCAGCAGGCGACGGGTGGCCAGCAACAGACCGTCCGTCTGGTCCGGGTCGTAGAGGCAGCCGTTCTCCCCGTCGGTCACGATGTCCGGGATGCCGCCGCGCCTGGCGGCCACCACAGGACAGCCTGCCGCCATGGCCTCCAGTAGCACCAGACCCAGGGTTTCCGTGCTGGAGGGGAAAAGGAAAGCATCGGCGCTGGCATAGGCTCCCGCCAGCTCTTCACCCCTCAGGTAGCCCACAAAACGGGTGGCGGTGCCGGCAAAGGTTTTTTCCAACTGCTGGCGATGGGGACCATCCCCCACAAGGGCCAGCCGGGCGCGAGGCAGGGCCTTGAGAACGGGAAGAATGGACTCGATCTGTTTTTCCGCCGAGAGCCTGCCCACGTACAGCAGCAGAGGATCACCCTCCTGGTGGGGACCAAACAACTGTTGCCGCCGCCGAGCCGAGGCCAGCTCCGGATGAAACGCATCCGTGTCCACGCCCCGTTGCCAGAGATCAACGTTGTGAATCCCCCGCTCGGAGAGTTCCTGCACCATGGCAGTGGAGGTGCAGAGGTTCAGGCCCGCCTGGTTATGGGCCGCCTTCAGCAACTCCCACAGGAGCGGTTCCAACATGCCCAGCCCGTAGTGCTCCAGGTATTTGGGCAGGTGGGTGTGGTAGCTGGCCACCAGGGGAACGGCCTGGGTTCTGGCCAGCCAGATCCCCCCCAGGCCCAGAATGGCGGGATTCACCACGTGGATCACGTCCGCCTGGAAGCGGTCAATGGTCTCGGCCACCACAGGACGGGGCAGCGCCAGCTTGAGCTCCGGATACAGGGGAAGAGGCACGGCGGGAATTCCCATCACCTGGGCGCCGCAGTAGTTGTCCGGCGCCCCCTCCGGGCAGAACACCAGCACTTCGTCCCCAGCCGCCACCAGCCGCTCAACGGTCCTGGTGAGCCGGGTCACGATCCCGTCCACCTTGGGAAGGAAGGTCTCGGTAAAAAACGCGATATGCACGGCTATGGATTGATGACCTCTGCCTGGGTCCGCGTCCAGGCGGACGTGCAGGGGATTCGCCGACGGTCACAGCGCTCGGCGTAGCGACGGGCAACGTCCACCACTTCCGTCAGCAAGCCGTCGTCCAGGGTGGTGGGTTCCAGGCCCAAATCCAGAAAACAGCGGTTGTCCACGGTCAGGTCGTTGTCCTTGGCCTCGTTGCGGGGATTGGGCAGGTGGGATACCTCCGCCCCTGTCATGTGCGCCACCTTCCGGGCCAGTTGACCCACTTGGTGGCTCTCCGTCATCTGGTTGAAGATTTTTACCTTCTCCCCGGAAGCCGGAGGATTGTCCAGGGCCAGTTGGACACACTTGACCGAGTCCCGGATGTGGATAAAAGCCCGCGTCTGCCCGCCGGTGCCGTGGACGGTGAGGGGGTAATTGATGGCTGCCTGCATCAGAAAACGATTGAGCACGGTGCCGTAGTCCCCGTCGTAGTCAAAACGGTTGATCAGGCGAGGATCTTTCCCGCAGAGATCCGTGTTGGTTCCCCAGACAATGCCCTGGTGCAAGTCCGTAATGCGGAGGGCGTCGTTCTTGTTGTAATAGAAAAACAGCAGTTGATCCAGGGTCTTGCTCATGTGGTAGACGCTGCCCGGATTGGCGGGATGCAGGATCTGCTCCGTAAAGCGACTGCCGTCCGGCTGGGGCACCTCCACGGTGAGATACCCCTCCGGAATGGTGGCGCCCCGATGGGAGCCGTAGCCGTAGACCCCCATGGTGCCCAGGTGAACCACGTGTACGTCCAGACCGCTCTCCACAATGGCGCAGAGCAGGTTATGGGTGCCGTTGACGTTGTTGTCAACAGTGTAGCGCTTGCAGGCGGAGGACTTCATTGAGTAGGGCGCTGCCCGCTGCTCGGCAAAGTGGACCACCGCATCCGGGGCCTCGTCCCGAAGCAGTTGCAGCAGCCGCTCATACTCCTGGGCCAGATCCAGGAGCACGAAGCCCATGGGTTGCCCCCCCACCTCCTGCCAGGCCTTGAGTCGATCCTCAACCGTGGCAATGGGCGTCAGGGAGGTGATGCCCAGCTCAACGTCAATTTTGCGACGGCTGAGGTTGTCGACAATGACCACCTCATGTCCCTGGTCTGCAAGGTTCAGAGCACAAGGCCAGCCACAAAAGCCATCACCACCAAGAACAAGAACCTTCACGCGTGCCTCTCCAGCCAAGGGCGTTCCAGCTTGGCAAGCTACACCAGACCGTGACTCACCCATGCCGTGATGGCCACCATGGTCACCACCAGTCCCGCACCCATGCCGTAGAGCCGGAGCCGCTGGCGTTGCTCCGCGCCAGTGAGAGGCTCCGCAAGCACCATCTTGGGCTCACGGGCAAAAGCATTGAGGCGGCCTCCATCCTCGTGGGTGACGGTCATGACGCGCAAGAAGAACACTGAGGGCGAATGTATGGGGAATGGCGGCCCCCATGGACCGGTGTCGCCTCACTGTTGCGAGACTTCACAGAGTCCGCCCCCATCCCATGGGCTCAACTGCCGATGCGACCACCCTGGGGTGAGCTGGCCACAGCTTTCCGTTGTTGGGGGATCCGGCCACTGACGTGGGCAAGACGTCCTGCCTGGGTGGCCATGGCCATGGCCCGGGCCATGGCCACCGGTGTGCCGGCCTGGGCAATGGCGGTGTTAATGAGCACGGCATCGGCCCCCAGCTCCATGGCCTCCGCAGCGTCACTGGGAACGCCAATGCCGGCATCCACCACCACAGGCACGCCGGCGCCTTCGATGATCAAGCCGATGTTGTCCCGATTGCGTAGACCCCGGCCAGAGCCGATGGGGGATCCCAGGGGCATCACCGTGACACAGCCCACCTCCTCCAGGCGGCGGGCCAGGAGTGGATCGGCATTGATGTAGGGCAGCACGCTGAAGCCTTCTTTGACGAGTTGCTCGGCAGCCAGGAGCGTGCCGATGGGATCCGGCAGCAGGTATCGGGGGTCGGGGATCACCTCCAGCTTCACGAAGGTGTTGTCCTCCTGTCCTGCCAGGCGCGCCAACTCACGCCCCAGGCGGGCCGTGCGGACCGCCTCCTCCGCAGTGGTGCAGCCGGCAGTGTTGGGGAGCATCCACAGCCGGGACCAGTCAACGGCGTCCATGAGCCCCTGGTGCCCTGCCGCACCACTGTGGACCCGCCGCACGGCCACCGTGACCATGGCACAACCACTGGCGTCCAAACTGGCTTGCATGGTGGCCAGGTCGGGATATTTCCCTGTTCCCGTCAGCAGGCGGCTGTTGAAGGAACGCCCCGCAATCCGCAGGGGCTCATCCGCAATGGCGCTGGATAAAGGCAAGACCGTTGATCAGAAGCGTTATGAATCCAGGGTAGACGCCTTGACCTTCTCCAAGCGCTGCAAGCGGCGTCTGGCAATGGCGTTGCCAGCATCCAGGGCCAACGTTTGCGCGTAGGCTTGGGCCGCTTCTTTCTGCCGTTGCTGCTGCTCCAGCGCATGGCCCAGATTGTTCAAAGCCACGGGATAGTCCGGCTTGGCCTCCAAAGCCTTGCGGTAGTGGCGGATGGCCTCGGTGTGTTGCTTCTGGGCCGCCAAGGCATAGCCCAAGGCGTTGTGAATGAGCGCTTGCCCTTCCGGGGGCTCCTGGCCAGCCCTTTGAGCCGCTTTGCCCAGGGTGGCCACCGCTTGCGGGAAGAGGCGCTTGCGCAACTGGACGGACCCCAGTTCATAGAGCTTTACGGGGTCCGCAGCCTTGCGGTCACCGATGTCCTGTTGCAGCCGCTGAAGCGTTGCTTCGTCACGCCGCACCTTCCACACCTGGACGCCAACGACAATGCTGAGGATGGCCAACAAGACCACCAGGCCCACCAGATAGAGGGAAGGCAGAGGGGAATCCATGATGGCTGGAGCTTCGGGTAATTTGGATTCAGGGTTGAGCGGCGGCGGCCACCGCGGCGAAGCTGGCGGGATCCAGAACAGCCAACTGGGCCAGCATTTTGCGATTCAGACGCACGTCCGCCTTTTTCAAGCCACCGATGAAGGTGCTGTAGCTCAGTCCGTGGCCATGGGCTGCAGCATTGATGCGGGCAATCCACAGACGACGGAAATCACGTTTGCGGCGGCGGCGATCCCGGTAAGCGTTGGTGAGGGCCTTCATCACCCGCTGGTTCGCGGTGCGAAACAAGCTGCCGTTGGATCCCACGAAGCCCTTGGCCAGCTTCAAGATCTTTTGGCGGCGTTTGCGGGCAACGTTGCCCCTCTTGATGCGGCTCATGGGCTGAGATTGCTGAAATGATGGGGGAAGATGATGTCAAGTGTGCGGGTTAGCTGCCGTAAGGCAGCATGCCTTGGACCCGATCATGATCCGTGGGGTCCACCGTCACTGAAGTGGCCAGAAAGCGCTTGCGCTTGGAACTTTTATGGCCCAGCAGGTGGTTGCGGAAGGCATGACGACGCTGAAGCTTACCAGTCCCCGTGATCCGGAAACGCTTGGCGGCGGCGCGGCGGGTTTTGAGTTTGGGCATGGCTGAGGGGTTCAACAGAAGAGAAAGAATTTTAACCGAACTGATATGGCATGATTAAAAACCATGGCTTGCCGCCCTTGGGGCAACCGCTGCGCAGTTGGAGGGTCAAGTTGTCAGGGTGTCCATGAATCCCGTTGCTTGCTGGGAAGGAGGACGGCGCCGCAAAGCGGCCCTGTTTGCAGCCACCTCCCTGTTGCTGGGACTACTCCCCCACTGGCTCCACGGAGGCCCCTGGCCTGCGGTGGTGGTGGCCATCCTGCTGGGGCGCCATATTTTTCCCACAGCGGGACGCCCACCGGAAAGCGACTCGTCCTCAACCCGGGCCTTGTCCTCTTCAATCGCCTCGTCCCCCGTTGACGTGCTGGTGGCGGCCAGAAACGAGGCTGCGGTGATCGAGCAGTTGGTCAACAACCTGCTGGCCCTGCGATACGGCGAGGGGCAACTGCAACTGTGGATTGTGGATGACGGCAGCGTGGACGGCACGGGAGAGATCCTGGACCGCCTGCAACAGCAGCACAGCCACCTTCACGTGATTCACCGCCCCCCCGAAGCCACAGGGTGGAAATCCGGCGCCCTGAACACGGTGCTGCCCCATCTGAAGGGGGAGTGGCTTCTTGTGCTGGATGCCGATGCCCAGGTGGATCCGGAACTGCTGGAGCGCTTGAATCCCCTCTTGAAAGACAGCAGCCGCGCCCTTCAACTGCGCAAGGCGGTACATAATGCGGACTGCAACCTGCTCACCCGGGTGCAAGCCGTTGAGATGGCGGTGGATGCCTTGATTCAACAGGGCCGCATCGCCCATCAGGGTTGTGGCGAGTTGCGGGGCAACGGCCAATTCATTCCCCGCCAGGCCCTGCTGCGCTGTGGCGGATTCAATGAAGCCACCATCACCGATGACCTGGACCTCACGATGCGGCTCCAGCTTCACGGTGTTCCCATTGCCGTGGTGTGGAATCCACCGGTGGCGGAGGAGGCGGTCAGCTCCATCGGTGCGCTTTGGCGCCAGCATCAGCGCTGGGCGGAAGGGGGACTGCAACGCTTTTTCGACTACTGGCCCGCGCTGCTGAGTTCTCGCCTCAAGCCACGGCTCAAACGGGACGTGTTGGCCTTTTTCCTCCTGCAGTACGTCCAGCCACTGGTGATGGCAGGGGACGTGATGGGCGCCGTGGTGTGGCGCTCTCCACCCCTGGCCTGGCCATTGACCACCATGACCCTCCTGTTCACGGTGACCGCCATGTGGCGCTGTCCGAGTGCCAACAGTGGCCCTCCCGTGCCGGCGATCCGCGGCTTCACCGTCTTGATGACCTTGGTGTACGTCCTGCACTGGAGCCTGATCATTCCCTTGGCCACCATGCGCATGGCCCTCAAGCCCAGGCACCGTGCTTGGGACAAGACCCTCCATGGAAGCGCGACTGCCGGGGCTTAAGGAGCGTCATTGCTGCCGTCCACCACTTCGCCATTGAAAAAATTGGCCAGGTTTCTGGCGGTGGCATCTAATGATGTGCCCGATACGTCAGGGGGCGCTTCTGGGGATGGGGGCGGGGATGGTTCCCGACGGTGGTGGTGCTGCTCCCGGGGGCTGGGAGCAGGCTGAGGTTGAAGCCCGGGTTGAGGTCTGCTTTGAGAACCGGCCTGAGGGGGCTTGACTTGAGTCTGTGTTTGGGTCTGTGCTTGGGCGGCCTGGCCTGGGGGTTGAGCCACCCTCTCCTGTGAAGGCTTTGGCGTCGATTCCGCTGGAGAGGCCGGGCGCTGGCCACGGTCGGCCTCTACGGATGCTGTCCCCGTCAGCGTCAGATGGGCGGTCTTGCCCAAGGCTGCAGCAACCGCCTGCTCCAACAGCGGGCGCCGGGCCTTGGCCATCTCCAGCCATGTCTGCTGCACCTGCACCACCACCTGGGACCCATCCCATGACGCCACCTTCCCTTGCTGCTGCAGGACCGCTTGGGTGGAGGGCAGTTTCAGTTGGGCCAGGATGGTCTGCCAGAGCTTGTCCAGTTCCGCAGCGTTGCCTGCTGTGGGCTGATGCGCTGCAGTTTGCGCTGGCACTGGCGCTGGTGTGGGGGACGCGGGTGGCGAGGGCAAACTCCGTTGGCGTGTGCCGGAACGGTCTGTGGTGGCTGAGGGCGGCTGGACGACTGGAGCAGGAGCAACTGCTGCTACCGGCCCTTGCCTTGTTTCTGCCAGGAGGCCGGCCAGCAGCACCTCCAGGGTGAGACGGGGCTGGCTGCTGTGGCGGAGTTGGGCTTCAGTGCCTTTAAGAGACCGCAACACGCTCAACAATCGGTCTCGGCCGAATTGTTGCGCCAGACGGGTGGCTTTCTCCCAACTGGCTGGGCTGATGGCGGTGAGGGCTTGGCGATCCGAGGCCAGAGCTGCCACAAGCAGGTCCCGCAGCAGCTTGGTCAATGCTTCCAGGATGGCGTTGGGTTCATGGCCCCGGTCGAACAACTGGCGGGTGATCTCCAGTAAGGGGAGGGGCTCCCCGTTGGCCAGCGCTGTTCCCAACTCCAATGCCTCCTGTTCCGGCACGGCCCCCATGAGGTCCCAGACGGCGGCGGCCTCAATGGGTGGTGACAGCAAGCTGAGCTGATCCAACAGGCTTTCCGCATCCCGGAGGCCACCCTGGGCAAATTGGGCCACCAGGCGCAGGGCATCCGGAGCAATGACAATCTGCTCCTGTTGGCTGATCCAGCTCAGATGCTGCACCAGTTCCTCCAGAGGGATGCGGCAGAAGTCAAAGCGCTGGCACCGGGACACGATGGTGGGTAGAACCCGCTGGGGATCCGTGGTGGCCAACACGAATACCACCCGTGGCGGCGGCTCTTCCAGCGTTTTGAGGAGGGCGTTGAAGGCGGCTGTGGACAACATGTGACACTCGTCCACCACATAGACCTTCCAGCGCAGTTGCACAGGTGCAAAACGGGACCGCTCAATGAGCTCTCGAATGTTGTCCACCCCTGTGTTGGACGCAGCGTCAATCTCGATCACGTCCAGAGCATTGCCGGCGGTGATGGCGACGCAGGCCTCACACTGGCCGCATGGTTCTGCCGTGGGTTCCGGAGTGCTGGTGCAGTTCAGGGAGCGGGCCAGAATGCGGGCGCTTGAGGTTTTGCCTGTTCCCCTGGGTCCGGTGAAGAGATAGGCCGGAGCAATTCTTTTCAGCCGGATGGCATTGCTCAGGGTCCGCACAATCGGAGCCTGGCCCACAAGCTGGTCAAACCGCTGTGGGCGATAGCGGTGGTGCAACGGCTCATAAGCCATGGTCTACGGCTGTGTCCTGGTGACTTGTATGTTGGGGTGGAGCATCACCTTGTTGCCCTGGTGCTGGTGTTGATTCACCATCTCCGCAGTGATGGTGAAGGTTTTGATGTCGCTGTGGGAGGGAAGGCTATACATCACCTCCAACATCAGGTTCTCCACCAGGCTGCGCAGTCCCCTTGCGCCTGTCTGTCGGCGCATGGCCTCCCGAGCAATGGTTTCAATGGCATTCTCTTCAAACACCAGTTGCACGTTGTCCATGCTGAGTAGCGTTTGAAACTGCTTCACCAGGGCATTGCGGGGTTCCGTCAAAATGGCCCGCAGAGACTGCTCATCCAGGGAATCCAGCACCGCGACCACCGGCAGACGCCCGATGAGTTCCGGAATCAACCCATACTGCACCAAGTCCGCTGGTTCCAGCTTCCTCAAAATGCTGGACGTGGCCGACTGGCGTTTCCGATCATCGTCCCGCTCCTGGACAAAGCCGATGGAGTGCTTGCCCAGACGGTGTTTCACCACGTCCTCCAGACCGACAAAGGCGCCGCCGCAGATAAACAGGATGTGGCTGGTGTCAATGGCGATGGTCTCTTCGTGGGGATGCTTGCGCCCCCCTTGAGGGGGCACGTTGGCGATGGTGCCCTCCAGAACCTTGAGCAATGCCTGCTGCACACCCTCACCAGACACATCCCGTGTAATGGAGGGGCTTTGACTCTTGCGGGAGATTTTATCAATTTCGTCGATGTAGATAATGCCCCGCTGAGCCTCCTCCACGTTCATGCCCGCTTTTTGCAGGAGGCGCAGCAGAATGTTTTCCACGTCGTCTCCCACATAGCCCGCTTCCGTAACGGTCGTGGCATCCGTAACGGCAAACGGCACGTTGAGCACCTCTGCCAGGCAGCGCGCCATCAGAGTTTTGCCACTGCCCGTTGGTCCCACGAGAAGGATGTTGGACTTTTCCAGTTGGGTGCCCAGCAGGTCCTTCTCTTCGCCGTGTTCACCGGACCAGGCCAAGCGCTTGTAGTGATTGTAAACAGCCACGGAAAGGGCTTTCTTGGCTTCGTTCTGGCCAATGACAAAGGCATCCAGGTGGGCCTTGATGTCCCGAGGCTTAGGCACGCTCGCCAATCTGACGGGGGAGCGGCTGCTACAGGACGAGAGGGCCGAAGACGGCCTCAGTGTCGGCTTCAAGTCGCCACGGCTGTCACCCGGAAGTCCGGTGAATTCCTCGTCCAGAATGTCGTTGCAAAGATCAACGCATTCATCACAGATATAGACGCCGGGTCCAGCAATCAGTCGCCGGGCTTTTCCCTGAGTCTTCCTACAAAAGGAGCACCGGAGCTGGAAGTCAGGTTTCACTGTAGCAATGCTCCGCGCCGAGTGGCCAGCTTCCATTATCCGGTACCTGAATCCAGTTGGGAAGTGTTCGGCATCGCATCAATCAGCCGTAGTTGATCCGAGTTCCGGAGCAGGGTTGCTTTGCGCCTCTTGCACCTTGAAGGTGTTGTGCTCCTCCAGCCAGGCTAGAGCCTTCTCCTGCAGCAGGTCCCTCTTCACGAAGATACGCAGCTTGGTGGAGTCAAGCCTGCGAGCCTGCTTGGATTTGAGCTGCTTGCGCAGTTCCCGAATCCGTTCGTCCAGTTCAGTGTCCGCAACCGTTAGCTGCTCTGCTTTGGCCACGGACTCAAGGGCCAGCTTACGCTGAAGACGATTCTGCACCTCCTGCAATTTAGCCTCCTCGACCTTCTCCCGAAGCCTGTCGTCCAGCTTGAGATCCAGGTCCAGTCCCCGTGCCCTGAATTCGTTCCTGAAATCCTCCACCACCACGCCCATCTCCTGGTCCACCAGGGACTGGGGCAGCTCCACCTCCATGTCCTCACAGAGAACATCGAGCAGGGCATCCTGGCGCTTTTCCCTGTTGCCTTCCTGGACCTGAATTTCAAGCTGCCGGCTGAGAGCGTCTCTCCATTCGGCCATGGTGGCAAACTCGCTCACTTTCTGCGCAAAGGCATCGTCCAGGTCCGGCAACTGACGCGCCTTCAGTCCACACAGGGTGATGGACGCATTGTCCATGGGTGCATCTATTGGATCGTTGTCCTGATCAGCGTCTTCCTGTACAGGGCCGTCGTTTTCATCCTCGTTTCCGGACTCGTCAGCGTCCTCGAAAACCGCCTTGGTCTCCCCCACCGTCATGCCGACGATCAGGGGCACAATCTCGGGCAGAAACCCGTGATTCTCCACCAGATCCAGGTCAAAACCCCGTAAGTTGCCAACACCCCGTGAGACGGGGGCACGGACCATATCCCCATCGGACTGGTCAGCCTCATCAGCCTCATCAGGCTTACCGGGTTTGTCCGTGGGGGGCAGCGAAAAGTGGATCACCGCCACGTCCCCCATTTCCGCCTTGGTTTTCTCCACAGGCGTCTTGGTGCTGGCAGCGAGGCGCTCTCGTTCAAGCGCCTGCTCCAGCAGGTCTTCCACGGAGAGCTCCTCCACCGCCACGTCCAGATCGCGATAGGCCTTCAAGGTGGCGTTGGGACGCACGTCCGCCTCCATGTTCAAGGTGAGGCTCTCACCGGGTTTGAACTGCTGGGCCAAGGCGTCAAGCGAGTCCTGAAGCTGCAGCTTCCCCAACAGGTCCAGGTCTTCGTCGTTGAGCACGTCCCGGGCCGTGTCCTCCAGCAGTTGCTCCAGGGCGTTGGCCCACACCTGGTGGGCGCCCAATTGCTGGAGCACGGCGGTTTTGGGAACTCGGCCAGGACGAAAGCCGGGCAGCCGCACCGTGCGGCACAAGTTGTGCAGGGCCTTGTCGTAACTGCGCTGACAACGCTCAGCCGGGACAAGCACCTCCAGGGCCAAACGACTCTGGGGACGGGGAGACGTCTTGACCTGAAGGTCAGAAGCCATGGTGAAAAAGGGCACAACAATTTGGGTGTGCTGATCTTAGACAACCGCGCCAGGGGTGGGGCTCAGTGGGGGCTTAAGCTGGGTTCAGAACGTCTGCGTCTTCCCTGCCTCCTTGAGCACTTGCCCTCCAACTGTTGCCGTACTGGGCGCCACGGGCGCCGTGGGGCGTGAGTTGATTCTGCTGCTGGAGCAGCGGGATTTCCCTTTGGACAAGCTGAAGCTGCTGGCCTCCCCCCGTTCTGCCGGCAGCCGACTCGTCTTTCGTGGCGAGGGCCTGACGGTGGAGGCGGCGTCGGAGGAGGCGCTGGCCGGGGTTGATCTGGTGCTGGCCTCCGCGGGTGGCTCCATCTCCCGTCGGTGGGCTGGGGTCATGGGCACCCATGGAGCGCTGCTGATTGACAACTCCAGCGCCTTTCGTCTGGATCCTCAGGTGCCCCTGGTGGTGCCGGAAGTGAACCTGGCCACGGCTAGTCGGCACCAGGGGGTGGTTGCCAACCCCAACTGCACCACCATTCTGTTGCTGCTGGCCCTGGCTCCTCTGCGCCGTCTGGCTCCTCTGCGCCGCGTGGTGGTGTCCACCTACCAGTCCGCCAGTGGTGCTGGCGCTCAGGCCATGGCGGAATTGGAAACCACGAGCCGGGACGTGCTCCAAGGCCGGCAACCTCGGAGCCATGTGCTGCCCCATCCCCTGGCCTTCAACCTCTTCCTGCACAACTCCCCTCTGGACAGGAACGGGTACTGTGAAGAGGAACTCAAAATGCTCCGGGAGAGCCGCAAGATCCTGGCGCAGCCCGACCTGCGCCTGAGTGCCACCTGTGTCAGGGTGCCGGTTCTGCGGGCCCATGCAGAAGCCGTCAACATCGAATTCGACGCTCCTGTCCCGGTGGATGCCGCCCGACAGGTTCTGGCGGAAGCCCCCGGCGTGACCATCATTGACGACTGGGCCAACAACCGCTTCCCCATGCCCAGCGACGTGACCGGGAAAGATGCAGTGGCGGTGGGTCGCATCCGCCAGGATTCCAGCAACTCCAACGGGTTGGAACTCTGGCTCTGCGGCGATCAGATCCGCAAGGGAGCCGCCCTCAACGCAGTGCAAATCGCCGAAGCCATGGTGCGCCACGACTGGCTCAAGCCCTCGTCACCATCCCCCAGGCACCCCAATCAAGACGCTCCCGTGCTGCAACCATGACCAATTCCCCTTCAGCCGCACCCACACCTCTCTTTGGGCGCATTATTACGGCCATGGTGACCCCCTTTGACGGGGAGGGTGTCCTGGATCTGGCCGTTGCGGCCCGGCTGGCGGACCACTTGGTCAAGACGGGCAGTGATGGAGTGCTGGTCTGTGGCACCACAGGAGAGTCGCCCACCCTCAGTTGGCAGGAGCAGGACGAACTTCTGCGGGAGGTGAAGGCTGCCGTAGGGGCACGGGCCATGGTCCTGGCCGGGACCGGGAGCAACTGCACGGAGGAGGCCGTAGCCGCCAGCCGCCGGGCGTTGTCTCTGGGTGCGGACGGCGCCCTTTTGGTGGTGCCTTACTACAACAAGCCTCCTCAAGCAGGCTTGGAGGCCCATTTCCGCGCCGTTGCAGAGGCGGTCCCCGACTTGCCGCTCATGCTCTACAATATTCCCAGTCGTACAGGCTGCTCTCTCCTCCCGGAGACCGTTGGCCGTCTGCTGAATTGCAGCAACGTGCGGGCCTTCAAAGCTGCCAGCGGCATGGTGGAGGAGGTCACAAATCTGCGGGCCGTTTGTGGACCTTCCTTATCGATCTACAGCGGTGACGATACCCTCACCTTGCCCATGCTCAGCCTTGGCGCCGCCGGCGTGGTGAGTGTGGTGAGCCACCTGGAAGGGCTACGCCTCCAGGCCATGATCCGGAGCTACCTCACAGGACAGGCCGCAGCAGCCCTCGCCCACCATGACCAGCTTCTGCCTCTGATGCGTGCATTGTTTCTTCAGCCCAACCCCATACCCGTCAAAGCAGCCCTGGAACTCCGAGGATGGTCCGTTGGTGCTCCGCGGCTCCCCCTTGTTGCTGCAGACGCAAGCCTCAAAGCCCATCTACATGACCTGATGCAGGGCCTGTAGGCCGCTGCAACGTCGGCCGGCCGCACTCTTTCCCCCATAGCAGATTCTTCCCCCGTACTTTCGCCCATGACTCAAACTCCCAATGGCTCGGTTGAGCCGCTCCGCGTCATTCCCCTTGGTGGCCTCCACGAAATTGGCAAAAACACCTGTGTTTTTGAATACGGGAACGAACTCATGCTGGTGGATGCCGGTCTCTCCTTCCCGAGCGACGACATGCACGGGGTCAACGTGGTCATGCCCGATACCACTTACCTGCGCGAAAACCAGCACCGCATCCGGGGCATGATTGTGACCCACGGACACGAAGATCACATTGGCGGCATCGCCCACCACCTGAGACACTTTACGATTCCCGTTATCTATGGCCCCCGCCTGGCCCTGTCTCTCCTGAACGACAAAATGAAGGAGGCGGGGGTGAGTGATCGCACCAACACCAAGACGGTCCGACCACGGGACGTGGTCAAGGTGGGGAAGCACTTCAAGGTGGAGTTCATCCGCAACACCCATTCCATCGCCGACAGTTTCTCCCTGGCGATTACCACGCCTGTCGGTGTCATTATCTTCACCGGTGACTTCAAGTTTGACCACACTCCCGTGGATGGGGAGCGGTTTGATCTGCATCGCCTGGCCCAGTACGGAGAAAACGGGGTCCTGTGCCTGTTTAGTGATTCCACCAATGCGGAGCTTTCCGGCTTTACGCCACCGGAGCGGGCAGTGTTCCCCAACCTGGATCGCCACGTTGCCCAGGCCCAGGGCCGTGTCCTGGTCACCACCTTTGCCAGTTCGGTTCACCGGGTCAGCATGGTGCTGGAACTGGCCCTGAAGCATGGCCGCCGCGTTGGTCTTCTGGGACGCTCCATGCTCAACGTGATCGCCAAAGCTCGGGAGCTGGGCTACGTCCGCTGTCCCGACGACCTCTTCCTCCCCATGAAGCAGTTGCGGGATCTGCCGGATCGGGAGTTGCTGTTGCTCATGACCGGCAGCCAGGGAGAACACTTGGCCGCCCTGAGCCGGATTGCCCGGGCCGAGCATCCCCACGTACAACTCAAGACCACGGATACGGTCATCTTTTCCGCCAGCCCCATCCCCGGCAACACCATTTCTGTGGTCAACGTGATTGATCAACTCATGATGCAGGGAGCCACGGTGATCTACGGCAAGGACAAGGGCATTCACGTGTCCGGCCACGGCTCCCAGGAAGACGAGAAGTTGATGCTTGCCCTCACCCGCCCCAAGTTTTTTGTCCCGGTCCATGGGGAACACCGCATGCTGGTACAGCACTGCAAAACAGCCCAGTCCATGGGGATGCCATCGGAATCCATGTTGGTGATCGACAATGGTGACGTGGTGGAGCTGACGCCGGACTCCATCCGTCGCGGTGAACCCGTCAAGGCCGGCATTGAGCTTCTGGACAGCTCCCGCAAAGGAGTCATTAATACCCAGGTGCTGAAGGAGCGTCAGCAGTTGGCGGAAGACGGCGTCCTGGTTGCCTACGTGAGCGTCAGTCCTGCGGGCCACATGGGCGCACCGGCGCGGGTGACCTTGCGGGGTGTGGCAACCTCGCTTGCACCGCAGCACTTTGCCGACTGGACCGACAACGAGGTGCAATGGGTGCTGGACAACCGCTGGCAACAACTCTGCCGAGGTGGGGACGATCTTCAAGACGTAGACTGGATCGGCCTCCAGCGGGAGGTGGAGTTGGGATTGCAAAGGCGGTTGCGGCGGGAGCTGGAAGTCGAGCCTTTGATCGTGGTGGTGGTGCAACCGACTCCCAAGGGATCATCCGATATCTACAAAGCGCCCACCACCGAGGAGAAGGGTCCCATGGGTCGCGCTGGGCGTGGCGGCGGCGGGCGTCCCAGCGGCGTTCGCCCAGTGCAACGAAACGGCGGCGCCAATGGTCACAGCAAAAATCCAGCCCTTGTTGATCGCCGTCGCTTGAGTTCCAACGGCGCCCTGGCCGATTCCGGACCTGAGGGCAATACCGACGGAGTTGGGGCAACAGCAGCAGAGACAGAGCGTAAGCGCCGCAGTCGCAGTCGCACCACCACAGCCTGACGGGCTTTTACGGGGATGGGGCGCCCAGGTCCTGCAGATTAGCCAGTTGGGCGTAAAGACCACCTTGGGCCTTCAGCGCTTCGTGGGTGCCCGATTCCATCAACTGACCACGGCGGAGCACCAGGATGCGGTCGGCGGACTCCACCGTGCTCAAACGGTGGGCAATGACAATGGCGGTTCTCTTCTCCAGGAGGCTCGCCAAACTGCGTTGCAACGCGGCTTCCGTGGAGGGATCCAGGTGGGCTGTGGCCTCGTCCATTACCAACACGTCAGGTTGACGCAGGGCCACCCGCGCCACACCCAGCAGTTGCCGTTCTCCTGCGGAAAGATTGGCGCCCCGCTCCCGCAGTTCCGTGTCCAGTCCCTGGGGCAAGCTGCGAATAAACGGCCCCAAGCCCAACTCATCGCAGGCCTGCTGCAACCGGGCATGGCCGATGGTTTGCCCCAGGCGCAGATTGGTGGCCACGTCCCCGCTGAAGAGAAAGGTGTCCTGGAGCACCACCCCAAGGCGCCGTCGCAACTCCTGTTGAGGCAGATCCCGGATGTTCACGCCGTCCAGGAAAATGCGCCCCTGCTGGGGTTCCCACAGACGGCAGAGCAGACTGATGACCGTGCTCTTGCCCGAGCCGGTGGCCCCCACCAGGGCAACGGTCTCGCCAGGGGCGATGCGGAAGCTCAGATCCCGGATCACCGGAACGTGATCCCGCACGTTGTAGGCGAAGGTGACGTGCTCGAACACCACCTCTCCAGTGGAGGTGGAACGGGGCAAAGAAATGGTTGCCAGCCTGTCCTCAATGCGGATGGGTTCGTCCAGCAATTCACCAATGCGCTGCAGCCCTGTTAGGCCCGATTGAATGAACGTAAAACGCTCAGCCACCTGGCGCAGGGGATTGAACAGCCGCTGAGCGTAGAGAACAAAAGTCACCAGCGTGCCCAGGGCCAAGGCGTCGCGCACCACCAGCCAGCCGCCCACGCTGATCACCAGAGCAATGGCCGCAATGGACACCCACTCAAGCAGGGAGGAAATGGTGGCGTCCAACGCGACGGTTCGTATGGTGAACGCCTTGTAGCGGGACACACCGGCGGCGGCGCGGGCGCTGTTGAGGGCCTGACGCCGAAACATCTGCACCACTTCCAGCCCCTGGAGGTTCTCCTGCAAATCTGCGTTGAGGCTGCCCAACTCTTCCCGCACCCGATAGTTGGCCCGGCGGTAACGGGTTTGCAGCGCAATGACGATCCGCGTCACCGGCAGCAGGATGAGCAGCAACAACAGGCCCAGCCGCCAGTCCACCAGCATCATGGTGGCGCCAATCACCAACAGGGACACCAACTCCGCCACCACACCGATGGCGCCGTTGCCAAACATTTCAGCCACCGCCTCCACGTCGCTGGTGAGGCGGGTCAACAGCAGGCCCACCGGGGTGCGCACGTGAAAGCTCAAATCCAACCCAAGGGTGTGGCAAAACAGGTCACCACGAATGCGGGCCGTTATCTTCTGGCCCACGCTTTGCACCGTATAGCTAAGCAGCCCTTGCAGCACCAAACCTGTGGCCATGGTGAGGGCCAGGAGTCCAATGAGCAGGTTGAGAGCGTTGGCGGCACCCAGTTGCTGAAGCCAGGGAACGACAGGCTCCTGGCGAAGAAGGGACACTGCCTGACCCACCAGCAACGGCTGCAGAGCATTCCCGAGCGCCACGGGCAGCAGCAATCCCAGCGCCAAGGCAATGGACTTGCGCTCAACCCGGAAGTAGGGCGCCATCCGTCGCCAGCCCACGGGGCTGCCGGGATCGCCACGCCACTGTTGATCCGGGGGCGACGGCATGGTTATGGCTGCCGGGACCGTATCCGGGCCACGTGCCGCACCGCCTCCACCACGTCCTGCAACTCACCGCGATCCATGCGCAACGCCAGGGGATTCCCCACCAGCCGGGCTGTACTCAAGAACAGGTCTTCAATGGCCACCAGGCCATTCTCCTGCAGCGTGCGGCCTGTGGCCACCAAGTCCACAATGGCCTCCGACATGCCGGTGAGTGGACCCAGCTCCACCGAGCCCTGCAGTTGGATCAGGTCTACGGGAAGATCCAGGCCGTCAAAAAACGTGCGGGCGCAGTGGATGAACTTGCTGGCCACGCGGCAGTGGGCAGGCAAATCAGCCGCACGGCGATAAGGGCTGCTGCGTTTCACGGCAACGGCCATGCGACAACCGCCGAATCCCAGGTCCACCAGGCGGGCCAACTCCAGCGGGTGCTCCCGCAGCACGTCGTCCCCCACCACGCCTAACTGGGCCTGACCGTAGGCCACGTACACCGGCACGTCGGCATTGCGCACCAGCAGGGCGCAGGCCCGGCCACAGGGGCTGTCCACCATCAACTGCCGGTTGCCGGGGGTTGTCAAAGCGGTGAAGTCCAGCCCTGCCCCTTGCAGGCACGTGATGCTGTTCTGCAACAGCGCTCCTTTCGCCAGGGCAACGGTGATCACAAAGCGTTTGCAGCAGCTTGAGCTTAAAGCTCACCGTGGATGCGGCGCCAGGTGGTTGGCGTCCGGAATCAACAGTTGAATGTCCTCTAGTTGGCCCCCAAGGGGAAGCCGGGCCTCTCCCAGGAGGCGGGGGCGGCTCACCCCAGCTTCATCCGTGGGCTCCACCTGGCGCAGCCGCACCGTGATGTGTCCATTGACGCCGGCCTGGGAACGCTGTGATTGATTGGCGGCCAGTTGCTGCAGGGTGGGAGCGACGGCTGCAGCCGGCAGCGGCTCCTGCGGAGCAGCAACGACCAGGCCACGGCCGTTGTCAAACACAACCGGCACGTTCACGGCGCCGGGAATGGTTTGGCGCTCTTCATAGCTCAGGGCAAAGGCCATGAAGGACAGAGACAGAAGCACCGTAAAACTGCTGACACCCACCAGGCGGAAGCGGATTTCCCAGCGGGCCAGGAAGCCGGCCACGGTAAGGACCATAAAGAGGAGGCCCATGGCGCCAATTAACGCACCAGCCTTGAAGAGCAGGGGATCTACAACCATGGGGAGAGGCGTTCCGGGCCGTTGACAGCGCGAATTTCAGTGTAAGACTAGGGTTTGACCCCATGGGACAGAAGCCGGTTGATGGTTCATGGGCATCCGCTTTTGGCTTCATCTCTGCTCTCAGCGGCAGCAGCGACCAATCCAGGCCGTTCTGGTTGTTGCTGTAGCTCTGCTGTTGGGCTGGTTGGCCACGGATCAGGTCCTGGGCAGGATTTACCGCGGCCTGCGTCCCAACCTTGAAGAAGACTATGGCCGTGTGCTGGGCCGTCCCCTGAAGCTGGGTCCCTATCGTGGCCTGCGCTGGGGCGGACTCCATGTGGGTCCCAGCGAGATCCTGCCCAACGGGGTGGAGGATCCCACCCGACTGGCGGCGGATGGGCTGATTCTGTTCCCGGACCTCTGGGCCAGCCTGCGACAGCGCCGCTGGGTGATTCATCTCCATGTCCAGGCACTGCAAGCGGACTTGCACCGCAATGCCCAGGGCGACTTGTTGACCCTTCCCCCCCGCCAGGGGGAGAGTTCCATGCCGGTGGAGTTCTGGCTCCATGCCCGCGATCCGGCCCAATTCCGGTTGTGGTGGCAGTCTGTTGATGCCGATGCCCCCCCTGCACCGGATCTCATGGGGGATTTTGTGGGCCAACTGGCATTTGGTCACCCCCGGCACGACATGGTGATCGAGGGCCAGTTGGATCTGGCCTCAGAGGGGGGCACGCTGTCTCTGCGCAGCCACGGTGTTCCCCTGGGCAAATCCTGGAGTGCCCAGGGTGTTGCCCGTGGCATCCGGTTGGACGATCTGAGCCCTCTGCTGCTGGCCGGCACACCAGGGGCAGGCCTCTCCGGCCAGGTGGATGGCGCCATGGAGGTCCGGAACTGGAACTCCCAGGACGGCACGTGCCGCGGCGACGTGGTGTTCAACAACCTCCAACTCCCGTTACAGGGAATGGACCCCACCGGGGAGCTGGGAGCACTGGACTTCGATCCCCTGTCCCTGCGCTGTGACGGGCGCCATCTGCGGCTCTTGCCCGGCACCTTCAACGTGGGTACCCTGATCGGCCAGGTGCAGGGCTCCCTGGGATTGGATCAGCACCTGGACCTTCACGCCAACGTCAGCGGGCCTCTGCCTCCACCGTTGACATCACTGGGGGGTACCGCGACGGTGGATCTACAACTCCTGGGACCGCTGACGGTACCGGAGAGCCGGATCCACCTCACCGTCACCGACTGGCACGGGCCTTCCCCTGCATCCGACGCATCCGATGGGGTGGTTGACTCCCGGCCGTTCCCGACGCTGACGGCACAACTGACCAGTCACTGGCGCTCCGATGGGGAGCAGCACCAGCTCTGGGCTTCTCTGCAGGCACAGGCGGGGAACAGTCACGTGGTGATGGCTGGCCAACTTACCCCCACGCTGCAACTACAGAGCAGCACCGTCAGCCTGCAACCCCGAGATTGGCTGAACGCCGATTTTTGGCCGGAGCAGCCCTACACAGGCTTCCTGACGGTGGCCCAGGCAGGGGCGACGCCGGAGATGCATCTGCAACTCCGCAACCCCCATCTACAGCAGGACTTCGCCCTCCAGTTGGCGAACCAGGCCGCGGGAGGGCAATGGCGGTTGGAGGCCACCCTGGCCGACATGGACGTGGCTCCCGTGCTGGATGGGATGCTGACATTCCCCCTGGTGTCCTCTCCCCTGAGCGTGGCGGCCACGGCCCGAGGATGGTATGGGGACAGCCCGTCCCCTGATTCCGGCCAGGACGGTCCCTTCCAGCTTGAGCAGGCCCGGCTCACCGCCAGGCTTCCCCAGGGCCTCGGCACCCCTGATGGCCCTCTCCTGGGCTCTACCCATCTTCAACTCCGAACCACGGCGCAGCAACAATGGGCCTTGGAGATGAAGGCCCCCCAACTGCAGGGCCACGGCGTCGTGGATTGGTGGCCAGGACGTCCGTGGCAAGAGGCCGGTCTTGATCTGAGTCTTGTCTTGAAAGACGTTGCCCTGGCGCCATTCGGCCCCCTGAACGGGGAACTGAGCATGGCGGGACAGGTGGGGGGATCCCTGGCTCAACCCCGGTTTGACGGGGAACTGACGCTGGCCAACCCGGGCGTGGCCTTGATCCGCTCTCCTGAGGGTTGGCACGGCACGATTGAATCGTTGAGCGACGGTCATGGTCTCCAGCTTGCTGCCGAGCGCCCGGACCCGGCCTCGGCGGACCTGGGCTCCACACTGGATGTTCGCGTCGACTCCGCATTCCGGCTGAGGGATCTCAAGTTCCGTGCCGGAGACGGACACCTGGACGTGACGCCCACGGAGGAAGGCTACCGCTGGATGGCTCAGGACCTGTCCCTGTCATGGCTCCGTTTGGTGGGGGGAGATGAACAGGACAGGGCCACCCATGGGGTGGAGTTGGCGGGTGTGCTCCACGGAGAGGGGGAGGTGTCCCTGCTCCCTGGAGAGATTCATGGGGACATGACCGTCGATGGGCCGCGCTGGGGGCCGCTACGGGGTCATCGGCTGGATCTGAGCCTGGCGCAGGAGGGCCACCGGTTGAAACTGGATGGCCAGTTGCTGACCGATCCGACCCATGGCCAACTGGCTTTGGCAGCGCAAATCGACCGTCAGCCGGGCACCCCACAACCCTGGTCCATCCATGGAAGCCTTGAGGGCGTTCCCCTGCGGGCCCTGCGGCAGAGCGTGGCGTTGACCAGAGAGTTGCTGCAGGGTGTCCGGACACGGATAGGCTCCAGCCAGGTCCTGGGCACTCTGATGATCGGCGTGCCGGGGGAAACCCTGGCCGTGCAGTTGCGTCACTTGGCAATGGCACAGGAGCGTTTGGAGAGCCTGGACGCCCTGCTGGCCCAGACCAACGGCCGCCAACTCCGGAACCTGGAGGGCCAATTGCACGGTGACGTGCGCATCCACGGCGCCACTCACCAGCCGATGTGGGCCGCAGTGCGTACGGATCTGCATCTGTGGCTGGTGGATGACGGGGTGAACCATGCCCTCGCCCACAACTACCAACCCTTTCGCCTGCACATGGAGGGACCGTTGCAGGGCTCCAACGCAGGCACGTTTGAGTTTTCCGGCCTCCCCCTCAAGCTGCTCAACCTGCTGGCCAATCTCCAACTGCCCTGGCAAGGCTCACTGGCAGGACGGGGACGGTACCAGGATCTTTTTGGTCAACGGCTGGTCAGCTTGGATCTGGACCTGCAGGCGGGGCAATTTCATGGCCACGCCGTTCGACTGGAGCAGCCAGCCATGCTGAGGCTGGGGGGCACCACCATGGCTGTGGATCTGACTCTACAGACCACGACCGCTACATCCTTGCTCGCCGTCAATGGCCGGATGAATCTGGCGGGCGGCGAGGAGTCGTTGCAACTGCGCCTCTCGGCAGGGAACGAGGTGATGGCTGTTCTGTCGTCCCTGAGCGGTGGAACCTTGTCCTGGACCCGGGGAGATGCCGAGGCGACCATGCTGATTCGGGGACCGCTGGAGCAACCCGTGCTCCATGGCTATTTGCGCCTGCGTGAGGTGGAGGGCCGCATGGCGGACATCCCCATCCATAACCTGAACAGCGTGATGCTGTTTGATCAGAACAATCTCTTTATTGAGAGGCTGAGGGCAACGGTTGGCGAGGCGGGCAGCATCAGCGCCAGTGGTTACCTGGGCATCGTCCAGCCCTTGGCCACTGACGACCCCTTGACCGTGCAGTTGCAGGAGGTGGACATCAGCACCCCCAATGCCCAGCTCATGGCCAGTGGCGAGCTGGTTCTCCATGGCAGTGTGCAGGATCCGGGGCTGGGCGGACGCTTACGACTCAGCAAGGGCGTGATTCGCGCCAACGGCAATGGAGAGACCAACACCCTGGCAGCCACTTCGGCAGTCAGCTCAACGGTGGACCATGGGGACGGACTGCCAGCACATCCCGTGGAGGACTTGCTGCGGAACTGGAACTGGCAAGAGCCCCTGGAACTGGCGGACCTGGATGGCGCCTCCCAACTGGAGCGTTCCTTATTGCAGGCCATGGCGCAGCTCCCACCCATCGACCTGCAGTCTCTGACGGTTCAGTTGGGACCGGAATTGGCGTTGGAAGCTTCGACAGTGGCCAACTTCAGCATCGCTGGACAGGTGCGCCTCTCCGGATCCATGGGTCCTGATCTGCAGCCCGTTGGCCTGGTGGAATTCCTCCAGGGTCGGGTCAACCTGTTTACCAGTCAGTTCCGACTGGATCCGGACGCCCGCAACGTGGCGCTCTTCACCCCGTCATCGGGGCTCATTCCCTACCTGGACGTGGCCATGTGGTCCCAGGAGGCGGATACCAGTCAGGAGCAAGGCCAGAACTTGTCCACCATCAGCGCTGCCGAGATCACCGGCAACACCACCGCCTTTGATCAACTGAACCTGGTGCGTATCCAGGCCACGGTGGAAGGCCCTGCGGACGATTTCCCTGCCACGCTTCGCTTGCAGAGCAAACCGCCACGCTCTCAAGAGGAGCTGGTGGACCTGATTGGCGGCAATTCCGTCAACCGGCTGGTTCGGGGCAGCACCAACTCCCGATTGTTTTCCATCGTTGGTCAGCCCCTGCTGGAGCCCGTGCTGGGTCGGGTGAGCCATGCCTTGGGTCGGCGGGTCATTTTTGCCGTCACTCCCACGTCCTTCCCCCCCCCCGACAGTGACAACCGGCAAGGGACGCCGGAGTTTGTCGTGGCGGGGGAGGTGGGGCTGAACCTGAGCGACCGTGTGGACGTCAGCGTTCTGGGCGCCTTGAACCGGAAGGACTTGCCACCGCAAGCCAAGCTGAGCTTCCAGCTCACACCCTCCCTGGCGACCGAGATCACAGCGGAACGGGACGGTTATGTTAAGGGGGTCCTACAGCTCTCGTCCCGCTTCTGATGCAGGTCATTGGCGTAGATATCGGTGGCACAGCTCTGAAGCTGGGCCGCTTTGACGGTACGGGCCGCTGCCATGCCCATCTGGAACTGGCCACCCCTCAACCAGCCACCCCGGGGGCGGTCATCACCATCCTGCTGGAGGGCCTGGAGCGCCTGGATCCCCGACATCAGGCGTCTGGCGTTGGGGTGGGTGTGCCCGGTCCAGCGGATCGGGCAGGCCGGGTGGCCCAATTGGCCATCAATCTGCCCGGTTGGCGTGACGTGCCCCTCGCGGATTGGTTGGAGGCCCAGCAAGAACGCCCCGTGACCATCGCCAACGATGCCAACTGCGCTGCCCTCGGGGAGCTTTGGCTCGGTGCTGGGCGGGATGTCCAAGACCTGCTCCTGCTCTCCTTGGGGACGGGTGTCGGGGGAGCCGTGATCCTGGGGGGCAAGTTGTTGACGGGGCGCTTGGGGATTGCCACGGAGCCTGGCTTGATCCTCCTGGACCCCTCTGGTCCACCCTGCAACAGCGGTAACCAGGGCTCCCTGCAGCAGCACTGCTCCATTGCTGCTCTCAAGCGCCTCTCGGGCCTGGAGCCTGCCGCCCTGGCTGAGCGCGCTGCCCAGCAGGAACAAACAGCCCTTGCCCATTGGCAAACCTACGGACGCCGTTTGGGGATGGGTATCGCGTCGTTGGCCTATCTCTTTACGCCGGAGCGCGTCCTTCTAGGGGGAGGAATTGCCGGAGCATTGCCTTATTTCCGCACCGCGCTGGAGCAGGAATTGCAGCAGCGGCTGCTACCAATGTTTCGTCAAGACATGGTCGTCCTGCCATGTGCATTGGGCAACGGGGCGGGGCGAGCTGGCGCGGCCCGCCTTGCCTTGGATCACCTGGTTAGCCGGAGTCGGGGTTAACCGGACTCGGCTTGCTGGGTTTTGAGCACCTCGACACAGTGGGTCACACACTCGCCATCGTGGAGGGAGCATTCGGAAATGCAGATGAAATACTGCTCAATGGCGTCCCAGCGCTCCACCTGTTGTTCTGTGTGTTGCATGGGGTCGGAGCCTCCTCCAAAGAGTGGAATTGATCGGATGTATCCAAACTACGGAGATCTTGCTTTCCTCACAAGAAAAATAAGTCTTGTTGCCTAGATTTCCATTGCGAATGATTGCGCCACGTCGGATTGAGGTCAATGCCATAGGCTTGAAGTTGCTTGGTGGTAAGGGAGGTGCTCAAGCGACTGGAGCAGATCTCCGCCATCGTTGTGGCCGTAGGTCTGGCCATGGTGAGTTATTGGTTATTTTTTAGCTGGGCTGGCGGCGGCGGTGCTCAAAATCGTCAACGCCCCAGGCCCCAGGCAGTCCACCATGCCCCGCTAAGGGATGATGTTGGCCTCGCCATGGGCACAGGCCCCACCACTGGGACCTGACCGGGACTCCGGGTTGTTAAAGTCCCCCGCGGGCCTTATCCAACCAGCGGCGGCTGCCGGGATCCTCCAACTCGGCCACAAAGCGGCGCACGTCTTCTGCCGAGACGGAGAGGCCCCGCTCCGCAGCCAGGGCCACCAGGCGTTTCACGGTGCCACCCGGGTCGTTGAGTGCCTGGCGGTAGAGGGAGGCCGTGAGTTGCCGATCTTGACGGATGGCGTCATACAACTGGCGGCTGGGGTCCATTGGTTGACGACCGAATGATGGAGAGCCTAGGCTAGACTCCGCCCTGACACGTGCCACAATGGATCAACCCAACCCCTCCTTGCTTAGGAGTGAAAGGGTGGTCCAATCAAGTCAAAAGCGGTTGCAGGTGGAAGGGCTGTGGCACCGATTTGGAGGCAATGATGCCCCATGGCTCCTGCAAGGGATTGATTTGCAACTGCAAGAGCGGGAACTGGTGGGGCTCCTTGGCCCATCCGGTTGCGGTAAAACCAGCCTGCTGCGCCTGATTGCCGGGTTTGACCGTCCCTGCCGGGGACAGATTCTGCTGGATGGGCAGGAGGTGTCCAGTCCCACATGGCTACGACCACCGGAGCGGCGGAACATTGGCATGGTGTTTCAAGACGATGCCCTGTTCCCCCATCTCTCCGTCTGGGACAACGCCTGCTTTGGCCTGGGCGTGGACCAGGATCGGAGCCGGGCCCACTGGCTGCTGGAGTTGGTGGGCCTGGGGGGTCTTGAGAAGCGCTATCCCCATGAGTTGTCCGGCGGCCAGCGGCAGCGGCTGGCCCTGGCCCGTGCCCTGGCGCCCGCCCCCTCCCTGGTGCTGCTGGATGAGCCCTTCAGCAATCTGGACGTGGAGGTGCGGCTGCGACTGCGCAGCGAACTCCCCAATGTGCTGGCATGTTGCGGCGCCACCGGTTTGATGGTGACCCATGATCCTGAGGAGGCGCTGGCCATCTGTGATCGCGTCGCCGTGCTCAGTGGGGGGCACCTGGAGCAATGTGCCCGGCCGCGACAACTGGTGGAGAGCCCCACCACAGGGTTTGTGGCCAGCTTTGTGCTGCAGGCCAACCTGCTGCCGGCCCGGCAGGTGGATGGGCAGACCGTGAACACGCCTCTAGGACTGCTGCGTTGCCCATCGGGGGCCACAGCTATTGACCCGAACACAGGGCTGCAAGTGTTGCTGAGGCCAGAGCAGTTGCAACTGAAGGCGGATGACCAGGGTGCGGGTAGCATCACTTGCCGGGAATTCCTCGGCCAGGCGTGGCTATATCGCATTCAACTGGACAATTTTACCCTCAAGCTTCGGCAGCCTTTGAGCAATACCTTGACCCTGCATCAACGCTGTGTGGTGACTATTGATCCAGCCGCTGAACTGCTGCTGTACCCCCAGCAGCTTCCCCTGGTGCCAGCCTGAAGAGGACGACTACAGGCGAGACCACTGGTCAATATTCCAGAGCTGGCTATCCCATGGGTTGGCGACAAACCCCTTTAGCGTGTTGGCAACAGCGGAGGGAAGGGAACGACTGACCAGGGGAATGATATATCCGTTTTGCACAATGATGTCGTTGAGCTGCTTCACCAACTGCTGGCGCTCAGGTCCCAGTGGCGCTTGGCGTAGTTTTAGCAAGAGACGGTCATAATCCTCATTACACATACGACTCACGTTAGATCCTGACCATCTGTTCTCAGAGGTTGGGATAGAGCTGCAAACATGCCCAGATAGAAATTGCTCCGGATCCATTGTTGTAGACTCTGAAAACATCTGAGCATCCGCAAAGAAACGGGCATACGTTTGGCCTTTTTGCAAAGCCGGATCGCCACCGAAGAAAACATCTGCCCTATGGAGGGTCAAATCCGTAGAGATGCCAATCTTTCCCCACCACTCCTGTAGAAGATCATGGGTGGCCTTGCGGACAGGATTGTCCGAGGTTTGAAAAGTGATGTGCAAAGGAACATCACCATACTCACGAATGCCGTCCCCGTCGTTATCAACCACGCCATTTGCATCAAGGAGAGCATTGGCTCCAGCAATATCCTGCCCCAGACAGACATCGTTGGCTGTTGAGACGTAGTCAGACGGGCCGGTAATAATATTACAGGCAGGCTTACCGGCAAATCCATAGAGCTGTTCTGCAAGTATCTGGCGGTCAACGGCCATGGATAGGGCCTGGGTAATGGGCGTGAAGGTGAGAAAGGGGTGAGGATTCTCACCGTTATTATACTCAGAGCGCTGTTGGCCCAGTGTGGGATTCGGGTTAGCCTGATTCATAAAGATGCGCTCAACCGTACTACCAAAAGCAACAATAAGTCGTCCCATGTTCAAGGCTTCCAGCTCCTTCAATACCTGGGGATCTTCCTGCACGTTCCAGCTATAATCTGCCGTACCATCGGCAAGAACAGCCTGGGCCCCTTCCAGGGACGTGCCACCCCCTTTCAGCAACACCTGGTCAAAATAGGGCTCTGCACCGCGGAAAAAAGGATTTTTGACGTATGCCACATCTTCTCCAATGGTAAAATCGGTAATCCGATAGGGACCTGTCCCTAAAGGAAGCCGCTCTTCTGCGCAAGACCGGGCAACCACCCCCAAGCAGTCGGCAAACTGGTCCTGACTGATGATGGGCATTTTTGACCCTACAAAGACACCATAAGGGTAGGGCTTGGGCTGAGTAAATTTTATTTTCACTGTATGGGAATCCAGAGCCTCAACGATCACCACATCATCGAAGATATTCCGCTCTTGACAGCCGGAGCCAGGAGCCAGGCAATATTTCCAGGTAAAGATCACGTCCTCTGCTGTCATGGGACTGCCGTCAGACCAACGCACATTGTCCTTGATGGTCCAGGTGATGGTGCGACCGTCAGGGCTGACGCCGCCGTTGTCAAGGGTGGGAATCGTTGTTGCAAGACGGGGAATCAAATCACCGTCGGGTCCATGGATGGCGAGCGGTTCAAGACTTGGTGAGGATGCTTCCCAATCCTTCGTCCCCGCTGACAGGTAGGGGATCAGCACAGAGGGAGCTTGCCAGTAGCGCAGGGTCAGGGTGTTCCTGGAGGAGGAATCTGTTGACTCGCCCCCATTGGTCCTCCGGGTCTGAGCCATGGCGTCCCCGGAAACGCTACTCCCTATGGATGTGGCCAGTGCCAGCAGGAGGGATAGTGCAGCAAAGGGTTTCATGGGCTAGCACTCACCTTTCAAGCATGAGGGGCAAATGTACCACAGCCCGCGTAACGCCTTATTCGTGTCCCAGGTTAAGACGGGGAATGGTGGGTGGAGCATCCAATATCATGTCCAGTGTGGGTGGCGGTGGAAAGTGCCGGGTCCTGGTCACCTCTTCCCCGCTGGCAGCGTGGATCGAGGGCAGCTTTGGCAAAGGCTTATCCACTGCGTTGGCCCGACTCAGTTCAAGTTTTGGCAGTGGCGCGGCAGCCCCGAGCCCCTGGTCCGGATCCAGGGCCGGTAAGGATGGCGGCAGGGAGCTTTTCCAAAAGTCTTCATCCGCATCCTGAGGCACCACAATTGGCTCCGCCATATCGTCCTGCACCGTTGCCGGCCTGGTGATTGGCTCGGATCTGACATGGCGGGCCGGTGCCTGGTCCGGATTGGGCACCCAGGCCAGATCCACAGGCTGGTCCCCAGGAGGGTTCACGTCGTCTTGTGGGGAAGACGCCACGGTTTTGGACGGCAGGGATCTCAACTGTGCGGCGGGGGGATCAGCCGTGATGGGCGGCTCCGGCAGAGAGCCCCCTCCCAGCACAGCCCCCATGAGGCGGTTGAGCCCGGAGAGAGACCGATCTCCAGCCCAAAGCATCCCCTGCCTCGCACAACTGAACGGGCCGTCACAACCAGTGTCCTGGGGGACGGGAGCGAGGGTAATGGGGGGGCTTTGCTCAACGACGCCGGTTTGGCGGCGCTGGCTGATGCGAATCATGTAGGGCACATGCACGTAGCTGGTGGACCCACCGCTGATCCAGTTGGCGTCTTCTTCATCAAAACCTTTGACGCCGGGCACAATGAAGCGGCTTTTGGAAGCATGGTCAGGGAGGTAGGCGGCAACCAGTCCCCGCTGGCGGCTCAGTTCCCGTGTTTCTTCCAGGGTGAGGCCGTCCTTGCTCATGAGCACTTCCAAGCGCCGGTCCGGCCGCAGCCCGATGACCACCCGGACCCGGGGCAGGTAATAGCGAATCTTTTGCCCCACTCCCTTGTTGTAGGCCCCCTGGTAGCCCGGTTGCACTGGCTGCAGGTCGTTGTAGAGCACGTGAAGGCCGCCAATGAACGTTTCGTAGGCGCGTGCCCGCTCTGCCGTCAGCTCCCCGTAGCCAAAGGTCACCTCACCGGCATAATCAATGCCGATGAACGCCCTCTGGCCAGAAGCGGCCCGATTCAGTCCCCGCCAGATTTCAGGACCGAACTTCAGGTCTCCCAGGGGAACCGTGTAGCCCTGATCTGCAGCCCGCTGAGGGCTATTGGGCTGCACCGTCTGATCAATAGCCTTCTCCAGCCTGGGGTCGGGCCAGTAGTAGCGCTCATACATGGGACCCGAGATGAAGGCCAGGGCATCAGGATCCGCAAACGCCTCCTGTTCTCGATCCCAGCCACGGAGAAGGTCAAACTCCACTTGGCGTGGGTCCAGATCCAACTGGTAGAAATGCTCCCCATCCAGGGCGACGCGCAAGGGCTCCGCCACCGCGTGGCCTTGTCGAGGCCGGTCCTGGCTCTGCCAAGTTTCCCCGCTATCGGTCAGGGTTGGCGCCAGGGCAATAAGAGCGCTAATGGTGACGGCAGACACGCCCACAACGCTCACCAATAGCCACAACAGCACTTCCCGGACGGGGACCCTGGCGCGGCGTGCCTTCAGGGCAATTCTGGTGTGCTGCCGGTGTTTGAACTGGGCGCCTACCCGGTCCTGGGCAGGCAAATCAGAAGATGGGCGCGGGTACTGACCCAAGGTGGGGAGTCCTGCAGGCAGCGGTGGCAACCGCATTGAAGCAGGTGTCCTCGCGAGACGCCAGGATTGCCTTACAGCAGAATTCGCACGCCAACCACCAGCAGAAACACACCGAAGACCCGGCGGAGCTGATCCTGGGGAAAGATCCGGCAGAGCGTGGCGCCGAGGGGTGCCATCAGTACGGTTGCCGGGATCATCACCAGCACCCCCAGCCAATACACGCTGCCCACAACACCGATCAGAGGATCGTTCATGGGGAGTGGACTTAAACCGTAAGCCATTGCCCCCACAACGGCCACGGGCCATGTGAGCAGGGCCGTGGTGCCCACCACTTCACGGGGGGAAAGGCCGAGCCAATTGAAATAGGGGATCGCCAACGCGCCGCCCCCCACGCCAAACAAGCCGCTTTTCAAGCCAATGGCACTGCCCATAACCATTGTCAGTGTCCTGGGATGGTTCACGGTGGGGACGGCTGGAGAAGCAGGTTGAACAGAGCGGCGCAGCAAATCCACGGCCAACGCCAACACCAGCAGGCCGAAGAGGATTTCGAGGAAATGGGCGTTGATGATGTTGGCCAGGAAGACGCCCAACAACTCCGATACCATCACCCAAGGCAGCAACCTGCGCAACACGGCCAAACAAACGGTCCCCTGACGCAAATGGGACAGGGCCGAACCTGTGGCGGTGAACACCATCAGGGACAGGCTGGTGCCAGCCGCCATGGGCGGGACAACATCGTCAGGGTAGCCGTGGTAGCTGAGCAGCAGCAGCATACCTGGCACAACAACCAGCCCACCGCCAATCCCCAGCAACCCCGCGCAAAAACCTGCCAGTCCACCCATGCCCAGCAACGCCACCAACTCCTTCCAGGGAAGCTCTGCCAGGAGAGTCGGCATGGGGCTTGGTCTTCAGTCCATGGGATAGATCCATCATAGGGCAGCCAGGATCCAGTCCTCCAGGCGTTGGGCAAACGGGGCAATGCCGAAGCGCTCCTGGCAGCGGAGGCGAATCCTGTAGCGGTCCAGACGGCAGGCCTTGTCCACCACGGTGGCCAACTCCGCCACCCGGCCAGGCTCCACCAGGAATCCTGTGAGGCCATGGTCAACGGTTTCCCGGGGTCCACCCCGTCGGTAGGCCACCACGGGCACACCGCAAGCCATGGCCTCCACCACCGCATTGCCAAAGGCTTCCTGCCAGCGGGGGGTCATGAGCAGAACTGCGCAGCGCCCCAGCTCCTGGCGCAACTGCAAGGGGGGCAGAAACCCTTGCCAGCGGAAATCGCAGGCGGGATGGTCCGCCATTACTCGGGCCTTGTAGGCAGGGTCCTCCACTCGGCCCCACACAGCCAACGGTATGTGCAACAAGGCCGCTGCCGCGGCGGCATCCTCAAGGCCCTTTTCCGGCGCAATGCGTCCCACCCAGCCCAGGAGCGGCTCCGGCTCCCGGACAAAACGATAGGTGTCGAGATCAAAACCATTGCCCACAACCGTGCCGTGGTGAATGCCGAAGCTTTCCATCTGGCTCTTGCTATGAAACGCCAGGTGTCCCTGGTGGGTGTTGGCCACGTCGACAACAGCCTGATCCATGGCCTGGCTCAGGCTGCCCATGCTGATCAAATGGAGGACGGGGGTGGTAAAGCAGGGACCAAGCCAGAGGGGCAGCCAGTCGTAACCCAGGTTCAACACCACGTGGTGGCGGTCTTGCGAAGCCCAGGCCTCGCGCCACATGGCGGCCAGCACGCCGTCAGGCGGCTGCACGATGGGGGCATCCCGCGACTGCTGTTGCCAAGGGGGCTGGAGTTGTCCGGCCACTGTGCCCATGGGGCAACCACATGGTTCCGATCCTTCCGGCGCCAGCGTCATGAGCTGGTGCCCCCGATCCACCAGGCCACGCACGAGGGAATCAATGGTCACCTCCACCCCGCCGCCACGGCCCTGGCCAATGGGTCCTACGGCAGTGGAGACAACGAGAATGCGCATGGCTCCTGGCATCTCCATGGGGTCGGGAGCAGTGTATCCACATCTGTACCTGTCATTTCAAGGGAATCCATACCCGCCTCCACCCGGTGTTTCAATGACCACCAAGTCCTCTGCCTGGGCCTGCACCCGATCACAGCTTCCCAGCGGAACGGTTTCCCCACAGGCGCGCTCCAGCCAGCTTCGGCCCGGGGCTCCGGGGCTGCCCCCGGCACAGCCGTAGGGTGGGATGCGGCGGCGGTTGGCCAGGATCATCACCTCCATGGGCTCCAGAAAGCGCAGGTGGCGGCGGACCCCATCCCCACCGGGATAGCGCCCGGCGCCGCCAGAGCCCTCGCGGATCTCAAAACACTCCACCCGCACAGGGAATCGGGATTCCAACACTTCAGGATCCGTGAGACGGGAGTTGGTCATGTGGGTTTGCACGGCGGCGGCCCCGGCAAACCCCGGTCCAGCGCCAGAGCCGCCGCCAATGGTTTCGTAATACTGATGGTTCTTGTTGCCGAAGCTGAGGTTATTCATGGTGCCCTGGGCTGCGGCCATCACCCCCAAGGCGCCATAGAGGGCATCGGTCAAGGCTTGACTGGTTTCCACGTTCCCCGCCACCACCGCGGCTGGATCCCGGGGCGCCAACATGGAGGGTTGGGGCACCACAATGGTGATGGGCTTGAGACAACCTTCATTGAGGGGTATATTGGCCTTCACCAACGTACGAAACACGTAGAGCACCACAGCTCTGGTGATGGCTGTTGGGGCATTGAAATTATTGCCCAACTGGGGGCTGCTGCCGGTAAAGTCCACAACGGCGCTGCGTTGTTGATGATCAACGGACACCGTGACTTGAACCATGGCGCCGTTATCCAATTCATAGGAGAATTGACCACTGTTCAGGGAACAGATTACCTGGCGGACAGACTCCTCGGCGTTGGCTTGCACATGGCCCATGTAGTCTTGAACAGTGGCCAGTTGGAATTCCTCCACAAGCTGCTGCAACTCCGCCACGCCACGGGCATTGGCAGCAACTTGGGCTTGTAAATCGGCAATGTTTTGATCAGGGTTGCGGACGGGATAGGGTCCACTGGTGAGAATAGCCCGCATGGCTTGCTCTTGAAAGCGTCCCGCCTCTACAATCCTGCTGATGGGAATGATCACCCCCTCCTCCCCAATGGAGCGGGAGTTGGGAGGCATGGAGCCGGGGGAGATTCCCCCCACGTCCGCATGGTGTCCCCGGCTGCCCACATAAAACAGAACGTCCTGTCCTCGTGGATCAAAGACAGGGGTGATCACCGTGATATCCGGCAGATGGGTGCCACCGAGATAGGGGCTGTTGAGGACGTAAGCATCACCGGGTTTCATGCGGGCTCCCTGGGCCTGCACCACCTGCCGCACACTCTCGGACATGGAACCCAGGTGAACGGGCAGGTGGGGAGCATTGGCCACCAGATTGCCGTGGGTATCAAAGACGGCACAGGAAAAATCACAGCGCTCCTTGATGTTCACAGAAGACGCTGTATTTTGCAGCGTGACGCCCATCTGTTCCGCAATGGACATATAGCGGCTGTGAAACACTTCCAACATCACCGGATCCACCTCCCTGGCAATAACAGGACCTTCTGCTTTTGCGCCTGTTCTTTCCAGGATCAGATCGCCCTGGTCGGTACGTTGGGCTTGCCAGCCTGGCTCCACAACGGTTGTGGCCACGGCCTCACTGATCAAGGCGGGTCCCGACAGAACAACACCGGCCCGGAGCGTGGTCCGATCATAGACCGGCGCCATGTGGGGGCGACCGCTGAGGACCACCACCACACTATTGATGGGTGTGGCAGGCTGGGTTGCCTTGTGGTCCTGACGGGGTTGAGCCAGCGGCTGGGCATGGCCAACGGCTTCCACCGCAGCCGTGGCGATGATCAACGGCTTGTTCTCCATCAAAAAGCCGTAGCGCTGCTGGTGGCGACGCGTGAACTCTTCCACCATGCCCGCTGGACTGCCGGCCGGTACTTCCAGGGCGGTATCGGAGCCGTCATAGCGCAGGTGAAGACGGCGCTGGACGGTGATCCGCGTGGGGTGGACGCCCTGGCTGGCCACCGCCTGCCGGGCGGCCTGGGCCAGGTGATCCAGGGTGGCCGCCACGGGCTGCTCCAACCGGCTGCCCAGGGGAAGGGGACGATTGAGGGACTGCTGCCGTAGGGCGCGAATCGCGGCCTGGCCCAGCCCATAGGCGGACAACACGCCGGCCATGGGGTGGAACAGGATGCGGCGAATTCCCAACACGTCCGCCACCAGACAGGCATGTTGCCCGGCGGCGCCCCCAAACCCGCAGAGGGTGGCGTGCCTCACCTCGCAGCCCCGCTCCAGGGAGATGGTCTTCATGGCTTTGGCCATGGTCTCCACGGCAACGGTGATGAAGCCCGTTGCCACAGCCATCAGGGATTGGGGTTGTCCTGTGGCTTGGGCAACGGCGGCCGCCATGGCCGTCAGCTTCCGACGGGCCGCCACCGGATCCAGGGCAGACTGGCGGTTGGGGCCAAACACGGTGGGACAATGCTGGGACTGCAACTTGCCCAGGATCAGGTTGCAGTCCGTCACCGTGAGGGGACCGCCACGGCCGTAGCAGGCTGGGCCCGGATCCGCGCCGGCGCTGTCCGGCCCCACCTGGTAACGACCCTGGGCAAAGGAACAGACGGAGCCCCCGCCCGCCGCCACCGTATGGATGTTCAGCATGGGCGTCTGGAGACGGACGCCGGCCACCTGGGCCTCCAGGCTGCGGCTGTACCCCCCATGGCAGAGGCTCACGTCCGTGGAGGTGCCTCCCATGTCGAAGCTGATCATGGGGGGACCGAACCCCGCGGCTTTCGTCACCGCCACAGCCCCCACCACGCCCGCTGCAGGACCGGACAAAACGGCGTCTTTCCCCTGAAACTGCCGTGCTGCCGTCAAGCCCCCGCTGGACTGCATGAACAGCAGGGGAACATCCCCCAACTCTGCCGCCAGGTGGTCCACGTAACGCTGCAGGAGAGGGGAGAGATAGGCGTCCACAACGGTGGTCTCACCGCGCCCCACCACCTTGATCAAGGGGCTCACCTGGTGGCTGAGGAAGACGTGACGGAAGCCGATGTCCGCCGCAATGGCCCCACAGATCTGTTCATGGGCCGGGGCACGGTAGCTATGGAGCAACACAACGGCCAGGGTGCGAATCCCCGCGTCATGGACCGCCTGGAGGGTGGCGCGGGTCTGGTGGTGGTTCAGGGGGCGAACGACCCGGCCCTGGGCATCAATGCGTTCTTCAATCTCCACCACCTGGGTGTAGAGCAACTCGGTCCGGCGAATCTCCAGGTCAAACAGGCGGGGCCGGGCCTGGTTGCCAATGGACAAAGCATGGCGAAACCCACGGGTGACGGCCAGGGCAACCTGCTCGCCTTTGCGCTCCAGCAGGGCATTGGTGGCCACGGTGGTGCCTACCCTCACCTCGGCAATGGCCTGGGACGGAATGGGGTCTCCCGGGGCCAGGTTCAGCACCTCCCGAATGCCCTGCACCGGTGCGTCCAGGGATTGTCGGGGGTTATCGGAAAGCAGTTTATGGGTTTTGAGGCTGCCGTCCGGAGTTCTGGCCACGATGTCGGTGAACGTGCCCCCCCGGTCAATCCAGAACCGCCATTGATGCTGGGCCATATCACTCACCTGGACCACTGTTGCTAGAAGCCGACAGACGGATTTGAACCGACGACCTTCGCTTTACAAAAGCGCTGCTCTACCACTGAGCTATGCCGGCATGGACCGGGAGGCTTGGATCTTAAACCACCCGCTCAACGTCTGAGTAACAGCCAGAGTAAAAAACCCACCAGCACAATGGGCCACAGCAGGCCGGCGAGAGTGCGGAACGCCACCAGGACCACCAGCAGCAGGATGACGGAGATCCCCATGGTGCGAACCAGGGCTTTGGCTTCACTGGTCATGAAACGCCAGCGGGGAATGAGGGGCATGGTTGCAATCCGTCGTCAGGTAAGTACAAGGCGGCAAGGAGGCGGGTTGGCACACAGGGCTCTTCATCCATAGTAATGGCTACGGGAATTGGGCGCCATGGACCTGCGGGCATGGCGGCTGACCGACGAAATTCAGCCCACTCCAGAGGAGTCCCACAAGCCGATTCCCCTCCGCCTGCTGCTGGCTGGGCATGGCGGCCATGGTCGGGCTGGGGGGCAGGACGGACAGCAGCCTCAGGAAATTCCAGCCGTTGAGGACGAACAGCACCAGAGTGGGCAGCATCAAACTCCAGGCCCAGCGGGACTTGGGGCGTTGGCCCATACACTGTCTCGCACCGGCTCAAATACCGCCATCAACTCCCCATGGCAGTGGGGTAGCGCCTCGTTGAGATTGCCCGCTTTGGCGTGCTGGCGTCCCCGGCGGCGGGGGTAGCGGGCATGAGAAGGCTGGGGCACCGTTGCAGCAGGGCCCCGCCGTCCGCTGCAGCGGCGATGCGATCCCCGCCCGGAGAACGACAAGCCAATCTGCAGGAGGCCCGTCAGGATCAGCCAGCCTTCGCAAGCCAGCAGCAGCCAACTCAAGCCCAACGCCATGGGGGATTTTCTGGTTCAGGCCAAACAACACCCGCCAGAGGAGATAACGGGCCGCCAGGCTGATGATCAGCACAATGGCCAGGCGCCGCCGCCATGGGGGCATTGGTCTTCGGAACGCCGGATGAGCCAGCAGCAGGTGAGCACCACCAGCAGCGTGGGCAACAGTTGCACAACCGGTCCTCTCAGCCCACAGGATGCACCATCGAGGGCTCTACTGTGACCTGCTCAAGTGCCTGGGGACAGCGGCGGGCGTTGAAGTCACATTGGTAGATGGCGGGTTGCTGCCAGTGCAGGGGGATTTCCAGCAAATCCTTGGGACCGCTGATCCCTTGGGCAAAAAACAGGATGACCACCAGGATGTTGATGACAATGTGTACCCGACGCCAGGCCAGGCGCCGCACAATTTCCGGCCGGATCGCCATGGAGAAGACCATCAGCCCCACCAGCCCTACACCCGTCCAGTAATGGGATGTCCAGAACGCAAAGGTGCGGGGGTCGTCACTGACACGCCACACCTCCGGCTGGGCGCCAAGACCCAGGATCCCTCCCCAGGTGAGCAGGGCAAAAAGGATGCGCTGCCAGCGTTGCTGGACCCGCCAGAGCACCACCAGGGCAATGACCGTGCCGGCCAAGGCCAAAAGAAGGGACAGGCCCCGCAAATCCTGTGGGCTGCCGCCGTTCCCGGTCATGGCGTGATCCGTGCCATGGACCAGCAGAACAGATAAGGCTTGCAGGCTCTCCGGATCAGGATCGGGCCAGAAGGACTTGGTGAAGATAGGAACGGTGACAGCTACCAGAACAAGGACCACCATCCCTGTTGCCAACCACTTGCCCAGGTCCACGTGATCACGGGCAGCATTGGCAGGCAGGTTGGCGTCATCCACCCGGCGCCGCCGGGTTTGCACACCCAAGCGCATCACCACACCCGCGAGGGGATAAATGAGAACGACAGCGAGGGCAGGATGAATGATCCAGAGCCAGTCAATGGATTCCATGGCTGTCGCGTTGGGAGACGGTTCACGCCTCCCAACGGTAGACTGCCTTGCAGGTCCGACGCCTCACGAGGGGATACGGCACCGGAGGTGGGATTTGTTTGCCTCCTGAAAGGGAATTCAGCGACTGTTGGAACCCGTTGCCGTGGAGGCCCGCCAGAGGGTCAGGACGACGGACGCTGTGAAGACGCTGACCGCAGTTGTGAGGAGTTGATCCAGGGTCATGGACAATTGGGCGGAAACAGACCCCAGCATGGACGGTGGGACGCGGCAACCGTTGCTGAAATCAGGCCTCTTGCGGGTGGGGATTGCCCCACAACGAAGACAGCAGAGAGAGCCGCATCATTATTGTCGCCAAGTATTGCCTGAAGCTGCTCGTCTCCTGGCTCTTCTGAATAAGTCGAAGATAAACCCAAGGTCGGTCATTCAGCAACCTACCAGGGACGCACTGCCATCCTTCCTGCTCTCCACTGCTGAACAAGGGCCATCCCCTTGGATCAGCCATCTCACCCTGATTTTGTTTTGAGCCAAGTGAAGGTGGCCTCAGAAGCCAGCGGTCGTTTGCGACCTTAACCATGTTCTCCTGCACGCCCACCGATGATTCAACAGATTGGGGACCTCTTCGGCAACTCCTCCTCCGCCACGCTCAAGATCTTCAGTTCGGCTGTCAAGGTCGCCACCAATATTCCTGTTTCCATCACCAAAGGATTGAATAGGGGTGTCTATGAACGGGTAGGCGGTGTTGTGCGAGAGATGGCAGGAAGAGCCGATGTTGTGGCGGAAAAGACGGTGATGTGGTTGCGCGATGGCAATGCTCTAAAAATATGGTAAAAGCCATCCCCTGTCCTGTTCTGTTCATACGGCACGAGCTCTTCAGTGGATGTTCCCCTATCTGGCAGCAGTGAATGCAGGTGTGACTGCTCACGGATTTGTGCAAGTGTTGAGAAAATTGGATTTATTAAATGAGCAAATTAGAAGCGTGGGCGAGAGGATTGACTTCCAGACTATGGACAAGCTTAAGGAATTTCTGAATAAGTCCATAAAGATTGACCATGCAAGATGCTGGGTTGTGATGAGTGGGATATACCCCTTAAGAAGAGCTACCCGTCGTCAAAAGTGATGCTGAATGATTAGCTTTCTACCTGATTAACGGTAATCAGATACAGCTATCTCGTGAACATCACACCATACAGGATTCTCCCCGCAGCAGATTGGCAAATCCAAGCACCAGGGCCAGCCGATTCTCCTTCTTCTCCAGGCTGCGGTAGCACACCTTGCGGTAGCCAAACATCTGCTTCACATAGAAAAAGACCTGTTCCCCCTTAACCCTCACACCGGACTTGCACGCTTCCATCAGCCGTTCCAGTTCATCTCTGGCCCATCTCCTGCGCTGTGACGGACCCATGGCAACGTGCCATGCCACTGGCGATCCTTATGGGCCTCACGCTTCTCCATTCCACGGTACCCTCCATCTCCCCAAACACGGACTTCCTCTCCGTGGAGCAACTCTTCTGAAGCTGTCAGGCCATGCCTGTTGGCAGAGGTTGTCGCCAGGCTATGGACCAGACCGCTTTGATCATCTACTCCCACGTGGAGCTTCATACCGAAGTGCCGCTGATTCTCCTTCTGGATCTGCTTCATCTCTGGATCCCGTTCCCTTTTTTGGTTCTTCGTCGAACTGGACGCTTCAATGATACTGCCATCCACAATCGTTCCTTCTTTAAGTATCAGCCCTTCTTCTGGCAGATGCTCCTTGATGCTCTCAAACAACATCTGGGGCAACCCATGACGCTCCAGCAGATGGCGGAAGTTGAGAATCGTCGTCTCGTCCGGCACCTTGTTCAGACTGATACCGGTAAAACGTCGCACCCTCTCAATCTCATAGAGCATGTCTTCGGTGGCTGGATCGCTGAAGTTGTAGAAGAGTTGCACATAATGCACGCGCAACATGGACTCCAGCTCATAGGACGCTCTCCCCCTGCCGGCTTTTGGGTAGTACGGCCTGGTCTCCTCCCGCAGACACTCCCAGGGAACCAGCACCTCCATCCTCTCCAGAAAACCCTCCCTCCGCGTCTTGTGTTTCTTGCTCTCATACTCAAGATCCGCAAAGCTCCTCTACACCCTCTCCATCCCAGCCAAGCTCCAATCAGGACTCCATCTTACCGCTCTTGCTACCCCCCAGAGATCTTGTTCAGAGGTGCCCTTACGGGAACCATCAATATCTCCCAGCAGTAGCCAGCCGGGAGACCATGGTGTTGCTGTTCCCATGTCAAAGTGTCGATGGGAAGCCCCGTTGGGATGACTGTCCGTTGTGAACCCGCCATAATGGCCTGCTCCACTTTTTGTTTCTCGGTTTGCCGTTTTCCAGATTCCCTTTCATGGGAATTTGGAGAGAACGGGGTGCCTTGATCCCAAGGGACCAATTGGTGGATTCACCAAAAGCATTCACCCAGCAATCCAGTGGATTGAAGACAGATCAATCCCGAGAGGAACTGGAACTGCGCCTTGAATGCAGCAAAGGGCGAGCGTAAGAAAAACAATGTAAAAACAGACCAAGCGCCATTAACAATTCAAAGACCTCTTGGTAATTTCTGATCCGATCACCATATACAATATATGACAAATCAAAGTAAGTATAAAACAAAGCCACAAACAGAAAATATAAACTAAAACGCTTTGCAGGAAAGGCCTGAATTGACGGCCAGAACCTCCAACCAATCCACCCAAAGAAGAGTCCAGAGGCGATGAAAGAGAAATGTAAATAAGTCTGAATCTCCTCCAAGTTATGAAAATTCGATTCTCCCTGTGTACTTAAGTCACGCAATGTATCAAAGCCAATCCCTGTAATTCTCTCTCCCCAACTAATTTCCTCACCTGCAATGAAGAAACAAAAAATAGTCAATAAAATCCACCAAAATACCTGTACTGAACTAGATGGAAATCTCCCTTTGACAAGAACGACTAAAGCCGAGAAACCTGCAAACAAGTAACCGCAGAACTGTAACCATTCAGCCAGTCCATCCTCATTCGCCAACCACCCCAAAATCTGGAAGGGTAAAAAGTGAAGAACGCCATACGCCAATAGAATATAGACAACAGGCAACACATCAACTGTTGGCACCAAGTCTCCCCAAGGAGTTCGGATCACTTCGGATTTCGAGTTCGTGATCTTCGACGCGCTGGGGGCTACCATCAAGGAGACTGCGGATGTGGCCACCATATCATGAACTCGGACCCGCTGCCCAAGGCGTGGCAGTTGCGGCTTGGCTGCACCGTCCCCCAGCAGGTGGGGATGCCCTGCAAGATTGCTGGAGCGCTCCTGCCGCCCTGGGAGACGGGCTTACAATCCACTATTGCCAGGGAAAACGGGGAGCTGCATCACCTCCAGCAATACCAACTGTACAGCCACCACCAGATTGCCCATCACAAGCTCCAGGGCAGGCCGCCCCAGGCTGCCGCGCACCAGATCCAGGGGCAGGGCGCTTTGCTGCAGGATGATAATAATAGAGGTAGCCATGCTGCTGATCAGCAGCATGGCAGGCAGACCCGGCACCTTGGCCAGGCCCCGGTAGCTTTCCTACTGCCCTTGTGGATCTGCCTGACTACCGGAGACCGCCCAACGGCCAACGATGGCGGAGCTCAGCAGGGCCGCCACCGCCACACCGCCAGAATGAACAGCAGGCTATTGGCAATCCCTTCCTCCAGCCGGGCGAGATGGATCTCAACTGCCCACGTCTACACTGACCTGCTGCGCCACTGGGCTGAGGAGGCGGGCTGGACATGGTGTGGTGAAATGAGCCAGAGCCAAGACGTGCTGACCCTGGGCCTGGTCCAGCAACTGAGCCGCCTCGGTGAGACGGACCGTCCCCCTTTGGCCCAGCGGCTCACCCAGCGGGAGGTGTTGCTGCGACTGGTGGATCCTTCTGGACTGGGGGGATTTTGCTGGTTGCTATTTCGTCGGGGCTGCCCAACGCCACTGCCTGGGGATCTGCTGGTGTTGGCAGAACCCTTTGAAAGTTGGTGAGAGCAGTCAAGCCAGGGACATGGCTGCTCGGCCAACCAACTGGCGCTCAATTGACGACTATTGATCCGCCAGCGCACGCCAACGGCTGGCCAACGCTTCCCCTCCCGCCTCGTCACACTGCCCTTGCAATCCGTTGGTGATGACGCAGGTGTTGCCCACGAAGGTTTCCACGGTGCTCCGGCCAGCAGCAAGGCCGTCGGCAATCAGGTGTCGGGGGCTGAGGGGAATGCCACTCTGCTGGGAAATCACTCGCAGAGACTGACCGGGCGGGTCATGCTCCGGGAAGAGAGCAACCACGTTGGCTTCCGCCAATTCACGGCGCAAATTGGCCAATACGGCCGGCCGTACTGCTTCGGTGGTGCTGAAGCCCTGAAGCGCCAACTCCCTGAAGCCGTACCGCCGGGCATAATATCCGAACGCCTTGTGGCGGGTGGCCAGAACCCTCTGCTGGGGTGGGATGGTCTCCACTTGCTGCTCAGCCCAAGCGCCCATCTCCTCCAGCACGGCGATTGTCTCCTGATTCAGCATCCAGAGGGCTGTTGCGTCTTCCGGCGCCAGTTGGGTCAACTCCCGGGTGACCACCATGGCCATGGCCTGGGTGTTCCCGGGGTCATGCCACACATGGGGGTCCACACCGCCGTGGTCATGGTCGTGGTCATGGTGATCGTCGTAGTGCGGATCGGGGCTGTCGCTGTGGCTCAGCTCATGGTGGTCGTCATGATCGTCATGGTGTTCCCCGCCGTGGCTCAACTCGTGGCGGTCTCCATGGCCGTGGTCATCGCCCTCGCTGTGGCCGTGATCGTCATGGTGGTCGGCCATGGGGAGCGGGTCGGTTTCCTCCAACGACGGGAGTTCAATGGCCTCCGCCACGGCCACGGCCCTTCCCTCTTCAGCAAGCGTGGCCAGGACGGAAGTGAGGCCATGGCCGTTGATGAGCACAAGATCGGATTGCTCCAGGAGGCCCCGCTGCTCCGGGGACAGGGAGAACGTATGGGGATCCTCTTCACCGGACAGAAGGCAATGGACGGTGAAAGACGACGTGGCCAGGGTGCGGGTCAGGTCGCACAGCACCCCGTCGGCCGCCAGCACCTGGAGATTGTCCGCCCCGGACTCGGCCGGGCCGGACGACTGCAACGATCGCGGGCGACTGCACCCTGTGGCCAGGCCACCCAGCAACACCATCGCCAAGGCAAAGCCGGTCAAACGTCGAATCATTGGTTTTGTGGGCGCCAAACCCATTCCTGCGCTCCTGATGCTACCATTGACTTAGACTCATTCTCGCTCTCTACTTGAGAATGGACATCTTGAGATCCGCCCAAGGGTCCATTGCAACTGTCGAGACGGCGCTTCCAGCAACACCGGGGCTGCGGGCCTGTGGCCTCAGCTACCACTACGGTGAGCAGCGGGTGCTTCATCGGATTACATTCCAGCTTCGCCCCGGCAGCCTGACCGCCCTGGTGGGTCCCAACGGCGCCGGCAAGTCCACCCTGCTGCACCTGTTGCAGGGCCAACTCCAGCCCAGCGCCGGGGTGGTGGAGCTGGATGGTGCGCCGATACGCCGATGCCGGCGGCGGATTGCCCTCATGCCCCAGAAGGGGGAAATCGACTGGCATTTTCCCATCACGGTGGCGGAGTTCGCCGGGCTGGGGCGGTTGGCGTCCCACCGTCCTGGTTGTTGCGACGTGGACGGGGCGTTGCAGAGGGTGGGCTTGGGGGCCATGGCGGGCAAGCGCCTTGACCAGCTTTCCGGCGGGCAACAACAGCGCGCTTTGCTGGGCCGCACCCTGGTGCAGCCGGCCGAGGTGCTGCTGCTGGATGAACCTTGCGCCGCCATTGATCCCCCGTCCCGTCAGCTTCTCCTGGGCCTGATGCGTCAGCTCAGTGATGCCGGGCTCACCCTGCTGGTCAGCAGCCACGATTGGGGTCCCGCCTTGAACGCCTATGACCGGGTGCTGGTGTTGGACCAGGTGCTCCGCGCCGACGGCGCCCCCGATCAGGTGCGACAGGCCCTTGATGATGTGACCATGGGGAACCATTGCTGTGGTTGAACCTTGGACAGGCGGGATGCGGATGGCTCCTGACCGGGGAGGCGGTCTGCCATGAGCTGGTGGATTTCCCCTCTGCTGCTGGCTCTGTTGACCGGCGCTCTGTGCCCCATCAGCGGCGCCTTGCTGATTTTGCAGGGGCGGGTCATTCAGGCCAACCTCATCTCCCACGCCGTGCTGCCGGGCCTGGCCCTGGCTGTGGCGTTCGGCTTTCCCCCCAGCGTGGGCGGATCCCTCAGTGGTCTCCTGGGCGCCCTTGTGGCGGAGCGGCTTCTGGTTCCCGGACAGAACACCGCCAACCACAGCGCCGTGATGAACACCGTCCTGGCCGGGTCCATGGGGCTCGGGGTGTTGCTGATCCCCCTGCTGGGCATCAGGGTGGACCTGGAGGCCACCCTGTTTGGAGACCTGCTGCTCACCCGGCAGGTGGACCTGCTCCAGGCCGGGGGCAGCCTCCTGTTGCAAGGACTCTTCTTTACGACCTGCTACCGCCCTCTGGTGTTTTTGGGGGTGGATCCCATGGGGGCGGCAGCCAGTGGCCTGCCGCTGCGCACCTTGAAACTGGCCATGGCGGGGATCACGGCCTTTGTGATCGTCAGCAGTATGGCTGCCGTGGGGGTGGTGCTGGTGATCGGTCTCATGTGTGCGCCCGCCCTGGTTGGCCTGGCCGGAGCCACCAGCCTGAGACAGGCGGTGCTCAGGGCTTCCGCGGCCGGCATGGCGCTCAGCGTTGGCGGCTTCCTGTTGGCCCTCCTCCTGAATCTCCCTCCAGGCCCCTTGATTGGCGTCCTTTGCGTGGGGTTGGTGGTGGTGCGGAGGGGGTAGGCTCAAGTCCTACCCGTGGCCGGAAGATGATGGTGGCGACTGTGTGGTGTTTTTCCTACCTGTGCCAGCACACCACCCCCATGGCTTGATGCAACAAACCCCCGCCCTGGGGCGAGGGTTTGGGGTGCCGGCGGTTGACCTTGGGATGCCGAGCCCACACGAAGGGTCATTTTGCTGCGAAAAGCGGCTGCAAGCAGCCAACCAATTCGGAGACCACTTCTCGGTTTGCTACGTATGCGATAATAGCATTCTCTCTCAGCTTGTGCAAGGGGTTGTTGCATGGCATTGGTTTTCGGTTTTGATATCGGCACCACGTCTATTGGATTTGCGGTCATTGACCATGATCCTGAGCAGGGAAACGGCAAGATCCATCGGCTTGGGGTGCGCATCTTTCCTGAAGCCCGTGACCCCAAGGCTTTAGTCCCTCTGAACCAGGATCGCCGTGCGGCGCGGATGCGACGGCGCCAGTTGCGGCGGCGGCGTCAGCGGCGCCAGGAGCTGGGTGAACTGCTGCATCAGCATGGCTTCCTCCCAAAGCGGAACTCACCCGAGTGGAGCAAGGTCATGGAAGCTGATCCCTATCAACTGCGCAAATGGGCATTCAATCTTCAACAGGCGGAATCTGATGGGTCATGCCACGAAGTATTTGCGGCCATGAAGGCTGAACGGGCTGGGCTTCCCGAATGGATTTTTGAGGGTGATCGCTTGTCCCCCTATGCTGTGGGGCGGGCCATCTATCATCTGGCCCAGCGGCGGCATTTCAAAGGGCGGGATATTGACGAGATTGCTGGTGATGACGAGACTGAGACCAGGAACAGGGATGCAGATCAGGAGGAAGCAGATAAGCAGGCAATGTCTGCACGGGAGGACACCCTGCAAGCCCTGGAACGGGAGGGCAAAACCCTTGGCGCTTGGCTGGCGGAACGGGAACCGAACGAGCGCAAGCGGGGCAGACACGCCACCCGTAAAGTTGTTGAGGATGAGTTTGATCAGATATGGGCACCCTGTTTGCCCAATGATCAGGCCAAGGCAGAGGTGCGTGGGGCTATTTTTGACCAGCGACCTGTTTTCTGGCGCCTCAAGACCCTTGGCAAGTGTCGCTTTCTGCCTGGGGCAGACCTTTGTCCACGAGGATCCTGGCTATCCCAGCAACGGCGGATGCTGGAAAAGCTGAACAATCTCCAGCTTGTGGGCACGGAGCAGCGCTGTCTGGATGAAGAAGAACGTCAAGCCATTCTGGCCAAACTGCAAACCCGGGCCTCCATGACATGGCCAGGAGTTCGGCAAGCCCTGAAGTCTTTCTATCGAAGGCGGAACCGGTCTGTAGATGAAAAGCTTCTGAAGTTCAACTTGGAGCAGGGTGGAGAAAACAAACTGCTCGGGAATATGATTGAGGCAAAGCTGGCGGACATCTTTGGCGAAGCCTGGCCAGATCATCCACGTCGGCAAGAGATCCGAGACGATTTGCCTGAACGTCTCTGGAAAGCAGATTATGGGGTTGTGGGGCAGCGGGTTGTTATCCGTTCGGCCAAGGAGCGGACAGAACAAAGGGAACAGGCAGCACGGTATTTCATGGACAGGTTTGGCGCGTCCGATGAGCAGGCGAAGAAAATCAAGACTTTGAAGCTTCCCACAGGTTGGGAGCCCTACTCAACGGAAGCATTGCAGAAGATTCTGCCCCTACTGGAAGCGGGTGTGCGGTTTGGTGAAATTATCAATGGGCCTGACATGGCCCCATGGCGTGAAGAAATATTTCCCAATCATCAAGAGCAGACCAGCCGATGCTTTGATCACCTGCCCAGTCCCAAGAACAAACAAGAGTGTGATCACATTGCCAGCCTACGCAATCCCACCGTAGCACGGACACGCAATGAGTTGCGCAAAGTGGCCAATAACCTGATTGATATGTTTGGAAAGCCGGATCAGATCCGCGTTGAGCTGGCGCGGGATGTGGGTCTTTCCAAGCGGGAGCGGGAGGAAAAACAAAAGGGAATGAAGCGCCAGGAGAAGCGCCGCGATGAAGCCCGTAAAGGACTTCAGGAAAAAGAAGGATTCTCCGAACCCTCACGCAACGATATTGAGAAGTGGATGCTGTGGAACGAGTGTGGCCATCAGTGTCCTTACACCGGTGACCATATTTGTTTTGAGGACCTGTTTCAAAACAACAAATTTGAAGTTGAACATATTTGGCCACGTTCTCGTTCTTTAGATGATAGCTTTAGAAATAAGACTCTTTGTAGGAGAGATTTTAATCTTCAAAAAGGCAACAAAACACCTTTTGAGTTTCTTGGTCATGACCAGGAGAAATGGAAAGATATAGTTAGTCGTCTGGAAAAGATGAAAGCAAACGGGAAGGGAGGTGTGGGCATGTCTCCTGGTAAAGTAAAAAGATTTCTGGCAACAGCAATCCCGGATGATTTTTCTGAGCGGCAGCTCAATGATACAGGATATGCTGCCCGAGAGGCTGTTGCCTATCTCAAGCAGCTATGGCCTGACCAAGAGACTAAGGTCAGGGTTCAGGCTGTGTCGGGACGGGTCACGGCACACCTGCGCCGACTGTGGGGCTTGAACAGGATTCTGGGAGACACCGGCGAGAAAAACCGTGCCGACCATCGCCACCATGCCGTCGACGCCCTGACAGTTGCCTGCACGCACCCTGGCATGACGCAAAAGCTCTCTCGTTACTGGCAAGACAAGGACAATCTCCGCCCCACCGTCCAGAAACCCAGCTTCTCACCTCCTTGGGAGACAATCCGCAGTGATGCTGAAAAGGCTGTGGAAGCCATTGTTGTGTCCCATCGCGTCCGCAAGAAAGTTTCCGGGAGGCTTCACAAGGAGACAATTTACGGCGATACGTGCAAAGAGGAAACGACAGGTAGGATAGACTATCGACTCTTTGTCACACGGAAGAATGTTGAGGCGTTAAGTAGAACAGAATTGAGAGAGAAGATCCGCGACGATGAGGTGCGCAGAATTGTCAGGGATTGGGTGGAAAAGCATGGTGGTGATCCAAAGAGGGCTTTTCAGGGCTCTTATCCAACTTTGGGAGATGGTGGTCCAGAAGTTCGCAAGGTACGCTTGCTCGTAAAGCAGCAAATTAAACTGATGACTCCAGTGAAATCAACTATCAAGGGCTATGCTGACTTGGATGGTAATCATCACATAGCGCTTTATGAACTGTCCAATGGGGAAGTGGACTATGATTCCGTTAGCTTACTCGAGGCTTCACAACGTTTGACGAGACGACAGCCCATCGTTCAACGTGAGCGCAATGACGGCGCAAAGTTTCGTATGTCTTTGTCTAAGGGTGATTCATTAAGGCTCACACAAGATAATAAAATCAAGATAGTGATTATTGAAAGTATTTGGTCATCTGGTCAGGTCGTGATTGTTGACCATAATGATGCAGCAGGAGAAAGTAGAACACGGCCGACAGTGAATTCCTTGCTATTGAGAAGTCACGCAGAAAAGGTCTCCATTGATCCAATTGGACGAGTTCGCCTGGCAAACGACTGAGTGCTTCAACGATGCTCCGTAAAACAATCGAGTTCTCGACACCTGGCACGCGCCTCTCTGTTGCTCATCGCCAGTTGGTGATCCAGAGGCCTGATCTCCCCAAGGCAACCCTGCCCATTGAAGATTTGGGTGTGGTGATTGTAGATGACGTCCGCGCTACCTACACCCAAGCAGTATTTCTGGAACTGTTGGCCGCAGGCGCCACAGTGCTGGTTACAGGGCGCGATCACCTCCCCATCGGCATGATGTTGCCCCTGGATGCCCACCATGTGCAAGCTGAGCGGCACCGTGCCCAGGTGCTGGCCAGTGAGCCAGTGCGAAAACAAGCTTGGCAAGCCATTGTGCGGGCCAAGATCAGCCAACAAGCCGTGGTGCTGGCCCAGTTTAATGAAGGCCACAAGAGGCTGGTGGCCATGGCCAGGAAAGTCCGCTCAGGCGATCCGGATAACCTGGAGGCCCAGGCTGCTCAGCGATATTGGCCTCTCCTGTTTGGCCGAGGGTTTCACCGTGACCGGGAGGCTGAGGGTGTGAACGCCCTGCTCAACTACGGCTACGCCGTACTGCGGGCCGCGGTGGCGCGGGCCATTGTGGCCACTGGCTTGATTCCTTCCCTCGGTGTACACCATCGCCACCGCAATAATCCGTTTTGCCTTGCGGATGATCTGCTGGAGCCCTACAGGCCCTATGTGGATTGGCGGGTTCGCCTGCTGGTGGACGGCAATGGCGCCTCTGTGCCCAGGGTGGCCCAACGGGAGACCCGTGCAGCCTTGCTTTCGTTACTGAATGAAACCATTTGGGTGGGGCAGCGGCGTGAACCCCTGTTGCTGGCCTTGCACACCAGCGCAGCCTCCCTCTGCCGCGCCCTGACTGGTGGGGATCGCACCTTATCTCTTCCCACAGGGCTGCCTTTGCAGTTGGACCCTCTTGAGCAAGCAGAGCCAAGGGATGGCCTGTGACGTCGGGGCCGGTGCGGCAAATTCCTTGGGGATGGCGCTCCATGTGGGTGATTGCCATGTTCGACCTGCCAACGGATACGGCCAAAGCCCGCAAGGCCTACACCCGGTTTCGTAAGGCCCTGCTCCGGGATGGCTTCACCATGATGCAGTACTCGGTGTACATCCGCCACTGCGCCTCCATTGAGAACGCCAGGATCCATGTGGTCCGCATTGGCCGCTGCGTTCCCTCAGCAGGGGAGGTGCGCTTCCTGACCATCACAGACAAGCAGTTTGGCCGGATCGAGACCTACATGGGAAAAATGCGCCAAGAGCCACCAGTTTCACCCGCCCAGTTGGAGTTTTTCTGAGCTTGAAATAGGTGAAACCAGTGGCGCTGAGCGGCTTTTGGGGATCGGTAGTGTAGCAAACCGAGGAAGGGCCGCAATCCGCAGCGCTGACGACGCCGTGACCTGGAGTACCAGGAGTGTAGCAAACCGAGGAAGGGCCGCAATCCGCAGCGTAACTGGGCTGATGGGGTGAACCCGTGGGAGTGTAGCAAACCGAGGAAGGGCCGCAATCCGCAGCCTCTCTCGGAAGCGGTCGTTGCTGGCCAAGAGTGTAGCAAACCGAGGAAGGGCCGCAATCCGCAGCGCGAGACTGGCAATGCTCATGGCTCAGCGGAGTGTAGCAAACCGAGGAAGGGCCGCAATCCGCAGCACCTCATTGCCGCCAGCATTCAGCGCGTTGAGTGTAGCAAACCGAGGAAGGGCCGCAATCCGCAGCCTGTGCACAGACGTGTCAGCGGCATTCACGAGTGTAGCAAACCGAGGAAGGGCCGCAATCCGCAGCTCAACAGCCTGTACGGGAAATTCGGTCAGCAGTGTAGCAAACCGAGGAAGGGCCGCAATCCGCAGCGTCTGCCGCTGCATCTGAAGGGCGCCCATTAGTGTAGCAAACCGAGGAAGGGCCGCAATCCGCAGCCCAAACTGAAACTTGTCGATGTTCTTCCGCAGTGTAGCAAACCGAGGAAGGGCCGCAATCCGCAGCATTTTTCATTGGATGGTGGATGGCAGTGGAAGTGTAGCAAACCGAGGAAGGGCCGCAATCCGCAGCAATTCTCAATTCCCAACGACTCAACTCTTTAGTGTAGCAAACCGAGGAAGGGCCGCAATCCGCAGCATTCCCAGGAGACCAAATTGACCAAGCACAAGTGTAGCAAACCGAGGAAGGGCCGCAATCCGCAGCGCTGCCGCCTACCACGCGGCCCCCGGCATCAGTGTAGCAAACCGAGGAAGGGCCGCAATCCGCAGCTGCTCACAGCGGTGGAGCGCCGGGATCCGGAGTGTAGCAAACCGAGGAAGGGCCGCAATCCGCAGCACCGAGGCGCGACCGGGCCACGACAGGACCAGTGTAGCAAACCGAGGAAGGGCCGCAATCCGCAGCCTTTTTAAAGCGTTGCGGTTGAATTTCATGAGTGTAGCAAACCGAGGAAGGGCCGCAATCCGCAGCCTGGGCTGGATGACTCGGGGATTCGCGCCGAGTGTAGCAAACCGAGGAAGGGCCGCAATCCGCAGCGATCCCAGCATCGTTGGCTTTGTGCCGCTGAGTGTAGCAAACCGAGGAAGGGCCGCAATCCGCAGCTGGTGAAGCGGTTCCAGACAGACGCGAGAGAGTGTAGCAAACCGAGGAAGGGCCGCAATCCGCAGCTGCTCTGTGTCGCTGCTGCGTTCACCGGCGAGTGTAGCAAACCGAGGAAGGGCCGCAATCCGCAGCCAGTTGGCACTCAACACCACCAGCGTGCCGAGTGTAGCAAACCGAGGAAGGGCCGCAATCCGCAGCCAGATTTGAACAATCTGTAATACAGTCTTAAGTGTAGCAAACCGAGGAAGGGCCGCAATCCGCAGCACAGTGATGCGTTTTTGTCAGGACGATCCGAGTGTAGCAAACCGAGGAAGGGCCGCAATCCGCAGCCCAATGGCGCGACTGCTCACCGCTGTTGTAAGTGTAGCAAACCGAGGAAGGGCCGCAATCCGCAGCCAGCAACAGATCCCAGAGCTTTCCCGACACAGTGTAGCAAACCGAGGAAGGGCCGCAATCCGCAGCGATAAGCTAAGCTAGAATCGAGCAAAGGGGAGTGTAGCAAACCGAGGAAGGGCCGCAATCCGCAGCCATCTCAAGATCTTCAATACGAAGGAGGGGAGTGTAGCAAACCGAGGAAGGGCCGCAATCCGCAGCTACGAGGTGGTGATGGGCGACAACATCGGGAGTGTAGCAAACCGAGGAAGGGCCGCAATCCGCAGCGTGACACGCATGGAGAACCCTGCCTGGGTGAGTGTAGCAAACCGAGGAAGGGCCGCAATCCGCAGCGCCTGACCTACAGCAACACCACCTGGGACGGAGTGTAGCAAACCGAGGAAGGGCCGCAATCCGCAGCATCTCACTCGATCGCGCGACAGGTGGGCTGAGTGTAGCAAACCGAGGAAGGGCCGCAATCCGCAGCAATGCCTCAAGCGCGACCTCACGCGCAACGAGTGTAGCAAACCGAGGAAGGGCCGCAATCCGCAGCACGTTCGGGGACAGCGGAAAATTGCTAGAAAGTGTAGCAAACCGAGGAAGGGCCGCAATCCGCAGCTGGTTGGCGCTGTTGCCGTGGTTGGCGCTGAGTGTAGCAAACCGAGGAAGGGCCGCAATCCGCAGCCATACCAAACAACGCCGAGAAACGCAAGCCAGTGTAGCAAACCGAGGAAGGGCCGCAATCCGCAGCCCATCAGTGATGACAGGCGCCGTGCCAGTGAGTGTAGCAAACCGAGGAAGGGCCGCAATCCGCAGCACACAGGTTTTCGGCACCGTGATCCAGGCCAGTGTAGCAAACCGAGGAAGGGCCGCAATCCGCAGCATTTTGCATTTTGAAGGCGTCGCTCAACGCAGTGTAGCAAACCGAGGAAGGGCCGCAATCCGCAGCGACCTCGATCTCAAGAACATCAAAGACTCTAGTGTAGCAAACCGAGGAAGGGCCGCAATCCGCAGCTATCGGATCAATCGGAGTACAGGATCCCCTGAGTGTAGCAAACCGAGGAAGGGCCGCAATCCGCAGCCCACGACCTCAGGGCCGCTGACGACGACAGAGTGTAGCAAACCGAGGAAGGGCCGCAATCCGCAGCCCCAGTTCCAGGTCCTCGTGTCGATCGAGCAGTGTAGCAAACCGAGGAAGGGCCGCAATCCGCAGCCCCGCGTGGACGGAGACCTCGTCCGCCTGCAAGTGTAGCAAACCGAGGAAGGGCCGCAATCCGCAGCGAGTGACAGATGGCCCACGCACCAATAGTGAGTGTAGCAAACCGAGGAAGGGCCGCAATCCGCAGCGAAGAGGCGATAAAGAAGGACGGCAGTCAGAGTGTAGCAAACCGAGGAAGGGCCGCAATCCGCAGCCGTTTGAGAGCGTTGCGATTGAACTTCATGAGTGTAGCAAACCGAGGAAGGGCCGCAATCCGCAGCGCCATGGCACTCCACGACGCTGACCGGGTGAGTGTAGCAAACCGAGGAAGGGCCGCAATCCGCAGCACCCGTCGCCCCTGCTCCACGGCCTGCCGGAAGTGTAGCAAACCGAGGAAGGGCCGCAATCCGCAGCGTGTCCAGCGTCCGTCCGTCACCCGTGGCCAGTGTAGCAAACCGAGGAAGGGCCGCAATCCGCAGCTATATTAGGTACATGGGCAAAACCAACGCCAGTGTAGCAAACCGAGGAAGGGCCGCAATCCGCAGCGCACTGGGCAGTAGCGGCCAAGTGTTGATGAGTGTAGCAAACCGAGGAAGGGCCGCAATCCGCAGCTCACGTCACGCTGCTCCCAGGCGGCAAGAAAGTGTAGCAAACCGAGGAAGGGCCGCAATCCGCAGCCCCCCGGCCGTATTGGTGAGGGTGGCGCCAAGTGTAGCAAACCGAGGAAGGGCCGCAATCCGCAGCATTGAATGGTGGAAGGCGGCTTCCTCTAGGAGTGTAGCAAACCGAGGAAGGGCCGCAATCCGCAGCACCGGCTCTTTCGTTTGGCTTCTCTCCGTGAAGTGTAGCAAACCGAGGAAGGGCCGCAATCCGCAGCTCAAAAAGGCTGGCGGTTCTGGCCGTGCTGCAGTGTAGCAAACCGAGGAAGGGCCGCAATCCGCAGCGGGAGGGTTTCAGGGTCGGTGGTTGTGGTGAGTGTAGCAAACCGAGGAAGGGCCGCAATCCGCAGCTCACAAGCTGCGCGGCGATCACCTTTGCAAAGTGTAGCAAACCGAGGAAGGGCCGCAATCCGCAGCACGCCTACTGTGTTATATATGACTGGGAATAGTGTAGCAAACCGAGGAAGGGCCGCAATCCGCAGCCCCGACGCAACATTTAACACCAGGAAGCATAGTGTAGCAAACCGAGGAAGGGCCGCAATCCGCAGCCCCAGGGCAGACGTCCCCGCTCCTGCTACTAGTGTAGCAAACCGAGGAAGGGCCGCAATCCGCAGCACAAAAGCCTGGGGGTGGTGTCACAGAGCAAGTGTAGCAAACCGAGGAAGGGCCGCAATCCGCAGCATAGTTGCTACTGGGCCATAGCCAGCGTGGAGTGTAGCAAACCGAGGAAGGGCCGCAATCCGCAGCCATCAGTATGGGGACAAGCTCCCAGAAAATGAAGTGTAGCAAACCGAGGAAGGGCCGCAATCCGCAGCCAGTATGAGACGAGGGGGTATCGGCCTAAGGCCAAGGTCCCAGGCTCTCCGTCCAGACCACCTGAAAATCCACCCAACCAGGGTCCTGTTGGGAGGAAGAGGTGACGGCACTGGCTGGCAGGGCCTGTTCAAGGGCGTCCTGCCAGCCGGGGAACTCTGGACGTGCTGGCACGGCTCACCTATGAACCCGAACTGCTGAATTACGAGTATTGCTTTCAGCGGCGTAGCCTTCCTGGTTGTGATCACTGCTGAACCTTCTGGCCTGGCCACCGACCGGTTTCAGGCTGGGGCCCTGAGACGCCTTCAAGAGGACCCCACCAGCTTTTGTCTCAAGATGCGAATGCGATCCCGCAGCTTGGCGGCTTCTTCAAATTCCAGGTCCTGGGCGCAGGTTTTCATCTGGTCTTCCAGTTGGCTAATGAGTTCGGGAAGGGCGGCAAGGGGCATGTCGTCGTTTTCCGCCTGGGCTGTGGCGGTTTCCAATTGGCTCTGGCTCAGTCGTCTGGACAACTCCAGGTCCGCCAGGATGGGATTGCCCTTGGTTTTGGTGGCCACAGCCTTGGGTGTAATGCCGTGTTTGCTGTTGTACTCCTGCTGCACTTCACGCCGCCGCTCCGTTTCCCCAATGGCCTTGGCCATGGAATCCGTCAACTGATCACCATAAAGAATGGCCATGCCGCGCACATGGCGGGCGGCACGGCCAATGGTTTGAATCAGGGAGCGATCCGAACGCAGAAAACCCTCCTTATCCGCATCGAGAATGGCCACCAGAGACACTTCCGGTAGATCCAGTCCTTCCCGCAGCAGATTCACACCCACCAGCACGTCGTAGGCGCCCATGCGTAGATCCTGAATCAGCTCGATCCGCTCGATGGAGTGAATCTCGGAATGCAGGTATTGCACCTTGACGTGATGGCCGGCCAGGTAATCGCACAGGTCTTCAGCCATGCGCTTGGTGAGGGTGGTCACCAACGTGCGCTCACCCCGCCCACTGCGGGCGCGAATCTCCGCCAACAGATCATCCACCTGGCCCTCGCTGGGTCGAACACTGATCTCTGGATCCACCACGCCGGTGGGGCGGATCACCTGGCGCCTGACGGCATCCCCGGAACGCCCCAGTTCCCAATCTCCAGGGGTGGCGGATACAAAGATGGCCTGCTTCACCTTGCTCCAGAACTCCTCCGCCTTCAAGGGCCGGTTATCCGCGGCGCTGGGCAGGCGGAAGCCGTGATCAATGAGCACCTGCTTACGGGAGCGGTCACCGTTGTACATGCCCTGCAACTGGGAGCAGGTGACATGGCTCTCGTCCACCACCAGCAGCCAGTCGTCCGCGAAATAGTCCACCAGACACTCCGGTGGGGTGCCCGCCGGGCGACCCGTGAGATGGCGGGCGTAGTTTTCCACCCCGTTACAATAACCCACTTCCTGGAGCATGTCCAGGTCATATTTGGTGCGTTGCTCCAGACGTTGCGCCTCAACCAGTTTGTTCTGTTGATGGAGCATGTCCAGATGCTCCGCCAGTTCCTCACGGATGGCCACCAGCGCCGCCTCAAGGCGGTCCTTGGGGGTCACGAAGTGTTTTGCGGGATAGATGCTGATGCTGTCCAGGCTTTTCAAAATCTCGCCAGTAATGGGATTTACGTAGCGGATGGCTTCAATTTCGTCACCGAAAAATTCAATTCTGATGAGGCGGTCTTCATAGGCAGGTCCAATCTCCAACACGTCTCCCCGTAACCGGAAACGTCCGCGGCTGATGTCCAGATCGTTACGACTGTATTGGTTGTTGACCAAAGCCCGCAGCGCCTGCCGTAAATCAATGGCCTCGCCCACGCAAAAGGGCACCGCCGCCTTTAGATATTCAGACGGCATCCCTAAACCGTAAATACAGCTAATCGAGGCCACCACAATCACGTCCCGGCGCTCAAATAAGGACCGGGTGGCCGAATGGCGTAACATGTCGATTTCTTCATTAACAGATGCTGTTTTGGCGATATAGGTATCTGTGGATGGCACATAGGCCTCCGGCTGATAGTAGTCATAGTAGGAGATAAAGTATTCCACAGCGTTGCTGGGGAAGAACTCCCGCAGCTCGTTGCAGAGTTGGGCGGCGAGGGTCTTGTTATGGGCCAACACCAGGGTGGGCTTGCCCGTTTGGGCAATCACGTTGGCAATGGTGAAGGTTTTGCCCGTGCCCGTGGCGCCCAGAAGGGTCTGGTAGGGACACTGCCGCTGGACGCCATGGACCAACTCCGCAATGGCCTGGGGCTGATCCCCCATGGGCTGATAGGGCGCTGTGAGGGCAAACTGGCCCATGGGCAACTAGCGGCGGGTGGGCGAGTCCAGGGTGGGCGCAACAGTTGGCGCCACGCCGGCGGTCAAGGCCTGCCGCAGACTGCGCACCACCGCCACCATGGCCAGGGGATCCTCCAGACGGTTCACGGCGCGCCCCACCCCAACGGCGGCGGCGCCAGCGGCAATGGCCATGGGGGCGGTCACCGCACTGAGGCCGGAGGCGCATAGCACCGGCACCGACACCGTACGGCTGATGGCGTGGGCCGCAGCCAGGGTGGGCACCGCCTTTTCAACGAGTCCCTGGATACCGACGCTTTGGGGTTGGCTGCTGGTTCCCCCTTCCGTCTGGATCAGGTCCGCACCGGCGGCCACCAACTGCTCCGCCAACCGCTGTTGCTCCCACAGGGGCAGACGGTGGGGAACGGTCACGGACAGGGGCACTTCAGCCAGCAGCGCCCGGCTGCGCCGGGTCAACTCCAGCACCTCGGCCCCGGTGAAGTCCCGCCCCTGCTCGTAGAAGCAGTCGAAGTTCCCGATTTCCACCAGGTCGGCCCCGGCAGCCACCACCGCGGGAAACCGTTCCGGCTCCACGGCAGAAACGCAGACCGTGGTTACGCCACAGGATCGCGCCAGACGCACCAGTTGGGGGTCGGCGGCAATGTCCACCAGGTCGGCTCCACCCGCCACGGCAGCTTTGCACACATGGCGCACCCGCTCGGGCGCAAAGGTTTGCAGGCCGGCAATGATTTTCAGGCCCTGGCGGGCAGCAAGACAGGCCGCAAGGCGGACGGGAAGGGTCATGGGCGAAAAGGAGCCGGAACGGGCACACTGCCATGTTAAGCGTTCCGTCTGCAAGAAACTGGCCATTCATCCATGGGCCGTGCTGGTTCTCCCCCATCCGGTTCCCCTGGGCAGCGGGCGCCATCCATCGCCTCCTGGAGCCGCTGGCACCACCGGCTGCACAGGTCTCTCCTGGCGTCTCCCCAGTTGCTGCCCCCTGGAGCGGCCCTCCTGGTGGCGGTATCCGGGGGGCAGGACTCCCTCTGCCTGCTGCGCCTGCTGCAAGACCTTCAACGTCTCCACCACTGGTCGTTGCAGGTGTTCCACGGGGATCACCGCTGGCAGCCCGACAGTGGCGCCAATGCTGCCCACGTGCAGTCCCTTTGCGCCAAGTGGGGTCTCCCCTGTCACCTGGAGGTGGCTGGCCGTCTCCCCAGCGAAGCGGCGGCGCGCCAGTGGCGCTATGGCCGCGCCATCGCCCTGTGCCGTCACTTGGGCTGTGGCCACCTGGTGACGGGTCACACCGCCACGGATCGGGCCGAGACCCTCCTGTTCCACCTGTGCCGTGGCAGTGGCAGCCGTGGTCTGGGCAGCCTTCGTCCCCAACGTCCACTGGCGCCGGGCCTCCAGCTCGCCCGCCCCCTGCTCCACTTCACCCGGCAGGACACCCTCCAGTGCTGCCAGGCGTTGAAGCTGCCCATCTGGCCCGATGCCAGCAATGCGGACCAGCGCTTGACCCGTAACCACATTCGGCAACGGGTGCTGCCGGAGTTGGAGCGGGTGAACGGCGCCGCCGTAGCCCATATGGCGGCCTGCGCCCAACAACTTGCGGAGGAAAGCGACCTGCTGGATCAACTGGCGCGGGAGGCCCTGTCCGCCATGGGGGCGGACCAGTCCACCAGCCTCGGCCCCCAGGCATTAGCGGCTCTGCCCCGCGCCCTGGCCACCCGCTGCCTGGTCCACTGGATTCGGGACCACACCGGCTGTGATCCTGATCGACGGCAGCTCAACCAACTGCTGCTCAGCCTGAGCCACCCCAAGATCACGGACCAGACCATGGCACTCCTGGACGGGGGTTGGCGTTTGCGCTGGCGGGGTGGGTGCATCCACCTGCAAAGGGGGAAACCTGAGACAGCCAGTCCCTCAACTGCCCATGGATCCCCGCCAAGCCCGGCGCCCCCCGGATGCAGCTACCCCGACCGCCGAGGATGAACCCACGGCTGAGTTGCTGCTGGAGTTTCCCCTGCAGGAGCGCCACCATCGGATCATCTCCACCTTTATGGCGGAGTATCAACGGGATCCTTCCCGAGACGGCTCCGGGACGAGCGCCAACCGGCTACCGGTTCCACAGGCTATCCGGAGACTTGCCGTCCAACTGAAGATCTGGTGGGCGCAACGGGCGCAACATTAAGGCGCCCTCTCAGGGCTGAATTCAATCTCAACCATCGGACTCCAACTGCCCGGAACGAACCAGCATGGCGCGGGAGCGGGCACACTCTTCCTCCGCCTCCTCCCAACCCATGGTTTCAATGAGCCAGATCAGCTCCTCCTGCTCCGCCTCGTCCAGGGTCAGACCATAGCGATGGGCCAGAAGGAGGGCTTGCTGTTGTTGTTCGTTGCCAGGGGTGTGGCGCCCAGTCAGGCTCACGTGAACTTGCGTTGGGATGGTGGGACCAGTGTAGGCGGTGTCGGCCCAGCCCCCTTTGTGACGGTTGGTGAACGGCGGCTGTGGAAACCTAAATCAAATCTGAACTTGAGAGGTAGGACTGATTGAGGCCATACCCCCCATAACCCCAAGGAGGCTTTCATGGGCAAACACGTCCTCCCCAACCGTCCCCCCACCGCGTTTGACGGCGCCACCGGCATGAGACTGGCGCCACCGGGACTGCTTCAGGTTGACCGCTGGAAGCACCTCACTGAGAAACCAGTGGCAGCCACTGCCCGCCCTGCCCCCACGAAGACGAGTGAAGACAGTTGAAATAAATACCTTCGTGCGGAAGTCCAACAGTTCCTGGATACAACTGCCCAGGAGCTTGCAGGAAAAGGTGCTGACCATTCATCGCGGCAACCCATTCGCCCCTGATCCTTGCCTCCGTGGAACCCCATCGTGGCTGTCACGAGAGCAAGAAGCTCTTGAGCGCACAACATGACGCAACCGCCAGCAGAAACCCTGGATTTCAATGGGTCAGGGCTGCAAAAAACAAGGCATTGAGGCAACGCTCCATCATGCCGATGGGTTTTCTGTGGCGCCTGCAAGACCACTGCCCCGTTGGCGTGCCGCGCTGGGGCTGGATGGTGGTGCAGTTGGGACTGTTCTTCCTGGCCAGCAGTGCTCTGCTGGGCGGAGTGCTGCTGCTGGCTGGCCTGGTGGTGGCCACATGGCGCAAGGGATTTGCGGCCTATTGGAGCGATGGGCTGAACCGGGTGCTGGTGGTGGTGGCGGGGCTGCTGCTGGCTGGAGCCACCCAGGCGGTGAGTGGAAACCTGGCCTGGTGGGGCCTGTTCAACTGGTTGCCGTTGTTCTGGGGATTCTGGGGCTGGCAGGTCTATCTGAACACCCCGGAAGCGCGGCAGCGTTGCAGTGGCTGGCTGGTGGCGGGGACGGTGCCCGTCCTGGTCACCGGGTTGGGGCAAATGGCCCTGGGTTGGCAGGGGCCCTGGTCCATGGCGGGGGATCTGGTCATCTGGCACATGGATGGCGGCGGCAATCCCGCCGGCCGCCTCTCCGGACTGTTTGACTACGCCACCATCACGGCCGCCTGGCTGGCCTTGACCTGGCCACTGCTGCTGGCCTGTTTGCTGCGGCCCCATGGGTCCTGGCGGCAGCGAGGACCCATGCTGGTGCTGGTGGTGTTGCACGGCCTTTGCCTGTGGCTCACCGCATCCCGCAATGCCTGGGCCACCGCAGTGCTGGCGCTCCCGCTGGTGCTGGGGCCGGGGACATGGGCCTGGCTGCTCCCACTGCTGCTGTTGGCCCTGCTGTCCGTGGCGCTGGCGGTGCTGCCTGGTGTTCCTGCCGGTCTGCAGGAGTTGGCGCGGGCTGCGGTTCCCGATTCCCTTTGGGAGCGTCTCACGGATCAGGGGGTTGATCGTCCCGTAGCTACCACGCGCCTGAGCCAGTGGTCAGCCGCCAGCAAACTGGTGCTGGAGCGGCCCTGGCTGGGCTGGGGCGCGGCCGCCTTTGGGACGCTCTATTCCTTGCGCAGCGGATTTTTCCACGGGCATCCCCACAACTTGCCTCTGGAGCTGGGCCTCAGCTTTGGGGTGCCCGTGGCGCTGCTGCTGCTGGCGGTGCCCCTCTGGGTGGTGGTGACGGCGATGCACCGTGGCATGGCCACAGCCCCCATTGCTGATCGCGGCTGGCTGGCGGCGTTCCTGTTGCTGGCCAGCATCCATGCCACGGATTTGCCCTATTACGACGCACGCATCAATATGGCGGGCTGGTTTCTGCTGGCGGGACTCCGGGCCTACGGCCTGGCAACCCCTCAGCGCAGGCTCACCGGGGCAATGAGCGGCGGTGCCCAGATGGAGTGCTGTTTTTCCAACTCCAACTGACGTTCATAGATGGAACGGCGATTGATGGCCCGGGCCAGCAGGTAGCAACTCAGGGAGGCCACCAGCATGGGTTTGAGCAGCACAATCTGCTTGGTGAGGGCAAAGGTGATAAACGTGGCGGCAATGGGCACTTGGCACGTACCCGCCACAAAGCTGGCCATCCCTGCAAATACGAGACTGCTGGGGGCGTAGCCGGTGATGGTTTGCAGCAGCGCAGAACCCACCAGGCCCACGGCACCTCCCAGGATCAACATGGGGGCAAAGAGACCCCCCGGCGCCCCGGACGCCGCCGCCAGGCCCGTGGTGAAAAACATGGCTACAAAAATCGCCAGGTTGACCCCCAGATCTGCAGTGCCGTCCCGCAGGTCCAGGGCCACCAGCTTTTTCAAGGCGGCGCCGTCGGCAAACTCCGCGGGCAGGGGCGCGAAGATCAAGCCCAGCAGCAGGCCGCACAGGGCCATGCGCAGCACGGGCCGCGGGCCGAACACCCGGCCACACACCCCCTGCATGGCAATCACGTAGCGGTTGTACAACTCACTCAGCCCGGCAATCACCAGGCCCAGAAGAACGAGGTAGAGAACATCAACGGGACGAAAGGTGAAGTCCACCAGATCGAATGTTTTGCTCACCTCCAGGCTCACGGCTGCGGTGAAGCCCTCATCCTGGCCAAAGCCGATCCAGTTGAGCACGTCACCCCAGGTATCCGCCAGGAAGGTGGTGAACAACACCAACATCAGCACCACGGGCCTGGCGTTATGGAGCAACTCCTCAATGGCGTAGATGAAGCCACCGAGGGGGGCGTTAAACACCGCCGCAATGCCGGCACCGCCGCCTGCGGCCACAATCAGGCGCAAGAAGGAGCGTGGCGCCTTCAGATTGGTGGCCATCTGACAGGCCACGGAGGCGCCCATCTGCACCGCAGGACCCTCCGGCCCCAGGGGGAAGCCCCCGCCAATGGCCAGGATGCCGCCCAGCAGCTTCACCACCGCCACCCGGATGCTCATGGGCACCCGCTGCCCCTGGAGGAATTTCATCACCTGGGTGATGCCCGAGCCATGGGCGGCGGGGGACAGGTGCTTGACCAGCAGTCCGGCCAGCAGCCCCCCCAGGCCTGTGATGATGGGCAACACCAGCCAAGGGGTGGCGCGACCCAACACAGGCTCCAACTGCTCCACCAGCCCCAGCCGCCAGCTCACCATCCTGGTCATCCCGTTTTTCAGGAGCACCGCGGTCCAGGCCGCCCCCAGGCCGGTGAGCAGCACCGTGGCCGCCACCGCCAGGGAGCGCTGCTGCAGCAGATTGCGAACTGTGGAGGCTTTTAGGGGTGTGCCGAACATGGTGCTGCTGTGCCGCCCATTCAGACCTTCGCCTCCGCTGGAGTCGTGTTTTCAGCATGGTTGCTGCTGTTTCCTTGCCCACGGGCAAAGCCGGGAATCTGGTCAAAGTTCAGATAGCGGTAAAGCTCCGCTGCCAGGGGCTGGATTCTGTTGCTCACAATCCCGTGGTATTCCGCCACGGTGGGGATGCGGCCCAGTACGGCGCAGGCGGCCGCCAATTCGGCGCTACCCAGGTAGACCTGGGCCCCGTTGCCCATGCGGTTGTTGAAATTCCGGGTGCTGGTGGACACCACCGTGGTGTTGTCCTCAACCCGCGCCTGATTGCCCATGCAGAGGGAGCAACCCGGCATCTCCATGCGACAGCCTGCCGTGGCCATGGTGGCGTAGTGACCCTCCTGCTTGAGCGTCTCCTCATCCATGCGGGTCGGTGGGCAGACCCAGAGGCGGGCCTTCACCTGGCCCACCCCCTCCAAGACCTTGGCCGCGGCGCGGTAGTGGCCGATGTTGGTCATGCAGGAGCCGATGAACACCTCCTCCACCGGATCACCGGCCACTGCGGAGAGGGGTTTGATGTTGTCCGGATCGTTGGGGCACGCCAGGAGAGGTTCCGTGATGGTGTTCAAGTCAATGTCCAAGGTTTCCCGGTAGACCGCATCGTCGTCGGCCTTGAGAAGCCGGGGGTTGGCGAGCCAGCCCTCCATGGCGGCGATGCGTCGCGCAAGGGTGCGGGCATCCTGATAGCCCCGGGCCGTCATGTTCTTCAGCAGGGCCACGTTGCTGCGCAGGTACTCCGTCACCGTGGCGATGGACAGGGCGATGGTGCAACCGGCACAGGAGCGCTCCGCGGTGGCGTCGGTGAGTTCAAAGGCCTGTTCCAGCTTCAGGTCGGGCAAACCCTCGATTTCCATGATCCGGCCGTTGAAGACGTTTGTCTTGTTGGTCTTGGCCACGGTGAGCAGTCCCCGCTGGATGGCTACGTAGGGAATGGCGTTCACCACGTCCCGCAGGGTGATGCCGGGTTGCAACGCCCCGGAAAACCGCACCAGCACCGACTCGGGCAGATTCAGGGGCATCACCCCCAAGGCGGCGGCAAAGGCAACAATTCCGGAGCCGCCGGGGAAGGAAATCCCCAGCGGGAAACGGGTGTGGCTATCGCCGCCGGTACCCACCGTATCCGGCAGCAACATGCGGTTGAGCCAACTGTGGATGATGCCGTCTCCCGGCCGCAGGGCCACCCCGCCCCGCTGGGCAAAAAAGTCCGGCAGCTCCTTCTGGGTCTGCAGGTCCACCGGCTTGGGGTAGGCGGCAGTATGACAGAAGCTCTGCATCACCAGATCCGCGGAGAAACCCAGACAGGCCAGTTCCTTCATCTCGTCCCGGGTCATGGGACCGGTGGTGTCCTGGCTGCCCACGGTGGTGATCATGGGCTCGCAACTGGTGCCCGGTCGTACCCCAGGCAGCCCACAGGCCCGACCCACCACCTTCTGGGCCAAGGTGAAGCCCGTTCCCTCATCCGCCCTCTGGCCTGGTCGGATGAACAATTCCGACGGGGGGAGCCCCAGGTGCTGGCGCACCTTGTCGGTGAGAGCCCGGCCAATGAGCAGGGGGATCCGCCCACCGGCACGGATCTCGTCGGCCATGGTCCTGGGCTGCAACGTAAAACGACTCACCACCATGCCGGTGGCGGTATGGGTGACGGTTCCCTGCCAAGGGCGAATCGTGATCACGTCTCCAGTGTTCAACTGGCTGACGTCACACTCCAGGGGCAGAGCGCCGGAATCTTCGGCGGTGTTGAAAAAAATGGGAGCGATTTTGCCACCAAGAATCACGCCGCCCCGCCTTTTGTTGGGGACATGGGGAATGTCCTGGCCGATGTGCCACAGCAGGGAGTTGATGGCGGACTTGCGGGAGCTGCCCGTGCCCACCACGTCCCCCACGTAGGCCACGGGATGCCCCCCCTCCTTCAACCGGGCAATGGTGGTCAGGGCCTTGGGATCACGCCGCTCCAGCATGACCGTGGCATGGAGAGGAATATCCGGCCGGGTGGTGGCGTGGGTGGCGGGGGACAGGTCGTCGGTGTTGGTTTCACCGGGCACCTTGAAGACGGTGACAGTGAGTTCTTCCGGCAGCGGTGGCTTGCTGCTGAACCATTTCCCTGCCGCCCAGGAGTCCACCACCCGGCGTGCAAAGGGGTTGGCGGCAGCTTGCTCCAACAGGTCGTTGTAGGCGTCGTACACCAGCAAGGTGCCGCTCAGCCCGGTGGCTGCGCAGGCGGCAACGGCCTCGTCCGGGTTCTCCAGCAGTTCCAGCAGGGCCGCCACGTTGTAGCCCCCCGCCATGGTGCCCAGCAGTCGGGTGGCGTCCAAGGGGGATACCAGCGGACTGGTGGCCGTGCCTGTGGCCACGGCGCTCAGCCATGCGGCCTTCACGTAGGCGGCTTCATCCACACCGGGGGGAACCCGCTGCTGCAACAACTCCAGCAGTGCCTCCTCCTCCCCCGCTGGCGGCTCCTGGAGTAATGCGGTAAGGGCCTGGGTTTGGGCGGCATCGAGGGGAAGGGGAGGAATTCCTAGAGCATGCCGTTCAGCGGCAGCCTGGCGGTAGGCAGCGAGCATGGAGATTTCTTAAAACCCTAGGGACTATCTTTGCCTACATTTGAGCACGGTATCCAGGCATCATGGCGCGTACATCCAATCTCCACGTGGTCGAGACACGGCCACTTGTTGCCCCTGCCGTTCTCCTCGGTGATCTTCCCTTATCACCCCACGCTGCCCGGGCGGTCCTGGAGACACGGCAGCGCATCAAAGCCCTGTTGAGCGGCGAGGATCCCCGGCTACTGGTCATTGTGGGACCTTGCTCTGTCCATGACGTGGGTGCGGCCCGTGAGGTGGCTGCTGCGTTGAAGCAGCTCCACGACCGACACCGCCAGAGCCTGGAGGTGGTGATGCGGGTGTACTTCGAGAAGCCGCGCACCACGGTGGGTTGGAAGGGACTGATCAACGATCCCCACCTGGACCACAGCTATGACATCAACACAGGTCTCCGCCTGGCCCGCGGCCTGTTGCTCCACTTGGCCGATCTGGGCCTGCCCGCAGCAACGGAGTTGCTGGATCCGGTGGTGCCCCAGTACATCGCCGACTTGATCAGTTGGACAGCCATTGGTGCCCGCACCACGGAAAGCCAGACCCACCGCGAGATGGCTTCAGGCCTTTCCATGCCCATTGGCTTCAAAAACGGTACGGACGGTCTGGTAACCACGGCCATCAATGCCATGGTGGCGGCAAGGCGACCTCACCATTTTCTAGGCATCAACACCCAGGGCCAGGCATCCATTGTCTCCACCACCGGCAACCCCGACACCCACTTGGTATTGCGGGGCGGGGCGGCGGGTCCCAACTACCACAAGGAGGACATTGCCGCCGCTGTGGCTGCCCTGGAGCGGGCCGGTTGCCACCGTCGCCTCATGGTGGATTGCAGCCATGGCAACTCCTGCAAGGATTTCCACCGTCAGGAGCAGGTGCTGCTATCTGTAGCCCAACATGTGCGGGACGGTTCGGACCACATTCTCGGGGTGATGCTGGAAAGCCACTTGGTGGAGGGGAACCAGAAAATCCCGAAGGATCTCTCCCGGCTCACCTACGGCCAAAGCATCACCGACGCCTGCATCAACCTGGACACCACCTCCCGGTTGCTGGATGCCCTGGCGGCGGCGGTGCGTGACGCCCTGCCCACGGCTGTGGCTACCCTCCCCAAGGGCCAAGCCATTGGTTGAGGAGGGCTGCGGTGCCCAAGGGCAGCAGCAGGTTATCCACCCCCAGCACACTGACCTGCTCCAGCCCGGCAGCAGCAGCCCCCAGCACCAGTAGTTGGGTGAGGCTCAGGTGCTCGCCAAACAGCGTCCAGCCCACCACCGTGGCCACCAACGCCACGCAGGTGGTGCCCAGAAGGGATTTCCGTTGCCCCAGAACGGACCAGCCGGGGGAGGGACAGGCGGGTCCCAGAATCCCTGCCAGCCCATCCCCAAAGGCCATCGTGAGCCCGGCGGCCACGACAATGGCGGCCCGCTGAGGCCAGCCCCACCAGAGCAGCAGCAGAATGGACAACCCATAGGCCACGGTGCCGTAGCTACGGCGGTTGACCGACTCCAGACCCGGCAGCAGTCGGGTGCGCTGGTTCACGGCCACCAGGATTGTGGCCAGCGCCGCAGCGGTCAAGGCAGTGGTGCGGCTGATGTGGGTGGCCCAGGCCATGGGCAGCACCAGTCCGGCCCCCAGGTGAACAACTTTCCGGCTCCACTCCGCCTGATCGGGGCGCCGTTGGCGCAGCAGATGAGCCATGGCGGCCAGCACAACCAACCAGGCCGCAATGGCAACAAGCCCCAAGACGTGAAGGTGTTCCACAGGAGGCTGGCCTGGATCTCAGGCCGCCTTTTGCCGTGCCGCGGACGCCTTGAGCTTCTTGATGGCCCGTTCCTGCAACTGGCGCACCCGCTCCCGGGACACCTTCATGTCATGGCCGATGGCGGAGAGGGTCTGGGGCGTGTTCCCCTCAAGCCCGTAGCGCTGACACAGCACTTTTTGCTCCCGCTGATCCAACTGGGCCATCCAGTTCTCCAGGTTCTCCTGCTGCAAGCGACGGTCCATCTCGTCCAGGGGCTCATGGTCGATGGTGTGGGCAATCAACTCACCGATGGTGCTACGGTCCTCGTCGCCACGGGCATGGGCATCCAGGGATGTACAGGGTCGGCTCTGAGTCAGAAGTTTGTCCAACTCCTCCAGGCTCATCTCCATGCGATGGGAGAGTTCCAGGCGGTTGGGCTGGCGTCCCAAACGATGGGACAGATCCCGGGTGACGCGCCGCAGCTTGGTGAGCCTCTCGCCGATATGAATGGGCAGGCGGATGGTGCGGGACGTGTTATCAATGGCGCGCACCATGCTTTGGCGGATCCACCAATAGGCGTAGGTGGAGAACTTGTAGCCCATGCTGGGGTTGAACTTGTCCACGGCTCGCTCCAGACCGATGGTGCCTTCCTGAATAAGATCCAGCAATTCCAGACCCTGGTGCTGATATTTTTTGGCTACACTGAATACAAGTCGCAAATTGGCGGCAATCATGCGGTTGCGGGCCCGCCTGCCCGACCGGAGCGCCTTGCCGTGCTCAACGGTTTGTTGTTCGGACGTCACCGTCTCCATCAGGACCTTGAGGGCCTGCACCTGATGGGCCAACTCAATTTCTTCGCTGGGGCTGAGCAGGGGCTCCTTGCCAATTCTGCTGAGATACCAGCCAATGGAGTCTCCACCGAATCGCCCACTGGTGCGAGTACCCATGTACTTGGAAACGCCCATCAACCGATGCCTACAGATGGAGGACTCTGAATTTAGCCTAGAGCGTCACCTACAAGATTGACAATAAAACACCTGTTCTAATTCTATCCTTCCATGTTCAGATCTTGATGATCCACCACATCCTTGGCGTGATCTTTGCAACGCTCACCGGGTGAGGTTCTGTCGGCATCGGCTTGAGATTTGATCCACCAGAGCAACCGCCAGAAAAATGACCAGCAAAAGGGCCATGACCTGTCCATAGTCCAGGAGCCGCAAGGCGCTGATCAACTCTGTCCCGATCCCTCCGGCGCCCACAGCTCCCAGCACGATGGCTGAGCGCATGTTGAACTCCCAGCGGTAGAACACCAAATCCAGCATGGCAGGCAAACACTGGGGCAGTAGCACATGGACAAACACCTGGAGCCGGTCGGCACCGGTGCTGAACAGTGCTTCTGCCGGATCCGGATCGGTCTGCTCCATGGTTTCAGCCATGAATTTACCCACCATGCCCACGGAGTGAACGGCCAGCGCCATGGTGCCGGCCAACGGACCAAACCCCACTGCCGCCACCAGCAACAGGGCCAGCAGAAGATCCGGTAAAGCCCGCAGCAGGTTGAGCACCCCACGGGCCAGGTGCTGAATCAAGGGATGGGGTCCTGTGCGCCGGTTGGCCAGAAACGCCATGGGCAGTGAAAGCGCCACCGCCACCGCCGTGCTGGCGATGCTGATGCACAGGGTGTCCCAGAGGGGCAACAGCCAATGGGGCCACCGCTGAGCGCGGAGAGGAAACAACTCCCCTAGCAATTCTCCCAACCCTTGAATGCCGTCCCAGAGACGCTGAACGTCGAACGCCCCCACCTGCCAACAGGCGAGAACCACCGCCGCGCCTATGGCCAGAAGCAGCAGATGTACCCGTCGCAAGGAATGCGGCACCACAGTGGCGACACCTACCCTCTCAAGGCTCCGTCACCAGGTCCGGCAAGGACAACCCCAGCACGTGGGCAGCACGGCGAACGCCGTCGTAGTCGCTGTCCTGGGCGGGGACAAAGCCGTCGGCTCGCAGGGGCTGGAGCAAGGCGGGATCCTTGAGGTCGTAGAAGCTCTGTTTGATGGCCTGGCGCAACTCTTCGTTCAAGCCACTGCCCATGGTCCAGGGATATTGGGGGATGGCGCTGGAGGTGCCCAACACCACCAGCTTGTCCGGGTTGATGGTGCCCTGCTGCACCAGCTTGTCGTAGATCACCTGGCTCAATCCCCCTGCTGCTGCGGTGCCTCGCTCCACCGCCTTGGCCACCGCGTCATGGGCCCCCAGAAACACCGGCTGATAATCCACGTTCGGCTGAAGACCCGCCTCCGCCAAGCGCAGTTGGGGGAAGAGGCGGGAGCCGGTGGAGGCCGGATCACCGAGGACCACGGTCTGCCCCCTGACGTCATCAAAGCTGTGAATGCCCTGCTCCCGGTTCCCGATCAACACGGCTTTGTAGGTGCTGGCGCCGTCCTTCAGCCGGACGGCAAAGGGTTCCAGAAAGGGGGCCCTGCTGCGGGCAATCACGTAGGACAGTGGACCGAAGTAGGTGAGATTGGTCTTGTTGCGCGTGGCCGCCTCAATCAAGGTGGAGTAATCCGTGCTCACCACCAGCTCCACGGGCAAGTCCAACGTGGTTTCCAAATAGGATTTGAGGCCTTGATTGTCTTGAATAACAGTGGCGGCGTCCTCATCGGGCACGAGAGCCACCACCAGGGTCTCCACAGCGGTGGACTGTTCGGTAAGGGGATTCCCGGGGTATCCGCCACCGCAGGCAGACGTGAGGAGAACCATGCAACAGCAGGTCGCCATGGCGGCAGCCCGCTTGATCTCTCCTTTCCCTATCCCCATCGTAACGTCCGGCGGAAAGGTTGATCATAAAGAGTCTTGAGTAAGCCTTGATCCACAGCCTCGCTGGGCTGGTCAAAGGCTACGACGCCGGCGCGAATGCCGATGATGCGATCCGCCATGGTTGTGGCCTGGTGCGGCTGATGCAGGCTGACGAGAACCATGAGTCCCAGGCGCCGTTGTAACTGCCGCAGCAGGTTCAGCACCACTTGGCCCGTTTGGGGATCCAGGGACGCCACCGGCTCGTCCGCCAGCACCAGTGCCGGGTGGTTGGCCAGGGCCCGGGCAATGCCCACCCGCTGCTGCTGGCCGCCACTGAGCAGGTCCACCCGTTGCTCGGCCTGCTCCCCCAATCCCACCAGGTCCAGCATGGCCAAGGCCTGGGCCTGCAACCCGGACCCCGGCGGCAGGAACGACGCCAGCCATGGTCGGGTGCTGACAAAGGCCTTGAGCACGTTTTGCCGCGCTGTCTGCCGTTGCACCAGGGCATGGTTCTGATAGATGGTGCCCATGCGGTATTGGCAACGGCGCCGGCAACGGGGCGAGCCATGGAGATTCATCCCTTGAAAAACGATCCGCCCCTGCTGGGGAACCAGGGCCCCGTTGAGACAGCGCATCAACGTGGACTTCCCGGCCCCGGACAGGCCCAGCAGCACGACAATCTGGGGCTCCTGCACCACAAAACTCACACCCTGGAGCGCCGCCGGTTGATGGTTAGCCTGGTTCCGATGACGAAATTGAACGTTCTCGACAATCAGCATCCGACCCGCACCGTTGCTCCGAGCCTAGAGTTGGCCCCCCGCCCTACCCGCTTGGCCCCCCACCCCGGACACCAGGTTCCCGAGGAGCAACCGCGCTGGAGCCAGCGCTTTGAAGGCGCATTGCACCCGTTCATTGCCCGGTTCAACGCCTCCATCGGCTTTGACCTGACCTTGCTGCAACAGGACCTGGATGGCTCCATCGCCCACGGGCGCATGTTGGCGGCCTGTGGGGTGATCACGGCGGCGGAGGCGGAGCAGATTGTGGACGGTCTGGAGACCGTGCGCCGTGAAGCCGCGGCGGGAACGTTTTGTCCAGGGGTGGATGCCGAAGACGTGCATTTTGCCGTGGAGCGCCGGCTCATTGAACTGGTGGGAGACGTGGGAAAAAAACTCCACACCGGCCGCTCCCGCAACGACCAGGTGGGTACGGACCTGCGCCTCTGGTTGCGGGGAGAGATTGACGAACTGGAGGTGTTGCTGCGCCGCTACGGCCAAACCCTGCTCCGCCTGGCAGAGGCCCACGTGGACACCATGATTCCCGGATACACCCACCTGCAGCGGGCCCAACCCCTCTCCCTGGCCCACCACCTGCTGGCCTACGTGGAGATGACCCAACGGGACCGCCAGCGTCTGGCCCAGGTGCGGCAGCGGGTGAACCTGTCTCCCCTGGGGGCGGCGGCCTTGGCGGGCACACCCGTTCCTATTGATCGGCGCCAGACGGCTGCTGCCCTGGGTTTTGCAGGGATCTACCGCAACAGCCTGGATGCGGTGAGTGATCGGGATTTTGCCGTTGAGTTTCTGGCGGCGGCCAGTCTGGTGATGGTTCACCTCAGCCGCCTCGGTGAGGAGGTGATCCTCTGGGCCACTCAGGAATTTGCCTTCATCAGGCTCACAGACCGCTGTGCGACGGGCAGCAGCCTGATGCCCCAGAAGAAAAATCCCGACGTGCCGGAGTTGGTGCGGGGCAAGGCCGGCCGGGTCTTTGGTCACTTGCAGGCTCTCCTGACCGTCATGAAAGGCCTGCCCCTGGCCTACAACAAGGATCTGCAGGAGGACAAAGAGGGATTGTTTGACGCGGTGCGCACCACCAGGGACTGCCTGGTGGCCATGACCATCCTGTTGGAAGAGGGCCTGAGTTTCCAGCCCCAGCGGCTGGCGGCAGCGGTTGGCAACGACTTTGCCAACGCCACCGACGTGGCGGACTACCTGGTGGCCAGAGGCGTCCCCTTCCGCGAAGCCTACGGGCTGGTGGGTGGCCTGGTGAAAACCTGTCTTCAACAGGGCATCCTGCTGCGGGACGTGCCCCTGAAGCGTTGGCAGCAGGTGCATCCGGCCTTTGCTGAGGACATCTTTGCCGTCCTGGAGCCACGGCAGGTGGTGGCAGCCCGGTTGAGTGAAGGGGGCACCGGATTTGCGCGGGTGCGGGAAGCCCTGGAGCAGGCCAAGGCCGCCTTTGTCGACTAGCTAGTAATTATGTGGCGGGAACCAGAGCCAACACCTGTCCTGGACGGCGCCGGAGCCGCCCCACCGCAGCCGGCCGTGGTGACGATGGTGGAAGCCGCCAGCATTGCCGAGGAGCTTGGTGTTCAACCCGGTGACAAAATTGTGCGGATCAACGGTGTGGCCCCCCGGGACTTGATTGATTATCGCATTTTGATTGGTGAAGAGGAGTTGACGCTTGAAGTGGTGGATCCAGCCGGGCAATACCATTGCGTGTCGCTTGAGAAGGATATGGACGCGGATTTGGGTTTGGAATTCAGTGAAGCTTTGTTTGACGGTTTGCGGCAATGCAATAACCGCTGTCCGTTTTGTTTTATTGACCAGCAACCAGCGGGGAAGCGCTCCACCTTATACCTCAAGGATGATGATTATCGCCTCAGTTTTCTCTATGGCTCCTATCTCACCCTCACCAACCTGACCCCACCTGACTGGCAACGGATTGAAACCCAGCGCCTCTCACCGTTGTATGTGTCTGTCCATGCCACAGACCCGGACCTACGCTGCCGCCTGCTGCGCAACAAGCGAGCGGGTTCACTGCTTCAGCAGTTGGAGTGGTTTGCCCGGCGGCGCCTGCAGCTTCATGCCCAGGTGGTGGTTTGTCCCGGCCTCAATGACGGCCGTCAGTTGCAGCGCACCTTACGGGACCTGGCCCGCTGGGGAGTTGGACCCTGGCCGACGGTGCTCTCCACCGCTGTGGTGCCGGTGGGCCTGACCCGGTTCCGTCCTGCCGCCGCTGCGGACTTGACGCCGGTGACTCCCCCTCTGGCCCGCCAGGTCATTGCCCAGGTGGAGGCCCTGCAAGAGGAGTTCACCCCCCAAGTGGGGAGCCGCTTTGCCTGGCTGGCGGACGAGTGGTACCTCATGGCTGCCCAGCCCCTGCCGCCCCGCTCCACCTATGGGGACTGGCCGCAGCAGGCCAACGGAGTGGGCAGTATTCGCGCCTTCCTGGAGGCGCTGGACCAGGCCACAACCCGACTCCCCCCAGCCCTCCTGGCGCCCCGCCGTTGCAGTTGGGTGGTGGGCGGCCTGGTGGGGCCGGCATTGCAGCCGGTGGTTGAGCGTCTTCAGGGTGTTCAGGGCCTGGAACTGCTTCTCCATGCCCTGCCCAGCCCTTACTGGGGGCAGAACCTGGTGGTCACCGGTCTGCTGACGGGTGCCGACTTGATAGACGGGCTGGCGGGTCGGGATTTGGGGGATCAACTGTTGCTGCCCAGCGTCATGCTCCGCCATGGCTCTCCCCTGTTCCTGGATGACCTGACCGTGGACCAGGTGGCTGCCAGACTGGGGGTACCGATCCTCCCCGTCGCCGATGCCCAAGGCCTGGTAACCGCCTGCCTGGGAGGTTGACGGGAAGCTCCCAAGGTCTAAGAGGTCGTCAGTCCTGACCGCCAGGGACCTGAAAAGCCAGCAGATCCCCCGGGGCTGGCATCGGACACCCCCGATGAAAGAATAACCAGCGGAAGCCCCCCAGCCCGGCGGGATCCACCAGCCGCAGCAACGCCTCCCGCTGGGCAAGCCGCTGGGCCAAAGGGGGGCCGTTCGCCTCGCCCAGACGGCTCAGTTGCCGGGCCAAGCCCAGGGCCAGTAGGCCTTGGCCCTGGCTCACCTCCCCACACCATGTCCACCCCGCCTCCGCGGCCCAGTGGCGCAGCAGATCGGTGCAGACGTGGGCGGTGAGGTCCATCCGGCCCGGTTGGAGGAAGGGATTGCCCATGGCCTGCTGCTGGGCATAGGCCATCAAGGTGCCGTCTGCCCGCTGGGGGCTGTAGTAGCGCCGGGCGGTGTGGCCGTAATCCAGGCACCACAGCCAGCCCCGATGCAGAGCCGCTGCTGCTGCATGGCACCAGGGGAGCTGAGCCAGGGCCAACTCACTGCTCCAGCCCACGGGGAAGACGTCTCCAGCCAACTGAATGCCCACGGCCTCCAACAGCGCCGTAATCTCGGCAGGCAGGTGTGGTCCCGGGCACCAGCCCAGGCGCCCCTGGGGGGAATGCACCCATTGCCAGCGCCACCCATCCTCCCCCCGGGTAAAGCGCTCCACCGGAAAGGCGTCCAGCAACTCGTTGGCCAAGAGCACACCGGTGACGGGGGCGGCAGCCAGCTCGGTGGGGTGAGCGTGGCGCCAAGTCAAAGGCTGGCGCTGTAACTGCTGAATCTGGCGCTGCCGGAGGGCAGGGCTGGCTTCCACCAGCACCAACTGCAACTGTTGCCGCCACCGGGGGCGTGCCTGGGCCAGGAGGATGCCCAGATCACGGCTCAGCCCACCATCCCCCGGTCCCCACTCCACCAGGCTGAGGACCTCCGTTGTGCTGGCCAAGGCATCAAGACACTGGAGCACCTGGGGCAGCAGCAGGTTGGCCAGTGTGGATCCCAGACTGGCGGCCGTCACAAAATCCCCCCCTCTCCCGAAGGCCACGTGACCATGGCCGTAGTAGCCGTGCTCCGGATCCTGGAGCACCCATTCCATATAGGTGGAGAAGGGCACAGCCCCGCCAGCCGCCTGAAGGCGCCGTTGGAGCCAGAGTGGGCAGGGCCCATCTCCCAACTCTCCCATCCCCCCTCCCCATCCCCGTTGAATCTGAAAGAGAATACCGTCTCTTGCCCTGCAACCGTGCCTCGCGCCTTAGCCCTGTTTCTCAGCTTGATCCTGACCTTCTCCACCTGGGTCGCCCCTGCCCATGGCGCCAACAACCCCGAGTTGCTGCCCGAGGAGTCCACCCCGGTCATTGACCTGGCCCGTGTGTTCACCCCCGTTCAACGGCAAGCCCTGATAGAGGAGTTGGACGCCGTGGAAGCCCAGGACGGGTGGAAGCTGCGGGTGTTGACCCAATACGACCGCACCCCCGGTTTGGCCGTGAAGGAATTCTGGGGTGTGGACGAACGCAGCCTGGTGCTCATTGCTGATCCCCGAGGCGGCAACCTGCTCAACTTCAGTGTGGGTGACGACATGTTTGCCTTGATGCCGCGCAACTACTGGGTGGAACTCCAGACCCGGTTCGGGAATCAATACTACGTACGGGACTACGGTGAAGACGGGGCCATCCGGGATGCCCTGGCGGCGGTGGAGACCTGCCTGGAACGTGGTGGCTGTCGGGTGGTGCCAGGTCTTCCCCAGGAGCAGTGGGTGCTCACTTTCATCATCTCCATGTTGGGGGGAGTGGTGGCTGGTTTTGCAGCTCACCCCCGCCCCAACAGCAGCAGCCCCGTTGCCTGGCTCTGGGTGTTGCTGCTGGCGCCGCTATGGGGGGTCATGTTCATCATCTTCGGCCTGGGACCCGTGCTGAGCCGCACCACCGATTGGCTCCCCATCACCCGCAACGTGTTGGGGTTCCTGGGGGCCGCCATCGGGGCCTATCTCACCCACCACCTGCGGCAACGGGAGACCCCGGCCCAGGGCTGAGCTGGATTAGCCCCACGCCCCGGATGCTGTAATCCAGCAGTTGCGCCGGATGAAATACCGGCAAGGGCGCCCCCACGGCTTCGGCTTCAAAACCCTGTCTCAATTGCAAGGTGCATCCGATGTTGGCGGAGACGCAGAGTTGGGCGCCTGTGGCCGCCAGGTCGGCGCATTTTTCCTCCCCCAACTGGGAGGCAATCTCCGGCTGAACGATGTTGTAAATCCCGGCGCTGCCGCAACACACGCCGGCATCCAGGGGCGAGGCCAGGGTGAGGTCGGGAATAGCGGCCAGCAACTGCCGTGGCGCGGCGGCAATGCCCTGGCCGTGAAGCATATGGCAGGGATCATGGACAACGGCCTTCAGGGGGTGAGACGCCAGGGGCTGGAGGGGGGCGCTGAGGCCCAACTCCGCCAAAAATTCCTGCACGTCCTTCACGCCACCGGCAAAGGGACGGCCCGCCTCTGCCCATGGGGTGTCGGTATCCAGGATGTGGTTGTACTGCTTGAGGGTATGGCCGCAGCCGGAGGCCGCCACCAGAACGGCATCCAGGGGTTCGTCACCTGCCGGCTTGCCCGGCCCCACCACCTTGGCAAAGGCCGCTACCAGATCCTTGGCCAGGGCCTGGGTGTGGGCTGTCTCTCCTTGGTGATCCGTCACGGCGCCGCAGCAGCCCTGCCGAGGAGGAATCACCACCTCCACGCCGTTGGCCGCCAACACCCGCACCACCGCGCTGTTCACCTCCGACTCAAACAGGCGCTGCACACACCCCAGCACCAAGCCCACCCGCGCCCGTCGTGGCCCCTGGGCAGGCGTCACCAGCGGAAAGCCGTCCTGAAAGCTGGCGGCGGAGAGGGGAGGCAGCAGACGCTCCATGGCGCTGATCTCCGGCCCGAACAACCGGGTCAGGCCACTGCGCCGAGCCATGGTTTGCAGCCATGAGCCGCCGTAACAGCGCAGCGGCGCCAAGAGCCAACGCAACCGGCCAGGATAGGGAAGCAGGGCGAACAGAGCTTGGCGCAGGAGACGCTGCCATGGGCTGCGCACCGGCAGGGTATTCAACTGGGGCCGTACCTGGGCAATGAGCTGGTCGTAGCGCACCCCGGAGGGGCAAGCCGTCACACAGGCGTAACAACCCAGGCAGGAGTCAAAGTGGTCCGCCACATCAGCCAGGTTCAGCTCACCTGCCTTCACCGCCTTGAGGAAGTGGATTCGGCCACGGGGGGAATCGGTCTCGGTGCCCAGAATCCTGTAGCTGGCACAGGTGGTCAAGCAAAAGCCACAGTGAACACAGGGGTCGGTCAGGTCCTGGGTTGGGGGTGGGACTTGGGCGGGTCTGGCCATCAGCACGGCTCCATGGCTTCAATACACCTCCACCGGCACCCGTGTGGCGCGGCGGGAGGCTTCCGCGCAGCCGGTGGGTGTGGGAAAGAGCTTATTGGGATTGGCCCGTTGCTGGGGGTCAACGGCGTGGCGAACACGGGTCATGGTGTCCAGGTCCATGGTGCTGAACATCAAGGCCATGGCGCTGCGCTTGTCGGCGCCAATGCCGTGTTCTCCCGTGATGCTGCCCCCCATCTCCACGCAGAGGTGCAGGATGTCCGCGCCGGCCTGCTCCACCCGCTGGATGATGCCCGGCTGCTGGTGATCGTAGAGAATCAGCGGGTGGAGGTTGCCGTCCCCGGCATGGAACACGTTGGCAATGGGGAGGTTGTAGCGGCGGCTGATGGCGGCAATGGCCTGGAGCACCTTGGGCAGGGCGCTGCGGGGCACCACTCCGTCTTGAACGTAGTAGCTGGGGCTGATGCGACCCATGGCGGCAAAAGCCGCCTTGCGACCCTTCCACAGCCGCTCACACTCAGCGGGGGAATCAGCCTTCCGCAGGCCTTGGGCGCCGGCGGCCGTCAGCAGCTCTGTCGTTGCTTGGCACGCAGCCTCCACCTCGGCGGCCTGGCCGTCCAGTTCCACCAGCAGGACTGCCGCCGCCCGCCTGTTGTAGACACCCGTCTGGAGGAGGTCCTCTGTGGCGTTGAGGGTGAAGTTGTCCATGATTTCCATCCCTGCCGGCAGAATGCCGGCCGCGGTGATGCGCCGCACCCCGTCCCCTGCCGCTTCCATGGCCGCAAAATCAGCCAGCACCACCCGCACGGTTTCCGGCTGACGCAGCAGCCGCAGGCGGATGGCCGTGGCGATACCCAGGGTGCCTTCACTGCCGATGAAGAGGCCCCGCAGGTCCAGGCCGGGCATCTCCGCCACCTGGCCGCCAAAGCGGGTCAGACTGCCATCGGGCAACACCACCTCCAGCTCTAGCACGTGATTGCTGGTGACGCCGTACTTCAGGCAATGGACGCCGCCGGAGTTCTCGGCCACGTTGCCGCCGATGCTGCACACGTTCTGTGAGGACGGGTCGGGGGCGTAGTAGAAGCCGTCCCCCGCCACCGCCCTGGTGACCCAGTTGTTGATGACGCCGGGTTCCACAAGAACGGTCTGGTTGTCCACATCAACCTCCAAGATGCGGCGCATCCGACTGGTGATGATCAGCACCGCCCCTTCACTGGGGATTGCCCCGCCGGAAAGTCCGGTCCCACTGCCACGGGCCACAAATGGAAGTCCCAATTCGGCGCAAAGCTTCACGGCGGTCACCACCTCGGCAGTGGAGCGGGGCAGCACCGCCAGGTTGGGGGCGCGGCGGTGCAGGGTGAGACCGTCGCAATCGTAGGCCAGCAAATCCTCACGGCGCTTGAGGACGCGCTTTGCCCCCAGCGCCGCGGTAAAGCGTTTGTGGATGACAGGCCAGGCAAGAGGGGGAGAATGGGCCACGACAGGCAGGGGGACTCAAAGCGCGGTGGGCAGTGCAGTGGATGGTGGCGTGCTGCCGTTGTCGGTGTCTCCCTCCTCCTCCACGGCCATTGACGGTGGTGGACAACCGGGCCTCCATAGGAGGCACGGCTTGTCGTCATCCTCCTCGTCCGGCCAGGTGAAGTTCTCCAGGGCGGCATCCAGGGTATCCGTGGGTTCCGTGGCGCGCTGCAGGTTACGGGCGCCCTGGAGACGGCGGACCAGGTCGGAAGGGTCCTTGAACCCCCCTCCCGACTGGCGACCGTTGTCGAAATTATAGAAACGCTCCTCCCGCTGATCATCCCGTGTGATGCCTGGGGAAGAAGAAGACGGCGTATTCCCCCGCGCCATGGAGGCGCTCAACAAGGAGACCGGCAAGGCGAGCAACATGAGGCGTTTCCAGCGCGTCATGGCACGTTCATCAGGATCTGTTCCCCAACTGTATAAAGAGAGACCGGGTCCCTGACCCTTTGATCCCCGTTCATCCAGTCTTTTGTTTGGGAAATCCATGCGCATCGCCACTTGGAACGTCAATTCCCTGCGGGTCCGGCTTGAGCAGGTGGTCCACTGGCTGGAGACGCACCAGCCGGACGTGCTCTGCCTCCAGGAAACCAAGGTGGCCGATGACCTCTTTCCCCATGACCCGTTGAACGCCGTGGGTTACAGAGCCGCCGTCAGTGGCCAGAAGGCTTACAATGGCGTGGCACTCGTCAGTCGTCAACCACTGGAGGATCTACGCGTCGGCTTTGACGGGTTGCTGGAGGAAGACGGAGAAGCTGTTGCCCTCAGTGAGCAAAAGAGGGTGATCAGTGGCCGCCTGGGTCCGGTGCGCATCCTCAATGTCTACGTTCCCAACGGCACATCCGTTGGCAGCAAGCGCTACGGCTACAAGCTGGCATGGTTGGACTGCCTCGGCCGCTACGTGGCTACCCAGCTTGAGCAGGATGAGCCCCTCTGCATGGTGGGGGACTTCAACATTGCCCCTGAAGATCGGGATCTGCATGACCCGCAGCAGTTCAAGGGCCACATCATGGCCAGCCAACAGGAACGGGACGCCCTGCAAGTGGTGCTGGGGCAGGACCTGAAGGACGTGTTTCGGCGGTTCCATGGGGAGAGTGGCCACTGGAGTTGGTGGGACTACCGCAGTGGAGGCTGGCGGCGGAACGAGGGCTGGCGTCTGGATCAGATTTACCTGACCCGGGATCTCCACCACACCGCGAAGGACTGCTGGATTGATCGCCAGCCCCGGGGCCTGCCCCGGCCCAGTGACCATGTCCCTGTGGTGGTGGACCTGGCTGCCGGGGCCACAAAGGATTGCTAGGGGCATGGCGTCAGGGGTAAGGTCTTACCCTTAGATTTGACCCCATCGAACTCGACGACGTGGCTCCAGCTTCTCCGCTGAATACGACCCGCTCCGAAGAGATCTTTGACGCCGCCCAGGCACTGATGCCGGGGGGCGTTAATTCACCGGTCCGGGCGTTTCGCTCAGTCATCGGCAACCCCATTGTCTTTGATCACGTCAAAGGCTCGTCCGTGTGGGACGTGGACGGCAACCGCTACATCGACTACGTGGGCAGTTGGGGGCCAGCCATCTGTGGCCATGCCCGTGCCGAGGTGATCAACGCCCTCCATGAAGCCCTGGACCAGGGCACCTCCTTCGGCGCCCCTTGCCTGTTGGAGAACACCTTGGCGGAGATGGTGATCGAGGCCGTGCCTTCCGTGGAGAAGGTGCGCTTCGTGAACTCCGGCACGGAGGCATGCATGGCGGCCCTGCGGCTGATGCGCGCCTTCACGGGTCGGGACAAGCTGATCAAGTTCGAGGGCTGCTATCACGGCCATGCGGACATGTTCCTGGTAAAGGCGGGCTCCGGCGTGGCCACCCTTGGCCTGCCCGACTCCCCGGGCGTGCCGCGTGCGGCCACGGCTTCCACTCTGACGGCCCCTTACAACGACCTGGAAGCCGTCAAGGCGTTGTTTGCGGAACACCAGCACCAGATTGCCGGCGTGATTCTGGAGCCTGTGGTGGGCAATGCCGGATTCATTCCCCCGGATGCCGGCTTCCTGGAGGGACTGCGGGAACTCACCCAGGACCAGGGATCCCTGCTGGTGTTTGACGAGGTGATGACAGGCTTTCGCATTAGCTACGGCGGCGCCCAGGCCCGCTTTGGCGTCACTCCCGATCTCACCACCATGGGCAAGGTGATTGGCGGTGGGTTGCCGGTGGGAGCCTACGGTGGTCGGGCCGACGTGATGGCCATGGTGGCTCCGGAAGGTCCCATGTATCAGGCTGGAACCCTCAGCGGCAATCCCCTGGCCATGGCTGCCGGAATTGCCACCCTGGAGCTCCTCAAGCGCCCGGGTGCCTATGACCACCTGGAGACCGTCACCAAGCGCTTGGTGGCAGGGATTCTGGAAGCGGGCCGAGAGGCGGGGCTCCCCATCAGCGGCGGCAGCATCAGCGGCATGTTCGGCTTCTTCTTCCGTGACCAGCCCGTGCGCAACTTTGCCGATGCCAAAAAGGCGGACCACGAGCGGTTTGGCCGACTCCATCGGGCCATGTTGGAGCGCGGTGTCTACTTGGCGCCCAGCGGCTTTGAAGCGGGCTTCACCTCCCTGGCCCACAGCGACAACGACATCGACACCACCCTGGAGGCCTTCCGCGAGTCCTTTGCGGAGATTGCCTGACCTTTTCAGAGAGCTTGACGCCGGTCAGCGACGCCAGCGGGCAAGAAACGCCACCAACACCAGCAGCGCCAGCAGGACGGCTCCCAGGTCAATCAGTCCCCAACTGGTCAGCCAGATGCCCATGGCCTTAATCAAAATACAGCACACTCACCAGTCGGCATTGATCTTCCGCCATCCGGGCTGTTTCCAGCAGGGTGTGGCTGTCGTGGAACACCATGCAGATGAGTTGGTCGCAGCGCTCAATAATCTCCTGATTGCAAAGGCGGCTGGCCTCTTGCAAAGGAAGGTGGTCGTGCTCGGGCTTTTCAATCAGGTGAAGCACCTGCTCCATCTGCTGACGCGATTCCTTGGTTTGCCGTGAAAGGCTCTGGGGCAGCACCACCGTCAAGGCGCTGGGCTTGACCGCCAGAACACCGCGAATGACGGCGGCATTGGTTCCCAAGGCGCCGGAGGTGAGCAAGCTGTGGCCTTCTCGTGCCAAGGCGCTGGCCAGCAACTCCACCAAGTGGGACGTGGTCATGGCCACATGCCGGGATCCCAGCATGGCAATGGACCGCTTGGCCTGGCTGTTGAGCAGGGCCAATTCATGGGCCAGTGTATCAACCCGATCCACCGGGGGCACGTCAAGGGATCTGGGCAAGGGAGACACAAATCTCTCTGCAAGGTAGCAGTCACCCTGCTCCATGGGTGCCTTTACAACTGTTTCAGGGGCGGGATTCAGGAGCGGGGCAGATTGAGGTGCTCCGCCAGGGGGGTGAAGTCGCAGTTCTCCTGAATCAGACGCAAGGCGAAGCTGGCCTTGACAGGTTCATGGAGCCTCACATGGCCAAAGGCCCGCTCCACCAGTGCCACTGTGTTCAAGGTGTCCTTGCTCACCCTCAACAGGGGCACTTCCAGCTCCCCGGCCCGGGTGATCAGTTCGGGGAGAGGGGACGACGCTCCTGTGAGAATCAGACACTGGGTGGAGGCTTCCAGGGCTGCCAGTTGGATGTCGGTGCGGTCCGCGCCGGTCACCACAGTCATGTTGCGCTGCCGCCGGAAGACCTGCATGGCTGAATTGACACTCATGGCCCCAATGGACAGGGTTTCCACGAGAAGATCCAGCCGCTCCGGACAGCACAGCACATCCGCATTCAGCCGCTGACTCAGTTCACGGACACTCACACTGCGCAGCAGGGGACTGCGGGGCAACACACCCAGCAGTGGCAGGTTGAAACGCTTCAGCAGGGGCTCCAGGTCATGTCTCAAGGAAGGAACAACCTCCGGATCCACGGCATTGAGCACCACACCCATGGCCCGTCCTTCCAAGCGATCCACGGCATCCAGGAGCGGCTCCAGGCTGGTGCTGCCCTGCCAGGGGTGAATCAGCAGCACCGGAGCATCCAGACGGGTGGCCAGGGCCGGCAAGTGCAAGCCAAAGCAGCAGCCCTCGGCCAAGGAACCAGGACCCTCCATGATGGTCACCTGAGCTGTGGAGGCCTCCAGTTCCTTCTGCAGCGCCGGAAAACAATCCCGCTCCATGGCCTGCCCCAGATCGGCACAGTCAAGTTGTCCGGCGGAGGCAGACGCCGCCAGGGAGGGAATCAAGTCCCTGGGCGCCAACTGGAGCATGTCCCCAATCAAGTGGGCGTCATCGTCAAAAAGACGGTCCGAGGGCTGGCGCTGGCGCTCCAGGCTGGTGGCCAGCGGTTTGCTGTAGCGAAAGCTGATCCCCCGGGATTTGAGCCACTGGGCAACGCCCAACACAAGGGCGGACTTGCCGCTATAAGGCTCTGCCGAGCCGATCAACAGAGTGATGGACAACGCCAGGACCGGATGCTGAAGGCACTTTAAGCAGAAAGCACCTGGGTCCAGAAGGCCTGGGGCAGATCGACCGCTTGTTCGCCGGTGGGCCGGCCTGCCAGACTGCGGCACACCTCCAGCAGCCAGAGCACAGCCTGATAACTGGGGACGGAGAATCGATAGCAGGCTCCCGGAACCGGTTGGATGGTCAAGGTGCAGGGGCACGGGTCGGCGGGAAGCTGGCCGGGCCGCCACCGCAGGGAAAACCCGATGGGTTCCCCATCCCGAATGTGCCGGACCCCCATGAGTTCTCCTCGGAAGAACATGGCCATGGCATCTCCAAAGTAGCTGGATCCCGGCGCTGCCGCACAGTACGGCCGAAACAAGGACATCTGTTTTTGACTCTGGCTAACGTGGTGACCGGTGGAGGTCTCCATGGGCTGCTGGGCAGGGACACAAGCGAGGATTCCCGCAGTAGACTGGCCATGACCCTTATGCACCAGCGCCGGGATCCCTGGTCAAGGCGTATTGCCGTCACGGGTGCCAGCGGTGCCCTGGGCACGGCGCTGCGCCAGGGGTTACAACGCCGAGGGGCCACGGTGGTTGGCATCAGCCGGAGCCCGGCCCCCCGGGACGATGGTCCCACCAAGCGCTGGCTGGTGTGGAACGGGCAGATTGACGCTGCCCTGGAAGCACTGCTTCTGGACGTGGACATCCTGGTGATTAACCACGGCGTCAATCCCCTGGGGCGCCGTGACGCCACAGCCATTGCCGAAACCTTGCAGGCCAATCTCTTGAGTGCCCAGGCTTTGATTGACCTGTTCTTCCGTCAAACCCGTCAACTTCCACACCAGCGGCGGGTTCACCGTGAACTCTGGGTCAACACCTCCGAGGCGGAGGTGGGGCCTGCCTTCAGCCCCGTCTATGAAGTGAGCAAGCGCAGCCTGGGAACCCTGCTCACCCTCCAGAGCCTGGATGCACCCTGCCCCGTCCGGCGCTTGGTGTTGGGACCGTTTCGGAGTGGCTTGAACCCCTATGGTCCCATGTCCGCTGATTTTGTGGCGGAGTGGATTCTGAATTTGGCGGCCTGGGATCTGCGGCTCATCATTGTGAGCTTCAATCCCTGCACCTACCTCCTGGCCCCCCTGGCCAGCTTGATGGGTGCCCTCTATGGACGGCTCTGCACCCGCCCGGCAGACGTGGTCAACCCCGATCCGTGAGGATGTCGCAGCCGTCCCGAGTGACCAGCACCGTATGCTCCCACTGGGCGGAGAGGGAGTGATCCACTGTCACCACGGTCCAGCCGTCCCGCAAGGTGCGACAGACTTTGCCGCCTGCGTTCAGAATGGGTTCCACCGCCAGGGTCATGCCCGGGCGCAAGCGCATGTTGGGCAACTGGTTGGTGCGGTAGTTGAAGACGGAGGGCTCCTCGTGAAGGTTGCGGCCAATGCCATGGCCTGTGTAGTCCTCCACCACGGCATAGCCATGGGCCTCCACGTGATCCTGCACGGCCCCGGCAATGTCCAGCAGCGTGTTACCGGCCCGCACCTGGGCCAGACCCTGCATCAGGGCTTCCTGGGCCACGCGGCTCAGCCGCTGGGCGGCATCACTGGTGGAGCCCACCGCAATGGTGACGCAGCTATCCCCGTGGAAGCCTTCAAAACACGCCCCGGTATCCACCTTCAGCAGGTCCCCGTCCCGAATCACCCGCTTACGGCTGGGAATGCCGTGGACCACTTCGTTGTTGATGCTGGCGCAGATGGAGGCGGGAAAGCCCTGATAACCCTTGAAGCTGGGCACGGCGCCCATGTCCCGAATGCGTTGTTCCGCGTGGGCATCCAACGCGGCGGTGGTCTGCCCCGGTTCCACCAGCGCCATGATTTCTTTCAAGACCGTGGCCACGATCCGGCTGGCTTGTCGCATCTTGGCCAGCTCCTGGGCTGACTTGGTCTCAATCCCCCGCCTGCTCTGGCGAATACGTGGTCCGCCGGTTCCTGCACTTTTGATGAGGAGGTCGGCAAAGAGCTTGTTCACGATGGAGCCGTGGCCTGGCTCCCTAACCTAGGGCAAATGCACGGGCACAGGAGTCTGCCGCAATCATGAAAGGACCGGGTTGGCAGCAGACTGTTGGCCTGATGCAGCGTTGGCACGGCCGGCTAGGGCCGCTGCTGCTGCTCCCTCTGCTCAACAGCGCCTTGACTGGCGTGACCTATCGCCTGGGTAAGGACTGGCTGGGCCTGGAGCAGACACAAGTGCATTGGCTGATGGTGCTCCATGAGGGGGAGTGGCTGGGAACTCCAGGAAAAAGCCTGTATGTGTTCTCTGAAGCGGTGGGGGTGATCTGGCTGCTGGGCACGGGGAGCGTCCTGGCCTGGAATCGCTTTGGACCCAGGGTGATGGGGACAAAAGGGAAGTAGATCGGCTAAGGTTCATGACTGTTCATTGCGAAGCAGAGGTGACATGAGCGCCCCGCCCCCCATCAGTCCGGATGCTCTGGATGAGCCGTCAGTAGAGACGGAGAGCAGTGCTGCCCCTGCCGAGCCGTCCCAGCCTGTCCTGAAGGGTCGGGCCCTGATTGAGGCGTTTGAGTGTGAACAGCTCAAGCCTGCCGGTGACCTGCCGGAGATTTTCGTTGGCGACACCGTGAGAGTGGGGGTAAAAATCAGCGAGGGGGGCAAGGAACGGGTTCAGCCCTACGAGGGTGTGGTGATCGCCAAGCGCCACAGCGGTCTCCACGAGACCATCACGGTGCGCCGCATCTTTCAAGGCGTTGGCGTTGAGCGGGTCTTCATGCTCCACTCACCCCAGACGGCCTCCGTGAAGGTGCGGCGCCGAGGTAAGGTGCGGCGCGCCAAGCTGTTTTACCTGCGCGACCGTGTGGGCAAGGCGACCCGTGTCAAGCAGCGGTTTGACCGAGACATTTAAGCTGGGTGGGAGGCATCGGATGGTGCGCCGTTAGTTCAGTTGGTAGAACGCAGGTCTCCAAAACCTGATGTCGGGGGTTCGAGTCCTCCACGGCGCGTCTGATGCCTCTCCTTCCCTGTTTTTGAGGTTCATTAATTTAAGTCGAATTTTCCATGGATCTTCAGCCTGGTGATCTGGTCAAAGTGCTTGAGTCTGCAGCCATGGGCTGGGTTCGGGCCCGCGTGATTCGTGTGAAATCCGGCGGTCGTGTGGTGGTGCAAAGCGACCAGGGTCGCGAGTTCACGGCACGGGGCAACCAGGTGCGCTTGATCGAGCCCGCGGGCTTCCGTCCTTGATTTCATGTCATCTCCCCTTCTGATCCTGACGGCAAGCCACAATCGCAATGTTCAGTTGGCCGAGCAGGTCCTGGCGGCCAGCCAAAACGCGGGGTTACCCGCAACCATCCTTGATCTCACCGCCCTCGAGTTGAATCTCTACACGTCCCGTGGAGAAGCCCAAGGGCCGGGAGCAGGTTTCCAGCAGCTTCACCAGGCCATGGCGGCAGCCGGTGGGCTGTGGATCTGTGCCCCGGAGTACAATGGAGGCATTCCCCCCAGCCTCACCAGCGCCATTGCCTGGCTATCCCGCGCTGCGGAAGACTTCCGCGCCCTGTTCAACGGTAAGCCCGTTGCTCTGGCCACCCATTCCGGTGGCGGTGGCCAGAAAATCCTCTCCGCCATGCGCATCCAACTGGGCCACCTGGGTTGCACGGTCCTGGGCCGTGAGTTGCTGAGCCACAGCCAGAAACCAGCCAACCCGGACACCATTGCCGCCATGGTCGCCCAAATGCAACGCTTGATGGGCTGAGTTGAGTATTGTGTCTTCCGACTCAGGATGTTAGAATCGTAAATCCCTTCTGGGACCGTAGTTCAACCGGTTAGAGCACCGCCCTGTCACGGCGGAAGTTGCGGGTTCGAATCCCGTCGGTCCCGTCCTTAAAATTGAGTGGTTCCATCCATCCCACGACCACCAGGTGTCTGTTCGCGTTCGCATTGCGCCCAGCCCCACGGGGAACCTGCACATGGGCACCGCCCGGACAGCGGTATTCAACTGGCTGTTTGCCCGACGTCACGGCGGCCGGTTTCTGCTTCGCATTGAGGACACGGATCGGGAGCGTTCCCGACAGGCCTTCACGGACAGCATTCTGACGGGCCTGCGTTGGCTGGGGCTGGACTGGGATGAGGAGATCGTGTTTCAGAGTCGGCGCAGCCGGGACCATCAGGAGGCCATTGCCACCCTCCTGGCTAGTGGTCAGGCCTATCGGTGCTATGCCACCGAGGCAGAGTTGCACGCCATGCGGGAGGCTCAACAGGCGGCCCGGCAGGCGCCCCGCTACGACAACCGCCACCGCCATCTGTCCCCCCGGCAGGTGGCCGCGTTCCGGAAGGAGGGGCGCCATGCCGTGGTGCGTTTCCGCATTGAGGATGGGCAAGAGATTCTCTGGCAGGACATGGTGCGTGGTCCCATGCGCTGGCAGGGGGCCGACCTGGGGGGCGACATGGTCATTGCCCGCCGTGCCCCTGCCGACCAAATTGGGGAACCTCTCTACAACCTGGCTGTGGTGGTAGACGACATGGCCATGGGCATCACCCACGTGATCCGGGGAGAGGACCACATCGCCAACACAGCCAAACAGATCCTCCTCTACAACGCCCTCGGTGCTCCCCAGCCCTCCTTCGCCCACACCCCGCTCATCCTCAACAAGGAGGGTCGCAAGCTCTCCAAGCGGGACGGGGTCACCTCCATTGCCGATTTTCAGGCCCTGGGCTACACCGCTGCCGCCGTCAGCAACTACATGTGCCTCCTGGGCTGGTCACCGCCAAAGAAGTTGGGGGAGCGCTTCGGCCTGGGGGATGCTGCTGCTGTGTTCGGATTTGACAGGGTCAATAAAGCTGGGGCCCGCTTCGACTGGGACAAGCTCAACTGGCTGAACAGCCAGGTGCTCCATGCCATGGACGGGGCCACACTGCGGGATGCCCTGTTGCCCCGCTGGCGACAGGCCGGGCTCGACACCAACCAGCCCCAGGCATGGCAGGAACGGTTGTCAGCCCTGCTGGGGCCGTCCCTGGTGGTTCTTGAAGACGGAGTGGAACAGGCCCGCCCGTTTCTCGGTACGCCGGAACTGGATGATGCCAGCCGTGCCCAGTTGCAGGTTGAGGGTTGTCAAGCCGCTCTGGGTTACGTCCTTCAGCACCGACCACGGACGTTTGAGATGTCGGCAGCAAAGGCCCTCCTCACGGCAGCGGCCCAGGCGGCAGGGGTCAGGAAGGGGGTGGTGATGAAGGGAGTTCGGGCAGCTCTTTTGGGATGCCTGCAGGGTCCGGATTTGCTGCTCTCCTGGGAACTGCTCCACGGGGCGGGGGAGGATGGTCCACGGTTGCGGTCTGCCCTTGGGTGAGGTGCAGCCGGCGGGCCAGCAACGGCGCCACGAGGCCGTTGAGGGTCACCGTCATCAGGATGGTGAGAAACACCAGCCCCTGCACCCGGCTTGCCCCCAGGATTCCCGCCTCCTCCAACCGCAAGGCAAACAGGCTGGCGGTGGAGACACTGACGATCCCCCGCGGCGCCATCCAGCCCAGGAAGATCTTCTGAGGCCAGGAGAGGCCGGAGCCAACGCTGCCCAGCATCACGGCCAGGGGGCGCACCACCAGCATCAGGCTCAGCACACAGGTGATGCCTCTCCAGCCCAGAGGGCGCAGGTCGCTCCAGGTCACGTCCGCGGCCAGGAGGGGAAACAGGAGGGTGACGGCCAACTGGGCCAGTTGCCCGAGCTGGTTTTCCAGTTCCCCCAACCGGGATTCCAGAAGGCAGCCCACCACAAAGCCGGCCACGGCTGCGGCCGGCAGCCCCGCCGCCGGGCCGATCAACTGCTCACAACCCACAGAAAGCAGCATCAAGGTGCCAAGGCAAAGCTGTGACCGCAAGGAATCCATGGGTTCGTCAGGGAGTCGTTGCAGCAGGAGAAATAACAATCCACCTGCCAGGGCCCCCAAGAGGGAACCCAAGCCGAGTCGGCTCAGCAGATCCACCGCCAGAATCCCGTAGCCCGCGGTGAACGGCTCCAGAATCCACTGCAAAACCACCAGGGCCCCCACAGCGGCGATGGGCTCCACCAGCAGCCCCTCCCCTTCCAGGAGTTTTGCCAGTGGGGGCTGTAGGCCCATCTGGCGCACCAACGGGGCGATCACCGTGGGTCCTGTGGCGGAAATAATGGCGGAAAACAGAGCGGCCAGCTCCCAACTCAACTGGGCCCAGTAGTGGGCCATCAGCAGCCCCCCCGCTAAGGTCACCGGCAGGCCGAAGAGCACCAGCTTGCGCAGACGGCGTCCCAGAAGGGAGTCCGGCACCCGCAACCCCAGACCCCCCTCGAACAGCACCAGGGCCACCAGCAACTCCACGGCTGTTTGCAGGCCGGAGCCCAGGTCCAGGGGTTCAATCAGGCCCAGTCCCTGACGGCCCATGAGCAATCCACCAGCCAGCAGCAACACAACGGCCGGGATGGCCAGGAGCCGTGACGCCAGTCGGGCCATGGCCCCCACGGCAACAGCCACTGCCCACAGCAAAGCCAACTGTTCGGACGCACCCAATGGAGGAACAATGAGGGCGGCCACCATGAAGTGAGTTGGCTTTTTGGTTCATTGTGGGTTGGATTACGGCTTTTGCCAGTGGCCCAGCCACTCTTCTCCACAACGCTCCTCCACAGAGCGCTGGGCCTGCCGGAGGGTGATCAACCCCAGTGTCCTGCTGAAGCAGAGCTTCAATTCCTCCGGCGTGGAGCCAAAGGGAGGCCCATCGGGGCGGGAATGGCACCAGAACAAGCCCAGAAAAGTCCCGCCAGGTCGCAGCAGGTTGGTCACCGCTTGGCCGTAGGTTTGACGGCAGCGGGGCGGCAACGCACAGAAGCAGGTGTGCTCCAGCACCAGATCAAACGTGGCCTGCCACGTCAGCGGCGGATTCAGAATGTCCCCGCAGTGCCATTGGGGGCGTGGATCCCGCTGGCGGGCCACGGCCAGAGCCTCCGGGGCAACGTCCAGTCCCACGGCGTCCCAGCCCAGGTCTTGCAGCAGGGAGACCTCATGGCCATGGCCGCAGCCCGGCACGAGGGCCCGTCCTGCCGTTCGCCAACTGCTGAGGACGGCCACCAGTTCCGGGGCCGGCTGGCCCAGATTCCAGGGGGTGTTGCCCTCCTGCCAGCGCTGACGCCACGCCGCCACGTCCTCCGGTTGCAGCGAGTCCATTGATAGATCGTCCATTGGCAGGGGCCACGGCTAAGGAATTGTTCTTGATTCGGGATCAAGGCGGATGGCAGGATGGAACCCTTGCGTCTCTCTCCCAACTCAAACATGCGTTGGCGGACCCTGTGGTTCCCATGGATCGGGCTGGCGCTCACCACGGTGCTGCTTCAGAAGCTGTTGGCCGTTGTGGTGAGCAGCCCCCAGGGGGAAGGGTCCGGGGTGCTCCTGAGCACCTTGGCGTTCACTGTCCACGACCATGGTCCCATGGCCCTGTTGGGCTTGCTGGTTGCCGCCATGGCGCTCCAGACCAATGTCGGATCCTTGCCGGGCGAAGCCATGGCAGCGGCCCAGCGGCTGACGTGGCAACTCACCGCAGCGTTGGCCGTCCTGTTGGCTGTCCTGTTTCTGGGCAGCGCGATTCTGGGGGAGGTGGAGTTGCAACAAACTTTTGCCCAGCAGCAAGCTGCCATGGAGCAAGAGGCTGTGCAGTTGCAGGAGGAGTTGGAGCGGATCCAGTCCCCTGCGTTCCTGGATGCCCTGGCTGAGCCGGGGCGTCTGGAGAATTTGCAAGTCGGCCTTCCCGGCCTTGCCCCGGATGCCGACGCCGAGGAGACCGTGGCTGCCTTGGAGCAGATCGTTCTCCAGAACTTGAACGAGCTGCAGCAAGCGCAGGAGAGCCGTGCCCAGGAAGAGACGCGGGAAGTCTGGGGGGCACGGTTGTTCCGTCAGTTGCCCGAGACGGTGCTGGCGGTGGGCGCCGTCGTCGTTGCCGGTGTTGCCTTGTCCGGTTTGGCGGGCGTAGAAAACAAAAAACGCTGACCAAAGACAACCAGCCAACGGACTAGACTGTTCTTGCCTCCATGCCGACTTGAGAACCCGCAAGGATTATGCCGGAGCCCACGAAAGACATAGACCCAGGTCCCCTCACCCGCTTGCGCAACGACCTCAAAAACGACCTGTTGACGGGCTTGGCGGTGGTGATCCCTCTGGCCACAACGCTTTGGTTGTCCACCATTGTGGCGCGGTTCGCGGTGGGGCTACTGACTTCCATTCCCAAGCAGTTCAATCCCCTGCAAACCCAGAACCCCTTGCTGCTGAGCTTCATCAACTTGATGGTGGGGTTGCTGGTGCCGCTGCTGGCCATTCTGCTCATTGGCCTGATGGCCCGCATCGCCGTGGTGCGTCCCCTGGTTGCGTTTGGCGAAGATACCCTCATCCGCATCCCCCTTGCCGGAACGGTCTACAAGACCCTCAAGCAGCTTTTCGAGACCCTGCTGGGGGACAACTCCAGCCGCTTTCGGCGGGTGGTGCTGGTGGAGTATCCCAGGCAAGGCTCCTTTGCCATGGCCTTTGTGACGGGTCCGGTGGGTCAGTCTCTACAGCCCCTCTTCCCCGAACCCATGATCAATATCTTCATTCCCACGTCCCCCAATCCCACAACCGGCTGGTACGCGCTGGTGGCCGAGAAGGACGTGAAGACCCTGGATATCCCTGTGGACATGGCCTTTCGAACCATCATCTCCGCCGGGATTCTCAGTCCTGACCAGAAGCCCTCCGCCCCTCCCGAGGACAAGGATCCCCAGGGGCAGCCCGTCATCTCCTATTTCCCCTCAGGCGGGGCATGACACCATGGCCCACTCAAGCCGTTCCCTGGCTCGGGAGTTGGCCCTTCTCATCCTGGGGCAGGTCAGCGACAAGACAACTGCCCCTGCAACTGCCCATGAGTTGACGCTGGAGGACCTGCTGCTTGCCGCCCTTGCCGCCCTCCATGGGCACATGCGCGACGCTTTGGAGCGCTCTGCCCAGGATCTGCACAGGTCACAGCAACACGCTTTGGAAAGTGAACTGGGGTCCCGTGAGTTGGCCAAGGCGCGGGACAACCTGCGGATGGGACTGGAGAAGGCGGAGCAGGTGATCAACCGACTCTCTGCCGTGCTGGATCTGCCGCGGTTGCTGCTGGCGGCTGAACAGGAGCAGGTGCGAAGCCACTGCCTGAGGCTGGCTGCAGCCGTGAGGGAGCACCGCGCTACGCTGGATCAGCAGTTGGACGACGTGATGGAAGGCTGGCGCCTGGCCCGGCTTCCCCAGGTGGACCGCAACATTCTGCGGCTGGCTGCTGCGGAGTTGATGGTGTTGGATACCCCTGTGGCGGTGGTGTGCAACGAGGCTGTTGCCCTTGCCAGCACCTACAGCGATACGGAAGGACGGCGGCGCATCAACGGCATCCTGCGCCGCTTGACGGCAGCGCAGTTGTCCCCCGCCGGAGCCTGAGGCCATGGTGTTTGACTGGTTTAGACGCCGTCAGGTGAAGAAGCCCAGCGAGGAGGTCGAGTCTCCGGAGGTCAGGCCTCAAGAGGTCGAGTCTCTGGAGGCTACGCCGGCCAGTCCAGTGGCTGGGCAGACCCAACCCACGCCTGGACCGTCTACCGAGAAGGGTGCCGCCCCACAAGCCAGGGTTGCGCCCGTGGCGTCAGCGCAGGACACCCTGGATTGGGCCAGGGCAGCCTATATGCGCCTGAAGGCTGAACAGACGGCCAAGGCTACGGCAGCGCCACCATCATCGATCCCGGAAGACGAGGCAACATCCCCTGAGCAGATCTCCCCTCCGCCACCGGCAACAGGCATGGGTCTGCTGGCCAGGGCAGCCGCTGAACGGGAGCAACGGCAGACGGCGCTTGACGCACAGTCCATCGCTGCAGAGCCTCCCCAGCAGGGCGAGGGCGTGGAGGCGGCGCCCGAGCCCGGTTTGGGCAGCTTTGACGAGGAGTTCACCTGGTCGGCCGAGGTGCTCGCTGCCCAGGGCCGGCAGGTGGAGGAGGTGTCCCTGGAGGAAATCCACTGGCTGGGGCGTCTGCGGCAGGGCATGGAGAAAACCCGTCGCGGCCTGGTCACGCGGCTGCTGGACAGCATGGGAGACGACCCCCTCACCCCTGAAATCGTGGATGACCTGGAGTCGGCGTTGCTCCAGGCCGACGTGGGCGTAGAGGCCACCGATACCGTGCTGGATGTCCTGCGCCACCGCGTCAACGAGGAGGTGGTGCCCCCCGGCGAAGGTCTCCGTCTGCTGAAGGATCAACTGCGGCAGCAGCTTGAGCGGCCTATCCGCGCCACGGGTTGCGACCTGTTGGCTCCGCAGCGGGAGCGGCTCAACGTCTGGCTTCTGGTGGGGGTCAACGGCGTGGGCAAGACCACCACCTTGGGCAAGCTGGCCAACCTGGCGGTGCGCAGCGGCTATCGCTGCATGGTGGCGGCGGCAGACACGTTCCGCGCCGCGGCAGTGGAACAGGTGAGCATCTGGGCAGAGCGCAGCCAGGTGGAGGTGATCGCCAATCCTTCCGCCAACGCGGATCCGGCTGCCGTGGTGTTTGACGCCATTGGCGCGGCCCAGGCCAAGCAGGTGGAGTTGCTGCTGGTGGATACTGCGGGCCGCCTGCAAACCAAGCATAACTTGATGGAGGAGTTGGCCAAGATTCGCGCCATCATTGACCGTAAAGCTCCCGACGCGGTGGTGGAGTCCCTGTTGGTGCTGGATGCCAGTCAGGGGCAAAACGGCTTGCGTCAGGCCCTGGCCTTCGCCCAGGCTGCCCAGCTTACGGGCGTGGTGATGACCAAGCTGGACGGCAGCGCCAAAGGAGGCGTGGCCCTGGCTGTGGCCAGTGAAGCCAATCTCCCCATCCGCTTTATCGGCGCCGGGGAAGGTCTCCGTGATCTACGCCCCTTCAACGGTTTCGAGTTCGTTGAGGCCCTGATGGCAAGCCCCCGCTGAGCAAGCAAGGAAAGTCAGTGGCGGCTCCAGTTCAGGGATCCACCCAGCGGCCATCCTCCTTGATCAGGGCAACGAGAGCCTCCACCCCTTCGGATTCCGGCACCTTGCGGATTGCTTCACGGCCCCGATAGAGGCAAATGGTCCCCGGTTCCTTGCCCACATAGCCGTAGTCTGCATCGGCCATCTCGCCGGGACCGTTGACAATGCAACCCATCACGGCAATATCCAACCCAGTTAAGTGGCCCGTAGCGGAGCGCACCTGTTTCAGCACGTCCTCCAGGTTGAACAAGGTGCGTCCACAACTGGGGCAGGCCACGTACTCCACCATGGTTTTCCGCAGCCCAAGGGCTTGCAGAATGGAGAAGCACACGGGAATTTCCCGCTCCGGCGCTTCCGTCAGGGACACGCGGATGGTGTCCCCCAAGCCCTCCGCCAGCAGGGTGGCAATTCCCGCAGTGCTTTTGATGCGTCCATAGTCTCCATCCCCTGCCTCCGTGACGCCCAGATGGAGGGGATAATTGAACCCTTCCGCATCCATGGCATCCGCCACGAGCCGATAGGAGGCCAGCATCACCGCTGCCCGGGACGCTTTCATGGACACCACAATGTTGTGGAAATCCATCTCGGCGCAGATGCGGATGAATTCCATGGCGGATTCCGCCATGCCCTGGGGCGTGTCGCCATAGGTAAAGACCATGCGCTCCGCCAAGGAGCCATGGTTCACGCCGATGCGCAGGGCCTTGTTCTGCTCCTTCAGCAGTTTCACCAGGGGTCCCAAGGTGCTGCGGATCCGTTCCCCGGCTGCCGCAAATTCCGCGGCGCTGAAGCTTTGCCGATTGGGGTCTGGCTGATCAAACACAAACAGGCCGGG